>JAAFIV010000028.1 GCA_013298775.1 Ignavibacteria bacterium | reverse complement strand
TCCCATAACAAGACAAAGAAAAGATGAAAAATTGATGTGATTCTCTTTTCTGCTAAACTACTAAAACTTCCACTGTCAAAGAACAATAAGGTATCTACTCCACAGCGCGTAACACTCCTGTCTGCGCCATTTGCGAAAGCCCTACAAGTAATACTTTCACAACCACATTATGAAAAAGTTAAAACTCCCCAATACCTTCATTCTCATTTTCTCACTCCTCGCTATCATTACTGGGCTGACGTGGATTGTTCCAGGAGGTGAGTACACAACGTCGCAGCTGAATGGGCGTACTGTCATTGTTCCCGGCTCGTTTCACTTTATCACAAACAATCCGCAAGGCTTTGGTGCGCTCATGACCGCACCAATCAAGGGGTTTGTGGGAGCATCGCTCATAATTGGGTTTGTGCTGATTGTCGGCGGAGCATTTTCCGTGTTGCAAAAAACCGAAGCGATTGATGCGCTCATAAAATCTATTGCCAAAGCGCATGCGAAGTCAGCATTTGTGCGCTCTGCGCTCATTCCGCTTTTTATGCTGCTCTTCAGCATTGGCGGAGCAACCTTTGGCATGAATGAAGAAGCAATTCCCTTCGTGCTTATTTTTGTACCGCTCGCGCTCGCGCTTGGCTACGACTCGCTTGTCGGCGTTGCGATTCCGTTTATTGGTGTACAAATTGGATTTGCTGGTGCATTTCTCAATCCTTTCAATGTGGCAATAGCACAAGGAATTGCGGGCTTGCCACCCTATTCTGGCATTGAATATCGCTTGCTTGTCTGGAGCATAGCAAACATTCCCGCGATTGCTTTTGTGATGTGGTACGCAAAGCGCATCAAAGCTCGCCCAGAGCTAAGTCCTGTTTTTAAGGATGATGAAAAACGACGTAAAAATCTTGACTTTGGCGACTTCGAGAATTTCTCTGGCATGACCACTACGCATAAACTCGTGCTGTGGATATTCCTTGCCTCGCTGTGCATCATGATTTTCGGCGTAATTCGCTATCAGTGGTACATTGAGGAAATTGCGGCATTATTTCTCGTCATGGGTATTGTCGTTGGCGTGGTTGCTCGCCTGAAGGCAGATGATTTTGTTGCCGCATTCTTGCATGGCGCAAAAGACCTTGTTTCAACGGCACTTATTATCGCGCTTGCCCGTGCAACGATGGTTGTGGCAAAAGATGCGCATATCATTGACACAATGCTCTACGCACTTGCGCCGTTTGTGGAGTCTGCAAGCCCGATATTTGCTGCTCAGAAGATGTTTCTGATTCAATCCGTGATAAATTTTTTCATTCATTCTGGCACTGGTCAAGCCGCACTTACCATGCCCATCATGGCTCCCCTTGCAGATTTAACGGGCGTTACACGTCAAACTGCCATTCTTGCCTTTCAATTTGGTGAATTCAGCAATATCGTTATCCCAACTTCGGCAATCACTGTCGGGGTGCTGTCTTTGGCAAATATTCCTTGGCAGACATGGGCAAAATGGGTTCTGCCGCTCATGCTTATTCTCACCGCGCTCGCACTCCTTTTGCTTATTCCGCCATGCCTCTTTCAATGGCAATAGTGCTAAAAGCAAGATTATATCAGGCTTGTAGAAGAGGATTTTAATGCAATGAGTTTTGGGTAAAATTGAAAATGCAAAAACAAAACGGCGACCGTATGTGTCTGATGGCACTACGGTCGCCGTTTTGTTTTCTGATTCTTCTTACAGCACGATATTCTGCTTGATAGAAGCCAATTCTTCGGGCGAAATATCCATGATACTCATTATCGTTTCATCATCCATTCCCTTATGCAACATTCGTTCTATTGCACGAAGAGCTTTCTTGCGCTCTCCTTGTACGCCTTGTTCTACGCCTTGTTGTAAACCTTGTTGTAAACCACGCTGTATAATATCTTTGTAGAATTGCGTTTCTTCAAAGCTCGGTAGATTCAAATCAAGTAACATTTGCGCCTCCGTATAGGTGAGGTTGGAAAATTTTTGTGTCAATATTTGTAGTACCAATTTTATCGTTTCTTGCTGCTGTACTGGACTTTGCACCTTTGCTGCTCGCTCCAAGACTGACCGCGCTTTTGGAGCGATAATCTCTGTATTTCTGGGCAATATCAATAATTCCAGTAAATCTATCGGATGCTGCGTTTTTTGTGTTTCCGATAGTGCGTCCAGATATATTCGATGCACACGCCCTTCCAGTTCACGGTATTGCTTTGGAATGCCCGTGTCCAAGCCCGTATTTGCATACACAACAACCGCTTGCCAATCGTGGTCAGTTTCATTCCGTCATAAATATACGAAAAGTTCCGCAAATAAACGGGAGTAGAAGCGGGCGTCCTGCTGAAATTGAACTTCAACGAAATACAGTATTTTGTCTTCCGTGTCAGGTACAAGCACTCCATCCAAACGAAACGTCGTTTCTTTTACCTCCACCGACGAAAAGGTATAATGCTGACCTTCTTCCGCATCGCGCCCAATAAGCACGAAAAGCATGGAAGGCATTTGAACAAACATTTGATGAAGAATAGTATCTGTGCGCATTGATATAAACTTTATGGAGGCAATGGATGGCTTGATATTCTGTTCAAAGACTATTTACGGTACAATCATAAACTTATACATGCTCACACGTCCATTGTAGCGAAAACGAGCAAAATATACCCCTGAAGCCAGCGAAGAAAGGTCAAGTGGAATCGCATTCACACCAGTATTCACGCTAAGTTTTTCGGAAAGAAGAAATTGTCCAAAACTATTAAAAATTTTACACTCCGCTTCTGTACTGGGTTCTTGCGCGCTCACAAGAAGATTCACCACCCGTGTAGCACGGGAAACAGGATTGGGAAACAAGCCTTCCTGCACTTTTTCTGGCAATTCCACTGGTAAACGATTCAAGCTCAAGCCGCACGGAAGCGAGGTTTGACGCGGCACAAGAGGTAATGTTCCCATGCGTGGAATGCGGAGATGTGGCGCACCATTCACACGCACTTCTGCAAATGCCTCCGCAGCTACCGATAGATTTGCAGGATTTCGTTGAAATTGTACAAAGGGAATCGTGGCAAAGCGCGTGCCATCGCCGATTGGAAAGCGCGTAAAATCTTGGCTTTGAGCAAATTTCACAAACAATGTTACATCCAAACTCGCACTCGGATTTTTGAGAGCAACTCCAACGCGCTGCGCTTCCAAGAGCGGATAAGAAAGCAGCTCCGGCGAAGCAACCACGCCGTATTGAGCCGTTGCCCGTGTCAGTGCATCTTCGACGTTGGCAATGCCATAGCCCATCACGTTATCGGGTTTCGTCGCTTGCGAAGCAGTTTTTATCAGCGCATCACGGATTTCCCATGGTTTCATTGTGGGGAAGGCAGACAATAAGAGTGCCGCTCCACCCGCGAGAATTGGCGTAGAAAGGGAAGTTCCGCTTGCTGCTTGGTATTCTTGACCAATGGGCGAAGCAGAAATCACGCGCTGTCCTTGTGCCATGAGGTCAGGTTTTACGCGCCCGTCGGCGGTGGGACCACTGGAAGAAAATTTTGCTGCACCGAGAGAATCTGCTAAAATTGCCCCCACAACCAAGGCACTATCAGCATCGGCGGGCGTACTGAGGGTGCGACCTTTCGTGCTATCATTGCCCGCCGGAATAAAACACAGCACACCGCGCCGCGCCGCATCATTCACCGAGCGTGCTACAAGCGAGGTTTTACCGTTCATCTCGGAATACGGCATACTTTCGTCGGTACTGTCAAATTGCGCATAACCGAGCGAAGCTGTCATAATGTCCACACCCCGCGACTCCAACCATTCCAAGCCCGCAGCGTAATTATCCTGCTCGAGATTGCGCTCATAGCGTGTGTCTTCCGTTTTGGCAAGGTAGAACTGCGCTCCAAAAGCTGCGCCAATCAGGTTTGGCGGGTCATACGCCGCAATGACCGATAATACCTGTGTTCCGTGCGAATCTTGGTCGCGGCGGTCGTCGCTGCGATTGGCAGTGGAAGTGGTATCTTGACGAATAACATCATATTCGCCAAGTATTGACGCGCCTTTCAGCGATGTTTGTTCTTTCCAACGAAAACCAGTGTCCATAACGCCAATCACCACGCCTTGTCCCGTCAATCCAACCGCATGCAAAGGAGGAATGCCGCTCAAGGCGAGTTGCCGTGCGGCATTGCCGTAATTTGGTGTTGGACAATTGGTCGTTTGAATTTGGGTATTCTCTTGCACAGATGTAGGTTTTAAGCGTTCTCGCGCCGATTGTACCCTTTCCACAAACGGTAAACGGCGTAATTCCTCAAAACTCAAATTTGCGCCTGTTACTACTACGGCATTGCGCCAGCGCAAACGCAAGGCTATCACTGCACCGCGCTTGCGAAGTGTGTCCAGATATGGCTCAAATACGGGCGCGTCTTGAATCGAAAGCAATGCGTTTTCTGGCAATACCTTTGCACGCCGCTGTAATGCTCGCTCGGTGTGCAAAGCGCGTGTTTGCTCGTACAAAGGCGAACCCACTTGAAAGCCACCTGGACGCAGCGATTCTGGACCTTTATCGCGCAAAAAAATACGGATAAAGGTTGCTGAGGTACTTTGAAGCGTAGAAGGTAGCATTGGTGCGGTCTGCGAGAGCAAAGAGCGTGGACACATTATTCCACAACCACACAGGATTGTGAAGGCACAAATGAGGTTATACGCAGCATTGGAACAAGACATGGGGCGTTTCATGGTGAATTGGGGAATGTGGAACGTGGAATGTGGACGTGGCTGATACTTGCGTCAAGAACCAGAAAAGAATACCAGAAAAAAAACACCTGAAAAATACATGAAGAACAGGAATTTTTCAAGCATATCATCTGCACAAGTGCGTAAATGCTTGTATTTGAGCCGCGCATTCTTGTGGAGCTTCCAGCATTCCAGCGTGGGCAACGTTTTCCAGCACACACCATTGCGTAGCAGCAGCACGATTCAAAAGCGGCAACATCGCTTCAATACTGATGATTGTGTCATTTTTCCCAAGCAAAATAAACATAGGGCAGGGGGCATTTTTCAAAATTTCTTGTGTGTCTTCGCGGTCGCGCATTGCTTCATGTCCAGCAATCATGCCGCTTGGAGGACACTCTGCCAGCATTGCGCGGAGGAAAGCAGTTTCTTTTTCGCGTCCGCGTTGCGAGCTTTCGGGTAAAATTTTTGACAGTAAGGCTGCCGCAACTTCTGCTCCTTCACCGCTCCGAATCCGTGCAATGGTCGCGTTTCGTGCCTCTTGTGCGCTTGGAGCATCGGCGAAAGGAGTGGCTTGGAAGAGGCATATTCCCTGTACTTTTTCTGGAAAATGGTGTAGAATCTGCATTGCAACTGCCCCGCCCATTGAATGTCCGATAAACACTGCCTTTTCAATCTGCAACTGCTCCACAAGCGCAATGACTTCCTCCGCCATCATCCGCAAGGTTACGCCCGAATGGGCTTCATTGCTTGGTGAATTGGGCAATGGCTGTGAAGCGGTATGACCAATCAAATTACACGCAACAAGGTGAAAATCCTTTGCCAATATCTCGACCATACTTGTTGAATTGCTCGAAACACGAGTATTTGTCATGCTTTGAACGCCATTCCACACAGTACAATTTTCAAATAAACCATGCAGCAATACGATTGTCATTGCTCCACGAGCGCGGTTTTCCGCGCCGCATTCATAGAATTCCGTGCCAAAGCGCGGTGAATGGAAGGTTTGAAGAGGTATCATTGATGACGCAGAAGGAACTAAGGTTGGAAATTATGAGTGAAAAATTCTCATACAGTTCATGGCAAAAAACAGGGCTATCCAAATGATACCTCCTACAACTGGCGCGGTATAAGGACTTCAAAGGCTGTCCCTTCTCCAAGAATACTGCGAACAGAAATTTTACCATTATGCTGCTCCACAGCGCGTTCTACCATAGCTAAACCCAGCCCTGTACCTTGTATTTCGCCAACATTGGAAGCGCGAGTAAAGCTCTTGAAAAGATTCGGAATATCTTCTGCTGGAATGCCAATACCATTATCGGTAACTCTAAAAATGATATGTTGTGTACTCATCTTCGGTGAAGAATGTTCTACAAACAAGGAAACACGGACTTCCGAGCCTTCTGGAGAGTATTTATAGGCATTGGTGAGAAGATTGTTCACAATAAGCTGCAAGAGCTTGACATCGCCGAAAATAGGCACGGGTGCTTGCGGAAACTCACGAATTGTGCGATGCCGAAGACCAACTCCTTTTTCGCATTCATCCAAATACTGAACGCAGAGCGCAACAATGTCCATTGTGACAGGGTTGAAGGGGAGTTTTCCCGCTTCGGATTTCCCAACAAACAGAATATCATCCACGAGCTTCGACATTCTATCCAAACCCGTGATAATATCACGAATGGAGTCAAGTTTATCCTCATCGCTTGTGGTGTTCCAATACCGGCGCAAAATGCCCGAAGAGAGCATCATTCCTGCAAGTGGCGTGCGAAGTTCATGCGAGGCAATCGTAACAAAACGGTATTTCAGTGCCGTCATTTCGCGCTCTTGTTCCAATTCTTGCCGTGCTTTGAAATCCTGAATATTTTGCAGCACCATCATCACGGCATCAATTTTTCCTTGCTCAATTTCTACGGGAACAATATCCACAGAAAATGGGTCGGAGCCGAGTTGTAGCTCGAAAGAAAACTGTTTTCCAAGAAATGCCTCTTGAAGCTCTGTTTTGATGCGCTCTTCAAGGGTTTTATCTAATCGCACTTTCCCGTTTTCTTCCACTGTGAGCGAAATAATTTCTGCTAATTCTCCTTCACAAAGCAAGCAATGACCGCTACTATCAAGCAGAATAACGGCACCATTAGGAAAATTTCGTGCAAGCGAGCGATACCGTTGTTCCGCCATACGCAATTCTGCCTCCAAAATGCGCCGCTCGCGAAGCTCATTGCGAATTTCATCAATAAATTCTTGCAAATCTTTTGTCCGCGTCGCAATGTTTTTTTCTAATTGTTCTTTTTCATGGAGTAGCGCATCGTTGGTCTGAACAAGGTCGGTAATATCGGAAAAGGAGCAAAGAATATGCGTCGGGCGCAAGGAATTATCCGCAATAGGAGTAATATGCACCTGCGCAACGGCACGTATTTCCTCGCCGCGCTGGAGTTTCACCGTGAGTGTTTGTGCAATGGCAAGTTGCAAGGTGTCGTGAAGTTCTTCGGCATGCAAGAGAGTTGGCAAGGAACGAATATCGTGTCCAAGAAGGGCGGTGCTATCACCGCAATCCAGTATTTGTGCGGCAGTACGATTTGCAAAGGCTATAGGAAACCGTGCGCTCGGCAGAGCGTCTTGCGTGGTGAACTGGATATTCAATAAGAGAATACCCGCCTGCACTTCTTCGAGAAGTTGCACACTCAAAGCGGCGGAAAGCGAGGTATGAAGCGGTAATGAGGACATAATGCTGGAATCATCGTATCACAAAGAAGCGAGGTGAATTGTACCAGACTGAACAGAAATAAAAGCAAAAACCCTTGTAGTCATGCGGACTGCAAGGGCTTTTCTTTAGCGGGACCGACGAGACTTGAACTCGCGACCTCCTGCGTGACAGGCAGGCGCTCTAACCAGCTGAGCTACGATCCCAATAATGTATGTTCTCGAAAAAATTCTCGTATTGTTTCTGACGTGGACTTAAGGGGAGTCGAACCCCTGACCTTTTGAATGCCATTCAAACGCTCTCCCAACTGAGCTATAAGCCCGACTAGAATCAAATTGAGATTACAAATTTAATGTCTTTTTGTGCGAATGTCAAGATTTTTTTGCAATATTTTTTCAAAATATCTCAAAAAAACTCTCCCTCAAAGAAATTGTCAGTCTAACTTTTTGTTGAATAATAGCTTACCTCAACCGAAGAGGAACAGGACTTTTACTCGAATCTGAAGGAGCCGCATCGCTTGGCAAGGTATTTTCAGGTACGCCTTCTGTGCTTCCGTTATTTATCGTCCCTTCTGAGGAGGAGCTTCCTCCGCCTGCCCCAATGTTTTCTACGCCCTTGAAGCGTCGGCGGGAATCGTATTGCAAAATTGGGTCTTTATAGACTTTTTGCATAAATCGCGCCCAGATAGGCGATGCCGCACTGCCACCCTGACCGTACCAGCCCGTAAACTTCACGCGTTGGTCGTCGAAACCTGTCCAAACTCCCGCAACGAGCTGTGGCGTGAAGCCGACAAACCACGCATCGGCAAAGTCGTTGGTGGTACCTGTTTTGCCAGCAGCTTCGTAGGGAAACCAGCCACGCACACGAGAAGCCGTGCCGCTATTGACAACATTGCGCATCATTCCTGTCATTGTTTTGGCAACGCGAGGATTCATTGCATCGGAAATAGAAAGACCAAGTTTGCTGTGGTCGTACAAAACATTACCAAAACGGTCTTCAATGCGAGCAATGGCGTAGGGTTCAACCGACATGCCTTCGTTTGGAAAAACGGTGAACGCAGAAATCATCTCCATTGGCGTAACTTCCCCCGAACCAAGTGCGAGCGAAGGAACTGCCATGAGTTCAGATTTTATCCCACAGCGTTTTGCAAGTTTTATCACCGCATTGGGCGAAACATATTCAGTAATGAGGCGGGCTGCAACGGTATTTATCGAAAATTTTAATGCTGTTGCTAAGGACATCGGACCGCCCGAACTACTGCCCTGTACTTCCCACGTTTTGCCCGTTGGGAGTTTGTGCGAAAGCCAGCCACTTTCTACGGACGAGTATGGCGTAAGACCAGCATCTAAGGCGGCTGCATACACGAAGGGCTTAAACGAAGAACCTGGTTGGCGGTGGATTTGCGTAACGCGATTCAGCGTATAACGCGATTGTTTTCCAAAAATAGACGAACCAACTAACGACCGAATTTCGCCCGTTCCAGCCTCAATCGAAGCAAAGCCAACCTGTATGCGCGTTGCTTCGAGCTTTACCGAATCCACATACGCTTGATTGCGCTTCAAGCCTGATAAAATCGCCTTTTTCTCTGCATCATTACCGCTAATGTAGTCAGGGCGGCTTTTTATCGTTTTTTCGAGAATGTCATTCAGCAAGGTTTTTTCGGTATCCCATTTCCACGCCCGCGAAAAATCCTTCTGAAAGCTCTTCAAATGGTCTTCTACCGCCTGATTTGCATAGCGTTGCATGCGGGCATTCAGTGTTGTGTAAATAACCAATCCATCGCGGAAAAGGTCGTATCGGCGCAGGCTGGCGAGTGCTTTGTTATCCGTTTTGAGCAATTCTTGGCGCACCATTTCTACGAAATGTGGTGCAATGGTGCCGTCTTGCGTGAATTCTTGCGGTACTTCCAAAACAATGGGTGTTTTTTTATAGACTTCGTATTGCCCCTCGGAAATGTAGTCTTCTTCAGCCATTGAGTACAGAACCACATTGCGCCGATTGAGCGAGGCTTGGTAGTTTTTCAAGTATTCGTGAAGGCTCGGACGCTGTAAAATCCCAACCAAAAAAGCACATTCTTCGACGCTAAGTTGATTTGGTGTTTTGTTGAAATATACCTCCGCCGCCACTTGCAAGCCGTGTGCGCCACGTCCGAAATACACGGTGTTGATGTACAATTCTAAAATTTCATTTTTTGTGTAGGTGCGTTCAATCTGCACAGCAGTAATTGCTTCACGAATTTTCCGCGTCAGAGACCGCTCCGAACCGATATTCACGTACAAATTGCGGGCTAATTGTTGGGTAAGTGTTGAAGCTCCTTCGCGCACACGCCCCCGCAAGAAAATTTTCACCGTCGCTTTGACAATACGCACCGCATGAACTCCCCAGTGGTTGTAAAACTCACGGTCTTCGGTGGCAATTAAGCCTTGAATAAACGGCTTGGGAATGCTATCGAAAGGCATGTAGGTACGGCGTTTGAGATAGAATTGGTCAATTACCTCGCCATCGGCAGAAAGAACGCGTGTAGCAAGCTCTGGACGCGGATTTTCCAACTCTTCCAACGACGGCAAACCTTGCGAAACAACATACAGTGAAAAAAGCGCACTTGCAGCAATAGCAAAAATCAACCCGAAAAGAATGGTCAGATAGGCAGTTCGAGGCTTCAAAGGAATTTGAGAAAGGCTAAATTTCATAATTCTTCAAACGTAATGCTGCACACTCGAAAAATGGATACTTTTACGAGCATTGAACAGGTGAGAAACCAGTTTTTTCCATGCTTTCAAAGGGCAAACACGGAAGAGAGTAACTCCATGAAAATACACCGAATATCATTCTCAACGGTGCTACACAGCCTCAAAGATACAATTTTTCCCCCATTTGATAAAAAACTTTACGTGGTTTTTTAGAGTGGATGAGAATAACGCTTCAGGAGCAGCACTGAAAAATCTTCTCCGAAAAGTCTGTTTTCTTGTGTATTTTACGAGACTTGACACTCTTCTCACAATTTTGCACATTATGAGCCAAACCCTTTTCGGTGAGCGCACAAGCATCCAAGCACGGGCGTTGTATCTTGGAGAGCGCGTAGATACTCGCAATTTAGAACAGACCAATCGTCTTGCTCTTTCGCCATTGCTTATTCCGTCGGGCGAATTAGGCTACGTCGCGCTCTTCCGCTATGGTGTGGTGGTGATGTTCAATATCCAACCACTCGAAGAAGTAACGGTTCTCAAGCAGCTTGAAACCTTTGTGCAACAGCCATTCGACCGAACCGAAAGTGAATCCTTAGAAATACGCTTGGGAGAACGGGAATTAGTGGAAAATGGTAATGTAACAACGCTCGAATTTACCGCAGAACGCTTGCAGATTGTCGCCGATATTTTGGCAAAAAGTGTGGTTATGGCACATTACGAAACCACGATTGCACGGGCGTTTGATGCCATTGAACCCATTGCACTTGCCATGCAGCAACATCGTTTCGGGCGCGATAAAACAGCAACGCTGATGCAATACGTCGGCGATACCTTGCTCATTCAACACAAAATGGTGGGACGCGTTGAAATTACCGAAAAACCAGAACTCCTTTGGGAAATGCCAGAACTGACGCGCCTTTTCGGACGTTTGGAAGATGAGTACGAACTCGTGGAACGGCATAATAGTATCGAACGCAAGCTCAATCTCATTTCAAGTACCGTAGAAACAGAACTCGATATTTTGCAAAATCAGCGCACACTCCGCATGGAATGGTATGTTGTGATTCTGATTTTTGTTGAAATCTTACTGTCCAT
Source organism: Ignavibacteria bacterium (assembly GCA_013298775.1). Lineage (GTDB taxonomy): Bacteria > Bacteroidota > Ignavibacteria > Kapaibacteriales > UBA4661 > PH2015. The sequence goes on along the minus strand of JAAFIV010000028.1, from coordinate 52,292 downwards.
TTATGATATTTTCTTTCGTCATAAACTCTGACAAGGAGCGTGAATAAAATAAACGTGCAAATTCTCTTGATTCGTAGCACAGACACTCTTGTCTATACTTCTTCAAACCCGCATAAAGACTTGCAGACAGGAGTGTCTGCGCTACTATTTACTTCAGATTTTACGCGCCTTCGGTAGCACAGACACTCTTGTCTGTGCCGCAAAGCGAGCATGTTGCGAAAGTCCTATTTATTTTTGCACCATCCCCAAGACAGAAATTCTTTCCAACATTCTTTCTAAAATTCTTTTCATTGGTGCAGTTCATTTGTGTAGATTTGTTGGTGAACGTTGTATTGTCAAGTAGGTGTAGATTTGGTCACTCTTTTTCGCGTTAATACTGGTCTCAATTAACGCATCGTCTTTTATGTTCATGTAGTGTTTCTTCGTTTGATTTATCCTTTTTCCCGCATGAATGCTCGTATTGGTGTGGTTGTTGTCTTTGCCGCATGGTTGCTGCATTGCACATTTTTTCCGCAAGCCGTGTTCTCACAAGCAGGCTTGTTGGATTCCGCATTTCTCGCCAAAAAGAAGCTCTACACCTCGCTCGAAGAAGCATTAAAAGAACCCGAAAAAGTCTATCGTTTAGCACTCATTGATGAGCAATTAACTGAAGTTCCAACGAAAATTATCGAATTGCCCAACCTGCAATATCTCGACCTTTCTAAAAATAAACTTCAAACGCTCCCGCCAGAAATCAGCCTTCTAACCAATGTGCAAATTCTCCGTCTCCAGCACAATCAACTGGAAGAATTGCCAGAAGGTATTGGGCAACTCGCCAATCTTGTGGAGCTTACTGCAAATAATAACTTTTTAACCACGCTTCCCTCAAGTATTGTGCAATGGAAACGCCTGAAGCGGTTGAATCTTCAACAAAATAAACTGAAGGTGTTACCGAAGGAAATAGGTGCGTGGGAAGCATTAGAGGAGTGTAATCTCTCGCAGAATAAGCTCGTGGAATTGCCGAAGGAATTGTTTTATTGCTTTAATATTGCCGAACTGAATCTCGCTGAAAACCGCTTGATTGCTCTTCCCGGCGACCTTATTCGCTTATCGAAATTGCAGCATTTGAACTGTGGTGCGAATAAAATTGCCGAGCTTCCCGTTGATATTGGTTCCTTACCACAACTGCGTTCTCTGCACTTGGGCTACAATAAACTCACCACGCTTCCAGCAAGTATTGCAGGTTTGAAGCGGCTTCAGGTCTTGCATTTGGAGTATAATCAGCTCCCAACATTGCCGACAGAATTAGGCACAATTCTCTTTCTCCAAGAGCTGTATATTTCAGGAAACAAGCTGGATGTCTTTCCGCAACTCGTCTGCAAGATGCGCAGTATCAAGGTGTTACAGCTTTCAGGAAATGCCATTGCTGATGTACCAGAGATTATCAGCCAGTGCTTCAATCTTCAAGAGCTTCATTTAGCCAGAAACCGCATCGTTACGCTGCCCGACGGTATGCGCAAGCTCAATAATCTGCGGGATTTATTGCTCACAGGAAATCCCATCGTACAGAATGTAAAATTGATTGAAGCGTGGAGTGAAGCCATGAGCAATACCATTATCACATGGAAATAAGCCACCTGTTGTCCCGCATTTAGAGCTTCGCCGCAAGCGCAATTGCCTTGCGCAAGGCTCCCAACTTATTATTCACTTCCTGAAGCTCGCTTTCGGGCTGAGAATCCGCTACAAAGCCCATCCCTGCTTGATAGGTGAGCGTATTATTTTTGCTCATCATGGAACGAATCATAATGGCGTGATTGACATTGCCACGAAAATCAATAAACCCAATTCCACCACCGTAGAAGCCCCGTGCGCCGCGCTCGTAGCGGTCTATGAGCGTCATAGCCATATACTTTGGTGCGCCAGAGAGCGTTCCGGCAGGAAAAGTATCGGCAAGTACGGAAAGCGCGTCATTGCTGGTGTTGAGCTGCCCTGCTACTTTTGAAACTAAGTGAATGACATGCGAATAATACTGCACTTCTTTATAGACTTCCACCTGTACATTGGTACAATGACGACTGAGGTCGTTCCGCGCTAAATCAACAAGCATCACGTGTTCAGCGTTTTCTTTGGGGTCTTTTTGCAATGCGGCTGCGTGTTCGGCATCGGTTGCGTCGTTTCCTGTGCGGCGGAATGTACCAGCAATTGGGTGAATTTCCGCTTTGCCGTTGTGGATAATAATTTGCGCTTCCGGCGACGACCCCATGAGGCGAAACGAACCGTAATCGAAATAAAACAAATACGGTGAAGGATTTACGCTGCGAAGCGAGCGATAGACATTGAAATCATCACCCTTAAAACTACGCTGAAAACGGCGCGACGGCACGATTTGGAACACATCTCCGCGATAAATATGCGGCTTGATGTGCCGAAGCGTCTCTAAAAACTCTTCATCCGTAAAATTCGAGTGTTCTTCTTCGGATGGCGTAAAATGGTAGCTTGCAAAGGTTTTTTTGCTAATGAGTTGTGCGAGTGCTTGCAGCGAATCATTCTCTGGATTATCCAACAACTCAGTGTTGGTGCTGCTTTCTCGTGCATTCTCTGGCATATGCTCAACCAAAAACACTTCATTGGTGAAATGATTCAAGATGATGATGTATTGGTACAAATGATACTGCAAGCGAGGAATGGCGCGGCTTTCCTCTGTGCTTTGTGTAAGCGTGATATCTTCGCAATACTGCACGGCATCGTAGGTCATGTACCCAAAAATGCCGTCGTGTAAGTATGGAATATCCAAGCGTTCCGTCTGAAAACCCGCGATAAATTGCCGTAAACGTGGTAGCACTTCGTGTGCAGGAATATCGGTGCTTGTTTCGTGAGAATTATCTGGCAAGCGGCATGAAATCGTATTTTTTGCGCCATCTTGCTCCACGACAAATCCTGCAATGGGCTTGCAGCAAATGTAGGAACACGAGTTTTCGTTGCCATGATAATCCGAGCTTTCCAGCAAAATGCTATTCGGAAATACGTCGCGAACTTGAAGATAAATACTTACCGGTGTAAACGTATCGGCAAGCATTGTGATAAAGCGGGGTTTGAGCGTGGTTGTATGCTGCATGAAGATTCAAATGAGTGAAGGTCAAAATATCATAGTGAAAGTCTTTGGTACACGATAAAACCTCTGAATAGCGGATAAAATCAGGCTTCGGTGGCACAGACATTCTTGTCTGTGTTTTTTATCTGTATTTCTTGCCTGAATCTCGCACCAACACTCACAGACAAGAATGTCTGTGCCACTATTGAAAGAGTTTTGTCGTGTACTGAGCGGCAAATCAAAGTTCTACCACAAAATGCGCCGTAGGAGCTTCTTTGCACATCGTGAGTAAATGCTCTGCAAGCGATGCGTTACCAACCTTTGCGGCAAAATACAGATATGGCAAACTCCGCTCTTGCAGCACGTGTGCGGGATAGACAAACGCATGTGCCTTGCGTAATTTTCCAAGCGTCGTTTCTTCCATCCGTTTTTGTGCTTTGCGAATTTTCCCCGCTAGGTCGTCCAAGCCTTGCAACGACTGGTTTTTCGTGCGGTCGGTGGTGGCATCGAGCGTGGGGTCGAAAGCGGCAACGAGCGGCTGGAGGCTTGCATACGCGGTGGTAATAGCATTGCGCGTTTGCTCCAGAACGGTTGCCAATGCTTGATTTTCCGCGCTTTTCATGATTTCTTTTTCTACGTCGTCATATTTGCGAAAGAGCGCGGTGAGCGGTATGTCCTGCTTTTGGAGGAATTGCGCTGTGCGATTGTCGAGAAGAGTTGCGGAGTGCCGCGCCAGTGTTGCTGTGGGCAAAACACCGAAAAAGGTGTATAATTCCTTGATTTGCGCCAAGTATGCAATCTCGCCCGGACCGCCAATATATGCGGCATTCGGGAAAATCGCATCCTGCACAACAGGACGAAGCAATACTGCGGGACTAAAGTTTTCTGGATGCTTCGCACAATGCTCACGCAGTTCCGCGCCTGTGTATTCTTTTTCGCCAGCCTTGAAACGGAGTTCCGTTGCAGAAACGCGTTCAGCATTGATTTTATGCCGCTTCCCGTCCACATGCACAAACGCATTGACCAAACTTGCTTGCGCTTGAGCGTGATAGCCGAATTCGGTCAAAATGCCAGAGCTTTTTGCAACAACTTCCTCTGTAACGCCCGTATTTTCTAGCTCTTTGGCAATAATTTCCCCAAACAACCCACGCGCACGAAGATGTGCTGCCGAAACAAACAGCACGCCGCTCTCTGCGAGGGCAAACTGCAAAACCCGCACAAATGCTTGTGTGAGCGATGTTCCAGCAGTGTAGCTTGCCTGCAAAAGTGCCGCAACTTCTTGAACAAATTCGCTTGCCGGCAACATTTGGATTGCCTCTTCAATACTTGCTTTGATAGCATCACCATACGTCAAATCCGCCACCGAAGCTCGCTCTGGTGGATTTTCGAGCGTTGAGCGGAGTGTGTACGCCTCGCCCTGCGTGTTCAACATGCCCACAAACGAGCTTTCTTCTAGGTCGTGGTCGTTATCTTCAATCCAAAAAACGGGAACAAATTTCAAATTGGCATTAGCATGCGTTGAAGCGAGTTTTTGTGCCGTACTCACGGCAGAGAAGGCTTTGAGCATGGTGTACATTGCTCCACCTAAAAATCCAACTTGCTGTCCAGTTATTACCGTGAGTGTAGTAGATTCGCCGAGAGCCGCAAGATTGCTTGTTTGCACGCTTGAAAGCTGTACACCCTGCATTGTTGCTTGAATTGCTTCCTGAATCGCGCTCCGATGCTTGTTTGCACTAGCAATATTTTTAAGCGGCGAAGCATTGGTAAACAGATGCTGATTGGCAGGAAAACGCAATGGCGTTAAACCTTCATTCGCAATAAAATCTGTGTAGAGCTTGGAAAATCCTAGCGAAGAAAACGGAATGGAAGAAAAAGGTGCTGAAGCCATAGATTTGATGGGGTGTTTGGGGGAAATTGAACACAGCGTTACATCGTTAAACGGAGGTGTTGAGTGAGAGCCTCACGTGGGGAAGTGAGACCCTCACTCACAAAAGGAGAGATTACTTCACAAGCTGCAATGATGCACTTGCCGTACCCGACGCGCTCACCACGCGGCAAATGTACAAGCCCGACGAAAGCTCCGTGCAGGGAATGTGTACGGAATACTCGCCAGTTTGTTGCTGAGGGAATTCCACAGACCACAAGGTTTGCCCCAAAATGCTGACAAGTTCGCAGCGTACGCTTGAAGGTTGTGGAAGTGTATAACGAATACTTGTTCCGGCTTGTGCTGATGCGGGATTGGGAGCGCATTGCATTGAAATTGCGCTTGTGTTTTGTGAGGAGTTCGACCGCCCCTGCACGGAAGTAAAAAATCGTGCAATCGGCACCATTGCTGGGTCGCCGAGCAGAGCAAAACGGCGATACAAATTATCTTGCTCAATAATTGCTGCATCAAATACGGAATCATTTGAGCGAAAAACTGCTGTACCGATGTCCATTCCTGGGCGTTGGAGCAGCTCGGAAAAGAAATTGGTAAGGTAAAATCGCCCAAACGGACCATTGGAATACCCCGACGAAGCCAGCGTCATTACTGCGCCGCCATTGTCAAGCAACATCATGGATTCGACAATCGAAAGCCGCGTGCGAATGTCAAAGTTCTGACTACATCCCACCGATGCAAACATAAACGGGCGACCATCGCGTGCGAAATTATTCCATACGTCGTCGGTGGTTACCATTCCTAAGCCCGACCATTGGTCAGGTGCGCCATGCCCAAAGTACAGCAAGGACGGGCTTCCGCTATTGATTGCCGCCAAGGTTCTTTGCTTGGCATTTACTTCATTTTTTACTGCTAAGTACGAAAACGTATTGACCGAAATATTTTGCTTCGTTTTTGCGGTGAGAAATTGAAAAAGTGCGTCGCTCCAGTTGGTAAAGTCGCTACCGTCGTTACTTGGGCTTGCATCGTCTAAGATAGACGTGAAGCGGCTTGTACGGCTATAATTTATCCAATTGCCAAATTCCTCGAAGGTGCGAATTTTCTGCAACACACGGCGCAATTCATTCGGCGCACGCCCAGGAACGCGACCAATAGCGGCTTGTGGGCGATTGTTGAAACTTTCAATATGTTTATTCACGATGTACCAATTATCCATCGGCAGCGAGTCTTCACGGGAAAGATAGAATGGCGTGGAAAATTCAGGGTCGGTTACGCGAATACGATAAGCTGGCACAACCGATGTAGAACCCATCAGCACGAAATATCGCGGCTTCGGGGCTTGCCAAAATTGCAACGTATGGCTAATAAACGAGCGAATAGCTTCCGCCTGACGTTGTGGCGAGGTGGAATCGCTAAATTCGCGGAGAATATCGTCGGTGTAGGCAACATACGTGCGCAAACCCCTGTGTGTAGAGGTTGTCGTGCCGCGCCAACGCACGTAGGAATCTAGTTCGGGAGCGAAATCGCGCCGCGCAATAACCACGTAGTCTGCTGTGTTGCGGTTGTCGCGCAGAAGTACGCGCTCGGATTGCGCAACGGGCTGTGCAAGAACTGGCAGAAACAACGATGAAAAAATACTAAAAAGTGCGACAAAGTATGTACCGAAACCAAGAGTATTCATGCGGCGAGTATTCAAGTGATGAGTATTCATGCGGTAAGTATTCATGCGGTGTGGAGGATGTTGTGCGATGCAAAAAGCAAGAACAGTTTTCAACATAAATGGTGAAAGGAGAATGTTGAGGGAGAAGGATAGCTAACTCACCTTACGCACACCCTCGCGCCGCCCTCACCCCTCGCTGCGCGAGACCCTCTCCCAGAGGGCGAGGGTTAGTGGAGACTAGCTCTGAAGCCCTCTCCCTCTGGGAGAGGGTTGGGTGAGGGTCTTGTGCATAAGGTGAGTAGCTAATTGAAAATACAAACCGAACAAGCCCCAAATATACGGAAAAAACACAGGAAGAACAGGGGAAAAATCTGGAAACAACAACGCCACGCACTTCTTGAAAAGCGACGTGGCGTTGATTGGAATCTTCTCAATGCACAGACAAATGCACAGACAAAAGCGTTTGTGCTACCGAAGCCTGATTTTTCCTATTGTTCAGAAATTTTGCCGCGTACCCAAAAACTATGCACTCAATTTCACACGCACCGCCGAATCCAGCGCATCGAGGAAATCTTCGGTGTACAAGTAATGCTCGCCATGTTGAACTTTATTGCCATGAATACACACTGCCAAATCCTTAGTCATCTTGCCGCTTTCTACCGTTTCTACGCAGACGGTTTCGAGTGTTTTTGCAAAGGAAATCAGTTCTTTGTTATTGTCTAATTGACCACGAAAAGCGAGTGCTTGCGTCCATGCAAAGATAGAAGCAATCGGGTTTGTGGAAGTGCGATTCCCTTTTTGATGCTCGCGGAAGTGCCGTGTAACGGTGCCGTGTGCAGCTTCGGCTTCCATCACTTTTCCATCGGGCGTAATGAGCGCAGAGGTCATTAAACCGAGCGAACCAAAGCCTTGTGCAACGATGTCGCTTTGCACATCGCCATCGTAATTTTTACATGCCCAAATAAAGCCACCGCTCATTTTCAAGGCAGAAGCCACCATGTCGTCAATCAAGCGATGCTCATACACGATGCCCAAATCCTTGAATTTTGCTTGAAATTCTTTCTCATAAATTTCTTGGAAAATATCTTTGAAACGCCCGTCGTACTTCTTCAAAATCGTGTTTTTGCTGGAAAAATACAGCGACCATTTCTTTTGCAATGCAAGATTAAAACACGAATATGCAAAGCCACGAATAGATTCTTCCGTGTTGTACATCGCGAGCGCAACGCCATCGCCTTTGAAATTGAAAACCTCATGCGAGATAGGCGCAGAGCCATCTTCTGGCGTGTAGGTAATCGTCAATTTTCCTTTGCCTTTGGTCACAAAATCCGTCGCACGATATTGGTCACCGAAGGCATGACGACCGATACAAATTGGCTGTGTCCAGTTCGGCACAAGGCGCGGGATATTTTTGCAGACAATCGGCTCGCGGAACACGGTTCCATCAAGGATATTGCGAATTGTACCATTGGGCGATTTCCACATTTGCTTGAGCTTAAATTCTTGCACACGTGCTTCATCGGGCGTAATCGTCGCACATTTTACGCCAACTCCGTACTGCTTGATTGCGTTTGCCGCATCCACCGTTACTTGGTCGCTGGTTGCGTCGCGGTGTTCGATTCCCAAATCGAAGTATTTAATATCCACATCCAAATATGGCGTGATAAGTTTATCTTTGATAAATTTCCAAATAATGCGGGTCATTTCGTCGCCATCAAGCTCTACGACGGGGTTTGCGACTTTAATTTTATTCATAGCTCGAAAGAAATTGTGTGAAAAGAAATGTGTAGAAAAATTCAAATGAGGAAATCTATCATGGTAAAAACACGTGGAAACGTTGTTGAATACAGTTGAATACAAAGGATTCACGCGGCTCTTGTGATTTTTATTTCATCAAAACAATACGTGTTGAAACGTAGTTCCAAAGACAGCGAAATTAGTTGTTTGCACTCCGAAATGCAAGATTTTTCGTTGGTTTTGCTCAAACAATGCCCCCAAAGGTCGTGAAATCAGGGCAGAATGCCCGTTGTGTAAAATGCCCGTTCCTCCTCTGAAGCCTTGCGCACGACTGTTGCAGCGTAGTGGTCGCCAGCACCAATCCCGAATTCAATATAGACAATTTCGCCTTGCTCATTTTTGCCGACAAATGCTTGGCTTGAGGCATTACTTGAGACATTACGTGAAGAATTATGCGCAGTGTCATCGCGCTTCACCCAAAAGCCTTGCATATCGCTTAAAATCTGCTCTACTTCGGCGTGAGATAGTGCTGGATGGATTTTATTTCGATATTTTGAGCGATGTTTCATAACTTGGAAAAGTTCCTTGTACGCGCTTTGTGTACGTTGTGCGTGGTGCATAATTCTTAATATTCGGCAACGATTATTTTGAACGCTGATGAAGCCCAGACTATTAGGATTTGGAGGATTTTTTTTCATCCACACCATCCTCTTGAGTCGTCGAATCTGCGTTCTTTGCTCACATTTTTCATTATTACTGCTTTGCAGTATGCGAAAATATCACGACCATAGATTTTTCCCAAAACGCAAAGAACCACTTTTATCGAAACTTCAATTTGTTTCTTAGGCGGTCTTTCGTAGTTTTGCCGATGACGTTTTGGTACGTTGTCTGAGCAATGCTACCAATATTCTTTTCAGATTTTCCCTTCATTTTATCACGATATTTTCGTCGGATTTGTCTATGAGCAAAAGTGCGACAACATCGCCTACACAGAAGATTCCAAGCATTGTTTCAGAAACCACGCCACACGTTTCTGAGCAAAAAAGTGGTAAAATAAAACAAGCAGATAAAAATGGAGCAAGCGCATTTGAACATGTCTCGGCAAAGGCATTTCCAAAGGACAAAAGCGATGAACTTGGCTTGATTACTGCAATTGACGTAGGAACAAATTCCTTTCACGCAATTGTAGCAAGCGTAAACGAGGAAGGCGTATTCACGATTCACAGCCGCGCAAAGGAAAATGTGCGTTTGGGTGAATCCGTCAGCGATATGAAATACCTCTCCGATGAAGCAATGAAGCGTGGTATAGAGGCGATGAAACGTTTTTCCATGATGGCAGAAGCCGCCAATGCACCTATTCGTGCCATTGGTACAAGCGCAATGCGAGAGGCACTGAACCGAGACGAGTTTGTACGCCGTGTGCAGGAGGAAACGGGCGTTGCGATTGAGGTGATTTCTGGCAATGAAGAAGCACGACTGATTTATTTAGGTGTACTCCAAGCACTGCCCATTCTGAATAGCAAAACACTCGTGATTGATGTGGGCGGTGGCAGCACCGAAACGATTGTTGGGTATCGCGGAGAAATGCTTTACGGACACAGCGCAAAGCTCGGTGCAATCAGGCTTACACGACGTTTCTTTGGCGATGATAAAGTTACCCCGAAAGCATTGAAAGAATGCCGCGAGTTTATTCGTGGCGAATGGGCGTTGGTGTTTCGTTCTATTCAAGTGTGCGGTTTTGAGCGCGTGGTGATAAGCTCTGGAACCGCTCAAACACTCGCTTCGGTAGCACTTGCAAAGAAAAATCGCTACAACCCCGATGAATCCTTGAATGGTGTTCGTATTACCAAAGCCGAAGCACTTGAAGCGATTGAACTCATTTTGAAAGAAAAAACCTCGAAAAAACGCGCAGAACTTCCGGGCATGGACCCGAAACGAGCAGATATTATCGTGGGCGGAGTGCTTATCTTGGAGCAAGCAATTACGCGGCTTGGCATACAAGAAATCACGATTTCAGACCATGCTCTGCGTGAAGGAATTTTGTTCGACCATTACCAAAAGCAGTTTAATATTGAGCGATACCATCATTTGAGCCAGTTGCGCTACAAAAGTGTGCAGAATTTGTGCGACACCTGCCAAGTGGACTTAAACCACGCCGAACACGTGCGCTTTCTCGCAATTCAGCTCTTCGACGCGCTTCGTGTGGCAGAAATGCACTTTTTAGGGGAATCCGAGCGAGAACTCTTGGAAGCCGCATCGTTGCTACATGATGTGGGGTATCACATTTCCGCCGACCAGCACCACAAGCACAGTTACTACATCATTCGCAACACGCCGTTACTGGGTTTTACCAATGATGAGGAGGAATTGATTGCAAATATTGCTCGGTATCACCGAAAAAGTCATCCAAAGGCAAAGCATGAAAATTTTGAGCGCGTGCCGCCAGAAAAGCGTTTTTTAGTGAGTATTCTTGCTGGAATTTTGCGTATTGCCGAAGGATTAGACCGCCGCCGCCAACGCCTCATCAATACGATTGCGCTTGAACTTCAGGGGCATACGCTCCGCATCAAATTGAGCTGCCGCGTTTGTGAAGACACACCAGATATTGAGTTGTGGAGCGCGACACGGCGAGTGGGGCTTTTAGAAGAAGTATTAGAAAAGAAAATTGTCTTGGAAGTGTTGCCAAACCCAGCCTCAGAGAGCGATAAACAATTACAAATATGATTATCACCACCGAAGCAATTATTTTGAAATCCATGAAGTACCGCGATTCTGCGAAACTTCTGACCGCCTACACAGAAGAATTTGGGCGGTGTTCCTTGATTGCCAATGGTGCAAGAAGTGCGAAAAACAAGTATGGGACAGCCCTTGAGCCGATGGCGTGCAGTTCGCTGACGTTTTACAAAAAGCAAAACAAAGACCTTCACACACTCTCTGGCGCAGAAGCATCCGTGCGGCTTCGGAATATCTCTGAGTCCTTCGACCGCATGACGGCTGGCTTGGCGATGTGTGAAATTATCTATGCCTCACAAACACACGAAGAGCAGAATAGCGAAGTGTATCAACTCTTGAAATCATGCCTTGTTGCGCTGAATACCGTTGAAGATGGCGCAGAGCCGTCGCTGTTGGTGTGGTTTCAAATTCGCTATGCGGCAATTTTAGGTTTTGGCTTGAACCCTTGTATTTGTCCTGCTTCTGGCGAAACCGTGCTGGCACAATACCGCCCCGAATCTGAGGCGCAACAACATTTTTTGCAAGAAATTTCCACACAGGAATATCTCGTTTCTCTTGCCGACGGCGCACCGTTTAATGAGGTCTATGCCCGCATCAATACTGGCTTCCGAATGCGTCCGGCAACGCTCCACGCCTTGCAAACGCTGTATGCGGCTACGCTTGAGACCCTTGGGCAGCACCATCTCACAGCCCAGCAAATAAGCCAGCTTGACGACTTTTTTGCACTCTACTACCAATTTCACCTTGACCGCAGTTTGGCAGATAAAACGCGTCGTTTTCTCCAATCCGTCGCGGCAGCAGGCTAGGGGAAGGATGAAATCTGAGGAATGAAATCTGAAATGTATACTCAACAAGGGTAAAACGCTCTTCTCGTCCGGCGGCTGAGGAGTGCGGAAACGCTGCCGTTGGGCGAGTTTACCGTATGCAATTTTTACCCATTTTTAGTATAGAAAAGCCTTTGCTTGCAGCACTATTCTTCAAAATTTTCCACCATTTTGCATACCACCATGCGTATAACACATTTCTCTTTCCTTTTCTTGCTGGTATTTTTTCTGCAAGCAAGCATTGGTGAGTCTTTGAAGGCACAGCAGCCATCAAAAAAAGTACCGATGCCACGCATTCTTTCTTTGCAAGAACGCGCTTCGTTGCAAGATTCTATTCTCGCGCTCCGTCTCACACGCCTCGCACCAGAACTTATGCGGCGCGAAGGAATTGATATGTGGGTGCTGATTGGCAGAGAATACCACGAAGACCCCGTACTAAAAACCATGCTCCCCGCAACATGGCTCTCTGCGCGGCGACGGACCATTCTTGTCTTCTTCGATAATGGCACAACGGTCGAGCGATTGGCAGTTGCACGATACGATGTTGGTACGGCAGGAAAATTTTTCCGCAGCGCGTGGAATCCCGCTAAGCAACCCGACCAATACACGCGTTTGGCAGAAATTATCCGCGAGAAATCACCTAAACGCATTGCAATAAACCGCTCGGAGAATTTTGCTCATGCCGACGGCATTACAGAAACTGAATATCAAGCATTTACGCGCTCGCTGGCGGATTCCTTGCGCTCGCGCTGTGTGAGCGGAGAAAAGCTCTGCGTGGGCTGGCTGGAGCGTCGTTTGCCTGAAGAAATGGCGTATTTTCCGCAGTTGTGCGCCATTACTCACGCCATTATTCAAGAAGGTTTTACGGCAAGCGTGGTAAAACCTGGTCGCACAACGACAGAGCAGATGGAATGGTGGTTCCGCGAGCGCATCAATGCGCTTGGTTTGCAAACGTGGTTTCATCCGTCCGTGTCTATTCAACGCCCCGACCCGATTGCAAATACCACCGCGCCAAGCTCCGCCAAACCTGGTTCGGAGCTGATTCAAGACGGTGATGTTTTGCACGTAGATATTGGTATTTCTTATCTTGGCTTGAATTCGGATGTCCAGCAACACGCATACATGCTGAAAGCGGGAGAAAACGATGTGCCAGAAGGCATTAAAAAAGCCTTTCGCAATGCAAATAGAACGCAGGATATTTTGTTGCAACAATTCAAAACTGGCACAACGGGCGATGCAATGCTCAAAGCGACGCTCGCACAAACTGCTAAAGAGGGCATAAAAGCTACGGTGTACACGCATCCCATAGGCGCACACGGACACGCTGCTGGTCCCGCGATTGGCATGTGGGATATGCAAAATGGTGTGCCGGGAACAGGCGAATATCCCATGCAAGCTCAAACAGCGTATTCTATCGAACTAAACGCCGAAACGCCCATCCCCGAATGGGGCGATAAGCCGCTTCGTATCATGCTTGAAGAGGATGCGTTCTTTGTCAATGATACCGAAGGCGTTCGCTACTTGGACGCTCGGCAAACCGCAATGATACTTATTCGCGGGGGAAAATAGTGTAACTGTTTTTCTGCCACAGAGCGCACAAAGTGTCATTTTCGATATTCCTTCTCTGTGAACTCTGTGTTCTCTGTGGCTGATAAAATCTAGGTTTTCAAAGAAAATACGAGGTATGAAAGTCCAGAACATTGTCTTTCAAAAATCCTATTCGTCGAAATCTTCCTGTTTTTCTTCATGAAGTGTAACTTTTTTTCGTAACTTTACTTTCTCCCTGTGGCTTCTGTGAAAAAGACATTTTCACACATCCGCTCAATTCCTAGAGTCGATATTTTTTGTAATTAACCCTGCAAGCCGCCCTGCGTCTTGCTTCTCTGTTCGTGTACGACAATACAGTATTCGGATTCTTGCGTATTTTGTCGTGCGCTCACATTTATCATATTTTTCAGTTTTTATGAAGCATTTTTTTGGATTTATGCTTTTTGCTGCGGTGTTGCTACTGCCTTTTGCCGCATCAGCACAAAGTACAGGTAGCTCAGACGCAAGCAATCATGCTGTTTCTGGGATTGTTAGCGAAGCGGCTTCGGGCGAAGCTATTATCGGCATCAATGTTATTCTAGCGACCGATAGTGCTGCAAGCCGCTCTGCGTCTATTGTTCGAGGGGCGCGGACAAATAAATTTGGATTTTATTCATTGCCAAATATCCCCGATGGCTCGTATTTCCTCATTGTACGCGGTATTGGCTATCGTTTGTATGGCAAACGCATCACGGTTCAGGGCGGCGGATTGCGTGAGAATATTGCGCTCGAAGTACAAAGTTCACGCTCGGAAGAAGTAACGGTGCAGGCTGAACGCGAAGCGACATCCGTGCGGACGATTAGCACGGTTGAAGTAAAATCGGATATGATTCGCAAATTACCGACATTGCTTGGCGAGGCAGATGTGTTCCGCGTTCTGCAACTTATGCCTGGTATCAAAGGTGGGAGCGAGCTTTCAAGCGGCTTGTACGTGCGCGGAGGTTCGCCAGACCAGAATTTAACGCTCTTGGATGGCGTGATTGTCTATAATCCCTCGCATTTACTGGGTTTTTTTAGCACCTTCAACAACGACGCTCTCCGCGATGTGCGTGTGATGAAAGGTTCGTTTCCAGCAGAATATGGCGGGCGATTGTCCAGCGTGATAGATTTAACCATGAAAGAAGGCACAAAAGAAAAACTCTCTGGCGTTGCTAATCTTGGTTTGATTGCCTCGCGCTTGACCTTGGAAGGTCCGATAACGGAAAATGTTACCTTTATGCTCTCCGGGCGGCGTACATACTTGGATTTGCTCGTCAGTGCCGCGACAAATGGAAAGCCGCCCGCAACCTACAATTTCTACGACCTGAACGCCAAAGTAAATGTGCGCCTCTCCGACAACGACCGCATTTACGCGAGTGGATATTTTGGCAGCGACGAAGGTGCGCTCTTTCCGCAACAGAACAATAACACAGATATTGGGATAAATTGGGGCAATGCGACGGCAAACCTACGTTGGGCGCATATTTTTTCGGATGATTTGTTTTCTAATTTTTCTGCTATCTACACCGATTACCGCTTCGGAACACGCATTTATTCCGCAACAGACCGCGATACAACAGGCTTCCTGACGCAATCGCAAATCCGCGACTTTACGCTGCGCGGCGATGTGCAATGGCATCCAGCAAAAGGGCATACCGTGAAAGCGGGATTTGATGCGACCTTCCACCAATTTAAGATTGCGTTGGAGTCGAACAATGCACAACTCCGACAGTTTCTTGATTTCCTGAATTTGAAATCCAACACTATCGACGCGCTCGAAGCCGCCGCCTACGTGCAAGACGAATGGGAAATTTCGCCAGAGCTCACAGCAAATATCGGCTTTCGAGCATCGTACTTTTTGCTGGGAAATCGTTTGCTGCCAGAGCCGCGCATTTCCTTTGCCTATGCGCCGATTGAAGAGCTTTCCATCAAAGGCGGTGTGGCGGTGGCGAATCAATTTTTGCACTTGGTTATCAACAACGGAATTGCCTTGCCAACAGATTCGTGGTTTCCTTCGACGGACAAAATTTTACCCGGAAACTCCGTCCAATACACGCTTGGCGTTGAAAATAGCTTTTTGGGAAAAGAGTATTTTGTGAGCGTGGAAGGTTATTACAAGTCGCTGAGAAATCTCTATGAATTCAAGGACGATGCAAATTTCACTTTCCTCACACCCGCCGAAAACCAGCTTACACGCGGCGATGGCGAGGCGTATGGCGTAGAAGTGTTCATCAACAAACGCTTGGGTGCGCTCACGGGTTGGATTGGCTACACGCTTTCCTGGACGCGGCGCACCTTTGCGGACTTGAACGATGGTCGCCCGTTCTACCCGCGCTACGACAGGCGGCATGACCTCTCGGTCGTGGCAACGTACCGCATTAGCGAAGGTTGGGAAGTAGGTGCAGCGTGGGTGTATGCAACGGGGCAAGCATTTACCATGCCTTCGGGGCAGTTTCTCTTCACAGGTACTCCTGGATTGCCCTCTGCTACTAGCGGAGGTTTTGGCGGAGGTTTTACTAATCGCTACTCAGATTTCACCGAGCGCAACGGCTCTACCTTGCCGCCCACACACCGCTTGGATGTGAACCTCAAGCACCATTTTTCATGGTTTAATTTGCCGTTTACCTTCGATATTAGCATTTATAATGTGTACAGCCGATGGAACCCTATTGCACGCATTGTGCAATACCAAAACTTACGTCCAAATTTTGGTTCTGGTGCGCCGCCCGCGAGCGACCTTGTTTCTGCGCCCAAAGTAACAGATTACGCGCTCTTTGGCATTGTTCCGACGCTAGGAATTGGGTTCAAATTTTAGCCGCGCAAGTCTGCGTCTGCGCAGCTTGGCAACGTCCCTGCTTCAACATTTTTCATTTTATTTTTGAACAATATGAATGTACAGAAAAATTTCTCAAAACCCCGCCCACACTTGCGTACAGCGAGTGTTGTGCTTGGTGTAGCTTGCCTCTTGTTTCTTGTTTTGCAAAGTTGCGAAATAAACGTCCCGCTTTCGGATGTGGATTTGCCGAAAGAAGAAAAAATCATGGTCAATGCAGCAATTATTGCGGGACAACCGCTTCGGAATGTCCAAATCACGCGCAGCCTTTCGCCGACAGACACATTTTCGCTCGATAAAATCGGCATCCGCGATGCAGATGTGCGTATCACGGTGGATGGGCGTGAAACCCGTCTGCGTTTGCAAAGTGTTGTGGATAGCGTCCGCCTACTCACAAGCGGACGGCTTGTTCCAGGTCCGACTAGCTACGAAGCTCCTGAACTTATTCCCCAAGCTGGAAAAACCTACGCGCTCACAGTGCAATGGAAAGGCTTGACAGCAAAAGCGCAAACTTTTGTGCCAGAGCCACCTCGCGCGGAAAATGTGCCGCCGCTTGTTTGGCGCAAAACGCCTGTTCTCCGTCAAACTGGACCTGGAAACTTCGTACGCTATGATACGAATCTCGCGGCATTTCCCTTCATTCCTATTGCGACAAAGGCACAAGAACTATACAGCGTCCGTCAGCAAACACTAGTGGATAACGCATCACAAACGCGGTTTACGTCAGTAAATTGGTTTCAACCGCCCTTGCCACGCACGGCAGACGACGGGAAACAAAGTGTTCAAGCGGGTTTTCAGCTGCAAGTGGACCAGCAGGGACGGATGTTCATTGCAGAGTTTGATATTCAAGCAAGAATGCCGAAAATATTGCTTTTTAGCCCACAAACGACAACGATTATTGTTGAACTTGAAGCCCGCGATGCAGCAATTAAGCCGTTTCTGGAGACTTCTGCTCGCTTGTTTGAAGGTGTGCAGTTCAATCCACTCGGTAATGTTGGTCGTAACCCGTATTGGAATGTGACGGGCAATGGTTTGGGCTTGTTTATTGGGCAATCAACGATAAGTACGGTGGTGCTGCGTCCGTAGAAATCATTGTGTAAATTTTTTCTCAGAGTTCATCGTGTAGGCACAGTTTTACCACATCTTTGCTTGCTTGGTGAACTCTTTTTATTTTTGGAATCTTCAATGGCGCACGTCCGAAGAGAACAATAAGCAACCGACGATAAACACTTGCGAAAACGCCATAAAGAGCGTATCTTTGAGGGAATTATCATGATTATGTTATGATATTTTCAAGCACATTTCAAAAAACATAGGCTGGTTTTCTCCATCGTTTTTCCTCATACTGAATATGCCTCAACCATACTTCAATCTTGACCCAAACGCCGTTCCATACAATCGCACACATCTCAGCAAAGATGAGCTGGAAGCACGTCTGCGTGAGAAAGTAGATGTGCTAGATGTGCATAAAGTAATGAGTGCCTACGAACTTGCCGAAAACGTGCATGAGAAACAATCCCGCAACGACGGAACGCCCTACTTTTACCATTCTACGCGGGTGTGCAAGATTTTGATTGATGAACTCGAATGCACCGATTCCGATATTCTCTGTTCTGCGCTCCTTCACGACGTTTTGGAAGATTCCACCACCATTACCAAAGAAGTGTTGGAATACAATTTTGGTCAATATGTGGCGTATGTTGTGGAAACGCTCACCAAAGACCTTTCCCAACAACGCCAGAAGCCCGATGAAACCGACCTTGCGCACGTTGAAAAACTCCGCAATGAAAGTGAAGATTGTTTACTCATCCGTCTCACGGCTCGCTTGGATAACTTCCGTTGCTTGGAATTTAATTTGAAACGCAATCCGATTTTGTACATCACCAATACCACCGAACGCTATTTACCTCTCGCCGAAAAACGCCCAAACAACAAGCGTTTGCAGTACATCAGCCGCGAACTCAAAAAAGAGCGGAACAAGTTTTTAGGGTGATTTTTGCGGTAAAAACGGAATGGAAATGGAGTAAAGTTTGGGAACGATACTCCCAAAAAAAATGCGTCTGCCTTCATCATCATAGGGCTTGGAGAGCGCATATACACGTGTTGTTCAGGGATGTTTGGTTGTATGTATTCACGCTTTTTAGGTTTCACTGTTGTTTCAACTTTTTTGTTTACAAACAAATGAGCAAATATTCTGGTGGCTCTGTTGCCACAAAAATTACCAGTGATATTCTCACACGCTTGTACAATGATTACGACGAAGGGGCAAGTTTGCGGGATTTATCAGCAAAGTACGGCTTTTCGATTAGCAGTATTTATGAGGCGTTTCAGCGCAATAACTTAGCAATACGACCGCGAAAAACACATGATTTATCGCACTTCGATGTGCTAAGAATGCACGCATTCTACAAACATTCTCAAAGTTTAAAGAAAACGTCAGAGCATTTCAATATTCGTATTTCTGTTATTCGCTCGCAATTCTCTAAATACAAGCTCCCAAGCATTCGCCAGCACAATCGCCGCGTGATGGCGTTTTCCGATAAAAAGATTGAAAAAATGCACCGCTACTACATGAGCAATGGCTACAAAGCTACATCCGACCGCTTCAAAACGAGTTTAGGTACACTCCATGCCGCCTTCAAACTTAGAGGCTTGGAAACAGCACGTTCTCGTTCAACAGCAACGCAGAATTACGCGGAACTTGACGCTGAAAATAATTAAAATTACGTGCTTCCTGTTGGATTGCATTCGCAAAATAGCGCAGCACACGGAGAAGAACACAGTAGTAGCACGGACATCCTTATTTGTGTTTTTCACCTGAAGCCCGCACCAAAACTCACAAATAAGAGTTTCTGTGCCACTATTGCTTTCAGAATCCTACCATTTTTACCAAATTCAACAAGCATTCCCACTCTTTTTTACACGCATTCTATGAAAAAAATTCTCCTTATTGCCATTGGTGTTCTCTTTGGATTTTTGGCTGGATACTGGCTTTCCAAGAGGTCTGAACAGCCGTTTTCCGGTGGCGGAGGTGTGAGTAAGAATGCGGAAAAATTCGAGGAAATTCTTGCTAATGCCCAGAAAAACTACGTTGATACCATCAACACCGACAAGCTCACAGAATCTGCTATCAAAGGCTTGCTGAACGACTTAGACCCGCATTCCGTCTATATTCCCGTCGTGCAGAAGCAGCGTGAAGATGAGGATTTTCGTGGCAGTTTTGAAGGAATTGGTGTACAGTTTGAAATTATCAACGATACCATCACGATTGTAACCCCGATAATTGGTGGTCCGAGCGAGAAACTGGGCATTCGAGCAGGCGATAAAATTGTCAAAATTGACGGAAAAAATGCAGTCGGATTTGCTGATACGAGTGTTATTCGTGCGCTGAAAGGTCCGAAAAATACAAAAGTAGATGTAGGGATTAAGCGAGGAAATATGCGGGATTTGCTCGACTTTACCATTGTTCGTGATAAAATTCCGATTTATAGTGTGAGCGCGTCGTTTGTGATTCCAAACACTGATATTGGCTACATTGCGGTTAATCAATTTCGTGCAACGATGTTTGATGAATTCGTGAAAGCCGCACGGAAACTTCGCTCGGAGGGCATGAAACGCATGGTTCTGGATTTGCGCGGCAACCCAGGCGGTCTGCTCGACCAAGCCTTTGAGCTTGCCGATGCCTTTATTCCCGAAGGACAGCGTATTGTCTATACGAAAGGGCGGCAAACGCAGTTTAACGATGAGTATATCGGCACGGGCGGTGGCGAGTTTGAAGACATCCCGCTTATCGTCATGCTGGATGCGGGTTCTGCGTCTGCAAGCGAGATTGTTGCTGGCGCGGTGCAGGATTTGGACAGAGGTTTGATTGTTGGCGAAACATCCTTCGGTAAAGGTTTAGTGCAGCGTCCGTATGATTTGTCGGATGGCTCGTCGTATCGCCTCACCATTTCGCGCTATTACACGCCGTCAGGACGTTCCATCCAGCGTCCGTACTCGAAAGATTTTGCAAAATATCGCCGCTTGGAAGGTCGCAAAGACGAAGCAGAGGGCGATAACATTGCGCACAAAGAAAAAGGTGATTCCTCGCGCCCAGCATTTAAGACGCTTTCAGGGCGCACCGTGTATGGCGGTGGCGGAATTGTGCCAGATTACGTCGTCAAAACTGATACCGTTACCAAGCTCACAATAGAGCTTGCAAGCAAGGTTTTACGCGAGTTTTGCGATAGTTACTTAGCGCAAAAAGGCGAGAGTGTACGCAGCACATTTCAAGGGGAATTTGGGCGTTTCCTCAGTAACTATGCGGTTGGCAGCGATGCCATTGCGGGACTTCGTGCGCTTGCCGAAAAGCGTGGCATTGTTTGGAATGATGCGCAATATGCTACCGATGAACGCATTATCAAAACCTATATCAAAGCTCAATTGGCGCGGGGTCTGTGGAATATCAATGAGCAAATTGCAGTCAGTATCACCAACGATAAACAAGTGCAGAAGGCGTTACAGCTTTTTCCTGAAGTGAAAAAATTGGCAAAGCAGTAAAATTAAAATAGGTGAGACTCTCACTTCCTAGTGAGGGTCTCACTTGTGGCAACACACGGCGACGAAGTGAGAGCCTCCACTTCCTAGTGAGGGTCTCACTTGTGGCAACACACGGCGACGAAGTGAGAGCCTCAATAGGAATTGAGACCCTCACGTAATTTCACCCTCACGTAATTTCACCCTCACGTAATTCCAGCCTCACGTGATTCCAGCCTCACGCAATTTCGGTCTCATCTATTTTGAACATCATGCACACTATCAGGCTCAAAAACCGCACCAATGAACGCCTCCGCATGGGGCATGCGTGGGTATTTGCGAATGAAATTGACCAAGCACAGCAAAAAGAATTTTTAGCAATGGACGCTGGAAACCTCGTAACGGTGGAGGATGCAAGCGGTCGTAGCTATGGAACAGGCATGGTAAATCCCAAGAGCCAAATCGCGGTGCGTTTGCTCAACACCAGTATTGACGAGCTTTCGGTGAATTTTTTCGCTGAACGCTTTCGCACAGCGCAGAACCTTCGCACACGGCTTTTTCCCTCAGAAACCAGTTATCGTCTTGTGTTTGGCGAATCCGACCTGCTGCCCGGACTTGTGATTGACAAATATACCACGCCCGACAATGCCGCAGATTATTTCGTACTACAAACACTTGCATACGGCATGGATGCTCGCATTCAGGATATTTGCTCGGCTCTGTGCGAGGTGTTTCCGAATACGAAAGGAATTATTGAGAAAAATAATTCCGCCTTGCGCAAGCACGAAGGCTTAGAGGCGCGTGAAAGCGTGGTGTGGGGCGAGATTCCTGCGGAAATTCTCATGCGTGAACAGGGTATTCTTTTTTCCTTGTCGCTCATGGAAGGGCAGAAAACGGGATATTTCCTCGACCAAAAGCTGAATCGGCAGAAAATCAAGGAACTCTGTGGTGGAATGCGGGTTCTGGACTGTTTTACCAATCAAGGCGGTTTCGCGCTGCATGCGGCTTCGGGCGGCGCGAAAGAGGTCTTGGGTTTGGATTCTTCCGATGCTGCCATTCGCCGATGCCGCATCAACACGAGTTTGAATGGTATGGACGACCGCGCACGCTTTGAAACATCGGACGTGTTCGATTATCTTCACAACCTTGCTGGAGAGCGCGATGCCGCCTTCCAACTTCCACCCGAAAAACGCTGGGACTGCATCATTCTTGACCCGCCAGCCTTTGCCAAAGCGAAAAATGCCATTCCGCAAGCAAAACGCGGGTATGCAAAAATCAATCGTGCTGCGCTCAAGCTCTTGCCGAAAGGTGGCTTGCTTGCCACAGGAAGCTGTTCTCATCACGTTTCGGAAGATGTCCTTTGGGAAATTATCCAAGAAGAAGCCTTGCGTGAGCGTCGGCAACTGCGCCTGATTTTTCGCGGGATGCAGTCGCCATGCCATCCGATTCTCGCGAGTATGCCCGAAACCAAGTATTTGAAATTTTTTATCTTCGAGATTCTGCAATAAATTCCTCCGCAATGGGACCATCTCTTTCATACCAATCACCCCGCAATCTCGTTTTTATCGGCTTTCGCGGCACAGGTAAAACGACGATTTCCCTCGAATGCGCTGCACAGCGAGGTGCAGAGCGCATCTCCACCGATGAGCAAGTAACAAAGCGGCTTGGCATGAGTATTGCCGATTTTGTCCACGAACACGGGTGGGCAGAATTTCGTCGCCATGAACACGAGGAAATACGCGACGTGTGGGAGAAAATTCATCCTACTTTGCACAATAATCTTGATGCTCCATTCGTCATAGATTGTGGCGGTGGTGTTGTAGAAAATCCAGAAAACATGCGGCTTTTGAGCGAGCTTGGCGAAATTGTGTGGATTCATGCTGACGTAGATGACGTTCTTTCGCGTCTTCTGGCTGCACCCGAATCACAAGCCACCAACGCCACACAGCGACCACTCTTGAATGCCGCTTCAGATATGCGTTCCGACCTCATTGCTAATTACACCCGCCGTTTGCCAATCTACGAGCAATACGCCACACGCCGCATCAATACTAGCACCATGAGCATTCAAGAATGTTGCAGCGCAATACTTCGTCCGTAGGCTCTTTTGTGTACATCCTTTTGTGGCAATGTTCTGTGTTAGGACTTTAGCAAAATGCTCGTTTTGTGGCACAGACAGGAGTGTCTGTGCTACCGAAGATACGTAAATCCGCATCGCGTGGTAGCGCAGACACTCTTGTCTGCGCCCTTTGCGAAGCTCCTATGTGTAAATTCTCGTTTTTTTTCACCAACTTTTTTTGATAATTTACCTGTTCAAGCAAGCTCTCATCAACCACGACCTCTCCCTTGTTTTCCCTCTGCACTAGGCTTCTGAATCACCACTTTCAAACCCTCATGAGTACATTCTTTTTTTGTAGCATACGACCCAGAACACGAGAATCTATCGCCGCTCGCCGCCTTTTACGCGCCTCGTTTATGCTGTTTGTTGTTCTGATGCTCTTCTGTGGTGATATGCTCGCACAGCCCGTCAATCCTCAGAATCGCACTAGTCGCGGGCGCGATTTTTTTATGACGTTTATGCCCAATGTGCATGACCTTTCTGGTCGCTCAAGTCTTACCGATTCGCTCTCCATTTACATCACGAGTGATGTTCCTACAAGCGGGCAAATTGCCTTTCGCAATCGTAATGGCATAGAAAATACGCGCCCCTTTCGCATTACCAATCCTAATGAAGTATTCATTTTTCGCATCAATTTTCAAGATTTTGAATTGCAGGGCTTTTTCTCTGGCGGACGTAGTAATGGCGCACTCATTGACCTGACGAATGCTCAATCTGAGCGCATTGCACGCCAGTATTTTCGCGTTACGGCGAATGACGAGGTTACGGTATATGGCTTAAATCAAGCCTTGTACACCAGCGATGCCTTTCTCGCCTTGCCAAGCACCTCGCTGGGGCAAGAATACGTGATTCTTTCCTACAAAAGCGATGCAACGGGCATGGCGTTTAGTGCAAGCAATCCAAACGACATTAGTACGCCGTCGCAGTTTGCTATTGTTGCAACGGAAAATGGCACGGAAGTCCGCATAGAACCAAGTGCGCCGACTTTATTAGCACAATCAACCGCGCCACAAGTAGTGCGGATGAATCTCGGCGATAGCTATCTCGTTCAAGCTGACCCTCGCTCGCGTCTAGGCTTTGGAGACCTGACAGGAAGCCGTGTTCGAGCAAATAAACCGATTGCCGTTTTTGCTGGACATCAGCGAGCCACCATTCCCGTCGAAGAGCGTGGTAATCCCTTCCGCACCCGCGACCACCTTGTCGAGCAGCTTCCGAGCTTGGAAACATGGGGCAAAAGCGCATTTATCACGCCCTTCATACGCGCACAAGGCGAGATTGACGGCAACGACAAATTCCGAGTGCTTGCCGCATATGATTCCACGCGGGTTTTCTTCAATGGTCAATTTGTCCGGACGCTGGCGGCGGGAGAGTATTTCGAGGAAAATCTTATCAATCCTGGACGTATTACCGCAACCGACCAAATTCTTGTTGCGCAATACAAAAAAACCTCCAGCCCGCGTGATGGCAACGACTTTCGCGGCGACCCCTTTATGCTCGTCATTCCAACAGTCGAGCAATATGATAACAGCTACCGCGTTGTGAATGTGTCCGCCACCGACCCAACGCTTCCAGCCGTAACGGGCGGTCAAGTATTTGAATTTCATTATGTTACCATTGTCGCGCCAAATGCAACTCTGGATAATGTCCGCTTCGATGAAACCGTTATTGGGCGCAATCGTTTTACGGCAATTCCAAGCTCTACCTTTTCCTATGTAAATATTCCCACAAGTGCTGGAACGCACACAGCCCGCGCCGATTCTGCCTTCGGGATATATGTGTATGGCTATGGCGTGCTGAATTCGTATGGATATGTGGGCGGTGGAAAATTGCGTGTCATTGCGCCCGACCGCGATGAACCCTCAATTATTACTCGCGATTCTTGCTTTAGCGTGCGTGGTATAGTCTTCGATACGCTGGCAACGGATTCGCGTATTGCTTCGGTGCAAGTGGAAAATGTGCAAAATGTAAGCGTGAACATCGCATCGTTCCGCCCTTTTGCCGATAGTGTGCGCTTTTCCGCCGCTTTGCAAAATACTCTTTCCGATGGTTCATTTACGCTCGTGGCGCGAGATTCTGCGGGCTTTGTGGCACGCCGGACGTTTTTCATTACGGGCGCGACGGTGGCATTGCAGGGCATTGGAGCAAATGCGCAAGTGCAAGAACGCCGCATCACGCTTGACGTTGGGCGTAGTCGAGTATTTCGTTTTGTGATTGAAAATTATGGAGCAACAACGCAAACAATCACAAATCAACGACTGACAATACTCACAAATACCGCCAATGCCCGCATTATTCCGAGCTTGCGTGCGCTACCGCTTGTGTTGCGACCCAATGAACGTGATACGCTGACACTGCGAGTAGAAGCCACGCAGCAAGGTTCTGTTGTGGGGGAATATTCAATCACCACAAACTGTCTCACCCGCACCATTCTTCGCTTGGTGGTGGATGTTGGTGTTGATACAACTCCGCCAACGATTGCTTCTACTGTGGATAACTGCGCACGGCTTGTTTCCTTGCGTATCACGGACTCCGAGCCATTTCCTTCTGGTGTGCGAGCGGTGCAAGTATTGGGGCAGCTTATCAATTGTTCTTTGCAAATTGACCCCATTACGAGCAATAATTCACAAGATGTTCGCGCTCGACTAAATATCGTGAACCCCAGACGTGATGCCATTTACGCGATTCAAGTGATTGATTCCGCAGGAAACGAGCGTGTCATTCGCGATACGGTGCAAGGTTTCACGCTCGAACTTGTTCCTCCAACGCCTCCAGCCCAGCAATCAGGCGTGTTTGGAGCAGTTGAAATCACGCGCTTGGAATGCCAAACGCTGACCTATCGCAACGTTGGTACAAAGCCGTTTGTGATTGAACGCCTCACGCCGCGCCGAAACTTGTGGTTCTCCTTGCCAGAATCGCAGTTTCCGTTTATTGTTCCGCCGAATGGTGCAACGCGCCAGCTCACGCTCTGTTTCTCGCCGCTCGTGCAGCAGCCATACCGCGATTCCCTTGTGATAAACGCCTTCTGCGTGCAAGATGTACTGCCGCTTTCGGGCGAAGGGAAGCCGCTTCTGCGCTTGGATACTGGGCGTTGTGAGGTGGTGATTCGCCTGACGACAAATTCCGCGCCACGCAGCTATTTCATGGAGCAAAACTTCCCGAATCCGAGTACAAGTCTTACGAGCTTTACGCTTGGTCTTACCGAGTCGTCGCTTGTGAAAATTTCTATCTTCAATACGCTTGGAACGCTGATAGATACGCCACTTCAGGCAATGTTGCCCAAAGGCACTCACGATGTACAAGTGAACACAAGCCGCTTAGAATCTGGTGTGTACTTCTACGTGATGGAAGCAAATGGCGAGAAAATTGTCCGACAAATGACGGTCGTCAAGTAATGAAGCGTCTTGCGAGATTGTTCTCTTGCGAGATTGTTCTCTTGCGAGGCTCTCACTTCCTAGTGAGGGTCTCGCTTTGGGCAACGCAGTTCGACAATAAATTTTACCAGCAATTTTCAGCTCAATGAAACAGTTTTTGATACGATGTATTTTCCTGCTTGCTGCGCAAATACTCGCTTTTCAAGTCGTCGCAGCACAAACACGCGGCGCAGGCGCAGATACCGTTTTCTCGGTAAAATGGGGCATGGGGCAAGATTTCGGAAGGATGAATTTTCCCACAAACGTACTCGGGCTGCCCGACACCAGCGCACGCGCCGACCGTCCTTCCAGCAATCCCGCTCAAGTGTGTTCGCTCGGAATGGGCGGTGAAATCGTGCTTGGCTGGAAAAATACGGTGTTGGTAAATCGCACTGGTGCAGATTTTTCGGTCTTTGAAAACGCCTTTCTCCGCTTCGATGGAAAAGTATTTGCCGAGCCAGCCAAAATAGCTGTGAGCCAAGACGGGGTGCGCTTTGTAGCGTTTCCTTTTGATTCACTCAGTTTACAAGGGTGCGCAGGCAAAACACCAACCAATGGCAATGAAAACCCCTTCAATCCACGTGTTTCGGGCGGAGATAGCTTCGATTTGGCGACAATTGGTATGGATTCGATTCGTTTTGTGAAAATCACGGATATTTCTGCAATGGTGCTGAATAATCCCAAGCATCCTTTTTACGACCCAACTATCACGGGCTTTGATTTGGACGCGCTTGTAGGTTTTTCGCTTTTGCCAGTCCAAGCACGCACATCGGTCGAAAGGCAAACCACACCAGAAATTATCGTCACAACGAGCAGCGATATTGTGACGATAGAAATTCCACAAGGATTATCTGGACAATCGCATAAACACTGGTCTGGGAGCTTGTTTAATGCACAAGGCGCACCGATGCTGGGCTTTATGCCAGAAACCTTTACCGCGCTTTCAGTCTCGCATCTGGCGCGAGGCGCGTATTTCCTCGTGTTGCGCTCAGAAGGGCAGTATTTTTTCACAAAGATTCTTTTGCTCTAATGGATACACAACAACGTTCAAGGCAAGATTCTATCAGGCTTTCACGGCATGTGCTGATGTATGCCTGTATTGTTTTGGGCTGTATTATGCTTACGTGTTGCGAAAAACCTCTCACCGCTCCGTCCACGAACCCAGTTACTACGCCAAGTATAGCAAGTATAAGTGGCGCGTACATTTTATGTGAGGGATTGCAGCGAAATGACAATGCGACACTTTCCAGATACGATGCGGCTTCTGCGGCAGTGGTGAATGATATTGTCCCAATACTCAATCCGAACCTTCGTTTGGGCGATACTGCAAATAACATGGTTTTACGCGGCGATACGCTCTACATTGCCGTTTCGACTTCACGCACGATTGAAATTTTTCGCGCTTCGACTGGAGTATGGATTGGGCGCATTCGTTTTGAAGGAAAACTCCAAGAACCGCGCCAAATCAGCATTTTAAACGATTCAACTGCTTTTGTGTCGCTATTGAACGATGATAGTATTCACGAATTCAATCCAAAAAATTTCACCCTCAAAGGCGCACCAATCCTTGTTGGTCCTTCACCCGAAGGCATTGCTGTAAGCGATAGGTATGTCTTTGTTGCCAATTCCGGTTTTGGAGACTATCGTGCAAAAGAAGCAAAAGCAGGTACAGTCTCCGTCATAGAGCGTTTATCAGGGCGAGAGTTCGCGCTTTTGGGAAATGTACCAAATGTGTGCAATGTGATTCTGTCCGCCAACAAAACGAGATTATATGCGGTATACAGACATTTGTATTCAGCAAAAGATTCTCTCGGCGGCATTGTGGAATACGATGCCATGAGTCTCAAGGAATTACGCCGTTGGCGCACCAAAGAGCCATTTGCACCGTGCTTGCGCAATGATTCTTTGTTTTGCTTATCGGCAAAAGGAGTAGAATTGGTACGCCTTAGTCAGCCGAATGCACAACTTCAGACGCTGTTTACCAACAATTCAAAAAAGGTTTGGTACGCACTTGCCGTACACCCCAGTAATGGTGAGGTGTGGGTGGGAAGTGTGGAATCCTATCAGGCTTCTGGCGAAATAGTAGTGTTTCATGTTCAAAACAAGAATCTACGCTCCTTTGAGGTAGGTTTGAATCCAAATACGATTGTGTTTTATTGAGAAATTCTTTCCTTCAAGCAAAACAAAATAAGCCTTGTAGTGTGTATTTATAAGGCTTTTGCGTTATTTGCTTCATACGTCATATTTCATCCTTTCTTCCGGAAAAATGCTATGCCTCGCCGCTCCAAACTTGATATCCTCATGCGTCCCGTTGTTCCCTTGATTGGTGGAGTCGTTTTACTCTTGGTTGGTGCAGGGGTGCTGCTTTTTTTCTCCAGTGACAATAACGACGCTCGCTCAATTGCCAAGCGCACGGCAGACGCATTTAAGCAACGGCTCGGTTTTACGCCATCGGTAAGCGTAAACGGCTTGACGGTGATTGAACAAACATTGCCAATTTTAGAACTCGCCAGCGTACAGGAAAATATTTTTCGCGAATACAAATGGCAGCACACCTTTCTAGGAAGCGCGAAAACACTGGTGTTGCGGGGAGAGTTTATTGTGAAAGCTGGTTTCGACTTGAAAGAAGAATTTGTGCTGAACATTGATGATGTGCAGGTAGCACCCAATACCTCTGCCAAAAAGCGAGTAACGATGAGGCTTCCAGAGGCAAAAATCCTTTCCTTAGAAATGAAAAATTACAGCGTGGTAACGGACGAAAGCGGCTGGTGGAATAAAATCACCCTCGAAGACCGCACCAATGCTGTGAATGCAATGCAACAAGAGGCTCGCACATCGGCAGAGCAAGCAGGAATACGCACCAAAGCGATGGCAATGCTTCAGCAGCAAATTCAAAATATTTTGAAAGATAAAAACGCGCCCGAAGCACAGTTTATCGTGATGACTTCGCGAAAGTGATTCTTGCGTGTTGCTGTACGTTCCTCCAAACATCGGTTCTTTCGTACCTATCGCCGAAAAAACTCCACCTGCGTTTCCCCAAAATGCCGCTCGGCAAATTTTTCCCACAAGCGAGGAATGATGACCACTTCACGGGTGTCATGCTCGGCAACAAACACTGCTTCGGCATGAACAAAGGGCGACCCCGCTAAGGCTTGAAAGACAGGATTGATGAGCTTTGCAGCGTAGGGCGGGTCGCAGAAAATAAGGTTTCGTGCTTGCAGATGATACTTTTCCTGTGTTTCCGGCTGTTCTAAAAGAGAAATTGCTTTGACGCAATCTGCACACACGATGCGCGTTTCTGCATCCACACCAAGCATTTGTGCGCTTTTGCGGAGGAGTTCTGCATTGCCGCGATGCTTTTCCACCAGCACCACCGACGAGGCTCCCCTGCTCATTGCCTCAAAACCCAGCGCACCTGTTCCTGCACACAAATCCAGTACCTGTGCGCCTTCCAAGCTAATATGATTCTGAAGAATGTTGAATATTGTTTCCCGTGCGCGGTCGGTTGTGGGGCGAATACCCGCAAAGCCGCTTGATGGCAGGTTTCTCCCGCCGAATGTACCTCCAGTGATACGCATTTCTTTTGCAAAGAGAAGTGAAAAAAAACGCCCGAAAGTTGTGAGACTTTCGGGCGATATACATTACCAATGACAATGGTTATTGTCAAACTTTGCTATCCTGAATTATTGGGCATCCCACCAAACGCGGGTAAAGAGGAAGTCGCGAAGCGAAGAACCGCCAGCAGCCTGCCAGTTTGTGCGGTTGAAATCGCGCTCAGTTTGAGGATATGGGAAGCGACGCGGAATAGCATTGCCATTGATGGGCGTAAGGGTCGGGAAGCCCGTTCTGCGCCAATCTGTCCATGCTTCACTGCTTGGGTAGATTGCAATGTACTTCTGCTCAATAAGGCGTTCCAAAGTCAAGTCGCCAGCTGGAACCACACTTGCTTGTGCAACATAAGCATCAGCCGCCGCCGCAACTCCAAAGAAAGTAAGACTCTGACGAATGCCTGCGGTAAACGCGGTTTTAGCTGCATCACCTCTGCCTAAGATAAGATTTGCTTCGGCTTCGATGAATTTCGTTTCCGCTGCACCGATAAAGAGTACCGGGGAAGCTGGAGAAGCATAAAACGCACCGAGTTGGGTAGAATCATTCGCACGAGTGCGAGCCAATAATGGACGACGCGGGTCTGCCAAACGATTCATGAGGCGAATAAAGCTAGTATTAACGCGAATGTCATTCCGTTGTTGGTCGAATTGATACAAAGGATTTGATTGGTCGTCGGTTGCACCAAAAATCAGCTGCATATCATCCGCGCTAGACTGGATACCTCTCGTAGCAAAATCTAAGGCTTGAGTAGCAGCTTGCATACGATTCCGTTTTGTGAGGTGGATTGCATAACGAGCTTTCAATGACCATGCTGCACGAATCCAGCGTTGGCGGAGAGCAGGTGTATTTGCACCACCGTAAATCAAATCCTCACCAAGCGGTGAAAGTGCGCTTGTTGTGGCGTTCAAATCAAGGATTGCGCTATCAAGCAACTGTTGTACACGAGCATAAACGCTTTCCTGCGAATCATATTTTGGTTGGAAATTCGCTCCACCTTGCAACGCCTGTGCGAGTGGAATGTCCCCAAACACGTCTGTTGCATTACCAAGTGATTGCGCCATCATAATACGCGCCCAACCACGAATGTGGGGAGAGCCAAGGTCAGTTGCTTTTGTGATGACCAGGCTCAGTTCACGCAAATGACCTGAGTAGTAGTTTTGCCACAAGGTTGAAACATCGCCTTCAGCAAAGGTATATTGATAAATACCCAAATGCTGGCGGTCGAAGCCTAAGTTTTGTTGAGAAAATAAACTAGCATACCGGTATTGGTCACCGCCGATGGTATAGGCAGCTGCACCTTCAATAGCGGTGATAGCATTACGCGGATTAACATCCGCAGGGTTGTTTGGGTCGATATTAATTTTGGGGTCAATCCAACCGCACGCACTTGTAAAAGCAAGTACGAAAGCGCAGATTACTCCCAGACTCATAAATTTTTTCATAGTTGTCATTCAAAAAAATTAGTATGAAAAGAATACTGTTTAGTTAAACAATGGAATTAAAGAAGGGATTCAAGAAAATTGATATAACTCATTTTTTCTTAAAAGCCAAGTTTAATACCAAAGGTCAAAGTGCGAGTATTCGGGAAGTTGAAGTAATCCAAGCCCTGAGCGTTAGACGAACCTGTAAGGCTTGTTTCTGGGTCAATACCGGAATAAGGCGTGGAGAGCCACAAGTTGCGACCAGAAGCAAAAATCTCAATGCTACGAGTAATCGTTAAAGCATCGGTAACTGCTTTCGGGAAACGGTAGCTAACTGTTACTTCACGCAAACGAACCCAGCCTGCGTCCTCAATAACTGGCTCAATTAAGCTGCCATTGAAGTTGTTATAGAAGCCTGAAGCACCGTAGAAGGCTTGTCCGCGAGAGGCGTTTGCTCCAATCAAACCAGTACCAATAACAACTGTGTTCGGTTCTCCCGCTGCTGTTACACCTTGTGCGACATTATTGACAAAGTTTACTCCGCCGATAGTGCCATTCAAATTATCACGGTTTTGAGATTCTGCGGATGTACCGAAGAAGTTCAAAGCGGCGCGTGTACCGTTCCAAAGTTTGCCACCATTACGAATATCCAACAATGCAGAAATGGTAATGCCTGCAAAGCTGATTTGCGGACGGAAACCAAGCTGCCAGTTCGGAATTGCCGAACCGAATGCAATTTCTGCACCACCTGGTTGCGGACGACCAAAGCGGTCAATCACAAGAGGATTACCTGGTCTGGTGCTATCGCGAAGCCACGGCAAACCAAAGATTGAACCGTAAGGCAAACCTTCTACCGCACGAACAGAGCCGCCAGTGAAGCCACCGACAAATACGTTCGGCACGCCTTCAGCAAGTTTTTTCACGCGATTGTAGAAGGTAGAGAAGTTCACCGTAAAATCAAATTGAAAATCTTCTGGCTTTTCTGCGCGAACAGGTGTGCCAGTGAGCAATACTTCAAGACCACTATTTTCCATTTCACCGATGTTCACGTTACGGAAGTTAAAACCAGTGCTCCGTGCAATCGGTACACTCAAGATTTGGTCAATATTTGTTGTTTGGTAGTACGACACATCCAAACCAATAGCTCCACGGAAAAGTTTTACTTCCGCGCCAACTTCTATCTCACGACGGCTTTCTGGACGAAGGTCTGGGCTGCCGATGGTGCCACCAAGCAAAAAGCTATTCTGACCACGGAATGGGAAACTGATACCAACGTTGCCTGTCCAACCGTCTGAAAATGCGCTCGCAGCTGCGGGGCGGAACCATGGCGTTGTTAAGGAGTAGATTGCAGCATCGCTACCTACTGTTGCGTATGAACCGCGAATTTTTGCGTAGGAAAGCACTTCGCTATCGGTCAAACCGAAAAGCTCAGTGAGAATGATACCAGCATCAACGCTGCCATAGAGGAACGAGTTGTTCTGTACTGGCAATGTTGTTGAAATGTCATTACGCAAGTTACCATTCAAATAAATAGCACCTTTGTAGTCGAAACCAAGACGACCATACACCGAAGCACGGCGAAGACGACCATCGTACTGCGTAACAGTTTGGCTTTGGGTATTTGAAAGGTGATAGAATTCAGGGATTACCACGCCATTACCAATCACGTAAAGATAGTTATCTAGGCGTTGGAACAAGTTGCCGGCTGCAAGGAAATTGATACGAAGATCTTCACCAATTTGTTTGTTCAAGGTTAATTGTAAATCAACGTTGGTGATGTTGGTACGGTCTTCATATGCAGTTACGCGACCAGTAGCATAGCTTGCTGAACTGATTGCGAAATATTGGTCTTGTTTCGTGCTTGTCCAGTCGTTACCAGCACGCAAGAGGATTCCCAAATCGCCAAGAGCGTCTTTCAAGAACCAATCTGCTTTGTTATATTTCAATTCAACCGAAGCAATCAAGCGATCAACGTTATCGGTAAGTGGGTTGTTATTTACTACCCAATATGGATTGTCATAAATACCCGTACCGCGATAGGTACGTTGGCGACCACCGTAGCTTACACCGCCAAAACTTGCCGTTGCTGGGAAAATGTAGGAATCTTTATTTGTAACAGGGTTAGCAACGCCACCCGAGTTATCGAAGGTTGGGGGAGTACGGAAAAGACCTAATGTTACACCTGAAACGTTTGAGCCACGCTCAATACGATTGCCAGATGAACGCGCATATTGAATATTCCCGCCAACGGTAAAGTCCTCAAACATTTTGTAATCTGCGTTCAAGCGAAGTGTAGTACGAAGTTGAGATGAGTTCGGTACAACGCCACGAGAATCCAAATGCGATAAAGAAGCAAAATAAGTTGCAACGTTGCTACCGCCGGCAATGTTTAAATTGTGTTGTTGGGTGATACCCGTTGTAAAGAAGGTGAAAGGATTATAGCGGCGAACAGGTGCAGCACCTGAGGGAGCTGCGGAACGACCAACAATCGCACCATTCGGGTCCCAAGGATAGGTTTTATCACCGTTCCAAACAAGTGTATCAATATTTGGACCCCATGACTGAGAGCGACCTGTTTCTGGACCGTTGTAAATACCGTTTAAGCCTTGTGCAAACTGGGTTTGCAGTGCAGGCAGTTTATTTACATCATCATACGATAAATTGTAGGAATAGCTAATATTTGTCGCGCTTCCTTCACGACCACGTTTGGTAGTAATTACGATAGCACCAGCCGCAGCTTGAAGACCATACAAGGTAGTTGCCGCTGCGCCTTTTAAGACGTTGATAGATTCAATGTCATCAGGGTTGATATCCAATGCGCGGTTTGAGAAGTCTGTTCCACCAGTATTATTGCTGGTGACTGCAAACGAACCCGCATCATTATTTGTTGGAATACCATCCACCACGAAGAGAGGTTGGTTATTACCAGTGATAGAGCTTACACCGCGAATACGAATGAACGATGATGAACCCGGAACACCAGATGAACTATTCACTTGAACACCTGCGACATTACCCGACAAGGCATTTACAATGTTTGCCTGACGGCTTTGTTGAAGAACTTCGCCTTTGACTTCTTGTGTCGCATACGAAATCGCTTTTTTCTCTTGCTTAATACCAACAGCTGTGACGACAAGTTCCTCAAGCTGCATTACGTCTTCGCTGAGTTTGATAGCAAGCTCGCTACCCTCAACTTTGACTTCTTTTTTCTTGTAGCCTGTTGTTGCAACAACAAGAACTGCACCATCAGGCGCATTGACCGCAAAGGTACCGTCAGCTTTGGTAAACGCGCCCGCATTCGAGCCTTTTACCAAAATACGAACGCCCGCAAGTGCTTTACCGCTTGCGGCATCGGTGATTTTACCTGTACGCTGTTGCGCGAATACGTCCAGCGACGTACCAAGCACAAGCGCACACACAACAGCGAATGATGCAGCAATGTGGGCGAAGGATTTGCCCGCAGAGTGCATATTCTCACGAAGAAGAACCAAATAGTTCATACAAAACTCCATGAAGTGTGAAAGAATGAAATTGTCGCTTTGAGGGAGAAAAAAATTCTCGAAGTTAATTCTCAAAACGAACTATGGATTGGGGACAAGATTGAGAGCAAGAAAAATAAAGCCATACGCACAAAAACCGCAAAATGGTTTGGTGAAGGCGGCGGTGCGACCACGAGAAGGTAAACCTGGAAGATTAAACCTAAAAGAACAGAGCTTTTTGAAATGTTTGATAAAATCTTGTAATCTCCTGTGTTATGGGAAGATTACGTAGATATTATCAAATCGAAAAGCAAAAAGAACGTACCAATTGGAACAAAATCTTTAACTCTTCGTACCAACGAGGTTAGCGTGATTTTATTGTTGGCGAGGGCAAATATACGGTAGTTTTTTAGAAATGCAAGCAGGAAAAATGTTAATTCAACATGTCTCAACCTTTGATAAAATCTAGGTTTTCGTACAATTCTAACTGATTTAGCAGAAATGCCCTTTCGCTGGGAGCGAAAAATTGGAGGGTGAAATGACAGGAAGGAGGATGATTCTATCTATGGAATTACTCTTGTATGGGAGTTTCTTGGGTAATACGCACCGTGCGAGAATAAATGCGACCTTCGGGGATTCGAGAATCAAATAATACCTTGTTTGCACCATACCCCTTAATCTCCACTTGCGCACCGCGAACATTAAAGCGAAGAGCCTGTGCTGCTGCCTGCGCACGGGCTAAAGAAAGACGCTCGTTAAACTCTTCGTCTCCTGACTTATCCATAAAACCTTCAAACAGCACTCTTGAGCTAGCCGTCATGCGAGCATTCACACCTTTGAGTGTTTCCAGATGTGTTTGGGTTAGTGTGCTTTTAACGCCGTCAAACAAAATCAAACTTTGACGTTCAACAAGCATATTTTCAACACGCTCGTTTGCGTTCACGCGGAAACGTCGCTCTTCTGCAACAATCTTTTGAACCGGTGATGATATTCCTGCTCCGTCTTGCTCCAGAACTTCAAAGCTGCATTCTAGGGGGGCAATGTCGTTCGTGTTTGCTAAAGAATTTTCACGATTACTTTCACGATTGTTTTCACGATTACCTTCGCGCATTTTTTCCATTTCTTTCGCATCCACACGCCAGTCAATGGCAAGAGGAGGTTTTCCATTACCTCTAAATTCCTTGATTGTCTGCCGTTCCTGACGAATACGGATTTTCCATGATTTTATTCGTAGTGTTGATGGGACAATAAGGTAAAATCGCATCACTGGAGTAAGCGCATGGGAAATAGTATCAGTAAGTAAGAGCGGTGCGAAAAGAGCGGTGGTATCGGATGATAGCTCTACCCTACGATTTTCTGCTTGTTTGTCGGCTTCTGCCAGTGGACGTGAGGCTCTTGGGGACACTGTATTGCCACGAAGCTCGGAGATAAAAAGGCGAGAAGAATCTATTTCCCAAACACTTTTGAGGTAGTCGGCAATGGTATTTGCACGTACTTCTCCTAAACGAGGGCGATTTTTTTCGCTGGTAAAACCATCGGTGCAACCAAGAATATTCAGCCGCGCATTCGGTAATTTGCGCATTCTCCAGCCAAGAATATTGAGCAAATGATAATAAGCGTGCCTGCCCGAAGCCAGCACCGATGAGGCTTTTAATGCGTCAGGTGAAAACAACGCTGCGCTGTTTGGAGGAAGTGCTGCGTAGCGTTCTGGTAATTTGGTACTACTTTCTCCATCGAAAAAAACAAAGGGTAAAAGCGGCAATTCATCACGCACGAGAAGTTCTTGGACGGGCAGTACCAGTTTTTCATTCTCTTCTTCATCACTCACGTCGCGCCCTTGTACGCGCTTGGCAAAGCGAACAATACTCACGGGCTTCATGTCTATTTGCCGAGTATTCACAAGGTTTTGCGCTTTTGTGAGTGCTTGCTGGGCGTAAACACTCACTTTGGGAGCATTTGTTCTAAAGGGAGCCGTGAGAACGGTCGAGGTTCTTCGTGTTGAATCAATCAAACGTGCTGTGTTTATTGAATCTTGTTCCCGTGCCAAGCGTGCAAGAGAATCTTTCGTGAGCAAGTTCTGGCGAACTGTATCTGGCTTTTGAGCTTGTTGCTCTGAGAAAATTGGAAGTGTAATTTTAACACCACCGCGAAAATAATGCGCATTCCATAAGGAAGTTCCACTTGGTACAGATGATGATTGAAGTATGCTTGAAAGGGCATGGGAATAGGCAAGTTCGGGCGTAATTTCTAGTGTTGTTGCTCCAAAGGGAAATGATAGTGTGTATGATACACCACCTGTGAGCCAAAGCTGAACTGGCTGTACATCGGGAATTTCTCCCGTTTGAGCATTGAACGTCTGGTCGCCGTTTGGAGTAAAACCGCCACGTGTAGGTTGCTGAAAGGCTTCTCCTTGCGAGTAAGCACGCGAAAGAATATATCCAGCCGCAATCCCGCCAATGATGCGGAAGCCATTACTGAATGGAGCAGCATAGCCATATATTTCCGTACCAAGCGTTGCAAGGCGAGCATTGATGCGATGTTCAATGATGTTTTCCGAACTTGTTCCGTTCACATCGCCGAGTAGAACCGCTTCTTCTGTTTGAAGCAAGGCGTGATGCTGCGTGTAAGACAGGCGTACTGAAAGACCAAACTGCGTTGAAAAAGGAAGTTCAAAAACACCGCCAGCACTAAGAGCATTTCCAGAGAGAAAACGAAGATTTGTTGGACCAGGAAACTGTGTGTTGCGAGGAGAAAATAGAGGCGTGGTGCGGAATTCTGAAAAATCTACTGCATGTCGAGAAAGCGTCACATTTACCCATGCCCCAAGTCGTGGCATGAGAGTCGTTGGTGCAGCTTGCTTTGCCAAGTCCTGCTTTGTCAAGTCCTGCTTTGTTGAATCTTGCCCTGCGAGCCTTTCTGCCATTCCCACAAAGAAAATACCACTCAAGCCCCACGCAACAAGCATTCGCCAAAGAAAAGCGCGGTGGGAATGAAAAAAGAGATGATATGTGCGGTGGGAATTGGTCAAAATATTTGGCTATAAGTAATTTTTTGAGGGCATAAATAGTGTATAATTAACACTAATAAATCAATTTCACGGTTAGTCAGTTTTTTTTGAAAGCAGTTCTTCCACTGCCTCAAATTCCTCTCGAAGATGAGTACGCATCTCTGCTGCAAATGGATTGTATCGGTGCATGCCAATCAACAATTCCATTGAGTCGCTATACGAAATTTCCTTCATTTGCATTAAATACTTAAAACTCTGTGCATCAATTGGCGAGCTTTTTATACCGATATTTCCTAGCACACGACCCAAGAGTTGCGTAAGGCAAAGGTTATATGCCGTTATGCGGTCATGCTCTTCTGGTGTCATTATCACGACACGAGCGCGTTGGCGTTGCTGGATGTAATTACTCCAAAAGCTCGTCAATGCTTGTTCTTCTGGGCTTGGTGTTGCTGATGGACACAAAACAAATGGTAAATTATCCCAACCAAATTGCGCGGAAACAGGTCCGAACATGGGGTGCGTCGGTAAAATGACGGATTTTTTCGATAAATGCTCGTACATAACATCGGACGGCATTTTTTTGACAGAACAAACATCAAGCACTGCCGTTCCAGAGACAATCAAGGGTTCTAGCCGTTTGACGGTTGTTTCAAAATTGACAATCGGAACGCAAATAAAAATGCAATCTGTTTGAGCTACTTCATGGAGTGGTGCGGCTTCTATGCCTTTTGAGGTGATATGTTCCGGTGTAAGCATGGAGTCGTAGGCGCGTACCTGAAAGTCTTCGCGTAAAGAACGTCCCAAAAGCGCACCAAATCTACCAAAACCGACAATGCCGATACTTCGTATGTTCATGTCTTGCCTATCCATACAAATCCTCTCTGGAAAATAGTCTCGTTTAATTTCAATACTGATTATTCTGCTAACAACTCCGCAATTCCTAAGCGGAGCTTTTTTAATGCTTCGTCGTCCATACCATCGTAGAAACCGCGTATCTGACCCGCCTTATCCACTAATGCGAAACGCGTGCTGTGTAAGGAAGGCTCTTCGGGGCTGCCGAGCATAAAGCCTTGCACGGCAACCGTTTTCAGGGAATCTTCCGACATTTGGAGCATTTTCCATCGTTTCGGATTTGCATTATAGCGTTTGCCATATTGTGCAAGTATTTTCGGCGTGTCCGTTTCTGGATCTACGGAAAAGCCAACAAATTGGAGCTTTTCATTGCCGATTTCACTTTGAAGCTCGGAAATACGCTGGTTCAAGGTCGGACAGGGACCACCGCATGAACTAAAGAAAAAATATGCTATCCAGACCGACCCCTGTAAACTCTTGCTTTCTACAACTATGCTTTCTGCACTGCGTCCCGCAAAGGCAGGAGCAGCCTTGATAATAGGCAACGTTACATTTCTTTTTGCTGCTTCTCGTTCTGATTTTTGACAAGCAGAAAAAGAAAGTGTATAAACAACAAGAATAAAAGAGAAAAAGAATTGCGCTGCCCGTCTGCTTGTGTGGTGAGTTGTGGTATTGTTCATGGTCAAAAAATAAGTGAAGCAAGAAAAGGAATTTACAAGGACGCGATGAAGAAGAAAACCCACAAAATGAACTTCATTCTGTGGGTTTTGCATTATCATTCACAATGGTCATGCACAATGTGGATGGACAATGAGAATGGAAAATTTCTATCAAGTTCTTACTTTTTCGTTACACGCGCTGAAACGCGGCGATTTTGTTGGCGACCTTCTTCTGTATCATTGCTTGCAACAGGGAATTCTTGTCCGAAACCTTCTGCGGAAAGGCGTTTTCCATCAATACCCTTTTTGACAAGCATTTCCATGACCATTTCGGCGCGTTTTTGAGAAAGTGCTTTGTTCGTTGCTGCATTTCCTTGATTGTCGGTATAGCCACCCAATTTCAATTCTACTTGCGGGTATGCTTTCATAATTTCCGCAATATTGCTGAGTTGCTCTTCCGAAGCGGCTTGGAGGGTTGATTTACCCGTATCAAAAAGCAAGCGGTCAAAATCAAACCATGTTGTTTTATCAACTGCTTTTTCTTTGTCTTCAATGAACGTAACGAGCTTGTTTTCGATACCATTTTCTGGGATGTTCAGCTCAATGCCGGTCGAGAGTTTCCGCGAAAAGAATTTTCCAAGTTTTGCCATTACTGCTGCGCCAAAGGGAGATTCTTTCACTTCCTCTGTTTTTGCTTCGCTGGGCGTTGCTGCATGAGCGGTATGCGGTACGTCGCAATCGCAATCGCGCAAGCCCAAAAAGGCGACAGCACTTACGCCAAGCGCAATAAAGAGCGGGAAAATGACACGTGGCACGAGCATACTAGGTGCTTTTTCAGAACTAGCCATAGTTTTTCAGAAAAATGTTCAAGAAAAATGAGTAAAGTGATTATGAGCAAATTAAGATAATGGTAACTAGTCAGGTATATCCCCGTCGGGCGGCTGAAGAGTGCGTAAACGCTGCCTTACGGCGGGTGCGTCGCTCGCACACCACTCGCCGGACGGCTATTGCACTTGTGATAACAGCCGCCCGACGAGATAGTACCTGACCAGTTACAGATAATGAGCTAAAAGATGATGAGCAATCATTATAGCATTGTAGAACTTTCACAAAATGCTTGCTTTGTGGTACAGACAAGAGTGTCTGTGCTACCGAAGGCTCGTAAAACCTGCATCACGTGGTCACGCAGACACTCCTGTCTGCGCCATTTGCGAAACTCCTACACTGCTTAAAGCCATGAACTGCGAGAAATGGCTTCAATACGTTCTCTCTGAAGGATTCTGTGAGGGAAAAGGCATCAATCCTTGATTGCCTCCACGTATTTCATTCAGAGAACGCCACAAATCTAGGGAAGTTTCTGCTTTTGCGCAAAAGAAATCACAAGAAATATTCCTCAGGGTGGAAGTCTGCAAGGAAGAAGCTATTTCATTGGAGAGAGCGTAAAACCTCGCTTGCGAAGGAGATGCACCACTCCTTGCTCGCCCGCTAAATGCGCTGCTCCAACGGCAAAGAATGTTACTTTTGAGCGCATCATGCCTTCCATCACGGGAATCCATGCACGATTGCGTTCATTGAGCATGATTTCTTCAAACATTGTATTGCTCATGCCGTTTGGGGTTGAAAGCAAGGTTTCATCGCGCATTGCCTGAAGAAGTTCGCTGATTTTTCCTTGTTTGTAAAGCTGTGTAACAAAGCGAAGGTCGAGTGCCGATGGTTTGCTCTCAGAAACTGGAGTGTATGCGGATTGTATTTCATTGAAGAGCATCATTGCTTGGTCTTTGTACGGAATTCGGTCGAATAACTCAAGCTGTTTTTGCATTGTTTCTACGCCGACAACAGGAATGCGCTTCCGTTTTGCAATACGCATAAATTCTTCTTCGTAGGAGGTTTCCTCGCAAGCCCCGTCATTGCTTGCTTGCATTATCATCATGGAAATTGCCATTGGTTTGAAGCGTTCCATGAGTGGAAGACTCATACCAACGGAATCGCGGAAATAGCGGTCAATAAGGGCATATTGGTTTGAATCCAAGAACTGGCGGAGCGTCGCGCCGTCGCGCATGAGTATTCCCGCATCAAGGGCATTCATCATCGCACTTTCATCGGCTTTGGAAAGGTCGAATTCTAAAGCAAGTTGCTTTGCTGAGGCTAAACACCGCTTCGTTGCTCGCGGCATCACGACATCAGACTTGCAAATAAGATGAATTGTTCCAAAAACA
This sequence comes from Ignavibacteria bacterium, assembly GCA_013298775.1. Classification (GTDB taxonomy): domain Bacteria; phylum Bacteroidota; class Ignavibacteria; order Kapaibacteriales; family UBA4661; genus PH2015. The sequence goes on along the minus strand of JAAFIV010000028.1, from coordinate 10,703 downwards.
TACGAAGGTTTGGCGAGACCGTTGCCAGAGATTTGCCACAAAAGCGCGTCTATTCGTGTTGTATCGGTGTTTTGTGCAATGGAAAAAGGGGAAAAAGCAAGAGACATTGCGCACACAACAAGCACGGAACAAAATGATACCAACGCAGAAAATACCATAGTTATCAAGGAAGTTATCAAGAATTGAGGATTACCGAAAGGAGGCGCGGAAGGAAGCTCGTGAGGAAACTGCGACGGGGTGAGAATTGAAGTATGACACTTCTTCTGCATGCGAGAGCCTCACAGGAAGCGAGACCCTCACACGCTCGAAATTTTCGTGCATCTTACCGCGAAATAGCTAGAATCTCGTACTCCGTCATTCCTGCGGGGACTTTTACTTGCGCCACTTCGCCAATACTTTTACCCAACAGTGCGCGTCCGACGGGGGAGTTTATTGCTAATTTATTTTTTTCAAAATCAGCCTCTTCCTCGCTCACAAGCAAGTATTCAAGCGTCTTATTGGTCTTTCTATTTTTGAGTTTGACTTTGGAGAGAATATACACTTTGTCGTTTGGATAATCCCCCGCCTCGACGGTGCGCGCGCGCGAAAGAGTTGCTTGGATTTTGTTGATTCTCAACTCCAACAAGCCTTGCTCTTCCTTTGCCGCATCGTAATCGCCATTTTCTTTTAAGTCGCCGTGCGAGCGTGCTTCGGCGATTTTGCGGGCAATTTCCGCACGACCTTTGGTGGTCATTTCGGTCAGGTCTGCTTCGAGTTCATTTAGACGCTCTTTGGTCAAGTATATGGGTTGTGCGCTCATAATTCTATGATGAAAACAATAAGGTGAAAGGTTTTTTCAAGTTTCTGAAATCCAGTATATACGCTGTGTTCAGGGTTCTTCAACGGCAAAAAAAAAACAAAGCCATTATTCTTGAAAGAACATGGCTTTGTGGCGTTGTAAGTATGCAATATACAAAGATTCTATGGGCTATACAAGAGCTATACAAGAATTCTGTGCAATTTCTCTCCATGACATTTCATGTTCTCCATAAAATTGCGCATTTCTCCCACATACCACTCTGCGCAAGCATTACCGCCCTTTGGCGAGATTCCAGAGTTTATCGGCAATGGCAACGATAACGTCGCGTTTGAGAATCTTTTCACGCCAGCGCAGGGGAATGGCTTGAACGCCATAGTACGCGCCCGCAATCTGCCCATACACTGCACCCGTAGAATCGGAATCGCCACCTAAATTGATAGCGAGAATTGCTCCGGTTTCAAAATCATTGCTGCGATAAAATGCCCAGAGAGCAGCTTCGAGCGTGTCTGGAGCAAAACCATCGCCAACGATATTATGCGGAATATCTTTGCGAAATGAGCCATTGACAATTTTTGCAACCTCATCACCAAAGCTGTATTCATCCCAATCATCGCTAAATGGACTATAAAAATCTGAGAGAATTTTTTCTTTTGGGTCGCCTCGCAAAACACCAATCATAATACCCGTAAGATACGCTGCTGCGTCCAATGCGTCTTTCGCGCCGTGCGTTGTTTTCGCAGATTCTATTGCCATTTCCATTGCTTCCTTCGGGCTATTTAGCCAGAGCATTGGCACAGGAGCAATGCGGCTTATAGCATCGTTATCTGCCCATTCTTTTCCTGTTCCGCCGCAGTACGGCTCGCCCGTCGCTTCAAATTTTTCCAACGCCGTTTTCATCGTCGAACTGATGTCAATTGCTTGTCCTGTCGCGCTTAGATAGCCGTTTCTGCGCCAGCGCGAGTATCGGTCGAGTTGGTCTTGAGGGTCGGAGGAATTATTCTCAATGAGGCTGGCAGCAAGGCAGAGTGCGGTTGCGGTTTCATCTGTCCATTCGCCGAGCTGCACACGAAGTGGTCCGCCTTCAATCATATCTTTGACGGGTGCTTCGGCACCTTTTGTGCGAAATTTTACCGGCGCACCCAAGGCATCGCCGACTGCCAAGCCGAGCAATGCGCCTTGGTACTGAGATTGCTTGGGTTCGGCTCGTTGCATCTCGTTTCGTTTTGCCATAATGTTTGTCCCTTAGAAAAAATCAATAAAACTGTTGAGCAAATTTGTGAATATGGATAGACTCAGGAATAATGCGGTGTGGTTGGTACTGCGCACGTTTTCGCACAACCGAGCGTGTGGAACGTATTCGCACAGCTCTTTCCACTACAAAATACAAAACCAATGCGGAATTTCCTCATCGGATTCGTATTTTGCGCGAAGAACTTTATTTTCTTTGGTTCCACGATTATCGCAAGATACTACGTAAATCAATGTCATTGAGTTAAGCCCTCACCCCGCTCTGCGAGCGACCCTCTCCCAGAGGGCGAGGGTAAGAAACTGGCTCTACATCTTGCCCCTCTACATCTGGGAGAGGGGTTGGGGCGAGGGAAAAACGCTTAACGTAACGACATTTACTACGTGGATACTCATTCAAACTCATCATTTTTCTCTTCAATTGGACTTTTGTAGAATACGTTATGCGCTCTTTCTTTTCTTCTTCTCGAACTTCATACTCATATTTTTTCGTATCACGTGCAATGCTTCTGTACGCATTTCTTTACGCACTCGTGCTAGCTTGCGCGAGCTTTACGCCGAGCCTTGCCCAAACACATATTCTTGGTGAATGGCAAATTATGGAAGCTCGCAATACCGCAGGACAAAACTATTTTGGAACAGTTGCTATCAATCCACTCGGTGTATCTGCGTACTCTCTTGATTGGCGCACGAGTGCTGGTACGTATTCTGGCATCGGCTTGATGCAAGGAAAGAAGCTCTGCGTTGGCTGGGGAACGCCGGAAGCTGCTTTTGGCGTGGTGGTGTATAAAATTGAATCGGATAAATTGATTGGCGCGTGGACGGCAACAGGGCAAGATGGAAAGGTGGGAATTGAGGTTGCAAGCCGTGTTCGGGCGGGAATTGATAATGAACGGTATATCGAAGGGCGATACGATGTGATTGGTGAAAATCCAGTAATGCAGTCCGCATACGAAGGAACTATCAGTATTACACGCAATAACGATGCGGAAATGTACAACCTGCGATGGAATTTTGGGAATATCTTCTACAACGGGGTCGGTATTCGTGAGGGAAATTATTTGTATGTTGGCTGGGGAATGTCAGAAGCCTTTGGCGTAATAATGTACGACCTCGCGAAAGACAACTACGGGCAAGGCGTATGGGCATTGCCGAAAGTGAACACTACTGGCGTAGAAAATATCCGAAAAAAATAGCATCATGCAAACAATATTTGATTGGTTTCGTTATTGTCGTTATTCCCTGAAAGGCTTGTGTTTACTTGCTTTGTGGGCTTGTTGTTGGGTGTGTTTTTCTCCGCACACTTCCCTCGCACAAGACCGCTCATTTTTTGAATATCGTTTGCAAACTGAGCAAACATTCGCTGGGACACAAGTGCATATTGTGCGAAGAAATTCTTCCAATGCTGAAACAAATAATTCCTCACAACGCTCACCAATACTCGTGTTTGAGTTCAAACGACGTGCCTACGGGACGCTTGCTTCTGCTGTGGCAAGTGTTGGCGCAGGGCTTGAACGCGATAATCTTCGCCGCTCGACGCTCGAAGGCGCGTCCATACTTGCGAGCGAGGCATGGACTGATTCCACCTGCGCTCTTCTTTTTGAGCGGCACGACTCCTTGTTTGTTGGTGAAATTTCCCCGAGTTTAATACTGCTCAATGTTGCACCAATACTCGTTTCCAGTTCAGCAACAAGCAGCTTCTTTACCGATGCACTTCGCCGCGATGATGCACGAATCCTTCCTTTTGGCAAGGGAACTGCATTTGCCTGTTTGTGTGCGGGTCGGCTTTTCTGGTGTAGTCGTCGTAGCGGCGGTCTTGATAGCATAAATACTTCTGAAAATAATGTAGCAAATACGCTGATAGTAAATAAACATATAGTAAATAAATATACAGTAAACGCACTTACTATTCGAGAATGTACAGAATTTCGCCCTGAAGAATGTATCACGATGAATACCTTTACCAATTCCCCAAACGACCCTGTTTGTGCGCTCTTACAGACTTCTGGTGTGCGAAAAGAATTGATAATGCTCTCGGTTGAGGGCAAGGAAATTTGGCGAGAATCCTTAGACCTCCAACGCCGCACAATACTTCGCCGAGTGAGCAATTACAGCGTGGCAGTCTGCGTGCCACAAGGCGCAAGCACGATGGTGTATATTCTTCGTCCCAAAAAACCGATGCTTTCGACGGGCATCAATACCGATGCAGCTTTTATCAGCTTTGTAGAAGAAATAGACCGCATTTCTGCCTTTGCCCTTACGCAAAATACCAGCACTGGAAAATACCTGTGGGAAGTCGTCCGCATGCCTTTTCAGGGCGCAAGTTCGAGCGAAATTTTATGGACATTTCCCGAAACTGCTATTCTGCCGCTTGCGGTGCAATCGCTACAAACCTCGCAACATGAGTTCTGGTGCGTATTTCTGAACACGGTGTACGTGATGGGAACAGGAACGGAACCCATTGCCAATGGACGCATTGCGGCGAAGTTTGGCGAGATGAAGATTTTAGGCGCGAACCGCACCTTTCCTGATGGTGGGCAATCATCATCCGCGATGAGTTCAAGTTCCAATAGCAGCTTTGCCAATGAAATGAGTTCACCAATTGTCGCCATTCGCACAATCAATGTCCGTGAGCAAACCGATGGTGGCGATGAATCCGCTGAAAACCTGATATATGCTGCCGTTGCGGGGCGAGAAACTATTCTTCTTTCCAAGCGAAACGTTCCCTTGTGGTGGTTACGAAATATTGTTCGCGATATGTGGCTCTATGGGGCATTACTGCTTGTTTTGGGGATTATTGTTTTGCTGTTGTATATTGTGCGGTATCAGCGTCGTTTGCTCATAACCTTGTTCGGTGCGCCGGGCGCGGATGCGATGGTGATTTTGGATGAAGAAGGAAAACTTCAATCACTGAATGAGTCTGCTCGCATGTTGCTGAACGTGGCTCAGGAAGCTCCTCTCAGCCGATTGTTTCAGTATTATTGTGTGGATTCAGGTGCGCTTCTTCTCAGCACATTTGCCCGCGAAGCCTTGAAACAACGCATTCAAGCCACAAAGCCGATTACGTTCCAAAAGCTCATTCAAAGCGATGAGCGGAGTGATTTTGGGGAAGAAAATGCCACAGAATCGCATGATTACTTGTTTACAGCAATTCCCATCCAAACCAGATTTGGTGCGATGCGCGGCATTATGCTCATTGGTAAAGATATTACCGAAGAATTGGGCAAGAAAAAACTTGGAAACTGGGCGCAACTTGCTCACGATTTGCAAACGAACTTGGCTGCAATCCGCTTGAATGCTGAAAAAATCGCCCATTCCTCGATGAGCAATGAAGGGCAAAAGATTTTGTATCAGGTGAATTTGATTATCAAACGTGTGCGCGATATTATCACGATTGGAAAAAGTGAGGACTTGGAGAAGCGCGTCGCTGACGCTGCAGAAATTTGCGCCAATGTGCGTAAGGAATTCGATGAAAACTTGTTTGCAAATGTTGGTTTTGAGGTCTATGCACAGCATATTTTGTTTGAATGCGACCAACTCAAGCTAGAGCGGGCATTACGCAATGCCGTCGAAAACGGTATCCGCGCAATGCCAGAAAGTGATGGCGTAATCAGTATTCGTGCGTGGTTCGAGACGGGAACGGTGTGTTTTCAAGTGCAAGATACGGGCGAAGGAATGAGTGCCGATGTGCAGAAAAGTATGATGCGCAAAGGATTCACAACGTTTGGCAGCCAGGGCGGTTCAGGCATGGGAACAATGATTATGAAATACATCGTCCAGATGCACGGCGGCGAAATGCTGATACAATCCGAAAAAGGAAAAGGAACTGCTGTTCAGTTTCGCATTCCCACTCGCACGGCGAAGCATTTACACCATTTGAAACCGCTTGAAATTTCTGGAAATGAATTGCTTGAGTGATAGATTTTGTGATAGATTTTGTGATAGATTTTGTGACAGATTTTGTGACAGATTTTTCTTGTGTGCTGTGGCACAGATAAGAGTATTTACGCCGTCTGCGGCAAAAAATTGATAGAAACTACAACACGAATACAACTATTTTTTTATCTCTTTTCCCCGTTCCATTATGAATATCAAAAAACTTCGCATCAATCACATCGCCGTTTGGGTGGTCATTCTTTTGCAGCAAGGCGTGGATCTTGTCTGGTATGGTCTCTTGCGCAATAAGTGGATGCAGCTTTTGGCAAAACAAGCGATTGATTTTGAAGCCACATCTGTTTTTGCCTACGTTGTTTCTATTGCAGGGGAAATTGCTGCGTGCTACGTTACGGCATGGGTTTTTACAAAACTCAATATCGACAATTTACGTGATGGGGTCTTGCTTGCAGCCTTGCTTTGGGTTGGCTACACGTTCTTTCCTCTTGCTCAAACCGACCTTTTTTCGCTGCGTCCGATTGAGCTAAGTTTGATAAATGGCGGCGGAGTATTGGCAGATGCTCTTGTGTGTGGGGCAATGCTTGGCGCGTGGCGGAAATATGAGGATGCTCAATAATGGCACCCTATACCCTCATTGCGAATCACTACGCCAAAGAGCGCGAAAATAGCCGCATTGGGCTAAAAGAATTGGATGAATTGCTCGTAAACCTCCCCAAAGGCGCACATATTCTTGATTTTGGCGCAGGCACAGGAAAGCCGATAACGGAGCGCATCGTTCAAAACCCGCATGAATTCAAGGTTTATGCGGTAGATAGTTCAAGTGAAATGGTGAAAATTTTTAGCGAAAATTTTCCAACTATTCCCGTGCAATGCGCATCAATTCTTGAGTTTGACTTTTTTGCTGAAACCTTTGATGCCGCCATTGCATGGGGCGTGATGTTTCATTTAACAGAACCTGAACAGCAAAGCGCGATTCAGCGAATTGCATCGGTATTGAAAAGCGGCGGATATTTTCTTTTTAGCTCTGGGAAAGAAGCAGGAATGCGGTCTGGAGCGATGTACGATGTAGAATTTTCTTACTATTCGCTTGGTTCAGAAAAGTATCAAAAAACTCTCGCAGAGCAAGGAATGACGCTTTTGAGCGAGTGTTTTGGTGAAGGAGAAAATTACTATTATCTCGCTCAAAAGCCGCACAATACCTAGATTCTGACTAATGACTAATAAACCATTGACGAATGCACCAATGACCAAGACCTTCCAATCCCGCCACCCCTACGACCAAAGCGTGATTGCGGAATATCCGCTTATTTCGGAACAAACGCTTGAAAACCGCTTGGAATCTGCTTCACAGGGGTTTCATTATTGGCGCACAACGTCATTGCAAATACGCTCCGACCTTCTGAAGCGAGTAGCCACGCTGCTTCGGGCAAAGAATGAAGAGTTTGCGCGACTTATCACGATGGAAATGGGAAAAATACTCTCCGAAGCACGTGCAGAAGTTGAGAAATGCGCGGTTTGTTGTGATTTTTACGCAGAATACGGCGCAGACTACATCCGTGAGGAAATCGTTGGAAGTGGCTCTATTCCTAAGCCCGCAGACATGCTGCGCGGGAAAGTCCGTTTTGAGCCGCTCGGTGTGATATTTGCCATTATGCCGTGGAATTTCCCGTTTTGGCAGGTGTTTCGTTTTGCCGCGCCGTCGCTGATGGCGGGAAATGTTGCTCTGCTCAAACACGCACCAAACGTGATGGGATGCGCCTTAGCGATTGAAGAGGTTTTTACGAAAGCCGCTCAGGAGTTGAATTTGCCCGCAACGATTTTTCAAACTCTTGTTGTTGATATTGACGTTGTAGAGCGCATCATTGCTCACGATGCTGTGCAGGGCGTAACCCTGACGGGAAGCGAGTTTGCTGGGTCAAGCGTGGCGGCACTGGCAGGGAAGCACATCAAACGCTCGGTCTTGGAATTGGGCGGCAGCGACCCGCTCATTGTGCTTGCAGATGCAGATGTGGAGCGGGCTGCGGGCGTTGCCGTGCAATCACGGATGCAAAATGCAGGGCAGTCCTGCATCGCATCCAAGCGGTTTTTGGTGCATACTGCCGTGCATGATGAATTTGTGCAGCTTTTGGAGCAAAAAATTTCGGCATTGAAACAAGGAAACCCACTTGAAAGCTCGACTACCACTGGTCCGATGGCACGGCAGGATTTAGCAGAAAAACTGTACCAGCAAGTACAAACGACGGAAAAGCAAGGCGGGAAGCTGCTTCTCGGCGGAATGACGAAAGGTGCAAATTTTCAACCCGCGTTATTTGCTTATGTTCCGACGGAATCCCCCGCTTTCAACGAGGAAACGTTTGGTCCGGTGGCAGCAGTGGTGCGTGTTTCAGACGACGATGAAGCGATTCGACTTGCCAATCAAACACGCTACGGCTTAGGTGCATCGGTCTGGACACGAGATGTGGAGCGGGGCGAGCGCATTGCAGAGCGCGTAAACGCTGGTGCGGTCTATGTGAACGGTTTGGTGAAATCCATGCCGCACGTGCCGTTTGGCGGCATCAAAAAGTCCGGCTACGGGCGTGAACTCTCGTACTTCGGCATGAAAGAGTTTATGAACGCGAAAACGGTGTATATTTACGAGTGAAACTTTCCCCAAAATTTTTCTTTCTGAACGATGAAAACTCTTACTCTAACCTTGCCTGATTCTCTCGAAATAGAAGAGATTGAATTAACGATACTTTTGGCAACAAAACTGTACGAGCAAGGTAAACTCTCTCTCGGTCAGGCTGCTGACCTTGTTGGTTTGCCCAAGCGTGTATTTATCGGGCTTTTGGGCAGGTACAATGTTTCAGTTTTTAATTTTCCTGCTTCCGAACTTGCTAATGATGTAGCAAATGCGTAACGTTATCATTAGCGATACAAGTTGCTTGATAGTATTGTCAAGTATTGGCGAACTTGGGCTGTTGCAAGGGCTATACGGCACAATAATCACAACACCGAAAGTCGCCGAAGAATTCGGAGAGCCGCTCCCTGACTGGGTTATTATTGAGCCACTACAAGACGTGAAAACTGTACGCTTACTTGAAATGCAGATTGATAGCGGGGAGGCAAGTGCTATTGCGATGGCAATGGAATACGAACAATGCACACTTATTTTGGATGACAATAAAGCGAGGAAAGTGGCTATACGCTTGGGTTTGCGGGTTACAGGGACGGTCGGCATTATCGTGAGTGCAAAATCACGAGGATTGATTTCAAGCGTTAAGCCATTGATTGAGCAAATGAAAAACGCCGGATTTCGTATTTCTGATGACCTTGAACTGCAAGCATTGGTGCTGGCGGGAGAGGTGAAAAGCATTATTTCGTAACGTTCCTCTTCGGTAATTTCAACGCCGCTTCCACTCTAGGTTTCAGGTCTCGTAAGATGGCGACAATCTGGAAAAGGTCATCCGCGCTAGAGTTGTAGGCATTGCTGACCGCATACTTGTTGCCGTCCAAGACGAGAAAAAACCAGTTTCTGCCGATGATGTAGCAGCCGTAGAGAATATGCGTGTAGTCGTTCAGTGTTTGCGCCATGAGCATTGCCGCTAAGACCTGTGCAAGCGGGTCGGTATCGCCGCCGCGCTCACGTTTGTACTCTTGCAGAAAGAAAAATGGTTGGCGAGGCTCGGCAATGCCTAGTGCAACGACCATATCTGCTTTGGCAACGACGTTTTCTCCATTGACTGGAGCTTTTAACGTGGCTTCAAAAAAGGTGCGATAACCGATGTCGTTGGTGTCAATATCTGCCGCAGCAAGCACGTGAGCGATGAATTTCATTTTCAAGTCCTCTTCATTCCACGTTACGATTTTTTTGAGAAGAGTTTCTCTATGATGCAGCAAATACGACTTCTCTGTGGCATCGAATGACGTTGTTGATTGAAGCCATTCATCTAATTCAGGATGATGTTCTAATACTTGAAGTTGTCCAAGCGCATGAACGTTATCAATCGTCCAGCGATGAAAGGGGCGGGAAGCGGGTTTTTTCGCCATTGTTCTTGAAAAATAGTGTTTCGTTTGTGAGATTGGAATAGACTAAAATACGGAATTTCCACGCCGAGCGCAAAAGTTGTATTTTGACGATGAGTTGATGAATAATTCATAAAAAAAGATTATGAGCCTTTGGAATGAAACCGAGAAATGGCGCGGTCTTGTGAGTGGCGAAGCCTGTCCGATTTGTCGGCGTGGTTACGCACAAGACATCATCCACGAATTAGAAGCCTCATGGCTGACGATGTTCGAGAGGCAAGCAACAATGCGGGGTTACGTTTGTTTAGTTGCAAAGCGGCACGTTGTGGAATTGCATGAATTTACGGAAAATGAGGCAGCAGCATTTATGCGGGATTTGCACAAGGTTTCCAAAGCGGTTTGCGCCGCGACAAAGTGTGTGAAACTCAACATCGAAATTCACGGCAACACGCTTCCACACTTGCACGTACACTTTTTTCCTCGTTACAAAGGCGACCAATTTGAAGGCAGTGCGATTGAGCCGAAGAAGGTTGTTCAGCCTGTGTACCGCGAAGGTGAATTTGAAGAAATGCGAAAAAGTATTTTGCAAGAAATTACGAAGACAGCATAAATGCCAGCAATCATCACTACACCACTCCGTTATCCGGGCGGAAAAGCAAAGGCACTCTCGTTCCTGTCCCGCTTCATTCCTCCCTTTGAAGAATACAGAGAGCCGTTTGTTGGCGGTGCTTCGATGCTGCTGTTTATAAGGCAACATTTC
>JAAFIV010000027.1 GCA_013298775.1 Ignavibacteria bacterium | reverse complement strand
CCCGTTCCCCCTTTATCAAGGGGGCGAAGGATTGATGCGGCTTTCACGGCATTGTCGGCAAAAGACCGAACTACCAAAACTTTCGTTGTCAAAGACCATACTGCCGTCTACTCCAGTGCAGGTAACATTCTTGTCTGTGTTTGTCGCTTGAAGTCCGCGCTAACACTCACAGACAAGAATGTCTGTGCCACTAAATATTTCTGAAGTTCATTCATTTAATTTTTGAGCCTTCCTAAAAGAAGGAAACGAAGCAGGGTAATTATTTTCTTTAAAAATTCAGACATTCATCATCGTATCACCTTGAACACCAGTATTTATGCTGTATCGCCTCTCGTCGTGGAATGTGAATGGTATTCGCGCAATTCAGAAAAAGGGCTTTCTTGAGTATCTGAAAAGTGCCGAGCAAGATATTATTGGGCTTCAAGAAACGAAAGCACACCCTGAACAGCTTGATTCTGCGCTGCTTTCGCCGGATGGTGGTTTTGCGGCGCATTATCACTCGTGTAGCATCAAAAAGGGATATAGCGGTGTTGCGCTGTTTACGAAAATCGCACCAAAGCGTATCTGGACGACCATTGGCGAAGAACGTTTCGACCAAGAAGGACGCATGATTTGGGCAGATTTCGACGATTTTGTCCTCGTGAATGCGTACTTTCCCAATGGCAGCGACGAGGAAAAAGGACGCTTGCAATACAAATTAGACTTCTACGACGCGCTCTTTGCGCATGCACAAAAACTTCGCCAAGAAGGGCGTAAAATCGTGGTTTGTGGCGATTTCAATACTTCGCACCAAGAGCGTGATTTGGCACGCCCAAAGGAAAACGTCAAAACCTCTGGCTTTCTCCCGCAAGAACGCGCCGTTTTAGACGCGCTGCTCGCAGACGGATATGTGGATACCTTCCGCGAATTTACCCAAGAAGGCGGTCATTACTCGTGGTGGAGCAATCGCATGGGCGCACGCGAGAGGAACATTGGCTGGCGATTGGACTATTTTTACATCACCGAAGATTTGCGCCCCAATTTGCAACAAGCAAGCATTCATGCGGATATTGGTGGTTCTGACCATTGTCCCGTGAGCATTGTGCTGAAATTTTAATGCTTTCTCTTCATCATTCATTTTCAATGAAAACACGTATTCATCAAGGGGATTTTTCCATGCTTCAAGCTAGTATCTACGCGCTCTGCACGGCTTTTATTTTTATTTGCTCAAACACTGTTTTTGCACAAACATCAACAAAAACATCCGCAACAAAAGTGCGTTCCGATGAGGAATTACGCGCCTTTGCCGATGCACTGGCGCATAAATATGTGATTGTAGATGGTCATGTGGATTTGCCGTACCGATTGCGCGTGAAAAATTTCAAGTTTGTGCGAGAATTTATCGGCATTCCCATCGAAACAAAGGATGGCGATTTCGATTATGTGCGTGCAAAGCGAGGCGGTTTGTCTGCGCCGTTTATGTCCATTTACACGCCGTCGCAATTCCAAAAAACGGGCGGCGCAAAGCAATATGCGGACTCCGTGATAGATTTGGTGCAAGGAATTTGGCAAAATTATCCAGATAAATTCGCGCCCGCCAGCTCGCCTGCCGATATTGAGCGAAACTTCAAGAAAGGGCGTATTTCCTTGCCGCTTGGCATGGAAAACGGTGCGCCGATTGAGGATAATCTTGCGAATGTGGCGTATTTCCACAAGCGCGGCGCACGCTACATCACGCTCGCTCACGCGACAGATAATCTCATTTGCGATGCTTCCTACGACACCACGCACACGTGGAAAGGGCTGAGTCCCTTTGGTGCAAAGGTGGTGCAGGAGATGAATCGCGTGGGAATCATGGTAGATATTTCGCACGTCTCGGATAGCGCATTCTATCAGGTGTTGCGGGTTGCACAAGCACCGTGCATTGCCTCGCATTCCTCGTGTCGCCGCTTTACGCCAAGTTTCCTGCGAAATATGTCTGACGAGATGATACAAGCTCTTGCCAAGCAGGGTGGCGTAATTCATATCAATTTCTCAACATTTTTCCTTGATGATGACAAGCGAAAGCGCATGGAAGCTCATGGTGCGGAACTGGGGAAATTGCTAAAAGAGAATAATCTCCGCGAAGAGGACGATGCTGCAAAGCCGATAATTGCTGAGTTTGAGCGGAAAAATCCGCTTGTTTTTTCGGATTTAGAAGAAGTGGTGAATCATATTGACCACGTTGTCAAGCTCGTTGGGGTGGATTATGTTGGCTTTGGTTCGGATTTCGATGGCGTTGGAAACTCGCTCCCAACTGGCTTGAAGGATGTTTCGCAATATCCGAATATCATCTATGCACTGCTGAAGCGCGGCTATTCCGAGCGCGATATTGCGAAAATTTGCTCGGGCAATACATTCCGTGTTTGGCGAGAAGTGGAGCGGGTTGCAGCGCGTTTGCAGAAGACTGGAAAATAATTTCTGTACTGAATTTTTGGAACACACCATGCTCATTCTCTGCACCACTGATAAACGCTTGTGTGCAAAAGCGGAATTTTACGTCAAGGACTCTGGCTTGCCGATTCATGTGATTACTTCGCCAGAAAGCCTGATACTATCTCGCTTGCAAGAGATATTTGCCTCCGACCACGCGCAGGCAATGGAGCAAAAAGAAAGGTCAATGCCGCATTCAGTGTGCATTGACCTTGATAGTAAAGAATTTTCATCAGAATATCTTGAACGTGCTGTTCGCGAGATTTCATCAGCGTTCCCAGCCGTTCAAATGCTCGCCTTTACGCTGACGCTTGAGCCACACAGTGTCCAACGGGCGAAATTACTTGGTATTACGCAGCTTCTCCAGCGTTTTAGTTTTGAAGAATTATTGAAGAAGCTCTCCGCCGCGTGGAAAGAAACGTTGGAGCAATAACATTACGCCGCGACATCTTCTTCCTGCGCCAATCCTCGTTCCAAATACCAGTCGTGGCGGTGCTTTGGGGCTTTTTTACATTCGGGCGAACAAGACCGCGTGTGTTCTTCTTCGCAGCTTTCGCAGAGGAAAAACTGTGTGTGGCAGCCTTTGTGTCCGCAGTTGCGATACCGCGCTGTTGCTATGCCGCAGTACAAGCACTTCGACACAACCGAAGGATTCACCTGATTGACAGGAACAGAAATACGTTTGTCGAATACATAACAATCGCCCTCAAAGCCCTGTCCACGCACTGTTGGGTCTTTTGCGTAGGTAACAATTCCGCCATGAAGCTGCGCAACATCGGTAAATCCTTCCTTGATGAGAAAACCACTCAGCTTTTCACAGCGAATACCACCTGTGCAGTACGTGAGAACTTTTTTATCTTTGAATTCGCCAAGATTTTCGCGAATCCAGTCTGGAAATTCGCGTGAATTCTTGACCTGCGGGCGAATTGCACCTTGAAAATGCCCTAAATCATACTCATAATCGTTGCGTCCGTCAATGATGATAACGTCGTCTTGCTGCATCGCGGCGTAGAATTCTTCTGGCGTGAGATACGCACCAGTGGTGTTTGTAGGGTCAATATCCTCCTCAAACCGCCATGTGACAATCTCTTTTTTTGCGCGGACGAATATTTTGTCGAATGCGTGTTCATGGATTTCATCAATTTTGAACCACATGTCTTCAAAGCGAGAATCGGTGCGGAGTTCGCGCATATACGCTTCGGTTTGTTCAATGGTGCCAGAAACTGTCCCATTGATGCCCTCTTCAGCAATAACAATACGCCCCAACACGCCTAATTGCTTGCAAAATTCCAAATGTTCATCCGCAAAACTTTCGTAATCCCAAATAGGAACGTATTTGTAATACAACAGCACGCGAAACGGCGCAGATGCTGGTTTTGTATGAAAATTTGTATGAGAATTTGTATGAGAATTATTCATACGAGCGACGAATTATCGAGAAGATAGTTTTGGAGTTTTTTTTTGGAGTTTTTTTTGGAGTTTTATTGAAAAAATACTCACAAGCCTCAAGAGCGGATAGTCCCAAGATAGGCACGAATACGTGCTTTGAGGTCTTCGGTGGACGACGCGCCCGAAATTGCTTTAATAAACGCACTGCCAATAATTGCACCATTGGCATACTCACACGCCGCATCAAAACTGGCTTTGTCGTGAATGCCGAAACCAATCATTGTGGGATTGGCGAGCATTTTTTCTGCTCGATAGTGCTTCAAACGCTGAAAGTATGCGATACGTGCGTCGTCCATTGCAAGTGCGCCGCCCGTTGTTCCCGATGAGGAAACAGCATAGACAAAACCTGACGAAGCCGCATCAATACTCCGCACGCGGGCTTCGGGCGTTTGTGGCGTGATGAGCATGATAAAGTGCAAGTGGTATTTGTCAAATATCGGTTTCCATTCCGAAAGATAGGTTTCACGCGGCAAGTCGGGCAAAATTACGCCGTCAATTCCCACCGCAGCGCATTCGGCACAAAATTTTTCGATGCCAAATTGGAGAACGGGATTGACATAGCCCATGAGTACAAGTGGAAGGCGCACCGTTGCTCGCACGTGGCGAAGTTGCTCGAAAAGGAGCGCGGTTGTCATACCGTTCTGAAGAGCTTCAGTGCTGCTTTCTTGAATGGTTGGACCATCAGCAACGGGGTCGGAAAAGGGCATACCAATTTCTACGACATCAACACCGCATTCTTGCAGGGTTTCAAGGATGCTCGTTGTGTCGTCCAAGCGCGGAAAACCTGCGGTGAAATACACCGAAAGAACGTCGTGTTGTTTTTCTTGAAAGAGACTCGTTATGCGGTTTTGGGAGGATAGTACCATGAAAAATTTTACTCAACATATGAATTTTCAACAAATACAAAGAACAGGTATAAATGCCGCTTCCAATGGAAGTGAAATATATACCTGTTGGAAATAGTGCGATTCGCTCTTGGAGAACAATTACTTCAACAAACCGCCCAAAAGCGCACCAATACCGCTTTGCAGAGCATCACCTTGCGGAACGTTTCCACCGGGTGTGAGCTGGTCAATAAGCATCGGTAATACCTGAGAAACCACTGATGAAGCCATTTCTGGCGGAATACCTACTTGCGATGCGAGATTTGCAAGCATATCGCCGCCAAGTACGTTTTGAACTTGGTCTGGGGAAACTGGCATATTTTCACCAGTTCCAACCCATGATTGCGCTTGCTCGCCCATGCCATTTTGTGTAAAAGCCTGTACCAAGCCGCCGATACCGCCTTGTTGCTGACCAAGCATTCCTGCAACAGCGTTAATCATTGCTGCATTGCCGCCGCCTTGCTGATTGCCGCCCAAAGCAGCACCAGCAACCTGACCGACTAAGCCCATTAAATCCATGATGTGTCTCCACAAAAGAAGGTGAAAAAATAACCGAAAAGATTTCTAAAATAGGAAATTTCTGGGAGATTTCGCGCTTTCACGAGAGATAATTTTGTGAGGTGTGCTACTGCGACCACCCCGACTAGCCCCGTGCTACTTGTAGCCCATGCTCACTACATCATTCTCGAATGAAGCAGTAATAATGAAAAATGTAAACAAAGAACGCGGATTTGAGGACTCACAAGGACTGTGAGGATGGAAAAAAGTCCTCAAAATCCTGAGAGTCTGGGCTTCATCAGCGTTCCAAATAATCGTTGCATAATTCAAGAATCCCATACTTACCGATTTCATTTCTGGTAGATATTATCGTGCAGATGTTGTCGTAAAAATGTTATCGCGGTAATTCCAAACCAATCAAGCAACGAAGCGTGTCGCGGGCAATGAGGAGTTCTTCATTCGTGGGAATGACGTACACTTCCAAGCGGCTGGATTCAGCGGAAATTTTCCCTTCTTTTCCGCGTGTTGTGGCTTTGTTCAATGCCTCATCAGGAGTAATGCCGAGCCAATCCAAACCGTCCAAAATGCGTCCGCGCACGTAGTCGGAGTTTTCTCCAATTCCACCTGTGAAAATGATTGCTGACGCGCCATTCAGCGATGCAAGATAGCTTCCAATGTACTTTTTTGCGCGGTAAGCAAACATTTCGATTGCCAATTTTGCACGGCGGTCGTCGTTTTCGACGGCTTCGGCAACGAGTTCACGCATGTCATTGGTCAAGCCGGAAATGCCGAGCAGACCAGATTGTTTATTCAGTACCGCTTCCACGTCCGAAAGCGAAAAGCCTTCTTTGTGTGCCAAATGCTCTAACACGGCGGGGTCAATGTCGCCAGAGCGCGTTCCCATAATCAAGCCTTCAAGCGGGGTCATGCCCATTGATGTATCTTGCGAGCGTCCGCCTTTGATTGCGCACACCGACGCGCCATTGCCCAAGTGAATGGAAATAACGTTTACCGTGTCGCGGGGAATATTTTTCAACATCCGATAGCGATACTGCACATAGCGATGCGAAATACCATGAAAGCCATACCGCCTGATTTTATGCCTGCGGTAGAACTGATACGGAATCGCATACAAATACGCGTAATCTGGCAACGTGTGATGGAATGCCGTGTCGAAGACCGCCACTTGCTGTGCCGTTCCGCCAAATACCTTGCGAATAGCGTAAATGCCTTTCAGATTTTGCGGATTATGCAAGGGCGCGAGGTCAATACAATCTTCAATTTGCTTTATCACTTCGTCGGTGATAATCAGCGAGCGCGTCAATTCTTCGCCGCCATGCACAACGCGATGCCCCACAGCCGCAATATCGCTGTACGTCGAGATGCCTGAAATATTTGTTTCGGGAGAAATTATCCATTGCACAATTTTTTCAATGGCAGCAGAATGGTCTCGAAGCGGCACAGCTTCTCGTGTTGTGCGCTGCGAGCCGTCGGCGTTTTGCACCGAGAAATTCACAAGCGCGGGTCCGCCGATGCGCTCAATCACGCCGTGCGCAAGGCGACGGTCGGTATCGGTTTTGATTTTTTCTGCATCGGTATCAATGAGCTGAAATTTCACCGATGAACTGCCGCAATTGAGGACGAGAATATTCATGGTGTTTGTTGGATATGATTGGAGAAATACGTAAGATTTTTTCTAACTGGTCAGGTCTGTTGTCAAAAATGTCCACGAATCACACGAATTGACACGAATCAAGGACATTTTTTTTTGAAAGATAATTTGTTCAAACCTCTTTATTTGTGAGGATTCGTGCGATTCGTGGATAAACTTTCAAGACCTGACCAGTTACGATTTTTTTCAGAATACCAAGGAAAGGCTCACTACACGTTGGAAACTACTGGACACGGCAATTCCACACAAAAAACCGCTCCTTCGCCGTACTCGGAATCGCACCAAATACGTCCGTTCATAAGTTCAATCAATTTTTTAGCAATGGCAAGACCAAGCCCCGTAGAGCTTTCGCCGCCCGTTGGTTGGGCGGAAAGCCGCGCAAATTTCCCAAAAAGTTTTGATTTATCTTCCTCTGTAAAACCAGGACCTTCGTCCATGATCTCTACACGAATGTGCGTGGTTTTTGCTTCAAATTCTAGGTCGTCGAGGTTTGCTATATCCTCGCGCATCAGCACCATTCCTTGCGGAAGTGTTTGAATTGGCAAAATACGAACAGCAACATTTTTCCCTTGCGGTGTGTATTTCACAGCGTTGGAAATAATGTTATCCAGTACCTGCTTTGCAGCGATTTCATCAGCAAAAACAAGCAATGGCTCGAAATGCGGCGAAAAATGCAGCGTGATAGATTTCGCTTCCGCTCTGCGACGATAATCTTCGACCATCATTGAAACAACAGAATTTAGGTCGAACTCAATTGGCTGCAAACGCATGCGCCCATCTTCCATGCGTGCAAAATCAAGGAAGGTACGCACAAGCGTAAACATCCGATTCGATGTCTCGTTGATAATTTGTGCAAATTCTTGATTTTGGTCATCGGTCAATTTCTCGGAAAGCATCATCTCCGATAAGCCTTGCAGCGCGACAATAGGATTTTTGAGGTCGTGCGAGACCATTCCCAAAATCATATTTTTTTCGTTATTCAAATCCGCTAAACGCAAGTTCTGGTCTTGGATCTCAAGCTGGGCAAGCCGAAGGTGGCGATTTTGCTCCTCCGCTTCAATGTGTGCTAGGCGTAAATCATCGTTCAAATCGGCAAGGCGTTCTGCGCGAGAACTTGTTACGCGAATTTCGTCCGACGACTGCCGATAGCGTACATAGAGCAAGGCAGCAATCAGCAACACGACCAAAATACCCGCAATCAAGATAGAGCGTGAGAAAAGGCTTAATTGCTGCTGGTCGCGTAAAAGGTCAATTTGTTGCTCTTTGGCACGCGTATCGTATTCAATCTGTAAAAGCTGCACATTCCGCGTGGCAGACTCCGCAAAAATAGAATCGTGAATTTGCTGATGTTTTTTATTGAATTGCAGTGCTTCGCGGAATTTTCCTTCTTTTTCATAGCACAGCGCGAGAATATTGGCGGCTTCCTGTTCGTGAAATTGCGAGTGAATATTTTGGGCAAGCAAATATGCACGAAGCGCGTGCATTTCTGCTTCTTGAAGCGCATTTTTTTCGTACTTGAACCGCGCCAGACGGTTCAATGTCAGCGCAACGTCGTGATATTGCTGATGCTCTTCAAAGATACTGAGTGCTTGCTCTATAAGCCGCTCCCCTTCTTGTACTTTGCCCATAGAAATTAGCTCTTTGCCAATCACCGATTTCACAACGGCAATGTAATTATATTGTTTCAATTCTTCCCAGATGGCAAGAGCTTTCTCTGCGCTGATGATTGCTGTTCCATACAGCCCTATTTCGTGTTGTGCTTCTGCGATATTCAAATGCGCGTATGCTTGCAATCGTTTATCTTTCAGGCGTTCAGCGATAGCGAGTGCTTTACGAGCATATTCTTCTGATTTTACAATATCTTTTTGAAACCGTAAAATTCCTGCAATCGTATTCAAGGAATGTCCAATGCTGAGGCTGTCTTTGCGCTTTTCGTCGGAGCGCAGTGCGGAGAAGGCGTTTTCGGCGGCTTTGGCGTATTCACTGGTGTTGCGATAGGCGACGCTCATAAAACGGTGCGCTGTACCTATGAGCGAATCTTGTTGAATTTTTTTTGCAATTGTCAACGCTTTTTGCGCCGCAACAATAGATTCTACGGGGTTGGTAGCACGTTTCTCCCATGCAAGACGCAGCAAAGCCTCCGCACGTTGTTGTGGGTTTGAGATTTTTTCCGCACTAGGGAAGAACACATCATTACTATCATTCACATCCTGTGCTGATGCGGGTTCGAGACCAATAAGCGCACAGCACACACATAGCGTGATACGAAGAATCGTGCAATCCCAGAAACGGCGTAATAGAGTATGTGATAACAAAATAAACATCTACCAATATAAGCAGCCGATTTTACAAAAAGCAAGGAGAATTCTCATTTTCTGCAATGAATTTTTTCAATGAATCTTTTCGGTGAATCTTTTTGCCGATGGCATTCGTACCAGAGCATTCATGCACGAAAATACGTTCTCATCCGTGTTGTATATTTTCTGGACAAACCTTTTCGCTGGGAGAATAGGTCAAATCTGGGAAATTAAATTATGCAATTCTCACAGTACCAATTCTCACACTACAAGGAATATCCCTATGGTGAACAATCGCTTTTTTTCGGGACTATGCGTCGCATTAGGACTGCTCTTTGGCGTTTCATGCAGCGCAGACACTCCCAAAACATCATCTTCTTCAGAATCTTCTTCGGAAAGGAACATATCCATGACAACATCGGAAATGGAAGCACTTGCGGCAGCTGGAAAGCTCGACACCGCAACCTTCGGCGGCGGCTGCTTTTGGTGTACGGAAGCCATTTACCAACGTCTTGATGGCGTTTATACAGTGGTATCAGGCTATGCGGGCGGGAAAACAGCAAATCCAAGCTACGAGGAAGTTTGCTCTGGCACAACAGGACATGCGGAGTGCATTCAAATCACCTTCGACCCCACCAAAGTCAGTTTCGATGAGGTATTGAAGATATTTTGGAAAACCCACGACCCCACAACACTCAATCGTCAAGGAAACGACGTTGGCACGCAATACCGCTCAGTTGTGTTCTTCCATAACGACAAGCAAAAGCAAATTGCTGAAAAATACAAGGTGGAATTAGACAAATCAGGTGCGTACGATAAGCCAATTGTTACAGAAATTGCCGCACTGCCGAAGTTTTATCCCGCCGAAAAGTATCATCAAAATTATTTCAATAGCAATCCCAATCAAGGCTACTGCGCGTTTGTTGTGCGTCCGAAAGTAGAAAAGTTTGAAGCAGTGTTCAAGGATAAATTGAAGAAATAATCCTTTGCACAGAGAGCAAAAATCATCAGAAAAAAGCATCGCCAAGCGTGATAAATACGTGCTTGGCGATGCTTTTTTTATTACAGAAATTTCCATTCTTTTTCCTTTTGTTCTCGTCTATACTCCCGCCCGCACAATAATTGGTTTTTGCTTCAGACCCAAGAATTTACGGTTCTTCCAGAGTGTTTGCTCGACGGTCATTTTCGCTAGGGAAAGGTCGTTGTACGAACCAGAGCGGAGGCGGTAATAGGATTCGCCAAATTTATCTACAAAAATTTCCACTCGCGCATCTCGAATGCCATTTCGCATGAGGAACGACCGTGCTTCCAGAGCATCCGTCTGATTTTTTAGCGAGCAATACTGAATCACATAATAGTTCAGATTATTCATCTTCGACGCACCAATACCTGCTTTCGCAGGTGTTTTGGAAAATGCTGATGGGAATGAATTGGATTCCATTTCATCATCCATTTCTGGCGGCGGGAGTTTGCGCTGCGCTGGCGTGCCAAGTCCCGAAGGAATGCGTTGCGACGCGCCGAGTTCCCGCGCCGTTGCTGTTCCCGGACGAGAATTCAACACAAATTTCCGCTCAAACATCACGTCGTCGTTTGCGGTTGCTTTTGGTGTGCGGAGTACCTGTGTTTGTTGTCCTGCGAGCTTTGTAACCATGCCGTATCGCTGGGGAATATCCGAAAGCATGATATAGTATGTGCGCTTTGGCTGAAGCTGAATAGTTTCGCCCGAACGCACAGATAATTGGCGATTACTCGCGCTGTCAATGACTTGCAAATCCACATCGGAGCGGTATTTTTCTTTGCCAAGCTCCGACCCCGATGCGTTGTATTGATGTTCCACAACATCCAATGAAAGCCAGATACTGCCTGCTTTAGAAGAATATTCCGCGCTTTGCGGCGCAGACTTCCCGCCCGCAATTTTTTTCGTGTTTGTTGCAAATGCTCCTGTTTGCGCGGATGTACGGACACTACACATCGAAAGCACAAGTAAATATGACGCTGCCACAACAAGAGTGTGTTTGGCAAAGCGAGAATTGGTCAAGAAAAAGGGTGCATTCATAGCGGTAAATGAAATTCTCGTGGAAAATATTCGCATGGGAATTTTTCGGTGAAATTCGCGCAAAACCATAGCTGCGCAATGAGAAAAGCAAAGAAGGATTTTTTTTGACAGTTTCTTTTCTGCTTTTTCAGTAGAAAGCAAATTCAATGCCACTTTTTTCAAATGAAGGGAGATTTTTACACTCACCACGCAAATTTCCAAAAGAATGCGTATTTTTGTAGCAATTCGTTTACTCACCGTTTCTCATTGTGTACCATGACAACCAGCCTTGAAGAATTGCAAACACTTGTTGCGCAGAGTATTTTAAGTACGGAAGCCTTTAAAGAGCAAGTTGCCGCCTCGCAAGAAGCCGCCGACCGCCGCGCAGAAGCTCTCGACCGCCAAATAAAAGAACTGAGCAAGCAAATTGGCGGCTTGGGAAATAAATTCGGCTACTTTACCGAAGGACTACTCTTGCCTTCGGTGCAAACGATTCTGCGGAAGACCTTCGGCATTACCGAGTTCCAAACCCGCGT
The DNA here is from genome assembly GCA_013298775.1 of Ignavibacteria bacterium. GTDB lineage: Bacteria > Bacteroidota > Ignavibacteria > Kapaibacteriales > UBA4661 > PH2015. Next base: position 57,537 of record JAAFIV010000027.1, on the reverse strand, counting down.
ACAAGCGCAGAATGACGGGGAATTGCAGGAACTTGATGGATTTGGTTTTGTCAATGGTGAAAAAAACATCGGCTTTATCGTAGAAGTAAAAAGTCTTCTCGACAAACGGGGTATTGAGCAAACAGTCCGGCAATTGGAACGTTTTCCGATGTTTCATTCGCAATACAAAGGAATGACGCTCTTTGGCATCATTGCGGCAGTAGATACGGTCTCGAAAGCACAGCGTGATGCGGTCTTCGAGGCAGGATTGTATTTAGTAACGGTAAACGACGACGTTGCCGAACTTGCGCCCACACCGCTTGATTTTACGCCTCTTTCCGCTCGGGTTGCGTGAAGATATGAAGTGATATTCTCCCTTTTATTTTTTTATTCTTATGACAACCAGCCTTGAAGAATTGCAAACACTTGTTGCGCAGAGTATTTTAAGTACGGAAGCCTTTAAAGAGCAAGTTGCCGCCTCGCAAGAAGCCGCCGACCGCCGCGCAGAAGCTCTCGACCTTCGTGCAGAAGCTGCCGACCTTCGTGCAGAAGCCGCCGACCGCCGCGCAAAAGCTCTCGACCGCCAAATAAAAGAACTGAGCAAGCAAATTGGCGGCTTGGGAAATAAATTCGGCTACTTTACCGAAGGACTACTCTTGCCTTCGGTGCAAACGATTCTGCGGAAGACCTTCGGCATTACCGAGTTCCAAACCCGCGTACAAGCGCAGAATGGCGGTGAATTGCAGGAACTTGATGGATTTGGTTTTGTCAATGGTGAAAAAAACATTGGCTTTATCGTAGAAGTAAAAAGCCTTCTCGACAAACGGGGTATTGAGCAGACCGTCCGGCAATTGGAACGCTTTCCGATGTTTCATCCGCAATACAAAGGAATGACGCTCTTTGGCATCATTGCGGCGGTAGATACGGTCTCAAAAGCACAGCGTGATGCGGTCTTCGAGGCAGGATTGTATTTAGTAACGGTGAACGACGACGTTGCCGAACTTGCGCCCACACCGCTTGATTTTACGCCTCTTTCCGCTCGGGTTGTGTAATTTGGTATCATTGCTCCGTAGGTGTTACGCATGAGAGCATGTATGATAGCATTTGCTTCCCTCCCTGATTTGGCGTATCTTTCACGTCGTTGATAGTTGATAGTTGATAGCTTGATAGTACGATTCTTTCATTCACTTTTTACTGCTCACGGGGTTGTATGCGTCGCATTTTCCTTCTTGTTTGTCTCCTTTTTCTTGGGGTTGTTTTTTTTCAACGTCCCGTATTTGCTCAGGCTCCAGAACTTGTTGTTATTGAAAATCGTTCCTTCGCTTTGTCGGAAGTTCTTCTTATGGGTGCGGTTTCTACGTCAAATTTACAATTCAAGCATTGTACTATTCGCTCCGATTCCAATCTCACCGACCCTGAAAAAGAGACCCTTTGGCGAGAAAAATTGCTCAAAATTGCTGGCAACGAGCGCGGACAGATTACCATGCGTGTCCAACTTCGCTTTGATTCATGTAGTTTTTCCTCTTTGAAATTCAAGCAGTTTGCATTCAAAAATAGTCTCATCTTTGGCAATTGCACCATTGATGAATACTTGGGTTTTCAGCAATGCGCATTAGATAATTTGGGCATTTTCCAAACCCAGATTGCCACTGCCGTTCCTGTGGAAGGCTTGGTAAATCTTGCTCTCGACCGATGCGTGATTGGCTCGCTCGCGTTGGCTTCCAATACCATCAACGCAAGCGGCGTTGAGGAGTCTCGTGTGCAGGGCTTTGTTTCCATTTTTGCACCGTTCAATAATCCCATTCCTACCTTTGGCATTGAAAAAACCTTGTTCGATAGCACAAGTCAGGTGGAGATTTCTGGGTTTTTGCGGACACTAGAGATTCAAGACGACACTATTCACGGAGTTTGGAGTTTTACACCAACGATTTTGAATAAATTGAGTATTGAGCATTGTAAATTCACTGGCTCGGTATTGTACGAAGCGTTTAATTCCCCAGAACGCGCAACAACACTGCGTTGGAAGCAATTTAGCGGTTTCCGCCTGACCGTTGCCGATACCGTCAATGGCGCGAATGTGGTCAATCAAGAAGACTACGAGGCATTGCTGAAAACGTATAGTTTTTTTTACAACGTGTACAGCAAAAATTGGCAAGATGAATCGCAAGATGCCTGTTACGTGGAAATGAAAGATATGCAAACACGTTGGTATAAGCTGAAGCACGACCAAATGCCCTCGCCAAAAACCTGGTTGGAGTGGCAATTAAATAGCTTTTTGAAAACCTTCTGCGAATACGGCACGGAGCCAGTAAAATCGCTTATTTACTCAATGTATGTGTTGCTCTTTTTTGCTGCTATTTACTTTTTCTTTCCTAGTCAGCCCGATGAACTTGGCAAATTCCGCTTCACCCATGCACTGTTCAATACCGATATTCACCGCGAAGACCACGATAAAGTTCTGGCGAATCTCGACCGCATACGAAACGCCCTCATTGATTCGCACGCCAAAGTCCCACCAATACTGGCGCAGCTTGGGAAACCCATGTATTACGGGCATTTGCAATACTATCGCATGCAAGCATGGTTTCTGAATGAACGTGATTATTTACAATCCTTGCACGACAAGTGGGAAAGCCTTGCGCAAGGCAAGAAAATTATGTCGCTCGTCATCGGAGGCGGATATTTTCTGGGATTGCTCGTTATTACGCTTGTTTCGCGCCTCTTGAACGCAACAGCACTGAGCCTAAATGCTTTCGTAACGCTTGGCTATGGCGAGATTCAAGCACGAGGCATATCGCGCTATCTCGCGGTATTGGAAGGCGCGATTGGCTGGTTTTTGCTCTCCATTTTTAGTGTGAGTTTGATTAGTCAAATTTTGCAATAGCATTGTATCGTAGAATTTTTAATGCGGATTAAAAGAGAGTTTTTGACGCTGATTGAACTGATTTCACTGATAAACGCTGATATACAGATATCGTAGATAAAGTCAAGGCAGTGCTGTATTGTCGAAAAATCTGTGTTCTTCAGTGAAATTAGTCCAATCAGTGTCAAAAAAAATCAACAACGTAGTTTAACTTTTAATTCGCATTTTTAGTCCATTTTCACTATGATTTATCTCGATAATAGCGCAACTACACGCCTCGACGACCACGTTTTGGAAGCAATGCTCCCATGGTTGCGCGAGGATTTTGGCAATGCGTCGTCGGTGTACAGTATCGGCAGGAAGGCGCGTGTCGCCATTGAAGATGCTCGCGAAGAGCTTGCACACCTCATTGGTGCGCATCCGGCGGAACTCATTTTCACGAGCGGTGGCACAGAATCCAACAATGCCGTACTGAAAAGTATGTGTTCTGCTGGAATGGTCAAACAGCTTGCCGTAAGCGGGATTGAGCATCATGCAGTGCTGCATCCAGCAGAGGAATTGGAGAAACAAGGAATTGCCGTGTATGTTTTGCCAATAAACGAACATGGTGTCGTCGAGGCGTGGGAGCTACATCCTCTCAATAGCGCAGAAACACTTATTTCCATCATGCACGCCAATAACGAAACGGGTATCATTCAGCCTCTTCAAGACCTTCGCGCGACCGCTCCGAATGCGTATTTTCACACCGATGCCGTACAAACGTTTGGTAAAATCCCCTTGGACTGTAAAGCATTGGGATTAGATTTTGCCACGCTTTCAGCACATAAAATTCACGGACCAAAAGGCATTGGGGCAATATTTATCCGACGAGGAATTGACTTCAAAGCGCACCAACACGGCGGAGCGCAGGAACGAAATCGCCGCGCAGGAACGGAATCGCCAGCGTTGATTGTCGGCTTCCAAGCCGCCGCCCGCGCTGCATGCAAAGAGATGGACGTGCGCGGCGCGTATATGCGCGAATGTACGCTGTTGTTGCGAGAACTATTGTTGGAAAAAATCCCCCTGTTCCGCTTCAATACTCCGCAGGACGAGCATTCCGCCTTGCCCAATATCATCAACATTTCCTTTCTGGATGCTGAGAAACTCGACGGCGAAGCAATCCTCCAAGCAATGGACATGCGCGGTATTGCGGTTTCCAACGGCTCGGCGTGTGTGTCGGGGAGCTTGCAACCCTCACACGTGCTGGTAGCAATGAATCGTGCTGATGCGGAAGCAAAAGCCGCCGTGCGCTTTTCGGTCAGCAAAGACACACGTACAGAGGACATCCGCCGCACCGTAGAAGTTTTAGAAGCAATTCTTCAAGAAATGCGCGAAGGGTAGGAATAGTGCGGCATCCACGAATGTAATCTACCTCCACGACAGAGAGGGATATATAGAAAACAAGTATTTTGGTACAAAGACATCAAGGAACGAAGGAACTAAGGAATGAAGAGGCTTTTCGACATACTGCACCGATTATTACCATTCGGTTTTGTATTGCTTTGCGCAGTATTACCAAGCTATGCGCAACAAACAACGCCAGGCACCGCGCAAAATAACCCCGTGCAGCAGAATCGGCAGAAAACATCATCCTTGCAGCAGCGTTTGGACTCATTACAAAAACGCGTAGAAACATTTTCCGCAACCGACACACGCCGCATGGACGCGCTTCTCGCGCTCTCGAAAGAGTATTTAACGGTGGATGCCGATAAAGCAATGAGAACTGCCGAAACCGCCTTAGACATCGCGAAAAAACTGGGTTTGACGGAATATATCGCGGCATCGAAAAATGCTGTCGGCGTAGCGGCGCGGGTACAGGGCTTGTACGCCGTTGCCGCATCGCTCCATTTCGATGCCCTCGCACTCAGCAAAACCGCACAAAATCAGGAAGCAATCGGTACTGCGCTGCATAGTATCGGGCGTGTGTACGAAGTGCAGCGTGAGAATGAAAAAGCACTTACCTACTTACGACAAGCCCTTGAAATACGGGAATCTTTGGTGAATTTGAGCGAGATAGCCGAAACAATGCACTACATGGGGAATTGTTTCGGTAATCAACGCCAATTCGACAGCGCAATGAAATACTACACCCGTGCCTTGCTCATTCGCCGTGAACTCTTTGAAGCACGCGGCATTGGGACGCTCACCAATAACATCGGTTGGCTCTTTCGCCTCCAACAACGCTACGACACCGCACTCACGCTCTTTCAACAAGCATATACCATTTTCGATTCGCTTGAGGATACACGCGGAAAAGCACTTTCGCTGGATAACATTGGCATTATTTACTTTCAGCAAAAGCAGTATGGGCAATCTATCGAAACGCTGGAACGGGCGTTGAATTTTGCCGAAATCGCCCACGACCGCCGTGAAATCAACGATTTGTATGCCGCGCTTGCCAATAGCAATGAGGCATTTGGCGCATTCAAAGAAGCAAATGCGTATCGCAAAATGCGTGACGCATTGAAAGATTCCCTCTTCAACGAGCGCAGCGCAAAACTCGTCGCGGAGCTGAATTCACGCTATGAAGATGAAAAGCGCGAGCAGCAAATAAAAATTCTTCAGTTGGATGCCGAGCAGTCTCGCTTGCAACGGTATTTGTGGGCGGCTCTTGGTGTGCTTAGTATTGGTGCGCTTGGCGTGTTGTGGTACAATAATCGCTCAAAATCGAAGCGAAATAAAGAACTGCATGTGCAAAAGAAGGAAATTCAAGAACGCTCGGCAGATTTGGAGAAAATGAACGTAAAAATGCAGGATGTGAATCACGAACTTGCCGCCGCCTACGAAGAGGCAGACGCGCTCAATTCGCACCTCACCGACACGCTTCAAGCATTGCAATTCGAGAAAGCAAACGCCGACGGACTTTTGCTAAATATCCTTCCAGCGGCAATTGCCGAACGCTTGAAAAATGGCGAACAATCCTTCGCCCAACGCTATTCCGCGACAACCATTCTTTTTGCCGACCTTGTAGGTTTTACGCAGCTTGCAGCCAGTATGGCTCCCGAAGAATTAGTACAAATTCTCTCGGAAGTTTTCGTCATGTTCGACAACGTTTTGGAACGAAATGGCTGTGAAAAAATTAAAACAATTGGCGATTGTTACATGATGGCAAGCGGGCTACCGCAGGAACGTCCCGACCACGCCCGCGTTGCCGCAAATACGGCATTTGAGCTATTGGTGGAATTGAACAAATTCAACGAGCAGTTCCGAACGGAATTACGCCTCAGGATTGGCATTCACACGGGTCCCGTTGTTGCGGGTGTGATTGGACGCAAGAAATTTGCATTTGATATTTGGGGCGACACCGTAAACATTGCAAGCCGCATGGAATCTCATGGTGAGGCAGGAAAAATCCATTGCACGGAAGATTTCTATATGCTTTTGAAAGATGACTTTCTCTTTGAAGCACGCGGTGAAGTAGAAATAAAAGGACGTGGCACAATGCAAACATTTTTCATGGTAGGTTCTGCTAAAGAACATAGTACCGATGCGATATCGCTGACATTGTAGTCAAAATTCCAAGTAGTCAAAATTCCAAGCAGTCAAAATTTCCAAAAAACACTACGATTTCCCCGAAGCCATAAGCTGATGACACAAGCGCGAAAGCTCACGGAAATCCTCCTCGCTCATAGCTTTACCCATTTGCCCCATCATGCCGTAAAAGAGCGGGTCGGTCTTGGAAAGGGCTTCAATGCCCGCGTCGGTGATGCTGGTGATAGATAAACGGCGGTCGCTTTCAGGACGCTCACGCCGCGCATAACCAAGCCGAATCAAGCCGTCAATAGAGCGCGTTACATCCACGCTTTTTTCAATAAGTTGGCGTAAAATATCCGTGCGGGAAAGTCCTTCGGGAGCGCACCGTTTCAGGACGCGAAGGATGTTGTACTGCACACCTGTTATTTCAAGCGGCGCGACGGCAGTATCTACCTGCGCTCGGAGAAATTCTGCCGCCATTGAAACCGTGATAATTGCGTCCAACGCGGGATTGCTGTGGACGTGCGGACGCTGCGCACCTGCGCCACCGCCACTCGTGGGCTGCTGTGCAAGCGGTGTGTGGGAAAATTGACGAGCGTTGGTATCGGGAGTGTGTGTCATGGTCATTGTGTGAATTAACCTGCTTTTGTGTGAATCATTGCGCCAATCCTGTGAATAGCTGAACACCGCAAAGATACATCATTTCTCGCTTTTGGGCAACACAATAGCATCGCCAAGGCTGATAAAACCTTGCTCGGTGTTAATCACATTTTGACCAAACAAGGTTTTCTTTCCATCCTCGCTTTTGCGAAAGATGTTGAGCGTTGCTAGTGGCTCTGCGCCTGTCTTTTCGCCTGTTTCTTGGTCAATCGTCGTCATGACGCAGCGTCCGCAGGGCTTCACGCCAAACATCTGCACATCATTGATGCGAAAGCCCGACCACGAATCCTCTGCAAACGCCGCACAGCCACGCACGACGATGTTGGGACGAAAACGGCTCATCGGCACGGGTTCTTGTCCGCGCTCGAAGAGGCGGTCATTGAGGGCAGCGAGGGATTCTTCTGAAGCAAGTAAAATGTTGAATCCATCGGCAAAACCCGTGTGGTCATGGGGTCCTGTGGCGTATTCCTGCTCTACAATGCGCTTGAAATCGTGCTGCATCGTTACCAAGCGGCAGTCCTTGTGCAAAAATGTACCCAGCCACTCATTTGCCTCTTTTGCTTGCACCACTGATTCGCATACATCGCCCCACACTTCCGTATTCATCAGCGTTTCAGGCGTTCCTTTGCGGTCAATCGTAATCGTGAGAGCTTCCATCCCAGGAGCTTCCAGACGCAGTGTTTGCGCGGTGAGGTCGAGCGAGGGCTGTATTTGCGCCATTGTGGGGAATTGCCTCTGCGTCATAAAAAAGCCATCTGGCTTGGTAATCATAAAGCTACGGTCGCCCTGCAACCCGCGCGAATCAAGGCTTGCACGTTCCAAAGCAATTCCTTTGCAGGATTTAATCGGATATACAAATAAGCCTGTAACGCTGATGGAATCTTGTGTTGAAGTCATATTCAAAAGGGAAAGAAAATGGCGAAAAAACATACAAGCCTGATAAATACTAGCGTTTGCGTGAGGGTCTCACTTCCTAGTGAGGCTCTCACTCGCGCCGAAAGTGTCTTGACGTGCGTTATCGAAGGTTGAAGGTGCTTTGCCGAAAATACGTTACCGAACGTGAGACCCTCAATAAGAATTGAGAGCCTCACGTAGATTTGATTTTTTGTGAAATTATTCAAGCACATCTACTTGCAAGCCGCTCAAATACTTGCTACTGTGATAGATGCGATGCGTTTGGCGCACATAATCTTTCGCCTCAGCTTTGTAGATATTCTCCACAAATGTTTGCGGATTGCGGTCGAAGAGCGGAAAACAGGTGCTTTGCACGTGAATCATTATCCGATGACCTTTTTTGAAGGTGTGCAAGCAATCTTGCAGACGAAAGTTCAAGGGCGTGATTTCATGCGGTTTCAGAGCTTCTGGCTTTTCAAAACTTTTCCGAAAACGCGAGCGCATAATTTCGCTGCGCACCATTTGCTGATACCCGCTCAAGGTGATGTTTTTATGCGGCAGGTACGGATGATTTTCCGTCCAACCCGGATACACATCAATCAATTTCACAATCCAATCAGCATCCGTGCCGCTTGTGCTGAAGTTCAGCATCGCAAGAAGTTCGCCGCCAAGCGTGATGTCTTCGGTAAGCGTGTCGGTTTGAAAGACCAATACATCAGGGCGCGAGGACGCAAAACGCTGGTCTTCGGACATATACGGACGCGGAATCCACTGCGTCGTGGTGCGGTCTTCGGTATGCGGAACGGGCTTTGCAGGGTCGCTGACGAAATCGCTCATGGTGGAATCGCTTACGCCAGAAGGCGCGGTAAAGCTGAGTTTCCCGCCCGAATGAAAGTACAAGGTGCGCTTTTGTGCGGCTTTTACGGGATATTCTGCAAAGGTGCGCCAGAGTTTTTTGCCCGTATCGAACATATACGCTTCTGGCAAGCCCGTTTTTCCATCGCCCGCACCTTTCAAGAAATGCTTGAAAAATGGTGCTTCGATAGATTGCTGATAAAACGTGGAAATGCTATCGCCGAAGTAAATGTGGTTGTGCATTGTGTGGGGGTCGTTGTTCCGCGCCCAGTCGCCATGCCCGAAAGGACCCATCACAATCGTATTGTACGAACCCGGATTGTTTTTTTCGAGTGTTTTGTAGATATTAAGCGGTCCGTAGAGGTCTTCGGCATCAAACCAGCCACCAACGGTCATTATGGCGTGTTTGACGTTGGTTAAATGCGGCAGCAAATTGCGCTTTTGCCAGAATTCATCGTAGTTCGGGTGGTCAAAATGTTCTTTCCAAAAGAAATTATTGTTGTAATAGCGTTCAGTCAAGGTAGAAAGCGGTCCCGCCTCCAGCATGAACTGGTAGCCGTCTTTGGTGGGAGGCTTCACGAACTCGTACCATTGCTTGCTTGTGGGCGCAGCGTGCTGTACACCAAAAAGTGGAAAGACGCTAAAATAGCCGAGAACCATTGCGCCGTTGTGATGGAAATCGTCGAAGAAGAAATCTGCAATGGGAGCTTGTGGTGATGAGGCTTTTAGGGCAGGATGGCGGCAAAGTGCGCCCGCAATCGCATAAAAACCAGGATAGGAGATACCCCATTGTCCCACGCGCCCGTTGTTATTCTGAGCATTTTTAATGAGCCATTCGATGGTATCGTAGGTGTCGGAAGCCTCGTCCACATCAGCATTCTTGCCGCTTTTCACTTTTTTGTCGGCAATGTGCGGTGTCATGTTGGTAAATGTTCCCTCCGACATCCATCTGCCGCGAACATCCTGATAGACAACAATATATTTCTCACGCATGGCAGCACTGCTTGGTCCGACGAGTTTTTTGTACTCATTTGCGCCGTAGGGCGCGACGCTGTAACACGTGCGCTGGAGCATCATTGGATAGGTGTTTTTCGCGCCAGCATCTTTCGGCGTGTATATCACGGTAAAGAGCTTCGTACCGTCGCGCATCGGGATTTGTACTTCGGTTTTGGTGTAGTTTTCGCGCACGAAAGCGGAATCGCTGAGAAGTAGCGTATTTGCTTGTGCTTTAGCAATAATTGGCAATGCAATGGTTAGCAATGCAATGGTTACAAATTTGAAAAATCTTGTTTTCATGAGCCTTACCAAATGTTGGTATCAAAATGTTGTAAAATAAAGTGAGACCCTCGCCCCGAAGATGGGAAGCGAGAGCCTCACGAAGAGCGTATTTACTGGTGTTTAAAGCCTTTATCTTTCATTCCAGCATACGAATACATTCCTTCCATAGTGGCACAGACATTCTTGTCTGTGAGTATTGACGCGAGATTCATACAAGATGCACAGACAAGAATGTCTGTGCCACTGAAGCCTGATTCTATCTATTATTCAGAGATTTATCGTGTACTGAAATCTTTCAGATTCCATCCTTTTCTTACCCCACTGGCATCGTATCATTTTTTCGCGCTTCGTCCGCACACAGCGTTGCAACGCTGACAATTTCCGAAACGTCCGCATCGCGCTCCAACACATACACGGGCTTCTTTAAGCCCATCATAATTGGACCGATGTATTCCGCGCCACCGATGCTCAGAAGTAGCTTGTATGCGATGTTGGCGGAATTGAGGTCGGGGAAAATGAGAACGTTAGCGTTACCTTTTATCGCGCTAAAGGGGAACTGCTCTTCTACTTTTGTGGGATTAAACGCCGTATCTGCTTGCATTTCGCCTTCGACAATCAGATGCGGACGCTTCTGCTTCAAGAGTTTATACGCCTTGCGCACAACGGGCGCGTTTCCTTCGTCGGACGAGCCAAAATCGCTGAAGGAGAGCATTGCTACACGCGGCTCTACGTCAAATCGCTCGGCGGCATCGGCGGTCATAATCGCAATTTCAACCAGCTCTTCTGCCGTTGGATTCGCCGTAACGGTGGTATCAGCGAAAAACAAGGTTTCGCCTTGCTTCGTGATGATAATGTGCAAGCCCGCCACACGCGAATACCGCTTATCTACACCGATGACCTGCAAAGCGGGACGCAAGGTTTCATCGTAGCGAAGGTTCAAGCCAGAAATCATGCCGTCTGCGTCGCCCGCCGCCACCATGAGTGCGCCGTAGTGGATGCGCCGTGTGAGCAAGCGTCGTGCTTGGGAAAGCGTCATGCCGCGCCGCTCGCGGTGATTTGTCAAAATTTCGGCGTAGCGGTCGCGGTCGTTGGAGCGCAAGGTGTCAATGATGCGGATATTGTCCAAATTTACCTGATGCTCTTCCGCTCGGCGGCGCACCATTGCTTCTTCGCCAATCAAAATCGGCTCGGCAATGCCATCTTCCAAAATAATCTCCGCAGCGCGTAAAATCTTGGGTTCTTCGCCTTCGGTGAGGACAATGCGCTTTTTCTTACCTTCGCGCTGAAGCGAGCCTGCAACGCTGGAAATAAGCTGTTTCTTCTTCGCCTGACGACCTTCCAACTGCAATTTATACGCTTGCAAATCCAGCGTCGTAATCCGCGCAACGCCTGAATCTATCGCTGCTTTCGCCACTGCCGGAGCGACCGCCGTCAGCACACGCGCATCAAACGGCTTCGGGATAATGTATTCTTTGCCAAACATAATTCTTTCGCCACCGTAGGCACGCATCACCGAATCTGGCACAGATTCTTTCGTCAGCTTCGCAATCGCATAGACCGCAGCCAGCTTCATTTCGTCGTTCACGGCTTTTGCGCGAACATCGAGCGCACCGCGAAAAATGTACGGGAAGCCGAGAACGTTGTTTACTTGGTTCGGATTATCGCTGCGTCCTGTGGCGCAAATGATGTCGTCCCGCGTGGCAGCAGCGTCCGCGTAGGGGATTTCTGGGTCGGGATTGGCGAGCGCGAAAAGGATGGGATTTTTCGGCATCGAAGCAACCATTTCCTTAGAAACTACGCCACCTTTGGACAATCCCAAAAACATATCAGCGAATTTGAACGCCTCCACAAGCGGAATATCGTGGTCGCCATTGACAAAGGCAGCTTTTGGCTCGCTTGCGTCGAGTTTACGCCCGTTGTGGACAAGTCCTTTGCTGTCGAACATGAAGATATTTTCACGCTTCACGCCGAGTTTGATGTACAAATTCGAGCAAGCAATCGCCGACGCGCCCGCACCGCTCACCACGACTTTGATTTCGTCCAATTTTTTGCCCTGAATTTCACACGCATTCAGCAAGCCCGCGCTTGAAATAATCGCGGTTCCGTGCTGGTCGTCGTGCATAACAGGAATGTTCATGCGGCGTTGAAGCTCTTGCTCAATGTAAAAACACTCTGGAGCTTTGATATCTTCGAGGTTGATGCCGCCGAAGGTTGGCTCAAGATTGGCAACCGTTGTGATAAATTCTTCGGGGTCTTGGGTGCTGATTTCGATGTCGAATACGTCAATATCAGCAAATTTTTTGAACAAAACTCCCTTGCCTTCCATCACGGGCTTGCTGGCGGAAGCACCGATGTTTCCTAGTCCCAAGACGGCAGTACCGTTAGAAATCACCGCGACCAAGTTGCCTTTTGCGGTATATTCATAGACCAGTTCTTCGTTCTCGGCAATGGCGCGGCACGGCTCGGCAACACCCGGAGAATACGCCAAGGACAGCTCATACTGCGTGTTGCAGGGCTTTGTCGGGATAACTTCAATTTTCCCTTTGCGTCCCGACGAATGGTATTCTAACGCTTCTTCAACGCGGATTTTACGTTGTTTCATTACAAACCTCTCTCTGAAAAAAATCTGAAAAAATTACTTGAATGAAGTATTTCATGCTCTTCGGTAGCACAGACATTCCTGTCTGTGCCTCTTCAAATACACTTGACGGACAATTAGCTTGGTGCATTGCTCTCATACGATGTTTCGCCTTGTTCGCCAGTGTTGATACGGCTTCTAATCAAGTGCGTAATATCTGATTCCAGCATCGCATGGAAGCCAGCTCCGTGCCAATGGGTCAAAGAAATACGCGCTATGTGGGTGAACTTTATAGTCTGGACCCAAATACTTATCATGTGCAAAAATTGCCTTCGCTACTCCACAAACAATCATTCCGCCAACTGAAGTGATAGTATTTACTGGTGAACTAATTTTGTCCTCTTTTTTCCATGTTGCACCAAAATCTACCGAATACCACAGACCTGAACGAGTGCCAAGACAAATGAGATTGTGTTTGGCGTAAAAGCACGTGAAGTGCTGATTAAATCTGCTTACGGTATCAATTTTCGTCCATGTAGCCCCAGAATCACGTGAAAAATAACAGCCTGTATTTTTCAATGGCGCGTGATACAAATCATTTACAAAAAGGAACAATGTATTTTCATGTTCAAAAATACCTTTAAACCAATCATCTGGCAAAACCAGATATGGTACAAACGGAAGACTCCCATCGCTTTCTGCAGTGAAAACTATTTGAGGCTTATTTGCAAGAGTTTTCTGCCTTGCTAGTATCTTCCCATCACCACGCCAATCAGTGCGCCAATCACTGTAGATACCTAAAAAAAATATCCAGTTGTTTCGTCTCATCATCGGGGTAAGCATCATATCCCTAGTGTTTGTCAATTCCGTCCACGTAGAGCAAGAATCTTTAGAATACCAAAAAGTCTCAGGTTTTTTGTAATCCAATGGCTCCGTTCGTGTTGAAATAATAGGAAAAGGGACACGCATTTCAGAATAGAGGCTGACAGAGAAACAATTTTGTAGCACTTGAAACCACGTATGTCCGCTGTCTTTTGAACAGTAAATTTTATTCTTACCCATGAATGTGCTTATTTGTAGGCTCACCACTGTATCCGTTTGAAACTGAATAAGCAATAGATTGTTGATAACAACGAGTTTTGTAGGGCGTGTATTTTGGTGTGGATTGATATTGATGTGGCTAATGGAATCCCATTGAAAGGAATGGAGATTCGATTGGTACACAACTCCACCGCTCGAAACTGCCCACATTTTTTTGCTATTGCTGGCTATGACAGATATTTCGGATGTGTGATTGATACGATATATGTCTGCACATACTTCATCGAATTCTGTTGTACTGGTACTTCCAAAGTACCCAGCTTGCCCTGCTGCTTTCACACTTGGGTAGAATGAAATGAGTAAGGATAAAATAACAAATGCTGTATGATATGAGGACGTGTGCATATTACCGCGTAGCATGAAAAACTTTCGCTGCCCAAAGCTCTGCCATGTCAGCAAATTCGGGCGTTACGGTGAGAAAAACTGTTGCGAATAAAATGCCAAAAACGAGAATAAGGCGTTTGGGTTTTTCGGGCGAAACGACCTTTACGTCGTGCCATTGCGACATTGCCACGTACACCGCCAGCAGCACTGCGCTCGTTACCAAAAACACGCCAAAGGGGTACAACACGCCGCTCACAAAGTAGGAGAGACCTAGGTTTGCGGGCGAGCCGTAAACAATCATTAAGTGGAAAACATAGACGAAGAGCGATTCTTGTCCCATGAGTTGAAGCCAGTGTGCGGGCTTTTGTGCGTGGCGGGAAGTGGGGAAGATTGTCCACGCCGCGAAGCGGTCTTGCACCAAGTAGAGCATCGAAAAAAGGAGAATCGAACCGCTCACGCGAAACGCTACATTGCCGGGCGAACACAAAAACCAATTTTCATTCCAGCCGTACACAAACCATTGATTCCAGCCCGTAAATACGCCCATCATCACGACGAAGGGAATCACAAAACTGATGCCGGCAGCAATTTTTGCAAAGCGTTTTCGGTCGGGAGAATCAAGGAAAAATGCGGTCAGTGACGCGCCGATGAAAAAATATCCGCACCAAGGAAACAAGGGAAATGCGGCTGCCGGCGGACGCGAAATGTACGAACCCAACACACGCGGCAAAAACGTATCAGGCTCCAACTGCCAGACGAAAGGCGCACCATAGACGAAGAGTATCGCCAAGCCGACAAACACCCAACGCAGTTGTTTCAAAGTTGGAACAAGCAGTAAACACACCAAAGCAAGGAAAGAAGCCAGCGCAATGGCATGAAGCACATCGCAAATGAACAAAATATTTTGCCGCGCTGCATTTGCCAAAACGTATTTGCGCAGCGAAATTTCTGGAATATGCAGCCAGTACGCTATCAGAAAAATAAATCCCAAACGGCGGACGTATTGCCAGAAGGACGGCGCGAATGCCTTGTATTCCTGAGCCTTGCGCGATGCCGCGAGCCAAAAACCCGCACCCGCGCAAAAAATAAACGTTACCGAAACGTAGCCGTTGGTTGTGTTCAGCACGTTGAAAATCCAGCCAGAGCGGTGTTCCCAGTTCAAACAAGCGTTCACCACGTGGGTTTCAATCATCCACACGCAGGCAATTCC
Organism: Ignavibacteria bacterium; assembly: GCA_013298775.1. Lineage (GTDB taxonomy): Bacteria > Bacteroidota > Ignavibacteria > Kapaibacteriales > UBA4661 > PH2015. The sequence goes on along the minus strand of JAAFIV010000027.1, from coordinate 42,282 downwards.
TCGCAAAATATCAATGAAGGTGAGGCGTTGTTTCGCGGCTTGTGGGCTTTGTTGTGCATCATTGCTCATGTATTCCTCCTATTGGTTTTTGCTCAGACAAGAGTGTCTAAGCTACCTGTGATGAGGTAGCGCAGACACTCTTGTCTGCGCCACGAGACGCTAAAATCACTACGTCTAATAAATGTTACCATCAAAATTGCTCATGTATTCCTCCTGTTGGTTTTTGCTCAGACAAGAGTGTCTGAGCTACCTGTGATGAGGTGGCGCGGACACTCTTGTCTGCGCCACGAGACGCTAAAATCACTACGTCTATAAATGTTACCATCAAAAATACTTCGACGCGGAATCTAGCATTTACTGGGCTTTTGAGCAACAACTTTATTCGGAATTATTTCCGCCGCGCTTTTACAATAATTTCCCCCCTCAATCGTGCTAGGAAGCAGAAGTTTGTGTATCGCTCTGAATCAGTTTCCGTACATTTTTATCATGTTTTTTTCACTTTTTTGAAGGAGTTACAATGCCTAAAGTTCCCATCACGGTTGCGCATGGCGACGGTATCGGTCCCGAAATTATGGACGCAACATTGCGCATCATCACCGAAGCAGGCGCGGAGCTTGCGATTGAGACGATTGACATTGGCGAAAAGGTCTATTTAAGCGGCAATGCGGCTGGTATCGCGCCAGAATCGTGGGAATCGCTCACGCGCACGAAAGTCTTTTTGAAAGCTCCCATTACTACGCCGCAGGGCGGTGGTTTCAAGAGTTTGAACGTTACCACGCGCAAAGTGCTTGGCTTGTACGCAAATGTGCGCCCCTGCGTTGCCTACGCGCCCTACGTGAGAACGAAGCATCCGACAATGGATGTGGTGATTGTCCGCGAGAATGAAGAAGATTTGTACGCGGGCATCGAACACCGCCAAACGGCTGATGTTTATCAGTGTTTGAAGCTCATCACGCGCCCGGGAACGGAGAAAATTGTGCGCTATGCGTTTGAGTACGCCAAAGCAAATAGTCGCAAGAAAGTAACCTGCTTTGTTAAAGACAATATCATGAAATTAACCGACGGTATTTTCCATAAAATTTTCGATGAAATTGGCGCAGAAGCTCAGTATGCAGACATCGAAAAGGAAATGTGGATTGTGGATATTGGTGCGGCAAAACTCGCCGATACGCCAGATGTGTTCGATGTGATTGTTATGCCGAATTTGTACGGCGATATTTTGTCGGACGTAGCGGCGCAAATCGCAGGTTCGGTCGGGCTTGCAGGCTCGTCGAACATTGGTGATAAATGCGCAATGTTCGAGGCAATTCACGGCTCTGCGCCACGCCGTGCAGGACAAAACCTTGCTAATCCGTCGGGGTTGCTCTTGGGCAGCGTGATGATGTTGAACCACATCGGTCAAAGCGACGTAGCGGCGCGGGTTCACAACGCTTGGCTCACAACGCTTGAAGAAGGTACACACACCTACGATATTTTCCAAGAAGGCACAAGCAAAACCAAAGTTGGTACGAAAGAATTTGCTGATGCGGTGATTAAAAATCTTGGTAAATCACCAGAAAAACTCAAGAAAGTGGATTACAGCAATGCGAAGGCATTGGCGCATATTCATACGGTTGCATCGGTTGTCGCACGTCCGAAAAAAGAACTCTTGGGCGTGGATATGTTTTTGGAATGGACAGGCGGTACACCGAATGATTTGGGCAAGCAACTGAGCGGTATTGCGGCTGGTTCGCTCAAATTGGACGTTATCAGCAATCGTGGCGTGAAAGTATTCCCGAATGGAATGCCCGAAACCTTCTGCGTGGACCACTGGCGTTGCCGCTACACGGCTGATGGCGCGGTGATTCAGCATGACCAAATCGTACAGCTTTTGCAAAACCTCGTCGCTGCTGGTTTCGATGTCATTAAAACCGAGAATCTGTGCAGCTTCGACGGCGAAAAAGGGTATTCTGCGGTGCAGGGCAACTAAAGACTGCCAGCGTATCGCCGCTAATTTTTGTCGGTGGTAGCGCAAACACTCTTGTCTGCGAGTTTTTATGCGGCGTACAGAGGCACAGACAAGAGTGTCTGTGCTACCGAAGCCATAAGGATTCCAACAACAAAGCCTTGTCGTACAGCGTTCAACACCGCTTGCGACAAGGCTTTGTGCTTTTTGCGATAATAATTTCACTCAACCTTCGTGCTTACGCCCGCAGAGCTAAACGTTGCCATAGAATTCAGAAACGCTCCTGCCGAAGCCACAAGCGGGTACGCGAGCGCACATCCTGTTCCCTCACCAAGCCGCAAACCCAAGCGCAGAAGCGGTGTTGCGCCGAGATACGCGAGCATTTTTTTGTGTCCTTGTTCATCGGATTCATGCGAGAAAATGCAATATTCCAGTATTTGCGGGCAGGCAGCATGGGCAATAAGCAGTGCGGAGCTTGCAATGAAGCCATCCACTAGCACAATCATCTGCAAATGTGCGGCTTCCAGCATTGCTCCGCACATCATCGCAATTTCAAATCCGCCGAATGTTTGGAGAATGGTCATTGGTGAAAAATGCTCATCAGCCTTGATTCTATGACGCTCCACGACCTTTCGGAGAATGGCGAGTTTATGCTGCATCTGCTCCTCTGTTAAACCCGTTCCCTTGCCAACGCAGTCCTCAAGCGGTATCTGCGTGATGTGGTGCATAATCAGTGCTGCCGCGCTCGTATTGCCAATGCCCATTTCCCCGAAGCCAATCACACTGCAGCCTTCGGCGTGAATGCCGCGTACAATCTCTCGTCCGCGTTGCACGGCGAGCGCACAATCCTCTGCCGTCATAGCGGTTTCCTGAAGCATATTGCGCGAACCGCGTTGGATTTTCGCATTGATAAAATTAGCATTGTGCCGCGTCCCAAACTCCGCATTCACACCCGCATCTACGACCGTAAGCGCGATTCCGTGCTGCGCTGCAAAGACGTTAATTCCCGCACCGCCATTCAAAAAATTGATAACCATTTGTGCTGTTACATCGCTTGGGTACGCGCTCACGCCCTCGCGTGCAAGCCCATGGTCGGCTGCAAAGACGCAAATATGGGGCTTTGAGAGCTTGGGCGTGATTGTTTGTTGAATACGTGCTATCTGCAAGGCGAGTGTTTCTAATGTACCGAGTGCGCCAAGCGGCTTTGTTTTTTGGTCAATCGCGGCGTGAATTTCAGTATCCATCGCGCGAGAAAGCGGAGGAACGGTGCAAAAAAGGATTTCTGACATGATGAAAGAACTTGTACAAAAAATGTGGAAGGTGTTAAATTCCTTTGTACATGACAAAACCTCTGAAAAGCTCGTAGAATCAGGCTTCAGTAGCACAGACATTCCTGTCTGTGTTTCTCACCTGAATCCCTCACCAACACTCACAGACAAGAATGTCTGTGCCACTGCTGAAGAAGTTTTGTCGTGTACAAAGGTTAAATTCAGTTAAAACATTTTGAACAGCCTTTATGATACGGGGAAACGCGAACTTTTCCAAGATTTTTCCATGAATTTATCGTACATTTGAAAACTTTTTCGTTCGTATTTTTAATGCAACACATTAAACAAAACTCCTCACATCATGCTCCAAATCACATGGACGGAAGCACTCGGCTCGCTCACAGGGCTTGTGAGCGTGTGGCTGACGGTGCGCAATAAGGTTTGGTGCTGGTTTTGGGGCATACTGAGCGTTGCGTTGTACGTCGTTGTTTTTTGGAATGAGCGTTTGTATGCGGACATGGTATTGCAACTGGTTTTTGTTGTGATGAATTGCTACGGTTGGTACAAATGGCATGCAGGGCGCGTACATGCTGGTAGTGGAAATAATCTCGCAACAACCGCACTGCGTCCAATCACGCGCATACCGCAAGAATACTTGCTGACAAGCATTATTTGTGGTGCAATTCTCGCCATTTCGCTGATGCTTTTTCTGAAACGTTTCACCAATTCCGTCGCGCCCGAAATGGATTCCGCTCTCACCGCCACAAGCATTGTCGCGCTCTGGATGCAAGCACAAAAGTACCGCGAAAGCTGGCTTGTGTGGCTCGCTGCCGATATTTTCTATGTTGGGCTGTTTGTTTCTCGGCAATTATGGCTGACTGCGGCATTATACCTTGTGTTTTGCGGAATGGCAATACTTGGCTGGCGCGAATGGACGAAGGAAATGGCGGTGTAAAAAATGTACCAAAATTATGTAGTTTCACTTGTGGAGTTTGCCTTACGAATATTGCTAGACGAATATTGCTAGACGAATATCGCTAGACGAATATCGCTAGACGAATATCGCTAGAAATGTCTCTTTTCAACGCTTCCGCGTTACAATCCACCTAACCTTTGACTCAACTTTTATCATACTTTTCATTCACGAATTATGGTATTCAAACAATCATTCAGCTCGCGACCTTCAACTGGCTCCATTGCCCCAATAACCGCATTATTGCTTGCTTTGCTCGTAGGAATATCGTTTGCACAAACGACACCATCTAGCAAAGGAACATCTAAAAAACAACAACCAAAGGAAAAGGGTAAAACAAGTAATACTGCGCCTTCCAGCACTACCGCGCCCAGCACTACTGCGCCCAACACTACTGCGCCCAACACTACTGCGCCCAACACAACACCACCGCCCGCATCCGCGCAACCAGCTCCCACGCAGCTAACACCCGCACAGAGCGCGTCGCCACAAGCCACACCGCAAACTCCCGTTAGCACGGGTAGTGGTAAACCTATTTTGACAACCACACCAACCTTTCAAGCCGCTACACGCCTTCCCACGAGCGCGACCGCTCGTCCGAAGAGCCTTGTAACCTTCAAAGAAGAAGATATAGCACTGGAAACAACAACAGGAACGCTGAGAGGAACGTATTGCATTCCCGCAAACGCCTCCACAACAGCAAGCGTGCCGTTTATCGTGCTGGTGAATACGAATACGGTGGTCAATCGCGATGGTTTTTCGCATAATAACCAAGATTCCAGCATGCACCTTAAATATCTGGCGCACGCACTTGCCAAGCAAGGTATCGCCTCGCTTCGTTACGATACGCGAGGAATTGCAAAAAGTTTTCTTGCCTTGAAAGGTGGCGAATCCTCGCTGAGTTTTGAAAAAACAATCACGGATATTGCCGGCTGGGCAACGCAAGCCCGCAAGGATAAACGCTTCTCTACGATTACCATTCTTGGCGCGGGACTGCCAATGGACTATGGGCGCGAAGCCGCACTCGCAAGCGTCATTGCCGCAAACCGCGTAAATGCTGATGGTTACGTGGGCTTTGCACCAGATTCGCGCCGCTACACGACCATGATTCGCCAAAAAGTCTATATGACCTTTACTAAGCCCACTTCCACGTACATTGATTCCCTTGCACAGCTTGTCGAGGCAGGGAAACGCTTTGAGCTGGACAAGAAAACAAGCGGCACGGCGTACAATCTGTTCCGCCCAACGATTTTGAGTTATGTGCTTGAATTGAACGCATACGAGCCGCTCACGGAATTTGCAAAATTGCAAGTGCCAGGACTGATTGTGCATGGCACGGGAGACTATTCTATCCCTGCCGAAGCCGTCTTTCCTTGCGCGGATACAAATCCGCTTTTGCAAGGAGTGAGTTTGAGAAATATGTCGTTCACCTTGAAAGATAACAACATTGATTCAGCACTCATGCCATTGCAAAAGCATAAATCACCCGTTTTGAACGATGTTGTGCAGCTTCTCACCGAATATGTGTTTAGTGTAAATATGAAGCAATAATGTGTAGTTGTATAAGCCCGTTCGCTTGATTCTATGCGGCAAAGCGGGCTTTTTCGTTTCTTTTTATTGTTATTTTTTTGCTCAGTTTTCTTTGCCTAATTTTCTTTGCTTAATTTTCTTTGCTTAATTTTCTTTGCTCAATATTTTCTTCTTCCTACCATGACTAGACCAGACCTTGCCCGCGCTATTTTTGACATCGCCCATCTGACAGGAACGTTTATTCTTCGCTCTGGCGCGACGAGCAATGAATACTTCGATAAATACTTGTTTGAGAGCCGCCCCGACGTGCTTCGAGCTATTGCGCAACATCTTCAAGCCCTGATTCCAAGCGGCGTAGAGGTGCTTGCTGGCTTGGAAATGGGTGGTATTCCGATTGTAACAGCCTTATCGCTTGAAAGCGGCTTCCCCTCGGCGTTTGTGCGCAAAAAAGCGAAAGATTACGGAACGCGTAAATGCTCGGAAGGTGCGCAGGTATATGGCAAAAAAACATTGATTATTGAAGATGTGATTACAAGCGGCGGTCAGGTGATTTTGAGTGCGCAAGACTTGAAAAATGCAGGTGCAGATATTGTCGGCGTTCTTTGCGTGATTGACCGTGAACAAGGTGGTCGTGAAAAGCTGATGGAATCTGGTTTGCAACTCCATTCGCTCTTTACGATGGCGGAACTCAAAAATTCACACATTGCGTGAGGCGTTTCCTTCATTGAGCAAGATTCTGTGCTGAATTCAAACATGCTTGAATTCAAATACTCCTTATTTTTCACTATTCATCACAACTACAATGGCTCTCACTGAAACAATTAGCGAACAAATGAAAACCGCTATGAAAAGCGGCGACAAACTCCGCTTGGAAACGCTTCGTTCCTTGCGTGCGCTCATTTTGGAATTTGAAAAAAGCGGTGCAGACCGCGCTATGAACGAAGAAGATGAGCAGAAAATGCTCCTGTCGGCAGCGAAAAAACGAAAGGATGCAATTGAGCAATTCAGCAACGCTGGACGCCAAGAAGCCGCCGACAAAGAAGCTGCCGAGCTTGCCATTATCCAAGAATTTCTTCCCAAGCAAATGGATGAAGCGGAAATAGAAGCTGCGGTAAAAGCAATTATTGAAAGCGTTGGTGCGAAAACCCCGCAGGAAGTCGGGAAAGTAATGGGCGCGGCAATGAAGGAATTACGCGGTAAAGCCGATGGTACGCTTGTGCAGACAGTCGCAAAGCGGCTTCTGGGTGCATAGCATTTTATGAGAATTTATTTGCTCGGACAATACATCAAAAGCTCGTGAAACCTTGTGTTTGGCGGGCTTTTTCGCTTTTTGGGGAGAATCAGAGCATGAATTCAGCACAAAGCTGGGACGCGCTTACAATGCGAGTGTGCGGCAGAAGGTCGGCTGGGACATCTGTACAATCGCCATCGCCCGTAATGAGGTAGTCGGCAGAAATGGCGCGTGCCAGCGCGAGGAATTTTGCGTCTTTGCGGTCGCGGGGGAAGTCGAGCGGCGGGGATATGATCAATCAAAATAGTGGAACGAGCAATAAGATTAACCCAGTATTCAAGTTTAGGAGCGGGAAAGCTAAATTTAGGACGGTGCAATACTTCGTGATATTCACCTAAAATTTCTGTGGAGATATACCACGAAAACGGTTGATTCGCGGCACAGTACAACACTGCACGTGCTGGGAAGCCGCCTCGTAATGCTGCTGAAATAAGGATATTTGTATCAATGACAACAATCATTCGCCTCTCCGATATGCGTCTATCTCCGCTCGAATATCTTCGTCGGTAATAGTTGCACTCTGCGGTAAAGCGCGTATTTCCTCAAACAACTGCAACCATTCCTCTCGAAGGCTCATTGATGAACTGTTAGATTGCGGCAGTTTTGGAGGAAAAGATGAAAGTTTAGCCACAGGCACATCATTTTCCACCAAGACAACACTATCGTTGGCATGTAAACGATGTACAAGCTCGCTCAGTTGCGATGCGGCTTCGGCGACAGAAAGAGTGTAGGTCATGGTCGCGGTAAAATGAGTAAAACAAAATGCCTTCGCAAAAATACGCATTTTCTGGCTTACCGGCTCTAGTACGCTTTCGCCTGACAGGGCAATCGCATGAAAAAGGTAGTAAAAACGGCGGACAATACGGAAATTTGTCTTCGTAGCCAAACGTTTTCGTTCGTATTACCCCCTTGTTCAGCGACCATATGAGCATTCAAGAAGCCTTCGCACCGCTCCACGCTCCCCGTCAATCCTGAAAAGTCGAGCATCACCTCATGGACATTCTCATCATTTCACTCTGTGGTCTTCTCTCGGGGGCGCAAAGTTTGACAAAGCCCAGACCAAAGAATGGCGCGGCATCAAGCATACACAGGCGAAAAGCACCGATACCAAGCATGGGCGAATCGAAACACGCACCTGCTGGGCTTTGCCACTGCCGAAGGCACTGAGCGAACACGCCGACCGATGGAGAAATCTCACCAGTATCGCCCTGCTGGAAGTCACACGCTAGGTCAATGGTATCGTTTCAACAGAGCGACGCTATTGTATTACTTCTCTGCCTGCCGATGCCGCACAGATTCTATCATCGGCTCGCGCCCAGTGGTGCATTGAACATCAACTCCACTGGAGATTGGATGTCCAGATGCGCGAAGATGAGTGCCGCATTCGCGGTGATGGGGCAAAGAATATGGCGGTTATGTGCCGTATTACCTTCAATCAACTCCAGCGTGTACCGGCACCCAAAAAGAAAAACCTCAAAGCCAAGCAACTCAAAGCCTGTATGAACAATGAGTACCTTGAGCAACTCCTTTAGTTTCAATAATTTTTCATGCGATAGCCCTAGGCATGAAGCAGAGAGCGGTATGTATCAAACAAACGGCAATTTTACCACATCCGCTGGATATTCTTTCCCACGCACTGCAACCGCAATGACCGTTCCCACCTGTGCGTATGCGGCATCCACATAGCCCATACCAATTCCCATATTGAGCATCGGCGAAATACCACCGCTTGTAACCGTGCCAATCTGCTTGCCGTCAGCATGGAGTGTGTATGCTTGGCGCGGAATAATTTTTTCTTGTTGCAATTTAAACGCTACCAGTTTCCGCTTCAAACCTTGTTCTTTCGCATCTTCAAGGGCGTGCTTGCCCGTAAAATCTGGCTTCGTGAGTTTTGTAATCCAACCCAAACCCGCTTCGAGGGGCAGCGTTGTTTGGTCAATATCATTGCCGTACAAAGCGAAACCTTTCTCCAAACGCAAGGTATCACGCGCTCCCAAGCCGCATGGTTCAATCTCAAACTCGGCTCCAGCGTGCATAAGAGCATTCCAGACTGTCCGTGCTTTTGCGGCATCGGCGCGGAAATACAGCTCGAAACCAAGCTCGCCAGTATAACCAGTGCGCGACAATATCATTTCCTCACCAGCAAGCGTTCCGAAGGCAAAATTGTAATAGGTAATGTCGTGGAGCGGTGTTGTGGTCAGCTTTTGCAGCGTTTCAATAGATTTTGGTCCTTGCACTGCCAAAAGCTGCATTTCGCTACTGCAATCGCGTATTTCTATGTTGTCAATGCCTTTTGCCGCGAGCTTCGCTGCCACAGAGCGCATCCATTCAAGGTCTTTGGCAATATTAGAGGCATTGATAACGAGCATAAAATACTCGCCGCAATGATACACGAGCAAATCATCCACAATACCGCCATCGTCGTAGCACATTGCCGAATACTGCGCTTTGCCGCGCTCCAGCTTTGATGCGTCGTTGGTGGTGAGAGCTTGCACGAAGTCCAGCGCATGCGCCCCGTGAATTTCCACCTCGCCCATGTGGGAGACATCGAACATTCCTACGCGGCGGCGCACCGCAAAATGCTCCTGCAAAATACCTTTCGGATAATTCACGGGCATATCGAAGCCACCAAAAGGAATAATTTTCGCGCCTAGTTCTACGTGAACATCGTAAAGTGCGGTACGCTGTGTGCTAGTATTCATGCTGTTTTCAAGAAAAAGTGAAAAGAAATTGTACTTCAATGCGTTATCAATGTTAGGACTTTCGCAAATGTCGCAGACAGGAGTGTCTGCGCTACCACGTGATGCAGATTGTACGCGTCTTCGGTAGCACAGACACTCTTGTCTGTGCCACAAAACGAGCATTTTGCGAAAGTCCTAAATGTGTCATTCAATAATAAAGCTCTTCATCGGACGGTATCTACTGCATTCAATATAGGTATTTGCCATGAGAATCCCTGTGTACATCAGCAATGCAGCTCTGAAAGCTCATAAAAAAGCCCATAAAAAAAGCGTGTTTACTGTTTGGTAAACACGCTTTTGTAGAGACGGAAGAATCCGAGAAATTATTTTTTCTCTGCTGGCTTTTCTTCTTTTTTCTCTTCCATTTTTTCTTTTTTCATTTTCTTTGCTTTTTTCTTCATCTCTTTTTTCTCCTCTTTTGGAGCATCTTGAGCGAAGGTGAAGGAAGGAGCAATGACGCTTACAACAAAGGCAAACGCAAGAAAACCTACAAATTTACGCATATTGTTTATGGAAAAACCGTTGAACAGATTGGTTAATTAACGAAGCAAAGATAGCGCGGAGGGGCTGATTTATCAAGTTTTTTTTGCAACATTTTTTCCCGTAAATTCATAACGATTTCAATATTGTTTTTTTTCTTCAAGCCCGCATTATTTCTTGGCTTCTCACCTTTTTTCTTTCTCAATATTCTATGGCGCAAGCTCTTCCTCGTACCGCGATTGTCTTCACGGGCGGAACAATCTCCATGAAAGTAGATGACACCTTTGGTGGCGTTGTGCCGACGCTCTCCGCGAGTGAAATTCTCGACCTCACGCCCAACATCAAAGAACTCACCGAAATTGAATCAATTGAATTCGGACGCTATCCTGGACCACATGTAACGCCAGAACTCATGTTGGAACTTTCGCGCCTTGTACAATCGCTCGCCGAGCAGCCCGCTATCAACGGCATTGTGATTACGCACGGCACCGACACGCTTGAAGAAACCGCATACTTTCTTGATTGTACGGTAAGCACCCCCAAGCCGATTGTCATTGTCGGCTCCATGCGCAATTCTTCCGAACCCGACTGGGACGGACCGCGCAATCTCCGCGATGCCACGATACTTTCCCTCAGCCAAAAAGCGCGTGGAATGGGCGTTCTGGTGTGTTTAGCAGATACAATACAGGCTGCTTCGGAAGTATCAAAAATGGACACGAGCAATCTCAGTACCTTTGAAAGCAGTAATTTCGGTCCCTTGGGACGCATTATCAATGGTCAGCCGTTGTTGTACCGTCAGCCGGTGCGTCGGGATTATTTTAAGGTACAATCGCTACCAGCATTTGTGCCGATTATCAAATGTTATACCTCGTCGGAAGCAGAACTGATGCGCCTTGCATTGGATTCGCCCACACCGCCAGAGGGAATTATTATTGAAGCAATGGGCGTGGGAAATGTTCCACCGCCATTGTACGGGCAGATTTTACGAGCCTTGCAACGAGACATTCCCGTCGTGCTGACCTCGCGCTGTCCGATTGGACGCGTTGAACATCTGTACGCCTACGAGGGCGCAGGTAAGCAGCTCTACGAAGCAGGCGTTATTTTTGCTGATTACCTGACAGGACAAAAAGCACGCATCAAGCTCTTAGCCGCACTGGGAGCGGACTGCACGCTTCAGCAAATACGCTCTGCGTTTGAATGGGGGGAAAATTGAGAGATAGGATAGATGCAGCGACAGGTTATATTTGTAGTGATGTCCGCGATACGAGAAAAGACGTCTGCTTTGGCGCACGATGGCTATATTCGCACCCGTGCGGAACGTAGTAGCCGTGCAGCTTTTGAGGAGGCTTTGGCGAGTGTTTCTGTGGCGGCGAGGTGGTATAGAATTTGATTTTTGTTCACAATTGTTTTGAAAATTATTATGCGCATAAACTCTATCGAATTTCACGATAAAGCCCGTAACTGGCGGCTTGAAAAGACGATATTCGATGACTTTACCTTGCTCGTGGGTGCTTCGGGTGTGGGAAAGACGCAGATTTTGGATGCGATAAAAACTATTAAGCGGATTGCGCTTGGAGACATTCAAAAGCATTGTTCTTGGTGTATTGAATGTTCGACGCTCAAATTTGGTGATTATCGTTGGGAGGGAGAGATTGGAGAAGATTTTATTGCTGAAAAAGTTTGGACAATCAATAGTAAAATTGGCTCTCCCGACCGCATTATTGCTGAACGTCAGAAAGAGAAAGCTATTTTTGATGAAAAGGAAATTCCCCTCAATGTTCCAGTAGAGATAAGTATTCTTGAATTTATGAGAGCTGAAGCCTTAGTTCAGTTACTGCGGCAAGAATTTTTTGATATTCATGATACTTTTATTTCCTCATTTTACGGTTCACCGATTCGCCACATGGAGGTATTCCCTGAACATGAAATTGATGCAATGTTTGAGGGCATAAATTCTATCCCGAACCTCATCGAAACTCATACTAACGATATACATGGTCGCACATTTATTGGCAAAATCATTGCCGCATTTAAGCGTTTTCCAAATCTTGCGGATAAAATTGTCTTGGAGTTTATCGCAATTTTCCCACAGATTGAATATCTGAAACTTGATAGAAGAATCAATACTTTGCGAGACCAAACAGTACGGCTGTATTTGACAAATAATATTCTGAAATCATTGGAACAACCTGCGCTCACGTTCATTATGAAAGAATCTTCCGTAAAAGACCCAATACCGCTTGAATACTGGTCTTCAGGAATGCAGCGCGTCTTCTTTGACTTGTGCGAAATTTTTCTTTCGCCGAGCGGGACAGTGCTTCTTATTGATGAATTTGAGAATAGTTTAGGTGTAAACTGTATCGGCGCATTGACCGAAGAAATTTTGAATAGTGAACGTAATCTCCAGTTTATCATCACCAGCCACCACCCGTACATTATCAACAACGTAGATATGCAGTATTGGAAGGTCGTTACGCGCAATGGCGGTGTTGTACGAACGCATACGGCAGAAGAATTGCACTTAGGAAAAACGAAGCATCGCGCCTTCACGGAGCTGGCAAACAGCATAGAGTTCAGAACGGGTAAAGAGGAGGAACTTGTATGAATTTGTATGTTCTGGTTGAAGGCGAAGAGACAGAAATGCAGGTGTATTCACGCTGGATTGAGCAGTTACTTGGTTTCAAGAAAATAAAAACGCCTCAAGAGGCTGAACATCAGCATTTTTTCTTGATTAGTGGCTACGGTTATCCAAATATTCTGAAGAATGAATTACCCGATGCTATTGCCACAATAAATGAGAACTCACACAAATTCAACTATCTGATTTTGTGTTTGGATAGTGAAGATGGTAGCATTCAAGACCGTATTGATGAGGTTTGGGAGGTGATACAAGAGCATAATCTCGAATTAGAAGAGTATTGCAGTTTAGAAATTATTGTGCAGCATCGTTGCATGGAGACATGGTTTTTAGGAAACAAATTTCTTTACCCTCGTCAGCCGAACACACCTGATTTTATCGAATTTTCCCGCTATTACAACGTGTGTGAAAACGATCCTGAAAAAATGGGCAAGCATACATCCAAAAATCATGCACATTTCCACAAGCGATATTTAACAGCAATGCTGCTTGAAAAGAACCTCCATTACCAGAAAAATAATCCCAAAGTTGTCTGCGAATCAAGCTATATTACCGAGCTTCAAAAGCGTGTAGCAGGGCCAGAAACACACTTGCAGTCGCTCAAAAAGTTTTTTGATTTCTGTGCAAAAGTACACACCTCACTTTCCACTGCCATTTAAGATACACTCATGCCTGAATTCATCCACCTCCACAACCACACCCACTATTCCCTCCTGGACGGCGCAGCCACACCCGAAACACTGCTCAAAGCCGCTTCTGCACAGGGACACGCAGCCGTCGCGCTTACCGACCACGGCGTGATGTTTGGTACATTTGAGTTTTACAAAAAAGCGTAGAAGGTAGGCGTGAAGCTGATTCTGTAAACAGCCAAAATTCATTTCATCATTGACACATAATGCTATGACACAACAGCAACAAGAACGTATGAACCGTATTCAAAATCTGACAATGAAAGAATCAAACATCTCACCAGAAGAGGCAAGAATTTTGATAAGCGATGTCTCGAATTTTGTTCGTCAATATTTGCTTGATTCAGGCTTTGACTCAAGAGCAGTAAAAGCAATAGCAACGAAATTTCGAGACGCAGGAAGGCGTTCCCCACCTTGGCGACCAGCCTCTGGGCGTGTGCCAGGCAGACCACAAGACGGCACAGACGGTAATCGGCAGCCACGTTGGAACTTTCCGCCTGAACACAAATTTTATGCTGATGAGGTAACGGCAACTTTAGTTGAAGTGCGTTACTTTTGGCAGCTTCTCTCAATGAAAAATGCTCCTTCTCTTCCGCAAAACACCTTGCAGGATTCCTTTACTTGGCTTACCAAACACCGCATAGAACCTGACGCGTATCAAGACCCGATACAACTTATCAGCATTGATATTTTTGAGGTGGCAGAAAATCCGCGTCTCATTCAATCGGGGCATTTGATTCCATTAGACCGAGGCGGACGACACGAGCCTTCCAATACATTCCTCATCCTCGCCTCCAGCAACCAACTTCAAGGTAATCTCACATTGGAAGAATTGTTGGATTTGATGCAGCATATTTTGGAGCGTCATGGGCGCGTTGCCAAGCGGTGAGCAGTATAAATCAATGATGAAGCAGCATAGAATCGAGGCTTTGAACGCTATACTGGAATGCTTCGATTGCCGTTTGACGGGCATCTTCGGCACGACGCATAGATTCTACGATGCTCTTCATTTCTTTGCGATTACGCGGCACTGGTACAGAAAGATTACCAATAAATTCAGGATTTATTTCGTCAATAACTGAACCATAAACACCTCGCGCTAACTCCTGCTGCGCGTATTGTGTGCGTAAAAAAGCCTGAATATACGCGCCTTCCAGCTTGGTTTCGTCAGGAATAATCCGAATAACGTGTTCCGAAATTGCTGCTCCGTCCCATGCTTGCGGTACGGACGAAATAATACCAGTCGAGCCGCTTCGTGTTATCAAAACCCAGCCTGCACGAACTTTCAACTCCTCCAAACGCGGGTCGTGCGGGCTTATCCATTTATCGGTGTTGATGATAAGTTGGGAGATGTTTGTTCCGCCCAAAAACGGTACTGCATCGGGCTGGTGGTCAATGTAATTGCGTTTAAAACGTCCCGGATAAAAAATATGTTTGACGACATCACCAAGCCTTACAAACTCCCATGAATCCTTATTTTTGCCGTTTTTTTCAGAACGTACACGCAGTGTCTGCGGCTTATGAAACTGTGCATCAAATCTCAACCCCTCGTTTTGCGCGATAGCCTCTGCCCCAATTACAAAACTTTCCGAATGTGCCGCGATTTCCTGCCCTTGTAAAAATTCCTCAAATGCTACGGCAACCTGCTCAAAATCCGATAAAACCTCGTCTGATTCTGTACCATCGGGAAGTTTTTTGTATGTCGGATTGCCGCGCCTATCGTGTCCTATCCAGCGCGGAACGGAGCAGAAAATAGGCGGGTCGTTAGTAAGGTCAATACCTGCAAGCGGCTTTTTACGACGCTTCACGACCAGCAAACACGCCTTCGTACCTGTGTGTGGCTGAAATGTATCGGCAGGAAGGTCTATCACTGCAACAATAGAAACCTGCTTCAAAAGCCATTCGCGGATAAACTGCGCTTGTGGACCGGACGCAATTTGGTAGGGAATCACAATAGCCAAACGTCCTACACCGGGCTGCAATAATTTCACATTTTGCTCAACAAAAAGCGTATCAGGCGCACGGGGTGAGAGTTTTCCTGCGGCAAAGAAATTTCCTTGCAATGGCTGTATTTGCGAGCCGCTTAATTCATATTGCCGCAGAATGGACGGGTCTTTAATGGTGATCTTTGTTCCAAATGGCGGATTTGTTGCCACGCAGCGATGAGTGTTCATGCGGATTTTGGTACTATTTTCTAAAACCAGCGAGTTTCCTTGCCGCACGAGTGCTTCAATTCCATTCCCAATCCGCGAACTAAGCGTTGCATTCGCCACAGCACACACGTCGGCATCAATTTCCTGACCAAGCAAACTTTCGGCTGCAAGGCGCTTGATTTCTTGTTCCGGTGCGGAGTGTTGACGGTTTTCAACAAGCTCTTGAATATGGTGTAAACCTGCAAATAAGAAGCCGCCTGTTCCTGCGCAAATATCCACCAAATCATCACCTTCGTAAGGGTTGAATTGCAGAAGCGTCATTGCAAGGCGCGTTACACGTTGGTCAGTAAAAAACTGTCCGCCATGACTTTTTGCCCAATAGGAACGGAAGATTTCCAGTGCATCGCCAAGCACGTCGCGCTTGGGGTCGGAGACTAACAACGTCGAAAGTGCAGAACACACAAACACCAAATCAAAATCCGCAAGTGCAATGCGCTCTTTTGCGGCAAAAATGCCAAAGGCTTTTTTCATGCGCTCAAATTGTTTGCGAATCATATCGGCATACATTCGCACAAGGTCTGGATTGCCGCTTGTAATCTTGCGTTGTTCGGTTTTGAGAAAATGAAAAGCAGGTTCATTTTTTTGCGACTCTTTTTCCATAAAAACAGCCGTATGCAAAATTTTCATTACCTCGAAGGCAATCGCTTTAGGTGTTTTACTCTCAGCATTTGCATAAAGATGGTCGTAAATTTTGTTGAGTGTTTGCTCAAGATGAACGGAAGAAAACGTTGTCTGCATAACGATTGAGGTTGTTTTTATCAATATTTTTACGCAAAATAAACATTATGCAAAATTTGCACAACTATTTTTTCGCATATTTACAAACTATTCTTGCATTCACCAGATTTTGTGCATTTTTGAGAGTGAAAATTTCCATTTGCCATCAACTACACCAATCATGCCCGAATTCATCCACCTCCACAACCACACCCACTATTCCCTCCTGGACGGCGCAGCCACACCCGAAACACTGCTCAAAGCCGCTTCTGCACAGGGACACGCAGCCGTCGCGCTTACCGACCACGGCGTAATGTTTGGCACCTTCGAGTTTTACAAAAAAGCGAAGAAGTACAACATCAAGCCCATTCTGGGCTGCGAACTCTACATCGCTGCCGGAAGCCGCTTTGACAAGACTTCGGGCAAAACGAAGACCAAAAATTATTATCACCTCATCGCGCTCGCCAAAAACAACAAAGGCTATGAGAACCTGATGAAACTGAGTTCCATCGGACATACTGAAGGCTTTTACTACAAGCCGCGTATTGACAAGGAAGTGCTGGAGCAGTATGGCGAGGGCTTGGTGCTGACTTCAGCCTGTGTGGGCGGCGTGTTGGGAGCGCATTTAGTGAATCACGACTACGACAAAGCCCGCGAGGAAGCCATTTGGTACAAAGAACGCTTTGGTGAGGATTTCTACGTCGAGGTGCAACAGCACTTTATTGAATTAGACAAGCCGCTTTTGGAATATGCCCCAAAATTGGCGCAGGAACTGGGCTTGAAGCTCGTCGCAACAAACGATTGTCATTACATCAAGCAGGAACACGCTACCGCGCACAACGTTCACCTCTACATCAAGGACGCAAGTCAAGCAAATGCGGGTATGTTGGACGTTCACAAACTTCGCTACGGCACGCCCGAATACTACTTCAAAACTGCCGACCAAATGGCGGATTTGCTGGGGCATTTGCCAGGCGCGATTGAAAACACGCTCGAAATCGCGGAAAAATGCAACGTCAATCTCAAGACCGATTTGCATATGCCAGAGTTCCCCATTCCTGCGGAATCGAAGGCGACAAACCTTGATGAATACATGGAGGAACTCACCTTCAAAGGCATTGAAAAACGCTACAATGTGCAAGCATACACCGCCGCAAGCGAGCAGGTACGCGAGCGCACGGAGTTTGAATTGGGTGTTATCAAAAAAATGGGCTTTGCGGGATATTTCCTCATTGTGCAAGATTTCATCAATGCGGCGCGGGATATGGGCGTGAGCGTAGGACCTGGACGTGGCTCTGCTGCTGGCTCGCTTGTGGCGTATGCTCTCGGCATTACCAATGTAGATCCGCTTCAATACGACCTCCTTTTCGAGCGTTTCCTGAACCCCGACCGCGTGTCCATGCCCGATATTGACGTGGATTTCAACGATGAACGCCGCGAGGATGTGATTGAATACGTCCGCCAAAAGTACGGCGAAAACTCGGTCGCGCAGATTATCACCTTCGGAACACTTTCTACGAAAGCCGTCATCAAAGACGTGGCGCGGGTTCTGGGGATTCCGCTTCAGACGGTTGATTCAATTACCAAGCCCATTCCGACCATTTTGGGAAAAGTTACGCCGCTCAAAGAAGCACTCGAACTGCCCGAACTGCGCTGGGTGAAGGAGTCCGACGACCCAAAAATCAAGCAACTTATCGAATACGCATTGGTGCTGGAAGGGTTTGCGCGAAATTCCTCGCTTCATGCGGCGGGCGTGGTGATTGCGCCAGGCGATATTTCGCAATACGTCCCGCTTTACAAGTCCGATTCCGGCTTGGCAACGCAGTACAACATGAAAGACCTCGAAGACGCGGGACTGCTTAAAATGGACTTCTTGGGGCTGCGGACGCTTTCCATCATTGACAATACCGTTGCAATGATTGAGCGCAATCACGGCGTACAAATTGATGTGGATGCACTGGATTTGTTTGACAAAAAAACCTACGACATGCTGAGTGCGGGAAAAACACTTGCTGTGTTCCAGTTTGAATCCGAGCCGATGCAGAAGTATTTGAAAATGCTCAAGCCCACAAACCTTGAGGATTTGACCGCTATGAACGCGCTCTACCGCCCAGGACCGATGGGCAACATTCCCGATTTCTGCGACCGCAAACAAGGCAAGCAAGCAATTACGCTGCTCCATCCACAAATGGAGCCGTCGCTCCGCGCTACCTACGGCATTATCGTCTATCAAGAACAAGTAATGCAGCTTGTCCGCGACATTGCGGGCTTTTCACTTGCGCAAGCAGACATCATGCGCCGCGCAATGGGTAAAAAAGATGCGAAGCTCATGGCAGAGCAAAAAGAAGCATTTATCAAGGGTGCGAAGGATGTGCATGGAATTGAAGCGAAACTTGCGGGTGAAATTTTCGACTTGATTGAAAAATTCGCCAGCTATGGTTTTAACAAGTCCCACGCGCTTGCGTACTCGTATTTGGCGTTCCAAACCGCGTGGCTGAAAGCGCATTATCCCGCAGAATTCCTCGCCGCGAACATGACTGCCGAACTCGGTAACCTTGATAAAATCGTCGCTTTGATTGACGAGGCAAAGTATTTCGGGATTGAAGTTCTTCCGCCCGATGTAAATGAGTCGTTCGCAAGTTTTACCGCAATTCCGCCGAAGCCCTCACCCCAGCCCTCTCCCAAAGGGAGAGGGAGCGAAGAGAAGAATTCAAGCGGTCTTGAAATCCCTCTCCCTCTGGGAGAGGGTGCCATCGCTTCGATGGCGGGTGAGGGAAATAAACGTGGTAAAATCCGCTTCGGTCTCGCCGCTATCAAAAACGTAGGCGAAGGAGCGGTACAGAGCATTATCAAAGCAAGGAATGAAGCGGCATTCACGTCGTTTTTTGATTTTGCAAAGCGCGTGGATACGAAGGCGGTAAACAAGCGGGCGTTGGAGGCGTTGGTGTGTGCAGGTGGCTTCGATTCTCAAAATTTGGGACATCGCGCACAACTTTTTGGTGCAATTGATGAAGCAATTAAATTCGGAAATGCGCAGAATAACCAAGAAGATACGGGCATGGACAGCCTTTTTGGTGCAGCAGATGTTCCGACGGTTTCCGAGCCAAAGCTCCCAACCGTGCCGCAATGGAGCTATTTCGAGCAACTGAAACATGAGCGCGAATTTTTGAACTTCTACGTGAGCGGACACCCGCTTGAACGCTATCGCCCACACGTGGAGACTTTTGCGACGCTGCAACTTGGGCAAAAAAACAGTCCGCTCATTGGCAAGCCTGTGCGTGCGTGCGGCATTGTGAGCGGTGTTCGGACGAAGTTGGATAAAAAAGAACAGATGATTGCATTTGTGCAAATCGAGGATTTTTCAGGCAAAGCGGAGTGTATTTTTTGGAGCGATTCCTTTGCAAAATTCCGCCATTTGCTCGTGGAAGACGCAATGCTCATGGTTTCGGGGAAATCGCAAATTGATGGTTCGGATTCGCTCAAAATCGTGGTGGATGATGTATTCCCTGTAAGCGAGGCTGCATCACGCTTTGCAAAAGGCGTAAAAATTATTGCCTCACGGCAGCGCACCAAACCTGAACACATCCAAAAAGCACGCGACCTGATGAATGCTCATCCGGGCAAAATGGAAGTCGTTTTTTCGGTGTTTGATGAAAACGCTGAAGACCGTACCAAACCTTGTGCCATGTATCGAGCAAAAGATTTTCGCTTCTCCCCCAATGATGCCGCGATTGAAGGACTGATGAGCCTTTTCGGGCATAAGCAGGTGAAGTTTTGGACGGAGTAATGTAGAAAAGAATCTTTCAAGCCCTGTATTTACCAGCAATGCAGGGCTTTTTTTATTATTTGCAATGACGAAAAAAAATTACTGCTACATTTTTCTTACTCAAATTGCTATGCACATCATTTCAACGCTTCGCCTCATTCTTCGCCCACTCATACCAGAAGACGCGCCACGCCTTGCTGCGCTGGATGCCGACACAGACGTACTCCGCTATATTGGGCAACCGATAGCCACATCACTTCAGGGCTACGAAGAATTTATTGCTGCTCTGTACCCAAAATACTTCCAGAACAAGGATTCATCGCCACTCTACGGCTTGTGGGCAGCAGAAGAGCGTGAAACGCGTACATTTTTAGGCTGGTTTGTGCTGCGTCCTGCACTGGACTACCGCTTTGCCAAAGAAGCAAGTTACGAAGCGGGCGATGTGGAAATTGGCTATCGTTTTCACACCTCAGCATGGGGCAAAGGCTACGCCACCGAAGGCGCACAGGAACTTGTTCGGCTCGCACTCATTGAAGAGCGCACCAATGCTATTGTTTCGCTTGCACTTACGAAAAATCGAGCATCCACGCGGGTTATGGAGAAATGCGGCTTGATGTTTCAGCGTGAAATCATTTTGCCAGGCTATGAAACACCTGGCGCGGTGTACGCGCTGAAGAAAGCAACAACCGAGACTCCAACATTGTACCGACCTTTGCCATAAACACACTTCAACGCAAGACTTCACCTTGCTTGCAGGGAATGACACTGCAAACCGTAAAGATTAGAAAACAGGCTTGAATCGCTCATGTATTCTTGCATTGAGGCATGCCAAAAAGGATTCTGCCAATATTGAAGCTCTACAAAAAAGATTAACACCGTTTTAACAATTCCGACCCTTGTCCAGCCCTGATTTTACCGTAACTTTGTTGGTGTTTCATCGTCAATACTTTCTTGATACGCTCGTCTCATACAGTATTCGAGTAGTATTTGATTTTTCTTTTGATTTTTCTTTTGATTCTTCACC
Organism: Ignavibacteria bacterium; assembly: GCA_013298775.1. Taxonomy (GTDB): domain Bacteria; phylum Bacteroidota; class Ignavibacteria; order Kapaibacteriales; family UBA4661; genus PH2015. Next base: position 21,007 of record JAAFIV010000027.1, on the reverse strand, counting down.
ACCAATTTGTTCCTACCATGCAGCTTTTGTACCGTTTTACTCTTCTTTGCACGTGTTTTCTTGCTGGAATTTCTTTCTCACTGCACGCGCAAAATTCCCCGTCCAACACTGATTTTACCGTACTCGGACGCATCAGCGATTCCACCCAAAAACCGCTTTCTGGTGTGCGCATTTTGCTCCTGCGTGGAGCAATTGAGCCGCCGCAAAGCCAAAACGGTGCGCCTCAAACACGCACAATGACGATGGATCCAAGCGCATTTGCTGGTGGAGCGGTATCGGGCAAAGATGGCTCGTTTGCTTTGCCGGTGAAAAGTGCGGGGACGTACACAATTATCGCAACCTCCGTAGGATTTTCGGCATTTCGCAAAGTCATTACGCTGGACAAGCAAGATACCGTGCGGCTTCCAGCAATTACCTTGAAATCAGTTACCGTAAAAACCGATGCCGTTGAAGTATCGGAACAAGCCGCGCGGGCAGAAGTGAAGGGCGATACCGTAGAATACAATGCCGCACAATTCAAAACCGAACGCAATGCCGTTGCTGAAGATTTAGTGCGTAAAATGCCCGGAGTGCAGGTAGAATCGGACGGAACAGTAAAAGCACAAGGCGAAACGATTCGCCGCGTGATTGTTGATGGTAAGCCATTTTTTGGCGACGACCCTCGAACCGCGCTGAAAAACTTGCCCGCCGATATGATTGACCGCGTACAAGTGATTGACCAAATGTCCGAACAATCACGCTTTTCTGGCTTCGACGACGGCGACCGCACCAAAACGCTCAACATCGTCACCAAACCCGACCGCCGCAATGGGCAGTTTGGCAAGGTCTATGGCGGCGCGGGCGGCTCTGCGCTTGGTGCGGAAGCTCGCTATACTGCTGGTGGCAATGTGAATTTTTTCGGCGGCGATCGGCGTATTTCCTTGCTTGGCTTGTCGAACAATATCAATCAACAGAACTTTTCAATTCAAGATATTTTAGGAACAATGGGCGGTGGTGGCGGCATGAATGCTCAGGTTCGCTCTATGGTTGGCGGTGCAATGGGCAGTGGCGCAGGAGCAATGATGCGTGCTTCTGGCGGCGGCGGTGGAGGCGTAGGCAGTCCTGGTGATTTCCTTGTGCCGCAGAGCGATGGTATCACGGCAGCGCACTCGCTAGGTGTGAATTATGCCGACAAATGGGGACAAAACCTTGATGTTGCGGCTTCGTACTTCGGCAATTTTACCAATAATTACGCTTCGCAAAATACGGTGCGCCAAACACTGCTTTCTGAAGGCGTTGGGCAGCGCACGCTTGATGCAAACACAAGTTTAACCAATAACATCAATCACCGCATCAATGCTCGCTTGGAGTACACATTGGATTCCAATAATTCTTTTGTTCTCACGCCCACATTTACCTTACAAAATAACCAACGCACTACCCTCAGCACCAATGCAACCCGCATCGGAGCAAGCGGCGCACCCCTGAATGCTTCTACACGCAACAACGATTCCCGCTCCGACGGTATTTCGCTGAATAATGAACTGCTCTGGCGGCATAAATTCAACGCTGAGGGGCGCACCATTTCTGTCAGCCAGCGCACTGCATGGAATCGAAACGCGGGCATTTCGGAGAATGATGCGGTGAACATTTTTTATCGCGCAAATCCAGCGACAATGAATGTGGATTCGGTCATACAAAATTTGAATCAATATGTCCCTTCAACATCGAATTCGCTTTCGCTTGGCGGGAATGTGTCGTACACCGAACCGCTTACGCCTCAAAGTATGCTGCAAGTAAGCTATAATATCAATCAAACCCGCACCGAATCTGACCGCCGAGTGAATGATTTCAATCCTTCCACAGGTGAATTTAGCCTGCTCAATAAACCGCTCTCGAACCTTGCCAGTAGCCTCTATTCCACGCACCGACCAGGCGTAACGTACCGTATCAATCTCGCTACGGGCGCGTCGTTGTCGCTTGGGGCGGATTATCAATATGCTCGCTTGGATGTGAATCAAACTTTTCCCACCGAAACCCAGCTTTTTCGCGAGTTCCAGAACATTTTGCCATCGCTCGTCTTCACGATGCGCTTGGGAAATGCGCCCAATATGGGCGGTGGTGGTCGTCCGCCGTTTGGTGGCGGAGGTGGAGGTGCGCCGTTTGGCGGTGGCGGCGGCACTGGCGGCGGTGGCGGTCCAATGGTGATGATGTTCGGTGGCGGAAACCCCGCAGCAATGCTCGCGGGTCCCGTCGGGAATTTGCGCGTGAATTATCGTGCATTTACCAATGCGCCTGGTATTCGGCAATTGCAAAATGTGGTGGATAATACGAATCCTCTGCGTCTTACCGTTGGTAATCCTGATTTGCGCCAAGAGGTAACGCACAATCTCACGGCGAATGTTGGCTTGTTCGACATGCGCACGGCAACCTCCGTGTTTGCCTTTGTTTCAGCGAGTTATACGGCGGATAAAATTGCGAATTCGACCTTGATTACGGTGCGCGATACTGCTGTTCCAAATACGAATGGTGGCGAGCCAATCCGCTTGGGACGCGGCGCACAGCTGACGCGCTACACCAACCTCAATGACTATTGGAATGTACGTGCCTTTGCGGGCTATAATTTTCCTTGGGAACCCGTGCAAGGTTTCAAGCTGAACATCAGTCTGAATGCGGGCGGAAGCTATGTGCGCGATGTATCGCTTATTAACGATGCCTTGAATGCTGGAAACACGTATGGAATTACACCGCAAATCGGCATTGGTAGTAACATTAGCGAGAATTTGGATTTCAATATTTCTGGCAGAACCTCGTACAATATCGTCCGCAACTCGCTCCAAAGTGCGCTCGACAACGAATACTTCATTCACAGCATCAATGCTCGCTTGAACTGGATTTTCTGGGATGGATTTTTAATCAGCGCGGATTTCAATTACCTTGCCAATGTTGGCTTGGTTGGCGGGTTCAATCAAACTATTCCTCTTCTCAATATCGGCGTTGGCAAACGCTTTTTCGATGGCAATGGCGAGCTAAAACTTTCGGTCTTCGACGCGCTAAACTTGAACAACAGCATCACGCGCAACGTAACGAGCAGCTTCATTGAGGACACGCAAACGAACGTGCTACAACGCTATTTCTTGCTGACCTTCACGTATAATTTGCGTGCGTTTGGGCAGCAGTAACATTATCTTGAATTGATTGTTTATGGAACAAGGCATGATGGTGTCTTGTTCCATAATACAGAAATTTTATTTGCGAGAAATTGTCAGCTCCTGCGCCTGTTGCCAATCGTCTTTCGTATCAATATCCCGCAAACAACCATTATCTGGCATTTCAACGCAAATACATTGTGCTGCATATTTTTTTAGCAATGATTTTGCCCCAATATCCCCTGTAAGGAGCATCAAATCTTGCTTGTAGGCTGTTGAAAATAGCACTGGATTGCCTTGCTGCCCCGCAAAGGTGGGCATACAGATTGCATCTTTTGGAGCAACGAAAAATGCTTTACAAAGCTCATGAATACTTGTTTGTGAAAAGAATGGCATATCCCCAAGTGCTACCAATATTCCCGCACAATCGTTTGCAGAAATAGTCTGGATACCTGCTCGAAGTGAATGTGCCATACCCAGCATAAAATCTGGGTTGTAGAGTGTTTCCACACCATATCGTTGCGCTATGGCTGATGTTTGTTCATGGTCGCGCCCTGTTACGCAGAGAAGTTTTCCAAAGCCTAAACCCGCATAAATACTCAATGTTTTGCCGAGTACGGTTGAGGATTGTAAGGGCAGCAACAGCTTGTTTTTGTCGCCCATACGCGAGGATTTGCCGGCTGCTAGCACGATACAAGCAAGGGAAGTGTATGGCATGTTGAATACAGGAGAGTTTAAGGTTGTGGACACAATAATTTGGTATCTTGTGGCGCAGACAAGAGTGTCCGCGCTACTGATGAATACTGGCTTCGGCACAAGCAGACACTCTTGTCTGCCCAATGTAATGTGATTATGTCCATAACCTTATTCCGAATCATTTTCGTGGAGAGTTATTGCTTTTTTTGCATCCGAAGGCGAACACTATGAAGTCTAGCAGCCTGTATGGGTTCAAAGAGTTGTATCTGCCTCATACAGTGAGGGCTTTCGCAAAATACTCGTTTCGCGAAAGCCCCAAAAACATCTTTCATTCCTTCTGCACTATTTTACAATTTCATATCCACCTGCAAGGTAATATGCCGTGTTTGGGCGAGATTACCAATAATTTCGTTGTAATAGTAATCCAGCGCATTCCGCACGTTCAGCGTCAGAACCATTGGCAAACCAACGAGTTCAAACATATTCGCAATCACCCGCGCATCCACAATGTGAATCGGAACGCGGGCTGTGGCATCGCGTATGGCGACGCTGAGGTCGTCCACTTCCTGAAAGCGCGATTGATAGCGGTAATCCACCTGAAATTGAAACGCGCCAATTGGCACAATCGCACGGGAATACCACAAAAGTTCAGAACGATATTTTAATACTTGGTTCAATCGCAAATCGCGCGGACTCATTGCTGTCAGCGACGTTTCAAAGCCCAGAAGCCTCATAGGAAGCCAGGCGGTGAGCGCAAGTTCCGCACCCGAAATCCGTGCTTGGGTGATATTGATAAACTGAATTTGCGGATTCATGCCATCGGGCAAGCGCGGTTCCACAAGGTCGGTAAATTCGTTGTTGAAAAGAGCCGCATCAACGCTCCATTCCTCGCCAAAGAGCGTAAAGGATTGCTTGCCGCCAATTTCAAACGACCACGACCGCTCGCTGCGCATTCCAGGATTCGGCGCGACGCTAAACGAACCAAAGCGTAATGCCGCAAAGCGTTCGGTGAGCGTGGGAGCGCGAAAACCCGCGCCAACAGAAGCGCGAAGCTGTGTCTGCTCCGAAATCACCCACGATGCACCTGCTTTTGGACTCACGATAATTCCCGAACCTGCCACGCCATTCGAGGTTTGTTCCGTATCGAAGCGGCTTCCGAGCGTGAGTGTGAGGTTTTTCATGGGTTTGTATTCGCCTTGTAAATATGCCGCCGCGATAAGCTGCGTGGGCGTTCCCGCAGAAATAATCGGGCTTTTTTCAATCGCATTGAAGGTTCCCATTACGCCGTAGGTCAGTAAAAATGTGCTGTCCACGATGGAAGTAAGCTGAACTTCCGTATTGAAGGCATTTGCAACGGATTGGATTTGCGTTTGTCCGCCTGCGAGACTTTGCCCAAGCGTGGTGAAGTCTGTACGATACGCACCCAGACGAGCGGTCATAAAAAATTTCTCATCGAAAATGGTCTTGAAATCAGCCGCGAGCATGGTTTTGGACGATACAAAGCGTTCATTGTAGTTCGTGCCAGCAGGTGGACGTGTGGCTTCGCGCAAGCTCTTCCAAAAGACCCAGTTGGTGCGGTCGTCGTAGGCATTGGTAAAAAGAACGTTCATTGTAGAACGCTGCGAAAGCTCGAAACTGACCTTCGTAAAGACGTTCCATTGCCAATTATCGAAGTAATCTAAATGCCCCTGATTGCCCTTCACACCGACCGCCGCAAGCACACCCACATCACCAATTTTCTGCGAATAACTCACATCCGCACCGCCCAGAAGCGGCATCGTTTCTCGCCACCGCCATTCGTTGTAGCGGGGAAGCGTGTACGCGCCGCCGAAGCCGCGAAAGCGAAACTCTGGCGTTTCTGAAGGTTGCGCCGTTATCACGTTCACCACGCCGCCGAGTGCGCCCGTGCCGTACAAGGCAGAACCTGCGCCTTTTACAACCTCAATCCGCTCGACATTGAACATCGGAATTACGTCGAATTTTACATCGCCACCATCGGCGGAGAGCATTGAAAATCCGTCCATGAAGACGCTTACGCGCGAACCAAAGCCAAGCGAAAACCCCGATGAACCGCGTATGTTTATTTGGTCGCGGCTCACGTACACACCCGGAATGTAGCGGAGTGCCTCATCAACGCGCGTGATGTTGCGCTGTTGGAGCATTTTGGAATCAACGGTGGTAATGCTCACAGGCACATCCTGTGCGGCTTGGACGCGCTTTCCTGCTGAGACAACCACGTCGTTTGTTTTCAAGATTTGCGCCCTGAGCGTGATAGCAAGCACGGTGCTGTCCTGCGCACGAACACTGACGGGAATTTTCTTTAACTCATAGCCCACAAGCGAGACAAGAAGCGTGTACTCACCTGCTGGCAAAGCATTCATGCGGAACTCACCGCTTTTGTTGGAATACGCTCCAAACGCCCGCGCTTCCACACGCACCGCCACGCCAACAAGCACCTGTCCCGTTTCCGCGTCTTTGATGCTGCCTTTCACGATTCCTTGCGCGGAGGAATTTTGTGCGAAATTTTGTCCTGAAACAAAGAAGAAACTCATCGCGCACAACATTCCAGCAAGGTAGGAACGGTGCGGAGTATGGGCGATTTCTTGCTGCTCAAAATGGCGAAATATTCTTGAAAGAGTTGGTGTCAAGATTAGCATACGTGAAAGTAAATGGTGAACAAGAGGAAGTGCAAACGCACCGCAAATATACAACAAAAACCGCATGAAAAAGAGAGCGTCTATGATTTGGTGCAAATGCTGTATAGAGCGCGTTCTGAAGCGGTGTGTGGATTATGTCAGTAATACGAGATGTTGGTAATTATCAGCAAAAAATTCCATATTTTTGTGAGATAGGAGCGCAATTTTATGACAAACCAAAAAGAGACCGATTATGACCACAATGGAGCAAATACAAGCGACGTTGGCAGAAATTACCGAGCAGCAAAAGCAAGGTGTCCTCAGCCTTGAAGCGTTCAAAGCACAACTTGCCGCCTCTCAGGAAGCCGCCAATCATAGCCTTGAGGCGTTCAAAGCGCAACTTGCGGCATCTCAAGAAGCTGACGACCGCCGCGCTATTGAAGCCGACCGCCGCGCTGCCGAAGCCGCCCGCGACACCAAAGAACTCAAGCAACAAATCGGTGGACTGGGCAATAAATTCGGCTCGTTCACCGAGGGTTTGCTCTTGCCATCGGTGGAAAAGATGCTTTCGGAACGCTTTGGCATGACGACCTTTACGATGCGCATGAAATCGCGCAAAGGCGAGGAATGGATGGAATTGGATGGTTTTGGTTTTGCCAATGGCGAGAAGAATATCGGTTTTATTGTCGAGGTAAAAAGCCATTTGGACAAAAAGAGTGTGGAGCAAACGCTGAAGCAATTACAGCGTTTTGGGGAGTTTTATCCGCAGTACAAAGGTACGACGCTGTACGGCATCATTGCGGCGGTGGACGCACTTTCTCCCGCAACACGGCAATCGGTGTACGATGCGGGCTTGTACTTGGTAACCGTGCAAGACGAGGTTGCGGAAATGCCTGCGCCGCCCAGCACTTTTGTACCGTTTTCAACGCTTGTGTAAGCACCGCCGACCCATGCTGGGGAGTTTTTCTTGTCATTGCTGCCAATATATTGCCACTTTGAAATACCCCAATTCTCCTACACACCCCACCTAAAAACACACCCACCACTTTTCCCACATTCCCCGTCAACCACGCAGAATTTTCCACATTTTTCACGCACCTGTCACGTTCTTGTGAAAATTCGAGAAAGTCGGACACTTTTTCCAAGCAATTCGAGAAAGTCGGACGCTTTTTTTCTGTTCTTTCCCCTTGCTTTTTCGTATTTTTGTAGTCTGTACGCAGCATAAAAACTCTGTTCTCTTTTTTGTTTGTGTGCTGTTCTTGCTTTTTTGTCCGTCGTTATTGTGATTTTTTTCTCCTATTTTTGGCGAACTCTTATGAACCTCTCCCGTACTTCTCGTTGTGCCGTTATTATTTTAACGCTTGTTGTTGCGCAGTTTTTCTCGTTTTCTTTTGTGAAAGCGCAAAGTAGTACGCCGCTCACTAACTTCCCGACGTTTAATGGCAGTATTGAGTCCGTTGTCATATCAGGGACAACTATCTACGTTGGAGGCTACTTTACCACAGCAACCGACGCTTTCGGGACGGTAACACGCAATCGCCTTGCCGCTATCAATGCGAATACGGGCGCACTACTGCCTTGGAATCCCAATGCCAATAGCTATGTTTCCAGCCTTGCAGTAGTTGGGGCGACGGTCTATGCTGGAGGAAATTTTACCATGATTGGTGCAACGTCGCGTGTTCGCCTTGCGGCTATTGATGCTGTTACGGGCGTTCCCACCGCGTGGAATCCTGGTGCAAATAACGATGTCTATGCTCTCGCCGTCGGTGGTACAACGCTCTATGTAGGAGGGCAATTCAGCATAGTTGACGGGCAGTCGCGCTCGCGTCTTGCCGCTTTTAATACTGGCACAGGTGCTATCACCACATGGGACCCAAGTGCCAATGGTACGGTGTACGCACTTGGCGTGAATGGCACGACAATTTACGCTGGTGGTAACTTTACAATGGTAGGTGCCTCGGCACGCAATTACCTTGCTGCCGTTGATGGTGCTGGTGCTGTCATACCGGCGTGGAATCCTAATGCGAACAATACGGTATTTTCGCTCGCCGTTAATGTCAGTACTGTGTATGCAGGAGGGGATTTTACCACTGTGAACGGTATGCCGCATAGTCGCATTGTCCAAATTAACGCCGCAGGACTTCCCGTTGCAGCATGGACTCCCAATGCAAATGGCAGAGTGCTGGCTCTTTCCTTCAGTGGCTCTACGCTCTATGCAGGGGGGCAATTTACCAATATCGGTGGGCAGCCGCGAAATTATCTCGCGGGCATTAATACTGGTGGACTTGCCACTGCGTGGAATCCTAACGCAGATGCCCAAGTTACCAGTCTTCCGACGAGCGGTTCGACCATCTATGTCGGCGGAACCTTTACTACCATCGGCGGTATGCCCCGTGCAAGTTTTGCAGCATTTGGCAATACCTATTACTTTCGCGGTGGCGCGTTCGATGCAGGTGTTGCTGCGAACTGGTTCACAGGCATCGGCGGCGCGGGTGCGCCCGCAAGCACCTTCAGCAACTCTGGCGACACCTTTATCGTCGAACCCACCAATCCGAATGCAAATGCCAGCACAAATTTCACCCTCGGCGCAGGCGTAACCATGAACGTCCAAAGCGGCTGTGCACTCCGCATGAATACTGGTGTTACGATGACTAATAACGGCATACTGAATATCGCTGGTGGTGGAACGCTGGAAATACGAGGCACAGCGGCAGTAACAGGCACAGTGGTGAATTATCAGGCGACGAACTCTGTACTGAGCTACTCTGGCACAGGCACAAAATCAACAACTGCGGCTGAATTACCGACGACGATGCCAGGTTCTGTGGTGTTTGGTCAAGCAGGCGTGTTTACTGTTGGTGCATCAACGAATATTCAAGGCACAGCTTCTATCAATGATCTTGTTCGATTTAATGGTGCAACAACATTGACTCTTAGCGGACCAGTCAATTTTACGGCAAATCCTACGTTCTTTGCGACGGGTGGATCATTAGCGATTGCCGGCGCAGGTCTAATTACGGGAACTGTAACGTTTACGGCAAGCAGTCTGTCTAATTTAACGATGAATCGCGTCGGAGCTACGCTTAACGGTAATTTCAGTGTTAGTAATCAACTGACTCTTACCAATGGCATTGTCAATCAGACAGCAGGTTCTCTTTTTATTGGCAATAGTGCCCCAACGGCAATCGTCGGCGGAAATACCTCTTCATACATCATTGGTCAAGTGGTATGGCGACTGCCAGCAAACATGACTAGTGGACCGAATTATACATTTCCTTTGGGAACAGCGACGCAATATCTACCACTTACCTTAGTTAGTCCAAGCACGGGAACTGGTTCGTGGTGCGATGTGTACGTGCAAGCCAATAACCCCGGAACGGGCGGTTCGCCTGACTGTTCAACATTGACAAGCCTCTCCCCCAGTGAATATTGGACGGTTTCACCACAATTTGCCACCCTTGCAAGCCGAGTGGCACTCACCGCACCCAGTGTAGTGGGAACGAGTCTCGTAGGGTATAGGCAGGGATCACCCGTTACGGGAAGCTATACCTCTGTGGGAGCAGCGACGGCAGGCGGCGGAACTGTAACGTCCACACCAGTCTATAGTTTTTCTCCATTCGGGACACAGAATTTCCTCACCGTCGCAAGCAACACCGCTCCCACCGTTTATACTTTCCAGCCCGTAAGCGGCGACCCCAGCCTCGCCACAAACTGGATGCCGACAGCAAATTTCATCTCTCCCTGTGCAGAGTTCATAATTCCAAGCGGCAGAACAGCACTCATGAACGCCAACTGGAATCTGGGCAGTGCTGCGGGCGGCGTAAAGCTCACCGTGCAGTCGGGCGGAACGCTGAACACGGGAGCAGGTGCGACAAATGCCGTGCAATTTATGGGAAACAACAGCGTTTTTACCCTCCAAGATGGCGCAACCTTCATAACGCGCAACACGGCGGGGCTGAATGGAACAAGCGATGTTACGGGTGCAATTCAAGTATTACTTGGTGGGACGGGCTTTCTCACCAATTATGGCACAATGGTCAATTTCAACTTTGGGTCGGTGACTGGGTCAGCCTCCTGTAATTTTGGTATGGGAGGGCAGAAACTGCCTGTCTCGCAAGTAAACTCGCTGAGTATCAATACGGCTTCTGGTACATCGTGGGTGATAAATTCTGCGCTGACCGTTCAGACCGCGTTGACGCTGGCTTCGGGAAGTCTCTTTTTATCCAATAGCCTCGTTTTGAGTGGTGCGGCATTCAGCAGTAATGTTCAAGGTCCCGACGGGCGTATGATTCTACAAAGTGCTTCAAGCGTCCTCACCATCACCAACCCAAACGGTCTGACCATACAAAACGGCGGAAGATTGGACGTAATTAGTGGAGCACCGATACCGTGCGTTCTGTCGAATCCTGTGCGATATCTGGCGGGGGCAACGCTAATCTATTGGAATATTACTATGCCGCGCCCAACTGGTTTAGAGCTTCCAACGGCTATGGACGGTGATGTGCAGCTTTTTTCTGGCTCGGTAGCAGGAATTATCACGCTCAGTTCGCCTACGTCCATCAACGGTAGTGGCACTTTGAATGTTGGGGGGTCTATTCTTCGGACGCTCACCAATACGCTAACCATCACGAATCCGAATGCTAACGCCGTTGTGAGTAGCGGATTGGGTGGTTTTATTGAAGGACCTTTGCGCCGCGCCATTCCTGCGAATGCAAACACTGGCACATGGCTCTTTCCTGTCGGCAAAGGTACGAGCGATATTCCTTTTGCTATCGTAAACCCAACAACGGGCGCGGGCGGTGCAACGGTAGAAGCGGAAGCATACAACATCTCTGGCGGAACAGGCGACAACACTACGGTTGCGACAGCCTTAGGCGGCGAGTACTGGCGTACCGAGCGCGTCGGCGGCAGTTTTATAAGCGGACGGATGCAACTTGGCAGAACAACCCTTGCCGCCACACAAAGCGTTGCTACCGCAACAAGCGCACCAGCAGGGAGTTTCGTCGGCACAGGACCAGCCACCTACGACGGTGTGCCTACTCCCGACATCATCACCCAAAATACTCCACAAACAACCACGCTTCTCGCTGGCTCCAACAGGTTTTTTGCCGTTGGGACGACTATTCTTCCCACAACCTACTACTACCAAGCGGGTCTGCCTACGAGCACTCCAGGCAGCTGGAACAGCAATCCACTGGGCGGCGGCTTTGCCGCACCAAGTTTTGCTACGTCGGGCTGGACGTTTATTGTGCCAAGTCCTCTCGTAACGCTTCCCGCAACAGCAAATATCCCGCTTGGGTCGGGCGTAACGATGCAAGTGCAAGGCGGAGCGACGTTGGACATGGACAATGTTGCTCTCACGGGCGCGGGTAATTTTCAACTCTTAGCAAACGGAACCCTCCGAACCTCGCGGGCAGACGGCGTAAACGGCACAACTCTCGTTCCTGCTACGGGCGCAATCCAAGTAACAGGAACGGTTACCTACATCGCAACGGCGAATTATATCCTGAGTGCGGCAGGGGCTGCCAACGCAAACTTTGCTGCGGTTGGCGGAAAACCTCTCATCACGGATGCACGAAACCTCACACGCACGGGCGGCGGCATGACCACGCTGGCGACGGGACTGAATCTCTCTGGTGCGCTTAGTATCAACACCAGCGTTGGTGGCGGTTTGCGTCTTGTCGGCGCGTCTGCTGGACAGGTTCTCACGCTCGCGGGCGCGAGCAGCCAGATTATTCAGGGAACGCTCGAACTCGACGCAAATTTCACCCTTGCCAATAATAATGCCATAACACCGCTTGCTGTCGGCGCGACGGGGCAATTTTTTGTGCGAAACCCAGCCGTGGCGGTGAACTTTGTAACAGGGCAGCCCATCAGCTACGTGGCAGGTGCAATTCTCGCATACACTGGCTCAACCGCGCTCACAACAGGACTGGAACTGCCCTCGCCAATGCTGGGCAATATTGCCATGAGCGGCACGGCGGGGCTTGTGGCAACGCTCGGCGCACCAACAACGCTGAATGGCGTTCTCAATTTTAATGTTGGCGGGCAATATCTCCGAACCACGTTAAATCTCCTCACTATCGCCAACAACGCTCCTGGAGCTATTAGCGGCACACCGAGTGGCACTGCCCACGTGCAAGGTCCGCTTGCTCGCGCTGTTCAGACAGGCGGCGGAACGTATCAGTTCCCCGTTGGAAATGGCTCGGCAGCAACGTACATACCCGCAACGCTCACGTACATGAGCGCACCTGCGATGACAACCGTCCTCGTCGAACCCTTCAACGTGGCGTGTCCTGGTTCGCCCGGAACAGGCGGTATTTCTGCCCTCAGCACGACCGAATACTGGCGCGTGAATCCGTCCAACAACCTCACCAACGTAACACTTGCCTTTGCGCGAAATGCGGGCGTGGTTGCAAGCAACAGGCTCGGCACAGCAGGTATGGCAAATGGCTCGTATAATGGCTTCCCAAGTACTGTTGCTGGGACTATTCGCAATACCACTCCCTTCCCGACACTGAACGCAGGCAATAGCTTTTACGCCATTGGCACAGGCGTAACGACGTATTACTACAACAGCGCGAATGGCACGCCCATGAACGCCATGACGGGCTGGGACACCACGCTCGGACCAACTCCTGGCACATTCGCACCAGATTTCATCACCGCAAACACTGTATTTGAAATTGAAAGCGGGCAAACCGCCACATTGACAGGCACTAACCTCACCTTTGGCAACGGAACAAATCCCGTAACGCTGAACGTTCCAAGCGGCGCGACGCTGAATACAGGTACATTTTCCGTGATTTTCAACGGCAACAATAGTAGGTTTAATCTTCAATCGGGCGCGACGCTGAGAACGCAGCATTCACAAGGCATTCACGGTGGGACGGCATCGGCTGATAATATCGGTGCTGTGCAAATTACTGCTGCTGCGCCGAATACCGTAATTTTCACCTACGACCCGGATGCCAACTACTACTTTGGCAATGCGAGTGGGAATGTCCGTTTTGGTGCAACAACGAACCGTCCCGCTATTACCCAAGCAGCAAATATCACGATTGATGCAGGAGCAGGAAACTGGATTATATCGAACAACATGACTGTGCGTACTGGCGGCTCGTTGTCAATTTTGAGCGGCTATCTCCATGTACTCTTAGGGAACTTGACTCTGAATGGACCAAGTTCTATCAGTAGCGGTGCGTATATTGATGTGAATATGAGTACGGGGCAACTTTTGAATAACAATACGATGACGGTGAGCGGTGCTATTCAATATCGAACAACTACAACGGCAAGATTTATTGGAATGCCACCAAACTATTTGTCAGGGAGCGAGTTGCGTTACACCGTATTGCCCGCAACCACAGGAGTAGAATTACCGACGACGATGAACGGAAATCTGAGACTGAACGGAACAGGTACTCTTGGTCTCAACGCCGCAACAACGCTCAATGGCTCATTGATTCTGAATAACGGTATATTATCCACCGCGATGAATACGCTGACGGTTGCCAATGCCAACTTTGGAGCAGTAACGCGCACTGGTGGTATGGTCGAGGGTCCGCTTCGCCGCGCCTTTCCCGCAGGTATGAACTCAGGTGCGTGGCTGTTTCCCGTTGGCAAAGGTGGTCAGTATCTGCCCTTCACGGTGAATAACCCCAACACAATGGGCGGCGCGACGGCGGAAGTAGAAGCCTTCAACGTTGGCTCAGGCGGCAACGGCGACGGTACGACGATTCTCATGCCATCCATTTCTACGACAGAATATTGGGAAACGCAGCTTGTGAGCGGCACATTCAATAACGGCTTAATGCAAGTTGGCAAAACAGGCTTGACGGGTACGAGCATTCTCGGCTCGTCGCTGACGCAAGGCGGTTCGTATTCTTCCAGCGGACCAAACAATTTCCTCGCAGGTCCACCGCCAACACTCACGCAAACCGTCCCAACAGGACTGACGTTCTTCGCGCTCGGAACGCCCGTCGGCTTGTCCGTTACAGCAACCGCGCCACCGCGCAATGGCAACAGCAATACCAATTCTGGCTCAAGCGCACACAACGCCTTCAATAACGTCGCTTCGCAAACAACTTTCTCCGCCGGACCGCTCACCGCCGCGACGGGACGCATTTTTGCTTCACAAACGTGGCAGAATCCCCTTCCCGCACCAACACTCGCGGGCGCGACCGCCACACTCACCCCGCCAACAACGCGCAAAGCGGGCGAGCGCGTAATGACAACGATAATGACCGCCAACACCGCTACCGCGTCGCTTGCAAAGCCGTATGTGTGGGATTATCGTGTGCGCAGTGCCGTAACAAGTCCCGGAACGTATTACCAAATGGCAACCAACGTAACGGGCTTGCCCGCAGGTGCTATTGTTTGCACGGAGCTTGCGGACTTCAACGGCGATGGAAATCTCGACATTGCCACCTTGCAAATAATGAGTACCAACGTGTATATCGCTCAGGGCAATGGCGACGGTACATTCCTCGCGCCCGCGCCCGTTGGGCTTGGTGCGGCGTGTTCGCGTCTGACCGTTGGCGATTTCAATAATGACGGAAAAATTGATATTGCAGGGCTGACAAACACACCCAACACAATGCAGCGCATTTTGAATACCTCTACAATGGGCGGCGCAATTACCTTTGGCACCCCGGTTGGTTCGGGAACAGGCTTGACGGGCGGACTTGCATCATGTATCACCACTAGTGATGTGAACGGCGACGGCAATCTGGATGTTATTTCTACGGGCGATAATGCCGTTGGCTTTTTAGTATCGGTGGGCATTGGCGATGGCTTAGGTGGATTCGCGTCCACTGCCTTGTTTCCTGTGGCTATGACGGTGCGCCCATTCGGCTGTTCGGTGGCGGATTTCGATGGCGACGGCGATATGGATATTGCCGTTGCAACATGGGGTACAATGCCAACATATTTAGAGGGACAACTGCACATTTTGCTCAATAATGGTAATGGCACATCCTACACCCCCGCTTCACCCTATCTCACTGGTACGCAGTGCGGCTATCCCGCCGTCGGTGATTTCGACCTCGACGGCGATGTGGATATTGCCGTTACAACAATGTCCGGAAATATCCAAGTAATGATAAATGGCGGCACGGGAACGTTTACCGCAGGAGCAAGCTACGGTGCGGGTGTTGGCTCACGCTATGCTGCGGTGCAAGATGTGAACGGCGATGGCGACTTAGATTTGATAGCCAGTGCGGACGGTTCGACAAATGTGAATGTGTTCTTAGGTACTGCTGGTGCGACCTTTAATTTGCTTGCGTCTTATCTGCCAGGCGCGGGCTTACCCTTGTACTTTGGCATGGGCGATTTCGACAACGACGGCGACGTAGATATGGTCGTGCCATACACGGCAAATAATCAACTTGGTGTATTCAAAAACGCGCCGAATACCTACTACTTCCTTTCGGGCAATGCACAAACTCCTGCAAACTGGAACTCCGCCGTCGGCGGCGGCGGTACTCCCGGACCAAGTTTTCTTGCGCCAATCATGGTTCCCGCCGTACCGCTTAATTACGTTGTCGAAGCAACCAATCCTCTGGCTGTTGCAACGGCAAATATCACGCTGGGCGCGAATGTATTGCTGCGCGTAGGAAGCGGCACAACGCTGAATCTGGGCGGTGTGCAGGTAACAGGCACAGGCGCGTTTGATTTACAAGCTGGCGGCACACTCCAAGCCGCCAACGCGACAGGCTTCAATGGCGGAGCAATTACTACCACTGGGCGCACGTGGGATATAGCGGCGAATTATATTTTTACGCCAACTGCCGGACCCGACCGCAATATCAATATCGCAACCACGCAAGTCAATAATCTGACGACGCAAGGTCCAGGTGTAACCCGCATCAATTCTAATGTTCAAGTAAGTGGCGTGTTTACAGGAAGTGGAAACGTTTCTGTTTGTGGTAGCACGTTTACCTTAGCGGCTGGAACACATACCTCGACCCAGCAAATTGCTGTAGGCGGCACAGGTACTCTGACGGTAAACGGTACGCTGAACGTTTCTACCATGAACGGCAGAATTGCCTTGCAAGGTGGTGCAGGTCCTTGCGGTGCGGGCAATGGCACGGTTAACGGTTCTGGGGCTATCAACTACGGTGCAGGTTCAACCTTAGCAACAAGCGATGGCTGGACGGGAACAATTCCTGTTGTCGCACTGCCAGCAACGATGAACGGCAATTTCTCAATCAATGGCGCGAGTGATGTTGCCACGCTCGGTGCGGGTGTGAGCAGCCAAATTAACGGTACATTTACCCTGAACGGTACGTCGCGCCTCAATCTCGGTGCAGGAAATACGCTTGCTTTGAATGATGCAATTACGATTGGCGCAGGCTCTACCTTTGGCGGCACAGCAACAAGTAATCTCAGCATTATCGGCACAGGTGCTATCACGGGTTCACTTGCCTTCGCAGGCGGCGCACAATTCCTGAATAACTTTACGCTGAACCGCACGGGTACTGTTTTGCCAATGGCTTCCCCACTGGGTGTTGGCGGCACGTTAGCACTTGCAGCCGGACGTATTACGAACACCTTGGCAAATAAAATTGTGGTAACAAACGGCGTTGCAGGCGCAGTAACGACGGGCGGCGGCTACGTGGACGGCTTCTTGGAGCGAGCAATGGCAACGGCGGGCGCGAATTATCTCTTTCCCGTTGGGCAGCTCGCACAGTATCTGCCTTTGACGTTCACCGAAGCGGGTGGCGGCGCGGGCAATGTGATTGTAAACGCGCTCACAGGCGGTGGTGGCGGTCTTGGTACTGGTGTTACGGCATTGAACGCAACTGGTCGCTGGCAAATTCAAACCGCAACTGGTACGCGCTCTGGTACGCTCACGCTCACGCCCAGCGCGGTGTTGGCGGCAAATAGCGTTGTTACAGGCTTTCCCAATGCTATCGGTGGAATGTACAACAATCAAGGTCCCGTCGGCTTTGGTGGCGGCACAACGATTTCGCAAATCACACCGAATAATTTCACCACAACACCTGTGTTTGTCGGCACGGGAACAGGGGTGATTGCCGCAACGTACTACTACGAATCTGGCGACCCTGCAAATCCCGCAAATTGGGGAACAAATCCCGCATTAGGAATGCTGGGAACACCTGCCACAGATTTCATGACTCCAAGCACAACGTTTATTGTGCAAAGTGGCTACATAACTGCTCCCGCAGCATCGAACATCACACTAAATGCTGCCGCTGTACAAATGACCGTACAAGGCGGCGGAACGCTGGATTTGAATAATTTTACGGTAACACTTGCCAATGCAACCTCATCGTTTTCGCTGCAAAATGGCGGTACGCTCCGCACACGGCTCACAGAGGGCATAAATGGCGTAAACGATGCTACTGGCGCACTACGGAAATCGTTGGCGGGAGCGACAATTTCCTGTGCTGCTGGAGCAAATTATGAATTTTACGGCACTGCCCCTATTCCTGCAAGTTTTGCCGCCGTCGGCACAAAATCTGCCATCACACAAGCAAACAACCTCACGTACAGTGGCACAAATACGCTCACAGTGGCGAGTCCAATCACGCTCAGTGGCGCACTCGACGTGCAATCTGGAACACTTGCCTTGAATAGCGCAGCAATGACGCTTTCAGGTGCGGGTAGCACGATTGCTGCTGGCGCGACTCTCAGCATTGCAGGCGGTGGACCAAGCCTCGTGAACACAGCCGGCTTGCAGGTGGACGGAACGTTAGATATTGGTGTGGCAGGAAGCCTCACGACCACCACACCGCTCTACAACACGACGACGGGCTTGCTTATTTACAATTCTCCTTTCAACGGCGCAAGTGGCTTGGAGCTTCCCGCAAGCATGAACGCACCTGTGCGACTTCTGAGTAGCAGCATCGTCAATCTTGGTTTAGTCGCACAAACCTTTGCAAATGGCTTGGAATCGCAGGATGGCACTCTCACACTTGGCTTAGGTGCGCCAACATCCATCACTAATTACACTGCATCAGGCAACGCCGTCATTGACCTCAACAATGAAACCCTCACGCTGAATGGCACCACGACTATTACGGGAACAAACCCTATCTTTCTTGGAAGTGCCTCTTCAAATCTCATTTTGAACGGCGCAATGGCAAATTCTGCCACGTCTATCAAGTTTGGCGCAGGTTTTCAAAGTTTGAACAATCTTACGCTCAATTACACCTACCCAGGAACCGCACCAACGCTCAATTCTCCGCTTACCGTGAATGGCATCGCCACCTTCACGCAAGGGCATTTGATAAGCTCGCCAACGAATCTGTTCCGCATTGCCAATATTGGTACAATCTCGACGACGCCAGCACCGAGCGGCGCAAGCCACATCATTGGTAGAATGCAGCGCGGTCTGCCCGTTGGCGGCGGAAGTTACCTCTTCCCAACAGGCGGCGGCACAGCTTCGAGCTATCTGCCCGTAACGGTAGCGTATAGCTCGGCTCCTGCGGCTACGTTCTTCGATGCAGAGGCATTTCCAACAGCACCGCCCCCAACACCGACGGAAGCCGCACCAATGGAAACGGGAAGCCTCAGCACGACAGAATATTGGTACACCGCTTTAAGTGCTGGCACTCCACTTAGCAACGCCACGCTTACCTTCTCGCGCAGCACACCCGCGCTTGCCGCTAACGCCATGCTCGGCAATGCAGCCACCAACAACGGCACGTACACGGGCTTTGCCAGCACAGTTTCGGGGTTAAATATCAGCAATAGTTCAGTGTTCGCGCCGTTGAATCCAGGCACGGCGTATTATGCTATCGGCGCAGCGATTCCACCGCCAGTTCGTGCGGGCTTTGGGCAATCATTGACCTTTAATGGAACAACACAAGACGTAACGGCAACCAATCCTGCTTTTGATATTACCGATGGCACTATTGAAGCGTGGGTGCGCCCAACGTGGATGAGTGGCACACCGCCAGGAAGCCCTTGTATTATGGCAATTCGTAATGGTGTAATCACGCGGTACAGCGTTCATATTCTCGGTAACTACACTGGATTAGCTATTTGGAATGGTACACTCATAACATTCCCATATACTTTTGCTCAAAATCAATGGTATCATATTGCCGTAACGATTGGCGGTGGTGTTGCCACGCTGTATGTGAATGGAATACAAGTGGGGCTGCCCATTGCATACGGACCAGGTCCAGCAACAGGTGGGCAAGTGCATATCGGCTGGGCACCGACCTCGCCTGAGCCTTGGCAAGGCGAAATTGACGAAGTTCGCCTCTGGAATGCCGCTTTGCCGCAAACCACCATCAACCGCTTCAAAGGCGTGGAAATCACCGCCACCCATCCGAACTGGGCGGCGAATTTGCTGGGCTACTGGAAATTTAACGAATATAGCGGCAATACCGCCACCGACAGCAAAGGCGCGAACACGGGAACACTTGTAAACGCGCCGACCCGCATGGTTTCTACCGCACCGCCATCGGTGATTGTAAACCCGACCATCGGTACACCAACATCCGTGCTGCTTCCGGGAATGGCTCCTGCTTCGCCAACGCCTACGTATAGCATCACTGCGCTTGGGGCAATGCTGTTCAGCACAGTTCTTCCTTCACCAGGGAATCCTGTCAATATCACGCCGACAAGTGCGATTCCAGCAAATCATTCGAGCAGTTTTACGTATCGCATTGACAACACCTTGACGAATGCTGCTTCAACTGTTGCGGTGAGTTTTGAACCACGATTAACAGGCGGAACACAGGTTGCACCGCCGTTCACGCCGACTACACTCACCGCACCAACACTGCGCGGAGGAACACCGCCCTACACGTGGGATTGGTCGCCAGCAGTGAATCTCAGTGCTGCAAATGTCCAATTTCCAGATTTCAACGGCGCAGCACCACAAAGCTACACCGTGCAAGTAACCGACGCGCTCGGCTTCACGGCAAGCGCGACTGTGAACGTAAACATTATTGCCGTTAGCGATACCTATTACTACACGAGTGGCGACGCAGGTGTGGCGAGCAACTGGAATTCATTGCCAAACGGCGGTGGACTTCCCGCACCAAACTTCAGCATTGGTGGGACAACCTTTGTGGTAATGGGCAACGCGCTCGGCGGTTCTACAACAACGGCAACCGTGCAGACCTCATTTTTACTAGGCGGCGGGGTAGATTTGATAGTGCAATCGCCCGCAACCTTCGCCATTGCTGCTGCGGCAAGTTTTACCAATAACGGCACACTGACGATAGAAGGCACATCCACCACAGGCGCGACGCTCCAACTGCAAGGTTTGGCGGGCTTTTCGGGCAATGATGTGGTGTATCAATCAGGGCAAAGCCGCTTGCAATACACTACACCAGCCGTTACCCGCACCGCCACAACAACGGAGTTCCCCAGCCCCTTCAATGCCACGCTTGTCGTGGATGCAGGAATGATTGTGGATGTTGGCATGCCAAAAATCCTCGCTGGCGGCTTGGTGCTGGATGGCAACTTGCGCATGAACGGCGTAACACTGGACGTAAACGGACCGATGACGATGACGGGCGGCTTCGAGGCAAATAACATGTCCACGCTCAGGATTCAAGG
>JAAFIV010000026.1 GCA_013298775.1 Ignavibacteria bacterium | reverse complement strand
GTACGACAAAGACCATGTTTCCAAAAAGCCCGTCCCAAAAACGACTCCAGCGTTTGCTTAAAAAAACTTGACTTTTCCATAGAAATCGGGCGGCTGAGGAGTGCAGATGCGCTGCCGTCCGGCGGGTTTGTCGCTTGCACAGCACTCGCCGGACGGCTACTGCGCTCGTGATAACAGCCGCCCGACGAGATAATACGCCAGTTACCAAATCCTTTAAAAAGCAAAACGGCTTCAGAAACAGGTTCTAAAGCCGTTTTGTGAAAATTTGTGTTTCGCAGTTCGTCTTATTTCGCGCCTTCAATACTTTTAATGAGCGCGGAAGAAATCTCATAAATTTTCTTGACATTTTCCTGTGGAACAGGTTTGCCCTTTTCGATATTCACCAGATTTTTGATTTCACCAAATTTCGGGGTCATATCTTTTACGAGTTCGTTTCCTTTGGCATTTGCGCTGAGGGAATTCAATTCGCCAATAAGATATTCAACAAGTTTTGGGTTGCGGATAATGCCTGTTGCATCAGCGTTGTAATTGCTGGAAAGCGATTTTGTAACCACATTCAAGCCTTCCACCCAACCGCCGATTGTTACCAAAATAGCGGCATCTTTATCAAGACGATTGAGTTTTTCTTTGACCGTTGTTTGTTGGTCGTCGAGCATCGTGCGTACTTCCGTCCATTTTCCTTGCTTGACGAGCGCAAACATTTTGTCATTGAGTGCTTGTTCGATGTTCGCCCCCAATTTGCCACTCAAGCCAGCAACGGTGGTTGCCATGTCAGCAAATTTATTCTGGTCTTTGCCTTGTACCGCCACGAAAGCATCGCAAATGCGGGTGCCGAGATTGAGCGCGGTAGTGTATTTATTGGTGTAGCTGCTTTTTTTGCTGAAGGTTGGCAGCGATTTCCAATTTACCTGTGCTTTCGACAAACTGTCGAGGTTATGGAAAACAAGTGCCGACGGTGGCACATATACTTGTGATGCTTGCGCGAATGCACTGCCCATGATTGTCAGCGAAAATCCGGCAACGGTACAGCCTGTCAAAAGGACGCGAGAAATGTTCATACGTTATCTCTCCGGAACAAGATGAAGAAGTTAAAAAATATGTGTTGTTTGCGATTGAATTCTACTTGAGAGCATGAATGATGAGGTGTTGAAACAGTATCACCTTTTTTCGCATTCATTGTTCATAGTTTTAGAAGCACATACTTCCAAAAAGGTTTATTGCACAGTCTGGAAACACAGTCTGGAAACATTGTCGTAAAAGGCTTGGCAAATATAGGCAAAGTTTCAGATTTTCCTAATGATTTGCATAGCGCACACGAAAGAAAGTTGCACAAAAAAAGCGTTCCAGTGTGCTTTGTATCAAGAACGATACGAGCAATGACGGGAACGCTGGAAGTCTGCACACGAAAGAATAGCTTGGAGCAAGTGTTTACGCGCCTGTTGAGCCAAAAAGCGAAACTTTTACATTGATAGTTTCTGCTACTTTGCTGCCGACAATGCCTTTCTTGCCAGCAATATTGTGGTCTTTCAAGGAAACAGAAAAATCAGATTTTACCATCACCACATCGGCGGGAGATTTTTCCACGTATTGAATTTCAATCGGGAACGAAGTAGTTTTTGCCACGCCATGCACCGTGAAGGTGCCTTCTGCCGTGCCTTTTGCAATGCCCTTGCCGCCCGCGCTTGAAACAAGCTGAACACCAGAAATTTTCTTAATTTCAAAAATGATACTCGGATGTGCGTCGGCATCTAACCAATCTTTACCGCGCAAATGCTGGTCGCGGAGTTCGACACCCGTTTGAAAAGAAGTAATTGCCACCTCAATTTTGCCCGTTGTTGCTTCAATGTTTGAAGGGTCGATCGTGAACGAACCTTTGATGCCTGAAGCCGTTCCGTTAATTTCCTCCAATGGTGCTTTGCTACTGAATTGTGCTGAGTTATTGCCTACTTTATTGCTTACAGTAACGGTTTTCGCACCTTTTGCTGCAAGGTTAAAACCAGTGGCAGCAAAGGCAGTATTGCCGCAGAGATGAATGCTCAAGAACGCGCCCGCTACCATAACTGCGGACATTTTAACGAATGTTTTCATGGAGATACGTAAAAATGAAACGAAAATGTATTTAGTGCCTATAAACCGCGACATAACGATACTCGCTCTACCATTTGCCTTGTGTACTTATATCTTCTGTACTTAACTATCTTGTGTACTTACTATCTTGTGTACTTATATTTTGCTCCGTGCGCCAATGCGAGTACAAACAAACCCCACGCCTGCACAAAGAATTATTGCTGGAATACCGTAATCTAAGCCAAGCCGAAATTGTGGTTTCCATTCCACTATTTCCTCTTCAATGCCAAAATCAGGATTGATTCGTTTACTGACCACTTGCACTTTATCTTTTGTAAGAATCTGTGTGCCATGCGCAATCCACACCCCTGCAATAGCAAGCGCAATAACGAACCAAATGCCACCGAGAACTTTCCAGACCATACTTTTTTCCTTGAAGCCACGTACCCTATAAATGTGAATATGCGCGGGAGAAAGGCATAGCAGCGAATCTTATGCGCAACTCTGTGAATTAGAACAAAGAACCCATGAAAAAGATTAACGAGATGTTTATATTTTTTTGTGACCAGTTTAGGTCTTCCCGTCAAACGGCTGTTATCACTGGTGCAATAGCCGTCTGGCGGGTGCGTCGCTTGCACACTACCCGCTGGACGGCAGCGTTTCTGCACTCCTCAGCCGCCCGACGGGAATGACCTCACTAGTGACCATTTCTTTAATGCCGTGCTACGCCGCCATCCACGTTAATCGCTTGCCCATTGATAATCCCCGATGCGGGCAGCGCGAGAAACGCAACGACATTCGCAATATCTTCTGGCTCGTCGGCGCGTTGGATACTTTGCGAGGGCAAAATATGCTCCAAAATAGACGAACTCACGCGCCCCGACTGTTGCGATTCTGGTCGCTGAATCGCAGTCAAGCCCACCGTTACAGCGTTGGCGGTAATGCCGTATTTTCCTACTTCGCTGGAGAGAGACCGCACAAAACCTATTACGCCCATTTTACTTGTTACATAGTGCGTCAAATACGGCGTTCCAAGCCACACAGTATCGGAGGAAAGAGCAATAATGCGCCCAAAACCGCCTTCTTTCATCGCGGGCAGCACCGCTTTCACCGAAAGGAAAAGGCTGTCTAAATTCAAACTCAGCATATCTTTCCACTGCTCAAAGGAAAGTAGCTCAAATGGCTCTTCCTCGTATTTGCCGACGTTATGCACTAAAATATCAATTCGACCAAAGGCTTTCATTACCTCGTCTGCCATACGTTGCGTGTCGGCGGGATTCGTGGCATCTACCTTCACGTACAGAACTTTCGCGCCAAGTGCCTCCAAGGCTTGCTGCGTCTCGCTTGCGTCCGCAATATCCGCAATGACAATCGTCGCGCCTTCTTCGGCAAGTCGTTCACAAAACGCGCGTCCATTTCCGACGGCGGCTCCGGTGACAATCGCTACACGACCCTGCAAGCCGCGTTCAAACTGGTGTAATTGCATGAAAGGTAAAAAATGAGTATCAAAAATATCAATAAAAACGGCGAGAAATACCAAGCGCGAATTTACACACTTTTGCGAATAAACGCTAGTGTTCGTGAACGTAGAGGAAAGAAAAAGCCGCATCATCAATAATGAAGCGGCTTGAAGGCATTTTTTGCAAATTTTATTTTACAACAAACCTAAAGTGTCTTTACGAAAACGACGACTGCGAACCACTATACCCCGCACCACTTCTGCGTCGGACAAGCCAAACCACTAAAAACACAATACCGCCCATGATGAACAATCCCATAAACAAACGGAAAAAGGAGAACGTTGGCGGATAAACTTCCATGCCGCCGTTGGGATTGGTGATATACACAGGGCGCGAGTAGTAAAATGCGGGGTGTAACGGCATTGACCACATCATGGACGTGCGTCCCATCAAGTAACCCGTCATCAAACCATCACCGTAACCGCCGTAGCTATGCACCATGTAGGGCGAGCTTGCGCCCGGAACCGTCATCGGCGAGCTTTGGCGTGGAATGCCGTAGGAATTGCGATAGTTCGTGCCAGCAATCGCCGACTGCGGACGCGCTCCACCAAAGCTACCACGCGACATTCCCGACGATGGCGCAACTGAGCGATTCCCACCAAAACTGCCGCCCGGAGCCGCAGGACGACTTGGCGCGTACGACGGAGAGCGGCTTCCACCAAAACTTCCTCCACCAAAACCACCGCGACGACGCTGTGCATCGGCTTCGGAAACAAGCAAACAAAGGGCGAACAGGCTGATAATTCCACCAGCAACATACCGTTGCAAACGCGAGAAAAACTGCTGTGTGTACATAATACTTATTGAGGTGAAAAAGTGAAAGGACAATGACAAATTTTGAGAACTGGTCAAGTTTAATTTGGGAACGCGGATTTAGAGGACTGAAGAGGACTTTGAGGACTCCAGAATTTTTTATGAATGTGCCAGAGTCCTGACCAGTCCTCAAAAGTCCTCGCAATCCGCGTTCCTTGACGAATGATTACATGATACGCAAATTTCCGTGTCCAAGTTTCATCAACGAATAATGGTGTCGTCGCGGCTGGGGCTGGTGGAAACAATCGTAACCCGCGCACCGCACAATTCCTCAATCCGCGCAATATACGCTTTCGCATTTGCGGGCAAATCTTCATAACGGCGAATGCCTTCGAGCGAGGATTTCCAGCCCTTGACCGTTTCATAGACAGGTTCTACGCGCTCCAGCGTAACAGCATCGGCGGGAATGCCCTTCAATGCTTTGCCATCCAGCATATAACCCGTGCAAATCTTGAGTTCGTCGAAGCTGTCCAGCACATCCATTTTGGTAAGCGCGATTTCGCTAATGCCATTGACCATCACGGAATAGCGCAGCGCGAAAGCATCCAACCAACCGCACCGACGCGGGCGACCCGTTGTCGCGCCAAATTCATGCCCAATGCGGCGTAAATCCTCGCCCGTAGCGTTTTCCAATTCCGTCGGAAAAGGACCATTGCCCACACGCGTCGAATACGCCTTCACAACGCCAATGATGCGGGAAATCGCCGTCGGTGGCACACCCAAACCCGTACACGCCCCGCCGCTTGTGGGATTGGAGCTTGTTACAAATGGGTAGGTGCCGTGGTCCACATCCAAAAGTGCGCCCTGTGCGCCCTCAAGCAAAATGCGCTTCCCGCTTTGAATTGCTTCATGCAGAAACAAGGTGGTATCGGTGATGTAGGGGTCAATCAAGGTATCGAATTGGCAATATTCATCGGCAATTTTTTCTGCGTCCAACTGCTCGTAATCGTAGAGTTTGTGCAGCACGTTGTTCACTTCGGCAATTTTCGCCCGCACTTTTTCGGCAAAACGCTTGCGGTCGAGCAAATCCACAATGCGAATACCGGAGCGGCTTGCTTTGTCAATATACGCCGGTCCGATGCCGCGTCCCGTCGTGCCGATAGCCTTGCCGCCTTCTTTGGCAGCATTTTCGCGCTCGCGGGCTGCATCCAACAATTTGTGATACGGCATGATAAGATGCGCTCTATGGCTGATAAACAAACGTCCCGTAATGCTCACGCCACTTTCTTCGAGCATTTTGATTTCTTCCATAAGTGCAACGGGGTCAATCACCACGCCGTTTCCAATGACACAATGCGCCTTCGGATGGAGAATGCCCGATGGAATCAGGTGGAGAACGTATTTTTTGCCGTCAATGACAAGCGTATGCCCAGCATTCGCGCCACCTTGATACCGCGCCACAATATCAGCTTCTTTCGTGAGCAAATCCACCAATTTACCCTTGCCTTCATCGCCCCACTGCGCTCCGACGATAATTGAAACACTCATAGTAGAAAAATCAAAGTAGAAAAAATAAAAATGTTCGTAGTTATTCAGGTACACAAGACGCTGCCTCATTCGCCCCCTTGATAAAGGGGGAACGGGGGATTAAACGGCTAAATACCGCTCCACATCTAGTCTTTGCGCGTGGCAAATCCCCCGTTCCCCCTTTATCAAGCAGGGCTGTTAAGTTCTGCCCTCACCCCGCTCTGCGAGCGACCCTCTCCCAGAGGGCGAGGGTGAAGAGGTGGCTCTGTATCTTGCCCTTCTCCCTCTGGGAGAAGGGTTGGGATGAGGGAAAACACGAGAACTTTACAGCCCTGCCTTTATCAAGGGGGCGAATGAGTGCAATTACCATGAGCAATAAATCTGCGCTACCGAAGCCAGAAATGTTGCTGTTATTTTGCTTGAATCTTGAGAAATTTCCGCTTACCAACTTTGAACAAACGCTGCTGGGAAACGTCCACCGTCGCCGTGATTTCCTGCACACGCTCGCCGTCAATCGAAACGCCCCCGCCTTGAATCAAGCGTCGTGCCTCGCCTTTGGAGGGAGCAAGGCTGGCTGCGGCAAGAATATCCACCACAAGAGCGGGATTTGATGCAATGTCCAGCACTATTTCCTCAATTTCATCGGGAACATCTTTTTTCACGAACATTCGCTCAAATTCCTCAAAGGCAGCGTTGGCGGCATCTGCGCCGTGATACCGCGCCACAATGCCCATTGCAGCCTGCACCTTTGCATTGCGCGGATGCACACTGCCGTCCGCTAGACCCTGCGCCATTGCTTGCACGGCAGCTTCCTCAGCAAATGCGCCGTAGCGGAAATAGCTGGCAATGAGCGTGTCGGGAATAGACATCGTTTTGCCAAACATTTCGCGTGGCGATTCGGTGAGACCGATGTAATTCCCCAGCGATTTACTCATTTTCTCAACGCCGTCCGTGCCTTCCAGAATCGGCATCGTGAGAATGCACTGCGGCTCTTTGCCGTATGAGCGTTGTAGCTCGCGTCCGACGAGAAGGTTAAATTTTTGGTCCGTGCCGCCAAGCTCCACATCCGCCTCCAACGCGACGGAATCATAGCCCTGCGCAAGCGGATATAAAAACTCGTGAATGCTAATTGCCTCGCCCGCCTTGTAGCGTTTGCTGAAGTCGTCGCGCTCCAGCATTTGTGCGACCGTGAATTTTGCCGTGAGACCAATCACCTCGTAGGCACTCAATTTCCCAAGCCATTCCGAATTAAACACCATCTTCAAGCGTTCTTTCGAGAGGACGTGCGTGGCTTGCTCCATGTAGCTTTGCCCGTTTTGGCGTGTTTCCTCAATCGTGAGCGCGGGGCGTGTTTTGGAGCGTCCGGTGGGGTCGCCGATAACGCCCGTAAAATCGCCCACAAGCAGCACCGCCAAATGTCCCAAGTCTTGAAACTGGCGCATTTTTCCTAGCACCACTGCATGACCCAAATGCAGGTCAGGGCGGCTGGGGTCGCATCCGAGCTTGATGGTAAGCTGCTTTTGGGTTTTTAGCGAGCGTTCAATTTTTTGCGCTAATTCCTCCTGCGGCAAGACTTCATGCGCCCCAGAGCAGATAATGTCCATTTGCTCGTTGAGCGGCGGAAAGTGTGCGAAATTTGCGGGAGAATGAGATGGAGAGGTCATAGAATGGTGCTTGAATAAAAATGTTTGGCACACGATAACATCTCTGAAGTGCCAGTAAAATCAGGCTTCGGTGGCACAGACATTCCTGTCTGTGTTCTCCTCTTGTACCTTGCACCAACACTCACAGACAAGAATGTCTGTGCCACTATGGAATATTACAACGACAAATTTCAAAGGTCGTAAAAATCACCGTAAATACAGCGTCAGCACAGAAATATCCGATGCTGAAACGCCCTGAATACGCGATGCCTGACCAAGCGACAAGGGACGAATCCGATTCAGTTTTTGCCGCGCTTCGGTCGAAAGAGATTTGATAGCATCGTAGTTCAAACTCTCGGGAATGCGCTTTTCCTCATTCGCCGCAAAGACGCTTATTTCCTTCATTTGACGGTCAATGTAGCCGCTATATTTGATTTCAATTTCTGCTTGCTGCACGACGGTTTCCAGCATTTCGGCGAGATGCTCCTGCGCTGCGAGTGCCATATCTTGCGCACCAATGCGTGTTTGCCAGTCGGAACGCTCCAAAAGTGTCTTCAATTCAAGCGCGGAACGTTTGGTGAGCATTTCGATACTGGCGGGTTCGGTAATCGTAGTTTCGCCGTGTTCGTGCAAATGCTCGTTAATTTCTGCGGGACGAAAGCGCGTAGAGCGCGTAAAATCAAGCGTCTGGCGAATGAGTTCTTCGCGCTGAAGCATTTGCTCGTAGCTCGCCGATTCGATTAAACCAAGCTCTTGTCCGTATTTCATCAATCGTCGGTCGGCGTTGTCTTGGCGCAACAGCAAGCGATACTCGGCGGCGGAGGTAAAAATGCGGTACGGCTCTTCGGTGCTTTTGTTCACGAGGTCGTCAATGAGTACGCCGATATACGCTTCGGAGCGTTTGAGCGTAAATTCGTCCTCGCCGCGCACCTTCATTGCCGCGTTCACACCTGCGATAAAACCTTGCGTTGCAGCTTCTTCATAGCCCGATGTGCCGTTGATTTGTCCCGCAAAAAACAAGCCCGAAATTGCTTTTGTTTCAAGGGAAAATTTTAGTTGAAAAGGGAAAAAGAAATCGTATTCCACCGCATAGCCAGCGCGGAGAAGCTGCACATTTTCCAAACCCGGAATCGTCTGCAAGCCACGTAATTGCACGTCATCTGGTAAACTTGTCGAAAAGCCGTTCACATACACAGAGTTTGTGTGTAAGCCCTCTGGCTCAAGCATGATGTGGTGCGAGGTGCGCTCCGAAAAGCGATTGATTTTATCTTCAATCGAAGGACAATAGCGCGGACCACTTCCCTTGATGCGCCCAGTAAACATGGGCGAGCGGTCGAAGCCTGTACGCAAGATGTCGTGCGTGGTTTCGCTTGTTTCCGTTCCCCAGCAGGTAATCGTATTTTTCACCGATTTCGTGCGATGCGAGAAGGGAATGGGCGGCTCGTCACCGGGCGCGGGATGTGTTTTGGAAAAATCAATACTTTCGGCGGCAACACGCGGCGGAGTACCTGTTTTCAAGCGACCTTTCTCCAAACCGTAACTCGCTAACATATCGGAAATGCCCGTCGCTGCTTGCTCGCCAAAGCGTCCGCCAGCCGTTTGGCACATTCCAGTGTGCATGATGCCATTCAAAAATGTGCCGCCACACAGCACCACTGCTTGCGCTGTGAGTTCTGAGCCGTCTGCAAGTTCTACGCCCGTTACCTTGTCGTGCTGTACCGTGATATTCACCGCCGAACCCTGAATAATACTGAGGTTTGGGGTATTTTGTACCAATTCCTGCGCATACTGTGGATACAAATCTTTGTCATTTTGCGAGCGCGGCGACCACACCGCAGGACCTTTCGAGCGATTGAGCATTTTGAACTGCACACCGCTTTTGTCAGCAATGATGCCCATTACGCCACCAAGCGCGTCTAATTCCTTCACCAAATGCCCTTTTGCCGTCCCGCCAACAGCAGGATTGCACGACAAACGCCCAATGGAGGAAATATCCATTGAAATTAAACCAACGCGCAAAGGACGAGCATGGAAGCGGTGTACGGGATTGCACACGCCCATCGTCGCGGCAGCAACGCTGGCTTCTATGCCTGCGTGTCCGCCACCGATGACGAGAATATCAAAAACGTTGTTCATGGTGAAAAGAGAGAGTATATGCGATTATTTACGTGCTTGTGCTTCTACGTTTCGCCCTTCTAAGGCGAGCATTGTTGAAAATTCTTCCAAACGTAGTGCAAATTTAGCAAGACTCGGAGCGTGTTCTGCTGCGGTTTCCAGCGACCAATGTTGAAGGACAAATTGCGCCAACAAAGGATTGTAGAGTTGCCCAGTCTTCGCCGTACCTTTCGGCGGAATACCTTCTTTGATGCTGTGCTTTTTTGACCTTCTCGCCAACTCAAAAATAAACTCTTTTGGTTTTGGAATACCTTCTGGATCAGTTGTGATGCGCGATACAGGTACACCTAAAAATTTTGCAAAATTTATTCTATCTGCCAAAAGCCATGCTTCTACTTCACGAACGGCAATGCGAAAAAGCAAGTTTTTATGCCGTTTGAATGGTAACCACTCCCGCAGCAGCACAAGCGGGCAATCGTAAGCATCTAAGTCTGTCAGCACAACAAATGGGAGCGCGAATTCAGCGGCTTCATTGAATTTTTTAAGATTGCTCTTGATGTACTGATTACCACCCTCGCTAAGTTCTCGCGAGATACTCAGCATATTCTGCTGCTCAATAAGTTTTCGTGCAACCAATCGTTGTAACTGATCCTCAATCACCAGTATAATCGGCGTTTGCGCTCTTTTCATTGTGCCACTTTCAAAAGTCGAATGTCATTTGCTCAATATTTTTTGGCTCTGTTCGCGGGCGAACAATATCAGCGACACTTATTTTAGCGTTCAGTAATGCCCTTGCATCTTTGAGTGTAGCAGGAGAATATGCCTCTGTACCATTTTTTGTTGTTTCTAAAATAACAACTTCTTCCAAAGCAATACCAGAATTGGAGAGAATATCCGCACTATGCGTTGTTAAAATGACCTGACGCGGTGTAGAATGGCGTTTGTGCTGCACAGCAGCAATAATTTCTGGTAACTGTCGCACCACGCCTGAATGCAAAGAAAGCTCAGGTTCTTCCAGCAAAAGTGGCTTTGAACCGTCTTGCAGCGACCAGAGAAAGCCAATTAAGCGCAATGTACCATCAGAAAACTGATTTTCTTGTTGCAAAGCGTCTGTTGCTCGCCAATGCTTGTACGAGGCTTGTAGGTGTGGCTTGCTATCATCTCCGCGAATAAAATCTAACTTAACAAACTGTGGAACAGCAAATTGCAATGCTTTTTCAATGCGCTTCAGAAATGCAGTGCGCGTCCGTTCTGGCGTGTTGCTGATGCGCTCAAAAAAATCACGCCCATATACATCCTCTTGATTACTTGCTTTTAAGTATGAATCGGGTGCACGGAGAAGCTGCGGTACAACGTGGAGATACTGAATAGATTCCAAAAATTCCGCAATAGGACGAAAAGCGCGATTACTGCGCGGCTGCTCTAAAGATGTGGATTGAAGGAGAAAAGAATCATCCTTATCTTCTTTATCTGGGCGGCTGAATAGCGGTTTGCTATCATTAGCCTTGTACACACGCTCATACACAACCGCAGCCCGTGTGCCGCTTGCACCAACCGAACCACCAATATTTTCTTGCCGAAATCCAAGTTCATATTTCCATAAGGGCGGCATATTTTCTCGCTCGGCAAGGTGGATATGGATTTCAATATCTGAAGTGCCTTTCGCCGAGAGGCATCGTATTTTCGAGATACCATCTCTTTCGCTCACTGCCTTTTGTAAACCGCCACCAGACTTGACAATATCACGCAAGAAACGAATAGCATCTAAGATGTTTGATTTCCCGGAAGCATTTGCCCCGACAATGAAAGTACGCGGCTGGAGGTCAATGTCAATACTGCGGAAGTTACGCCAATTCTTGAGTGTAAGATGAGAAATAATCATTGCTGCAAACGTTTTGTATTGTCGAAAGAAGAAACCTCAACAAAAGCGAGAAAGAGAAGCAACTACAAACTTACACCTTTTTCATACCAGAAAAAAACTTTGGCAGTATCAAAAATATTTCCCATATTGCGGTTCTTATTGGTTTCAAAACATTGCTAAAAATGTTTCAAACGCCCCCTTCGGAGAGATGGGTGAGTGGCTGAAACCAACGGTTTGCTAAACCGTCGTAGTTCGCAAGATCTACCGAGGGTTCGAATCCCTCTCTCTCCGCTCATTCAAAACAAAGCCCTTGTAATCATTTGTATTACAGGGGCTTTGTTCTTTCTATATCGTTACAATTTCTGGCTTTCCATTCCTTGCATTTACAACCACTCTACCGCTTGTGCTTATGAAAACGCTCGTCAAATCTTGTGCTACATACCTTGTTTCTGCTGGTGTGTACGCGGTCTCTATGCTCTTATTTTTGCCACATAATGTTTTTTCCCAAACTCCTAAAAACACGACAATACAAGACTCTGCCGTCATTTTCGGACGCTTACCGAATGGATTTTCGTATTACATTCGCAAGAATGCAAAGCCAGAGAAGCGAGCAGAGATGCGCCTTGTAGTGGATGTTGGCTCAATTTACGAAGACGACGACCAACAAGGATTAGCACATGTGCTAGAGCATCTCGCTTTCAATGGCACAAAAAACTTCCCCAAGCGAGAATTGGTCGGCTTTCTGGAGAGCGTCGGCATGACTTTTGGTGCGCACACCAACGCCTACACAAGCTGCGAGGAAACTGTGTATCAACTGCAAATTCCGACAAACGATACAAGTGTTATCCGAAAAGGTGTGCAGATTTTGCACGATTGGGCAGAAAATATCCGCTTCGACACGCTCGAAACAAACAAAGAGCGCGGCGTAGTTGTCGAAGAATGGCGACTGCAAGAGCAAGGCGTGGCGGGGCGTTTGCGCCGTCAGACCTTGCCAATTTTGTGGGAAGGATTGATACACCAAACCCGCTTGCCTATTGGCAAAAAAGCAATCATTGATACGTTTCGCCTTCAGCGTGTGCGTGATTTTTACGAGACGTGGTATCGCCCAAGCCGCATGGCTGCTATTGTTGTCGGCGACATTGACCCACGCCGTATTGAATTCTTGATAAAAACGCATTTCGCAGGAATGCAAGCACGAACAACAGAACAAGCATTCATACCGCCACAGAGCATGAAACAACGCTCTGAACCGCAAATAGCCGTATTGCTCGACAAGGAAATTCCTGCTTCGGCAACAGAACTTATTTGGAAACATGAAATCCCCGTGCGACCCGATTCTGCCTCACGTCGCCATGAAGTTCTTCGTGCTGTTTTGGTGAATTTGATGAACAACCGTTTTACCGATATTGTGCGAAACAACCCTACGCATCCCATAAATAGGGCAGTGCTGCAAACCGCGACCCAAACACGCCTTTTGAAGACCATTACGTTGAATGTAGAAGCCAAACTTGCTGTTGTTTCAGGTTTTTCGGCAGCACTCGCGGAGATAGAGCGAGTGCTGCGTTTCGGCTTTTTGGAGGCGGAAATACAACGCTTGCAACGCAGCCTGATTGAAGGAACAGAACAGCAGTACAAACAGCGCGAAAATACAACTTCCGCCGTGTATGCTGAAATATACGTTGCACACGCCTTAGGGCAAGGAGCAGTGCGAAGTGCGGCGGAACAATGTCGCTTGGACAAAGCAATTCTGCAAAGCCTGACAAGCGCAGAAATACATGCTTTTGCGAGAGAAATGCTCCGCGACTCGAATCAAGTTATTCTCTGCGCATACCCAGACCGCGAAGGAATGCGGGTGCCAGAAAAGCAGGAATTTTTGGATGTTGTAAAAAGTGTCCGCGCTCTAGAACTCGCGCCATACCGAGAAACCTTTGTAGATGCTCCGTTCTTGGAACACGAGCCGAGAGCTGGAAAAATTGTTCGCACCGAAACCGTGAAATCGCTTGGCATCACGAAGTGGACACTCTCCAATGGCGCAAGCGTGATTCTGAAACCGACGACGTGGAACAAGGAAGAAATTCTCATGCAATGCTTCGCCGCAGGTGGCTACTCGGAGCGCGTAACACCAGAAAATTTTATGGATCTCACGGAAACAGATGACATCCAATCACCGCTCACAAGCGGCGTGGGAACACTCTCGGCAGCAGATATTGAGAAAAAATTAGCGGGCATTTCGGCAACGCTCGCGCCAGAAATTACGCGCTCGTTTCATGGCTTCAAGGGCAGTACGCGCCTTGCAGATATAAAAACATACGTTCAGTTTCTCCACGCAGCATGTACACGCCCTCGCCTTGATACCGCCATTATCCAAGCGCAGCGATTTTCCAAAGGACTTGCCGCGCAAAATCGCGGCGCAGACCCTGAATCAGTTTTGACCGATTCGGCATGGTACAATTTTCACAACTATCATTTTATCGCCAAACCCAGTACCAAAGCCGATTTCGACGCTTGGAATCATGCTGGCGTGGGCTTCCCATTCTACAAACAACGCTTCGCTAACGCGAATGGTATGACATTTGTTTTTGTTGGTGGGTTCAAGGAACAAGATATGAAGCCGTTTGTAGAGCAGTATATCGCTAGCTTGCCTTCATCGCTCCAAGAAAAAACGCGGTGGAAAGACATGGAGATTCGCTATGCAAAAGGCATTCGACGCGAGGTATATGCTGGAGTTGATGCCAAAAGTGTCGCGATGGTGATGTGGGGCGATACCTGCACGTGGTCGCCTGAGAAAGACGCAGTGATGAGGGTTGCGAATGATATTTTGCAAACAAGTTTGTCGGAATCTTTGCGCGAGGATTCTTCGGGTGTGTACTACGTGTACAACGCAGTGGAAATGAGCCGCATCCCGCATGAAGAGTACACCGCAACGCTCTATTTTCCCTGCGCACCAGATCGCGCACGGCAGCTTACCGCGCAAATGTACACTGTGCTTGAAAACCTTGCCAATGCTCGCTTTCCAGACCGTTATTTAGACGATGCAAAGGCAAAACTCCTTGCAACGCACGAAACCGACCTCAGAACAAATAGCTTCTGGCAAACAACACTCGTTGAAATGGCTCAACACCTTGACAAACCTAGCTTGTTGCTTGATTTTACGAAACGCATCAATGCTGTAAAAAAAACTGACGTTGCAGCACTCATACGGGTTTGGCTCAAAAAGGAAAATGCGGTGGAGTTTATTTTATTGCCAGAAAAAACATTGACAGAGAAAAAAGAAGCTGCGCAGAAGGAATGATCAGCCTTTACGGGCGTTCCCGCAGCTCCACCACCATTCCCCACGCTTCTGCCCGTTCCAGACACTTCCACTTCTGCAAGGCGCGTATTTCCTCATCTTTGAAGCCATTCAGCACAGAGGCAAAAAACACATAACGCGTGCTGCCGAATGTTGATGCGCCGTACCCAAGCGTATCGGCATTTGAGACGAGGTCGAGGTCGCGGGCGGAAAAAATGGCGAAGTTGCGAGAATGAATATCTTTTGCGGCAATACCTCGCACCTGAATACTGCGTAAAACCTGCTTTCTAAGACCATCATACGGCAAATACGCTAAGGTTGCATCCCAGCCCTTGGCAAGTGTAGGCGGATAGAGCCACGCCCAACAATGCCCCGTCAGCAAAACTACACACAACACCGCATAAATGCTTCGCTTTGAGGCGCAGACAAGAGTGTTCGCGCTACGAACAGTGTTGGGCTTCGGTAGGGCGGACACTTCTGTCTGCCTAAATTTTTTCTGCCCAAATTTCATCTGCCCAAATTTCATCTGCCCAAACAACCCCAACACCGCACTAATACTCACCAAAAGCTGCAACGGCAGAAAATATCGATGGCTAATGGAATATATCGGCAACACCGCAACAATGAGCATCCATGCAGCAAGCGAAAGTGCCGCCAATACGCATAAACGCTGGGGAAGAGCATCGAAAAGTGTTATTGAAAATGATTGCCCGAATGCGCGAGATTGCTTCCACAACTGATATAGACTAGCTCCCAATACAATCCAAACTGCACCTGCGCCAAAATCCACCAATCGCCACACAAATACAGCTTCATTTTTCACAAGCCCAGAAATATCCCAAACAGCGCGATAAAACTCGCTTGACGAGGTGTCGTGCCAGCCAATATTGCCGGTCGTCGCGCTGTGCCACCGATACCACAAACTGAAAAGGAACAAAGCGGGCAAGTACACGCTTGCAGAGCGCACCAATACTTGCGCCAAACTCTTCCAATTTTTTAGCGAGGGCGTATTTTCAAGAAACAAGCACACACATTCTGCACCAGCAAAGAGCGCGACGGCAATCATTCCGCGTAAACTTGTAAAAGAAAGCAACACAAGCCAAACAGCATAGAGTCCGCGCCACTGCTTGCTCTTCGGTTGCAAAAAATGCCACAAAGCACACAGAAAAAAAGCGCACAATGGAATATCAGGGGAAATGAGTGTTGCCTGTGCGAGAAGCGTTGGTTGCAGGAGAAGCAGCGCGGAAAGTGCGAGAACAAGAAGCGGGGAATCATCCCAAAAGCGAGAACTAATCAGCTCTGCAAGGTGATGAATAGCCCAAACAATCAGCCACAAGAAAGGGAGCATTGCCCAATGGCTTACCTCAAGAGATTGCCCGAACATGTGCCACACAATCGCCAAATATGCTGGCAATAGCGGTGGATGTCCCACGTCAATTGAGCTGGGAAAGGGCTTTATACCATGCGTGTAGAACCACTGTGCTTGCTGTGAGGCAAGCATAACGGTATCCCAGAAAAAGCTATGATGCTGTACTATTGCCGTCAGAAACAGCATTGCGCAGCACCACAAAAAAAACGACCAACGAGTAGTAGCAAAGTGCATGACGGAAATATAACGTTGTTTTGTGTTACGGTTGCAAACTTCAGTACACGACAAAATTTCTTCAAAGAGTGACAGGAACATCATTTTGTCAGTGAGTGTTGATGCGGAGTTCAGGCGATAAAAACAGACAAGAAGTCTCAAGCCAATCAAGCCAGTATCTACGCCACTTCTCGTTCTAGCCTCTCGGAGCTTAATCTACGGAACGTCTCTTGGCGATTGAAACGCAGAGACAGGTCGAACCTTCTCTCTGCACCGATAAACTCTACCACCCGAAAGGGAGAACTCTTTGTCCGTTCACATTGTCCGTTCACAATTTTAGTACGGTAGTGAACAGATTTTATTGCATTTTCTCATTTGTTGCCCCAAGATTAAGTACATGATTCTTACATTATGCAATGATACTACACAATGTGAGAAAGGAACGCGGACTGGAGGACGGAGAGGATGTTAAGGACGGCAAAAAGTCCTCAATATCCTGAGAGTCTGGAACCTCATCCGCGTTCCAATAATCATTACGTATTTCAAGAACCATGTATGAAGCGTAAGACATGTATGAAGCGTAAGACATGTTTCTATGCTGCGGTAGAATGTGTCCTGCAACATTCCAATATCTTCCGTACCACACAAAGCACCATTCATACAATAGTGCGCACGGAGAAGATTGATATTTTTGTATCGTTCATCAATTCACTATTTCACTACATTTTTTGAAAATACTATGATTCGCAAAGCATCTGCCGAATGGAACGGCACTGGCAAAGACGGCTCTGGCAGCCTCACCTCTACAAGCGGCGTACTATCCCAAACGCCGTATTCTTTCGCAACCCGCTTCACAAGCGAAGACGGCAAAGCAGGCACAAATCCTGAAGAATTGATTGCGGCGGCTCATGCGGGCTGCTACGCAATGGCACTCAGTTTTCAACTCACGGGCGCAGGCTTTCCACCCGAAAAACTCAGTGTTAATGCGGACTTGACGATGGTCAATGAAAATGGCGGATTCACTATTAAAGGTATTCATTTGAACTTGAAAGCAAGCGTCCCCGCCATTTCCAACGAGCAATTCCAGACCATTGCTGATAATGCAAAGAAAACCTGCCCCGTTTCACGGGCGCTGGGGGCGATTGAAGTTTCACTTTCGGCGACGTTAGCATAAACAGAACATAGAACCACTAGAAATGAAGAACGGCGCGAATTTCACTTTGAAAGCTGCGCCGTTACTTGTTTCTATCATTTTGTTTTTCTATTTTATGTGCCTAAAGACATCTCACACACAATGTATGCCGCAATGACGCATCCGCTTGAAGACTACATCTGCCGTAAAATTGGCGAGAGACCTGTAGGACTCGACCTTGTTCTCGCACAATTTACCGAACTTCGCATCAAGCGTAATCATGTCTTGTTGGAAGAGGGCAAAATTTGTCACCGGTGCTATTTTGTTGTCGAAGGTTGCTTGCGTCTTGTTACCTACAATCGCAATGGTGAAGAATCTACCTCGAACCTCATTTTTGAGCAGGAATGGGTAACGTCTATTCAAAGTTTTGTCAATCGGCAACCCGCGAATGAGCGTATTCAAGCCTTAGAATCAAGCCAGCTGTACGCCATTTCATTCGATGCATTCCAGCATCTTGTCAAAACCGTTCCACCCTTTGAAACTATCTACCGTGCGCTTTTGGAGGAATCGTATGTACATTCCACACAGCGTGTGATGTCGCTACTCGGAATGGACGCTTTGGAGCGTGTTCGGTGGCTTTTATCATTTCAACCTCTTATTTTCTCCCGTCTCTCCAATAAAGTTATCGCCTCGTATTTGGGTCTTTCGCCTGAAACTCTCAGCCGCCTCAAGATGAAATTGTGATAGCGCTTTATCTCGCCCTTTCTTTCGTGCTACCTCAGCCTTTATCAGTGATTCAAGATGATGGGGAAAATGAAAACGTTGATATAGGTCAATGTTTTTCATTTCCATGTTGTGCATTTTTGTACCGTCATAAATCACGACATTTTCCACTTTTGATACCACTATGAAAAACTTTGTTGATAGCCCGGCTCTCTTTGCAAAATGGCTCTTTGTCGCACCGTTTGCATTGTTTGGATTATTGCATTTTGGACCTTTGGAATTCAGTTTGCCCTACGTCCCTGTGTGGTTGCCGTTTCGGGCATTGTGGGTGTATCTGGTTGGAGTCTGTATGCTGCTGTTTGTGGCAAGTGCGATACTCCGCAAAATGGACATGCTTGCCTCATTACTCCTTGCGCTCATGCTCCTTTTGTTTGTATTCCTTGTGCATATTCCGGCGGCAATAAGCGGTGATTTCAAAGGAATCATCGCCATTGCGCGGGACACGGCAATGTGCGGCGCAGCGTTGATGTACGGACAATTGTTTGCATCAGATAGTTCACCATTTCTATCCACAACACATTCTAGCTAGGAGCAAACAATGAAAACATTCCCCGAAACCATAGCAGAATTCACGCGCCTCGTGCAAGAGTTCAGATATGAAGATGCTCATAATATCTTTTATGACGAACATTTTGTCAAGCACGAGAATGAAAGCGCCCCAACCATTGGCTTAGAAATACACCGCAAAGAAATGGAGCATTTTCTGGCAAGCATCAGTAGTGCAAGCGCAACACCTCTTCAAACCTTACTTGGCGATGATGTTTCGGTCATTGAATGGCGATACTCCTTTCTTCACAAAGATTGGGGGCAACGCGATTTTAAGCAAATTTCCGTGCAGCGTTGGAAAAATGGGCGCATTGTTCACGAGCGGCATCATTACAAGACGGAATCATGGTAATTACTGATACCAAAAACAAACGGCGCGATTTTCACTTTGGAAGCCGCGCCGTTACTTGTTTGTTGAACTTGATTCGTTTACTCGAATATACGGTAAATCGTAGCATTCTACATATTTCCTTCTCAAAATTTTCGTAATTTACAACTTGAACGTAAGTAGCAAAAAAAACGTACCATCAACGTTACAACAACCATGAAAACCTTTGACCAATGGGACATAGACGACCTTGAACAAACCTTTTCGCTGGAGCGCGTACCCAATCTGCCAACGCTGGCAAACTGGCTTCGTGCCGACTTTCCGATGAATGAAGTAGAGCGCACTATCATCGCGGCGTTGCAAGAAAATCTTGCGGCGGAAATTGATTTGTGGAATGAAGACGAACTCAAGTTCAAGTTTATTGCGCCATTTGTGAATCTTGTTCGCTACGATACGCAATACTTCCACACCTTTACCCAGCGCACCTTATCCGCTACTGTTGGCGACGTTCAAATGTCGGGGCGCGTAGATTTTATGGTCGCTACGGGCAAATCGAAGCCTATTCGCCCATTTTTCTTTCTGCACGAGTACAAAAAAACCTTCGCGCCTAATAACAATCCCCTTGCGCAACTTCTCGCGGAGATGGTTGCCGCGCAGGAACTGAACACCGTTCCGCATCCCCTCTATGGCTCGTACATTGTGGGTAGGTCGTGGTTTTTTGTAGTCTTGGAAGGCAGGAAATATGCGGTGAGTTTGGCGTATGACGTTACGCAGCCTGAAGCGAGTAATATTCTCAGCCTCTTGAAGGCGGCAAAAGCAGATTTTATGCGATTTTCAGAGGAATTATATGCTGTGAAATAATCTGTTTCGGTTAGCTCAATTATACCACACAAAGCACCTTTCATACCATATTTCGCCCTGCGAAGTATGGTGCTTATAGGCGCGAAAGCGGGCGGATTTGCTCTTGACGTTTGGGCTTTCGTTGGCGTTGGAATAAAAGTTTTTCCGATTGACCGATGAAGGTGTTTTCCGTTATATTGCTATTCAAACTTGTGGGGGATACTCATTTCCAATCAACGCCACGCCCCAGTGCGCTGGCTCCATCACCCACAACACCCGTTCAATAAGCGACACTATGAATGA
The DNA here is from genome assembly GCA_013298775.1 of Ignavibacteria bacterium. Lineage (GTDB taxonomy): Bacteria > Bacteroidota > Ignavibacteria > Kapaibacteriales > UBA4661 > PH2015. The sequence goes on along the minus strand of JAAFIV010000026.1, from coordinate 51,926 downwards.
ATCCTGGCTTGACCGATGGAATGACAGATATAGCAAAGAAGAGTTTGCTTTTGGCACAGAGCCGAACAATTATCTCAAGGAACAGTTGGAAAAACTGCCTGACGTTGGAACAATACTGTTTCCAGCTGAAGGTGAGGGGCGCAATGCAGTGTTTGCAGCTTCGCTGGGCTGGACGGTTTCAGCATTTGACATCAGCATAGAAGGGAAAAACAAAGCCCTGCGGCTTGCAGAAGCTAAAAATGTAGCGATTGATTATCAGGTCGGTGAATTGCAAACGTTGATGTATGCCGCCGAACAATTTGATGCGATTGCGCTCATCTACGCACACTTTCCTGCGGAGATTAAATCGTTGTATCACAGAACATTCGACAAATACTTGCGTACGGGCGGATTCGTTATTTTTGAGGCTTTTAGCAAAAATCATTTTGAGTACGTTTCTCAAAACCCAAGCGTTGGTGGTCCGAAGGATATTGCATCCTTGTTCTCAATTGAAGAACTGCAATCAGATTTTCCTCAGTATGAAATTATCGAACTGGTAGAAAAAGAAATTGAGTTGAACGAAGGTCTATTTCATGTTGGAAAAGGCTCGGTTATACGGTTTGTTGGACGAAAAAAGTAAGTTTCTTTCATTGATGTTTTTAGGTTGCAGAAATTGCCATGACCATCTCCAAATCTCGCTTAGAAGCCTTCAGCGATGGCGTTTTTTCGATTATCATTACGCTTATGGTTTTTGAAATCAAGCTGCCGCAAATAGATGACCAAACATCCTTTCGGACACTTGTTCCTATGCTTGCGCCGCAGTTCATCGCCTACGCGCTGAGTTTTGTAACTGTTGCGATTATTTGGATAAATCACCATCACGTGCTGGGGCTGATAAAGCGTGTGGATATGCCGCTTCTGTGGCATAATCTTCACCTGCTGTTTTGGTGTACGCTCATTCCGTTTGTGAATAATTTGGTCGGAAAATACCCGTTTCGCCCTGTTGCGAGTTTGTGTTACGGCTTGGTGTTTTCCGGCGCATCGCTGGGTTTTATGATGCTTCGCAGACACGCTGGATTGAAGGCACAACTCATGCACGACCACGCTTCGGAAGAATTAGAACGCAAAGTATTGCGCGGAAATATTCGCTCGTTTCTTTTGTACGCGCTTGGTGGAGCATTAGCATACGTTTCGCCATTTATCTCATTTGCTATTTTCGGCGGAATAGCTCTCTACTACTCGCTGCCTGACCGAGTGCGGACGTGGATGCGCGACCATACACCGCACACACACGAATAAAATTTTTACTCGTTTTTCAGGAATTCTCACTGTTGCGCCCATGAAAGCAATTCACTTGTAATTTGAATTCAAATGCTATAATCAAAACACTTTCCCTGCTCTTCATTACGCCCACCCATCCGGTTTCTCAAACAATTTTCATTTTTTTTGTAACCTGAAAGCAAATTGTGCGTTCTTTAGGAAAACACTCTGTTTCACAATTTGTGATGAAAATATGTTTTCCGCAGTTAGTTCATTCATTGAACGCCAAATACCCGCAACGATTCAGCCCAATACCGAAACCTATCGCAAGGCTCGTCTTGGCTTGAATATCGCTGCTATTTCTTTTGTCGCAGGTTTGCTGTATGCTCCAACGTACTTTTTTACCTTCAATGCGCCCATTCTTGGGACGTTTATTCTTTTCGTTGCTTTTCAAGCACTGTCGAATTTTCCTTTGCTTCGGTGGACCTCATCCGAAAAGGTTATCGGGCATAATCTCGCCGGAATTTTTTGTGTAACGATGCTCACGCTCATTCTCACCACAGGCGGTATTGATACTCCCGCTACGTTCGCGTGGATACTGGTCTCCCCGATAGTTGCCGTTTTGCTCGTTGGTAAAGAGGCAGGCAAATTTTGGGTGGGAGTAGTCATCATCGGATGTACAGCCATTGTTGGAGCGCAATGGTACGGTGTTACGTTACCAAAACTCGTCGCTGATTCAGCGCGTTTCCCGCTCGCACTCATGGGCTTTCCGGGCGGAGTGATTATCATTTATCTTTTCACAAGCCTTTTAGAAACAAGCAAAGACCGCGCCTTAGCCTCCGCCGCAAAAGCAAAAGCAGCCGTACAAGATTCGCTGGAACACGCTCAAAACCTTGCTGTGGAAGTTCAGCGCGAAAAAGAAAATGCAGAAACGCTTGCCCGCCAAAGTGAGCAGGAGCGCACCTATCTCACCGAAAGTATTGAGCAAATGCTGATGGGAATTGAACGATTTGCTTCCGGCGACCTAACTGTGCGCTTTAGCGAGCAGTATTCGGGTGATTTGGGAAGACTTGCGCAAGGCTTGAATACGTCAATTGAAAACTTCCAGCAAATGGTACAAACCACATTTGAAGCTCTTTTGACGGCATCCACTTCTGGTGAACATATCTCCGAGCAAGCATTTGCACTGGATTCGGGTGTGCATGAGCAAAGTGCGCGAGTAATGCAAATCGCTGGCGCGATGCAGCAAATGTCGAAAACCATTGAAGAAACCTCGCACCACGCATCGGAAGCGGCTCGTGAGGCAAACGAAACCAGTGAAGAAGCGCATAATGGTGGGGCGGTTATTCTTGCCACGATTGAGGGAATGTCTGCCTTGGCGAACTCCGCTCAACGCTCTGCTGCAATGATTGACAATCTCGGAAAATCCAGCGAAGAAATTGGAGAAATCACGCAAACGATTGAGGAAATCGCTGACCAAACAAATCTCCTTGCGTTGAATGCAGCTATCGAAGCGGCACGTGCAGGTGAGGCGGGACGCGGCTTTGCGGTTGTTGCCGATGAAGTTCGGAAACTCGCTGAGCGCACACAAAAGGCAACAAAAGAAATTTCGACCATGCTGAAGAAAGTACAAACCGATACTCAAACAGCAGTAAAAGCAATGCACGAAGGCGATACCCACGTCCGGCGCAGTAAACAAGCCGCAGAGCAAGCCGTAGAGACGTTCAAACACATTATCAACCGCACACGTTCAGTAGCAGATTCTATCGCACACGCAGCGACGGCAAGTGTTCAGCAAAGCGCGACCAGCAACGACATCGCCCGAAATATGGACTTTATCAGCACCTTTACACAGCAGACTGCATCAGGGATTGCAGATATTTCGCGCACGATTCAAGGACTTTCAACAGGCATGGACAATGTTCAACGCTCAGTAAGCCAATTTAACGTCGGTTCGCTACGATTTATCTCTTCCGAATCGCTGAATACCGTACCACTGCGTCGTATGAAAGTATTATCGGCGTAGGGAAATTACATCATTTTACAGAGATTATGCGGGCTGTGAGGGTCTCAATTCCTATTGAGGCTCTCACTTTGTTTTTACACCCAAAGGAAGTGAGAGCCTGACGAAGAAGTCAGACCCTCACGCAGAAAGCTAGTTTTTACGCGCCCTTTAGAACACCTACCCGCATTAGAAATGGGATGGATTTTTTCGCTATTGATGGTAGGTGAGAAATTCTAATCAAATCCGTGAAAACCCCATTACACAACGTCATTTCGATACTGAAGTGGCGTTGTGTTTGTGTGTTTCTTAAAAAATTTGGTTAGATGCGACGGGTCTGCAAATTCAAGTTGGTAGGAGATTTCGGCGACGCTGAGGTCGGTATAACGCAGCATACATTGGACTTCCATAAGCAGCATTTCATCAATAAAATCACTGGGATTTTTGCCCGATTCATGCTTGATAATTTTGCTCAAATGTTTCGGGGAAACGGCAAGTTTGCTGGCGTAGTCGCTGACGCTGCGAATGGTTAAAAAGTGCTGTGCCACCAGCTTTTTGAAACGTACCACGAGCGATGAGGCTTTCGGATTGTGGTACAGCATCGTGAGTTCCTGCCGCACGTAACTTCGCTTTGCTTTCAGAAGCAGTATCGCTAGAAGCAGCTTGATTGCTCGGTTTCTGTCGGGAAAATTGCGCAGGAGTTCCTCGTTCATTTCTAGAAAAATCTCTTCAATTTCCCGTGCTTCATCATCGGAAAGCTGAAAAAACGGTACTCCAGCATAGTCCAAAAACGGGTACGCAAGCTGTATTCTCGTTGCTTGCAGAACTTCTTCGATAAATTCTTGCGTGAAAAGCGCGTAGTAGGCAAACATATCGTCGGTCTTGTTTTCAAGCGAAAAAAGCTGTCCGGGAAAATTGAAATGAATCGTTCCTGCGCTGTGTCGAAACCGCTCCAAACCACACTCCACATCCACCTCGCCCCGCAAACACAGAGCTACACGGTAAAACTGCGATTTCAGAGGACCAATTTTCGCTTTCACTCCTTCCGACGAATACAGCCCAAAGCCGCTATCCAGCAGGCTGTTCGTGCTATCCATACCAAAACTGCTCACCACCGTTTTTTCTTTATGAACGGAGCGATAGTCAGTGTCAAGGTTGAAGGTTGGGATGGTTTGGAGTGATTGTGCCATTTTGCTTGGAAAGGAGATAGAATCAGCGTTTGAGAAGTTTGAAACCGATGTTACGCCCCATTTTCTGCATCATGGCAAGGTTTATCCATGCAAAAGCGAAGTTTTCTAACGCAGAAAATTTATCATTCCCACCAAAATCGTAGCAATTTTCAAAGCCAATATCCTTTGCAAGCTGCATCGCTATTTGCTTTCCTTTTGTGCTGTCTCCTGCGACGAACATATCCAGCGAAACGCCGTTGTAATGAGGGTTTGCCATATTTTCTGCACCTGTTGTATTGAAGCATTTCACAACGTCGGTACAGTTGCAATTATCTAAAATTGCTTCGCTTGCGTTGGCGTAATTGGCGGGCTTTTTCATCACCGCATTCATGGTGTCAATGATAACTTTCCCTTTCACATCACCGAGCTTTTGTGCAATGTCGTGGGCAAAATGCGCAGGCGCGGCAATCACAATCACCTCGCTTTTTTGCGCCGCCTCCGAAATGGCGTAAAATGGGAAGTTGTATTCAAGTGCAATGTCTTTGCCCTTGAAAGGAATCGCGGGGTCTTTCACGCCCAAAATGACGCTGTGTCCTTCTTTGCGAAAGCCGATGGCAAGTGCGCCACCGACGTTGCCGGAGCCGATAATTGTGATGTTCATGGGAAAATACTTTTGGGTTACTGAGACTGTACTTGCTACAAAGCTACATAAATCCAAACGTACAATATGGGATAAACCTCACTTTTTCTGGTATAAAAAGGGCGTGTATTCACGCCGCTACTTATGCAACTTCCAGCACCAGTTTCCCGAAATTCTCTCCGCGAAAGAGCAGAAGGAGCGCGTCAGAAAAATTTTCAATACCTATGACGGTATGCTCTTTGGGGAATAGTTTTTTTTTCGTCAATCCGCGTCTGTATCTGGCTTCGGAACTCGTGTACGTGGTCAAACAATCAAACACAATAATTCCTGCAATTACGCCTCGCGCAGGTATAATTTCCATGTCATTCTTTGGTGCTTGTGGTGGTGCAGGATTGCCATTTCCGCAATCGGTTTCAATTATTACAGCGTATTTGGAACGCTTCGGAATGTTTGAAGAGCGGGCGTTTGCCTAAAAGTCCTCTGTATTGCTTGAAATATCTGTCTTGTAGCGCATTACAAGAGAAAAGCCGCATAAACACGTATGTTCATGCGGCTTTTTTTGTAGCGAGGACAGGACTTGAACCTGCAACCTTTGGGTTATGAGCCCAACGAGCTACCAATTGCTCCACCTCGCGGTCTTAGATAGAATACTAAAGTAATGGTTTTTTTATTACTATCCAAACTATTTCTGTTAATGAAGTGCATTCGCGCTATATCGAAGAAGAAGAACAATACATCTAAACATCTGGAAGGCGCAACAATACAGGCTTTGTCGCTAGAACAATAACAACGGTTATTATGGTATTTCTCACCAAAATAAATCTTTCATCACAATCACTTCCAGACTTGAATTTGTCGAACTTCCTCTGTATTTTATGCACTGTAAACGCAGTTTTTTCAATCGGTTTCTAATGGTAAACCATATCTATCAAGGTGCTGCTTTCCCACAATTCACCGCACATACCGCGTACTCGGCTGCTCTCCACGATTTTCACCCCCTTGCTTTTCTCCATGATAGCGACGATTACGAACAAGTATCGTACTCCATGAGCGGGCGTGTGCTAGTCTTGAACCAAAGCTACGAGCCGATTAGCGTTTGCAACGTCAAAAAAGCAATGAGTTTGCTCTTTCTGATGAAAGCTGAAATTGTCATCAGCAATGAGAACCGCTCTATCCGCTCGGTACGCAATATGTTCAAGCATCCAAGCGTGATTCGCCTGAGCCGCTACATCCATGTTCCTGTGAAAAAGGTGGAGCTTTCTCGCAAAAACGTCATGCGCCGCGACGCGCACCGTTGCCAATACTGCGGCTCAACCAAGCCCCCACTTACGCTCGACCACATTCAGCCAAAATCCAAAGGCGGCACAGACACGTGGGAAAACCTTGCAACGGCGTGTATTCGCTGCAACACAAAAAAGGGTAATCGCACACCCGAAGAAGCTGGGCTGAAGCTCCTCAAAACACCGCGCCGTCCTAGCCACGTAACCTTCATCAAAAATATGGGCGGCGAAATTGATGAACGCTGGAAACCATATTTGTTTATGACGTAAGAGAAGGATGAAATCTGAATGATGAAGGCTGAAGTTCAGAACCCGCGCCAATACAAGGTTTGTGCGCCACATCTCCGTCGTTTCTTCAAGCATTCCCTGTTGGAGAGAATCTCTGTTGCATTCCTCTTCGGGGTGCTTCACTGCTGGATTCTCCCCACTCTCCACGCCCAACATTTCCTGAACGACCAGCAAGGAAATTTCCTGAATGGCACAGGCGCAACGCTCCGCATACGCTCCAATACGGGCGAAGTACGCAATACCAATGCCAATCTCATCAACGTCCGCAATGCGGGAACAATAGAATTTCTCGGTACAACGAATCGCTTCACAGGCAATGCACCGCTTGGAGCGCAGGCAGCATCACGCATTGGCGGAATGGTGCGCTACACGAATGCAAATGTCGCTCTCACGCAAAACCTCCACGCTCGCTGGTATAGCAATCTCGACCTCAGCGGCGCATCCGCAAAACGCATCCCTGATGCCGTCTATATCGGCGGCGATGATGCGCAAGCAGGACGCTTCACCGCGCAAGGTGGGACGCGGCTTTACGAGGGAACGCTCTATTTCGACAACAGCGCATTGCAAACGCTTTTGGGCGATGAAGCCTACAACAACGTCGAGATTCAACGCGGCACACAAGCCGCCAAGCGCGTTGAAGCCAGAACAACACTTACCACGCGCGGAAGTTTTCGTCAAAACCCCAGCAATGAAGCAGGTTTACAGGTTTGGGGAACGCTCAATATCGGCACAACGGCAGACTTTCCCGCCACGACCTTGCAGCGCGGAAACATTGAAATTGGAACGCTTGCAACCACAGGTCTGCTACAAGGCGCACTCATGCTAGGTTCTGGGCAATCCATCTTTGCTGTGCGCGAAGTTCGCGTTGTGCATGGTCTTTTTTCGCCACGCCTGAACACCGCAGAAATACTCATCCAAACAGGCTCAACGCTTCGTCTTGCTGACATAAGCCGCATTCCCACAAGTGCTGCCGCTCCTGCCCTTGCTGAACTCCGCCTCACAACTGCTTCACAGACACTTCGCATTCGTGGCAATCTGATGAATGAACGCGCCGCGCTCGGCAATACGCAATTCCACACGCAAAGTCTCGTTGTCTATGAAGCAAGGAATACTGCGGATTCCAGAGCAGTGCAATCCTTTCCGCAAGAAATCATGCGTACCTTGCCCACTGCGCCCTACGGTAATCTGCACTGCGACTTCTCAGAAAAACGAATTGCCTCCACGCCCGTACCGTCGCAAACCACAGCAATTATCAGCATTGCAGGCGATTTTCGCATGAATAGTAGCTTCCTAGATTTACTTCCTTTGCAAAACGTAAGTATTCTCCCAAACACCGTTCCAAATCTTGATTCTAGCGCAGTTCTCTTGGTGATGAATCCCGATGCTCGCGTCGAATACACCGCACTTTCAGAAGTGCGCGGCTCGGTAAAGCGCGTCCTTGCTGGGCTTTCGGGTAATTACGTTTTTTCCAATGCCGCCACGCGAATGCTCTTCACCAGCCGTACCGCGCCCGACACGCTCACCATCAGCCTTCTGCAAGGCGCAGAGCCGCTTGCGTACTTGGCGGAAAACGATGTCCGCCGCCGCATTCGGGTTCAATATTCCGAAACGTTGCCGCAAGGACAAACGTGGTCAGGAAATCTACAACTCGCCTACCGCGCAAGCGAGATTTTACCGCCTTTTCGGTCCTCCAATGAAGCGCACCTTTCCTTTTTTGCAATACCAAGCAATCCCGCTCCACGCGACACCGCACGGCGCATTGCCACAACGCAGCTTCTCCGCGACACCGCATCAGCACTTGGCTTTGGAATTGTCGAGCAATTTGCAATGAGTAATGAAGCGCAATCTGCGTTTCGGATTCGCTCTGGCGAGGAAATCATTATGCGCGGCAAGCAAGAACTGATGCGGTCTGTGGCAAATGGTCGCTGGTCGAATCCGCTCACGTGGAATCTCCTCAGGCAGCCCACGCCGAGCGATTGCGTGGAAGTGCGGCACACCGTTCATCTTGGATTTCGCCGCACCGCGCTGGATGGCGCGTCAGCACTGGGGCAAATCCGCGAAACGGCTTCCGATGAGGGAACACTCCTTGCACAAGATATTGCTTGCACGTCTGCCCCAAATGCCTCACTACTCCTAGGTTTTCTGCCCACAAGCGATGACAGCACGTTTGCCGATGAACGCCCGCCGCTTGTGCGCACGTGGAAATCAGGTACAATCAGGCTTACAGGGCAATCTGGCTCAATTTCCCGTGATACACTTTTTGCTGATTCCACGCTGGCGGCACTTGTTGGATTCAGCGAACTACAACGCCTTAAAGCCTCACCAAATCTCAATCCCGCGCTGCGCGGCGTGGTGCTATTCACTCCAAAAGAAGGCGCGGACTCAGCCATTTTTGCTGTACAAAGCTGCTCAAATGCTGGAACAATATTCAACGGAATACGCCTAGAAACCGCACAAACACTGGAGAGTTCGGGAATCATTCACAATGCTGGAACGCTCAGGCAGCGCGGCACGCGGACGCAATTCCAACAAGCCGCAATACAAGGCTGGACGCGCTTTGTGGGTGATTCTGTGCGCATGGAAAATACCGCCATTTTGCCCGCAGAACGCCAAAACGTCCCGTCCCTGCGCTATGCGCGGCTCGCACTCGAAGGACGCTCCGAGAAATTCAATGCTGAAACCGCACCAATCCTCATTTCCGACTCGCTTTTCGTCTCGGCACAAGCAAATATGAGCCTTGCCGCCAATGGCGAGTGCAATCTTTTCGGCGGAATGCTCTTCAATGGAACGCTCTCTGCGCCGCGTAAAAGCTCGCTGTTGCGTCTTGTTGGCTCGCAAACGCAGAGCATTCAGGGCTTTGGTACGTTGGATGGTTGTTCGATTGAAAATCCACGCGGCGTTGTGATTGCCGAAAGCCCAGAAGCGGGACGCAGCCTTGTCCTCAGGGCGCGGTTGAATCTCGTGCAAGGCGCGTTCCGCCTTCGTGAGCGAGCGAATTTGCTTTTGGAAGATGACCTCCGCATCACGCGCCGCGCCGAAAGCAGCCTTTCGACCGAGCCGCTCCGCACAGGGCGTATTCACGTGCAAACGCTTGGACAACGCGCAATGACAGCAACGGGCGAACTTCCGCAGGATTCCACCGCGCTTCGCACACTCAGCGTTCTCAATGCTCGCGGCTACACGCTCACGCAGAGCGCGTCGGTGCTGGATTCTCTGCGCATTGCTTCGGCTATTTTTACCGATACTGCAGCCAATCCTCGCACAATACTCCATTTCCGCAATCCCCGCATCAGTCCTGAGTTCCTGACTGATTCTGCGGCAATTATCGGCACATTCCGCCGTACCGCGCTCCGCGACACGCTTTCGCGGCTTTTGAATAATCGTTTTACCAGCGTCCGCTTTCTTCAAGCACAGACTTCTCCAAGCGAAATATTGCTCGAAAGCCGCGTTATTCCTCAAACCTTGCCGCGTATCCTTCGCACAAACACAGCGTTGGAAGAGAACGACACAACAAAAGTTCGCCGCGCACTCTTTTTGCAATTTCGGAACAATAATGCTACGCCAATGAATGCAAATGAGCTTGCAGAACTAGGTTTCATGCGGCTTGGCTATGCGTGGCGTGTGCAGGATTTTGACGAAAGTGCGGACGTGGAGAAATCTCGTATTGTGTTGCAATGCGCTCTTCCGCAGACAGCATCTTCACAAGTAAATTCGTGGACAACGCTTGGTATTCCCTTGCGCCCCACAATTCGCACGGCGTGGAATCGTGCATCGGAGAGCGGTTTTTGGCAATGGGGCGTGATGGATAGCGTTACGTGGACAGGGCTTCGCACAAGGAACGATGAGAGAAATGATGAACCGTTCCGCCTTGCACTCGGCGTAGATACTGCTTTTACGGTCTTGCCACGAGCCTTTCTTGCAGGAAAAGTGTTGTTGGAAGGAGCGTTTGAACCCGCATATTTACTGGGTTCGGTGCTTGCCGAAGGGCGAATGCGCACGACGCTCGCGGCACTGAATCTTTTGCCAAATGATTTTAACGCGACCGAAACCGCGCAGATTTCCCAGCTTGCAAATACGCGCTTCATTGCTCCTTTGCCACCGCCAAACACCGCACCGAATCTGGGCATTACGGATTGGCTGCTCCTAGAATTGCGCCCCTTCCGCTTCGATGCGCAAAGTCTGTGGTTGCCCGCGCTTGTCCGCTCGGATGGCGAAGTGCTTGGCACAAACCTCCAAACACCGCTTCAAATCGAACTTCCCAACGAGAATGAGGATTTTCAAGTCTTCGTGCATCATCGCAATCATACGACGGTGGGCTTGAGTTCGCTCGTAAAAATATTGCCCGCAAGCCGCATTAATCTTGACTTCCGCCAGGCGAGCGCACTTGCAAATAGCGTCCAATCGGCTCGTGTACTGGAGTTATCGGCACTTGGCATTGCGCGACTTGGAATGCGTAGTGGCGACATTTTTGGCAAAGAAGGAGAAATCAACCGTTTCGATTACGATGCCGTCCCACAAGCAGCATGGAATCAAGTGTTTCAAGAAGGCTATCTTCGCGCCGATGCCGACCTGAACGGTATTATTACCACCAAAGACCTGAACCGCATTTGGAACAATCGCGCACGAAATGGTGCGACGCGGAAGCCCTGAATACAGTAACAGCTCACTCATTGAATGCAAAATTGCCATATCCAAACTACCCTCATGCGAGACATAGGAAGAGGTATGCGGAACTATTGCATTGTTTACTTGATTTGCAACTCGTCTGGTCTTCTCGTCCTACTGTTTCTGAACGGTAGGGTTTCACGGTGATATTTTTCTGGGAAACACATTACTGCGACAGCATTACCATGAAACCTATTCTAGGCTTACGAAAGCGTAGGACGGGAAGACACCTGACCAGTTACAAAATTTGCTCCCCTATCAAAAACTAAAAGCCCTGTACATACGATGTAATCTTGTGTACAGGGCTTTTTTAGCGCAGAGGCGCATATAATGAGCTATCAATTACTTCTTCTGTAATCCGATGGATTGAAACCCGTTTTCGCCTTAAATAATTTTGTAAAATGTTGGGGGTATTCAAAACCTAATCCAAAAGCAATTTCACTCACAGAAGTATTCGAGCCGAGCAATAAGGTTTTGGCTCGTTCGATGATACAATCATGGATGTGGTCTTTCGCACTTCTGCCTGTTTCTGCTTTGAGTACATCACTCAAATACCCTGCGGACATATTGAGTGCTTCACCGCATTCAGCAACAGTCGGCAAACCTTTTTCCGTCAAATTTTCAGAAGAGAAGTATTCTTCCAAATATTGCTCAAAACGCATGACGTAATCTTTATTCAGATTCGTGCGGGTAAAAAACTGTCGGTCGTAAAAGCGTTGGCAGTATTTGAGAATAGACTGAACGTTAGTAATAATCAACTCTTGCGAGTGTTTATCAATGTTTTGGTTGATTTCGATTTCAATATGTCCAACAAAATCGCTCAGGATTTGCTTTTCTTTTTCGGACACATGCAGTGCCTCGTGGACAGCATACTCAAAAAAAGCATATTCATTGATAGTTCTGCCCAGCTCAGATTTACGAATCAAATTGGGATGAAAAAGAATCGTCCAGCCCGCGTAACTACTATGCTCATCAACCCTATCAATCGTTATGGCTTGTTTGGGCGAGGTGAATACCATCGTTCCTTCTTCAAAGTCGTAGGTATTTCGCCCATACCGCAGAGAGCCTGTTCCTCCCTTACAGCCAATGATGTACAAATCGCTCGTCATTTTGATATTCGTAAAATCGAACTCCACTCCCGGCCACTCCCTAATAATCGTAATCAGTGGATGCGCAGGTGGCTTTATTCCAAAGAATTGATGAACTTCGGAAATGCTTTTTGTGTGATGGAAGGTAGTCATTGAGTTAAGAAATAAGTATTTGGTGCTTCATTTGCTCACGATAAGCAAGTACGCCAAAAACGACCATTAAAAAGGCGCGAATACTATCAAAATAGAACATATCAATTCTGTCAAAAAGAATAAAGACAATCATACTCACAACAAATATGAGGAAGCCAACGGTTGTACCCGCTTGAATTCCGGCGATATTACCTTTGCGAATCCAGATCACACTCCATGCGCAGATGCTCACCGACAGGAAGAGGTTATAGGCTACAATGAGCCGCAAAATGCCCATGTCAGACTGGAATTTCGACCCAAATTGTTCAATGAGCATCGGGAAATTGACCAACGCCAGCGTTCCAAGAGAAAATGCTACCAGAATTTGAAAAACCAATAATGCGGTAAGCACTTTTTTCCATGTTGTTCGTTCATTCATGATGTGGTTTGTTAATGATTGATGAAACGATGTATTGGCACAAAGGTACAGCTTATTGTATGCCTTACACGTAAACATTTCGCAGGAAGATGAATACATTTCACGGAAGACGTTTTTTATTGCAAACACTCATATCTGCCGCATATATAAAAACTAAAAGCCCTGTACACAAGACAATATCTTGCATACAGGGCTTTTTCCTGCAAAGGTGCATACACACCTTCACGCCTTATTTATTCTCATCTACAATCGTATAATCTGCTTCTTCGACGCTGCCGTCTTTGCCGGCTTGACCGTTGCCATTGCTAGACGCGCCATTTTGTGCGCCTTGTGCTTCGCCGTTCGCGCCTGCTGATTCGTACATTTTGCGCGAAGCCTCACTCCATGCCTCGTTGAGCGCGTCCATGCTCGTGCGGAGGTCGGGAGAGTTGTTTTTGAGCGCGTCAGCGAGTTTGTCTTTTGCTGCTTCGATTTTCGCTTTCATGTCGGCGGGAATTTTATCGCCAAATTCCTTCAACTGCTTATCGGTCGAAACAACGAGATTATCCGCTTGATTGCGATTTTCGATTTCATCTTTGCGCTTTTTGTCGTCTTCGGCGTGCATTTGCGCATCGCGTTTCATCTTCTCAATTTCATCCTTAGAAATGCCCGACGACGAGGTAATACGGATGTTCTGCTCTTTGTTCGTGGCTTTGTCTTTCGCTGTTACGTGGAGCATACCGTTTGCGTCAATGTCGAAGGTAACTTCTACCTGCGGAACGCCGCGTGGTGCGGGCGGCAAGCCGTCCAAGTGGAATTTTCCAAGTGTGCGGTTGTCCTGCGCCATCGGACGCTCGCCTTGAAGGATGTGAATTTCCACCGAAGGCTGACTGTCACTTGCTGTGGAGAAGGTTTCGCTTTTCTTGGTCGGAATGGTCGTGTTTGCCGGAATCATCGGTGTCATCACGCCGCCAAGCGTTTCGATACCGAGGGTGAGTGGCGTAACGTCGAGCAAAAGTACGTCTTTCAAGTCGCCAGACAAGACCGCGCCTTGCACTGCCGCACCAACCGCTACTACTTCGTCAGGATTCACGCTCTTTGCGGGTTCTTTGCCGAAGAATTGTTTTACCAATTCCTGAATTTTCGGAATGCGCGTCGAACCGCCCACCAAAATTACTTCGTCAATTTGTACTGGTGTAAGTTTTGCGTCTTTGATAGCATTTTCGCATGGCTTCAAGGTACGCACAAACAGCTCTTCGCAGAGTGCTTCAAATTTTGCGCGGGTGATTTTCACCACCAAGTGCTTCGGACCGTCTTGCGTAGCGGTAACGAAGGGCAAATTCACTTCGGTTTCGAGTTTGTTGGAAAGCTCAATTTTTGCTTTCTCGGATGCTTCGCGCAAGCGTTGGAGAGCCATTGCGTCTTTGCGAAGGTCAATACCTTCGGTTTTTTGGAACTCATCGGCAAGGTGGTCAATGAGGCGTTGGTCGAAGTTGTCGCCGCCCAAGTGCGTGTCCCCATTGGTGGATTTTACCTCGAAAACGCCATCGCCAATTTCCAACACCGAAATATCAAACGTACCGCCGCCCAAGTCATAGACAGCAACGGTCATGTTTTTGCCTTTTTTGTCCAAACCGTAGGCAAGCGCAGCCGCCGTCGGTTCGTTGATGATGCGGCGCACGTTCAAGCCCGCGATTTCGCCTGCGGTCTTGGTTGCCTGACGCTGTGCGTCGTTGAAGTACGCCGGAACGGTAATCACCGCTTCGGTTACTTTCTGCCCCAAGTAATCTTCCGCCGTTTGCTTCATTTTTTGCAAAATCATTGCAGAAATTTCTTCGGGCGAATACTGACGACCGTCAATCTCGACGCGCACGGAATTACCGTCTTTCGAGGGTTCGGTTTTGTAGGGAACGAGTTTAGATTCTTCGCCAATTTCATTCTGGCGACGACCCATGAAACGCTTGATAGAATAAATCGTGTTTTTGGGATTGGTAACGGCTTGACGCTTTGCCGCTTCGCCGACAACACGCTCGCCGCTTTTGGTGAAACCAACGATAGACGGCGTAGTGCGTCCGCCTTCGCTATTTGCAATCACGACGTGTGATGCGCCTTCCATAACCGAGACAACGGAATTTGTCGTGCCAAGGTCAATACCGATAATTTTGCTCATTGTAGAACTCCTGAGATGTAAAATTTGGTGAAAGTTTGTTCGTTGTTAAAATGTAGTTTTTACGCTGCTTCCAGGCTGCCATACAAGGGAATGTCCACGAGTGTATTGTAGGTCATAATGGAAAGATCGTAGCCGTATTCCATGAAAATTTCACCTTCTCTCGGCGAAATAAATGACATCAGTTCCATCTCGCGTTCTTCGCTCATAGGGGCTTCTACCCAAATCCAAACGTGTTGTTTATCATCGGGATTGAGCGCGTAGGAAATAAACTCAATTTCGGGATACTGCGCTTTCACGGTCTGGAATAACTCATCGGCAAACTCCTGCTGCCGATGATTCATTCTGCCCTCAGCAGAAACCATCATCTTGCGAAATTCAGCAATGTCGTGTTTAGTTTTCATGGTTCTTCAATTTTTTGTAGTACAAGATGAACAAAAATTGTTGCACGTTTTAGCTGTGCTGCGGCGAGTTGCTTGCCAATTCCTGTCTCGCTGTAATCCGCTTTGCCACGAATCTTCATGATTTCTTTTAGTTCATTTGTTATCGTTGAGGGAAATACTTTCCGCTCATGGATAAGATATTTGCTAAAATTCCCACTAACAGGCGAATGATCAATACTCGGCGGTGTATGCCCGAAGTGCTTGAGTGCCGCAATCGCCGCATGAAACGCCGCGTAATATGCACGGTTCGCACAAGCATTGTATCTGCCGCCGTTGAAGGCTATTTCTGCATCGAGGATATTCTCTTTTGCTCGCGCAATAAACGATTCTTTCATAATCCTACCTTTTCGTCTTTTACGCACATTACGGATGACCGCCTACAAGCTGCACCGTTACGTGCGTTTCGTGTAAGCCGTCATCCGTAATGTTGGTGGTGTCTTTTCACGGATGCCGCATGAATGCTTGCTTGTGAAGCAGGGTGCGGATAAATCTTTTGTTCTCTTTGCCGCCTCTTTCGCTAATCTTCCGCTTGTGCTAAGAATCCATCGCCAAAAAGCAAGGAATCGTGTTTGCAAAGAGGGCTTGATTGCTGGGGCGGTGTGCCGTTGAAGAAGTCAAATAAAAAACTTCCCACAGCACAGAGAAAACCATTCTTCATTCAAAACCTGTCGTTTGTGAAACTTACCTTTTCATGCAAATGCTCGTTGTAAAAATGTACGTGGAAGCATTTGCAAAACAGCCTTCAATTTACCAAAAAATCGCCACGCGGCAATCATATTCCTGCAATTATCTTACTGCTATTCACGTACTCTCGTCGGGCGGCTGAGGAGTGCCAGTACGCTGCCGTCCGGCGGGTGAGCCGCTTACACAGCACCCGCCGGACGGCTACTGTGCTTGTGATAACAGCCGCCCGACGAGGGAACAGTAGATGCAATTACTTTACTTCAATTGCAATCATTTTTGGCTTTGATTCTTCCGTTTTTGGAAGCGTAAGGCTGAGAACACCATGCTCAAACTGCGCATTGATGCTGTCTGTTTTCACATTTGCTGGAAGCGTGAAGCTGCGCTCGAATGAGCCATAGCTGCGTTCCATGCGAAGGAAGGATTTACCTTCTTCTTTGAACTCATTTTTGCGCTCGCCTTTGATGGTGAGAACGCGGTCATTGCTGACGTTCACGCTTACGTGTTCTTTTTCGATGCCCGGAAGTTCGAGGTGCATATACACGTTGTCGTGGTCTTCAGCAACATCGGCGCGGAGTGAAAACGGCACCGAAATCGGGTTTTGAATAAGATTACCCATTGTGAAACGCTTTGCTACTTCGCTGAGAGCTGTTCCGCCAATGAAGTCTGTATTCAAGAGGTTTGTAAGCGATTCGCGGGTGAAGAATGAGCTTGCTTGGCTGCTCACTTTGCTGCCAACTTCATTGCTGATGCGCTCTAATTCACGGAACGCCTCGAAGCGTTGGAACGTGCTACGCGCTTCGTTTACAACCTGATTAACCGTGTGATTGACCGCTTTACCAACCGCTACACCAGCCGCTTGTACGGCTTCTGCCGCTTGCGTGTTTGGTGTTGTTTGTTCTGTTTGAAATTCTGTTTGAGATTCCATAGTGTTTACTGGGTTTGTTTCGGAATTCATTCTGCAATGACCTCCAAAAAAGTGAATAAATCGTTGTGGTAGTGTGAAAGGTGAGTTGAGGAGAAGTATCAAGCAACGAAGCGGTGTTGATAAAATGTGGTGAATCAACACCGCTTCCATGCTAAAGATTGCTGCTCTTATTGAATCGCAACCGTGATAGTTTCTGGTTGTTTTGCAGCAACTTTTGGTACGGTCAAGGTCAAGAGACCATGTGCAAATTCAGCTTTGATGCCGTCTGCAGTGGCATTTTCTGGCAATTCAAATGAACGCTCGAATTTGCCGAAGCGACGACCTTTTGCAAGGAATTGTATATTTTCTGCGCTTGCTGGGCGTTTTTTCTCGCCAGCAATCGTGAGAACGCGCTCTTTTACGGTAATTGTTACATCTTCTTTTGCAACGCCCGCAAGCTCTGCAACGATGATGTATGCTGCTGTATCTTCAATCGCATCCACGCGGGGCGCGAGAACGATATTGCCAAGGACACCGTTATTAAAAGCGTTGTTCAAAACCACGTCCATTTTCGGAACGTACGCATTTGCGATTTGCACAACTTCGCCAGCATAGCGCGGCATATTGTTGATGCGGAGGTTCAATTCGTTGATAACGCGGTTCATTGGATGATAGATGCTTGTTGCCATTGTGGTAATTCCTTATGAAAAAATGTTGAGTGTGTTTATTGAATGTTGATGTTTACTGTTTTCGGACGAGCAGATTCCGGCTTCGGAAGCGTGATGGTGAGAACGCCATCGCGGAAGGTTGCGGAGATGCTGTCCGTTTTGATTTCTTGCTCAATCGTGATATTGCGGGTGTATTCGCCAAAGGCGCGTTCGTTGCGGATAGAGCGAACATTGTCATCGTACAAACGACGCTTATTTGCTTTAATGGTGAGGACTTTTTCCTCGCTTACCGATACCGAAACATCTTCTTTTGCGATGCCTGGAAGTTCTGCATGAACGTACACGTTGTTTTCGTCTTCGATAACGTCAATGCGAGATTTTACGCCGTGTTTCTGCTTGGTGATGTCCACATCAACATTGATGTTTTTGTTCATCTCGTTGAAGAAATCACCGAGGCGGTCAGCGACCGTTTCAGCAGCATTTTGGAAGCGTTGGAAATCACGCGGGTCGAAGTTATATGAGAAATTGCGCATGGTGCGTCTCCTTGAGAAATGTTGATGGGAATGTATTGATTTGCTTTCGCAGGAGATATTTACGAAAAACGTGCCAAAGTGTTTCAATGGCAGTTTTGATGCGGGTTTCGTGCCATTTTGACAGGGAAATGAGAATGCTGCGTCAATTTGGCAGAATCGCTCAGGAGCAAGATGTGGTGCGGCTGCCAAGCTGGCAGGATAAAATGACAGTTTGGCAGCCACACATCTTCGCAACGAGTTACTCGAAGCAATCACGAAAGCAACGGAATGTTGTCGAATTCGCCCCCTTGATAAAGGGGGAACGGGGGATTTACGGTTTTGTGCGGTCTCCAGCACTCCTTGCTCGCGCATATGCGACAAAATCCCCCGTTCCCCCTTTATCAAGGGGGCGAATGAGTGCAATTACCATGAGACCTGCATAAAAAAAATACGTTTCCTGTGTAACTCTTTTCCATTTCTCTTGTTTTTCTCTTCTAGCAAGCAAGCACGTCTTCGTTTTTCGACTCATATTGGATTCCGATACTGTTCTCCACGATGAGACAGCACAGCAAGCAAGCGTATCGGAACGGCACACGTAGGATAGGTAGTGTTTTCCCCGTTCCTTCAGCAAGAACGGCAAGGGTTTTGATAGAAAAGAAATTGTCAAGGAAGTTGTCAGGGTATATTCGGGGTGGTCGCGTGGGATGCTCATTGCTCACGGAGGAAGAAATGACGCGCTTTTTAGGCGTTTTTTCGCTCACGTGGGCGGTGAACATCTCACACCAGACCTCGAAGAATATCGTGGCAATGTGATTTCCCCTTGCCTTTTCTGCACAAAAACGCCCGTCCGAACAGCCATCACACCCCACGTGAATATTTCGCTCACAGAATTGGTCTAATTCTTGTAGATTTCCCTCCGTCGCTCATGCAAACGCACACAATAAACACTATCTTATTTTTCATTTGACCTTGTTTTGGAGAATCTCGTTATGCCTCTCTTAGACAAATATTCCGCACCACTGACCGCTAAAGCCGCAGAACATCTGCTCCGGCGGACTATGTTCGGTGCTTCCCGTACAGACATTACCGCGCTCACGGGAAAAACGATTGACCAAGCACTTGATACTTTGCTTAAAGACCAGCCAGCACCGCCACCGCCTACTATACCTGGTCAAAGTACGACATGGATTGGTAATACATCTCGCTCGCAAGCAGAAGGAGAGTACAACAATCATACGAAAGCATGGTGGATTAGCCGTATGGCGAATGAGTCGCTATCAATTACAGAAAAAATGACGGTTTTCTGGCATAATCATTTTGTCTCTACCTTTGGGGCAGTGAATGACACACGGTATCTCTACAAGCAGCATCAAACCTTGCGCAGAAACGTTCTTGGCAATTTCAAAACCTTCGTCCGCGAGATTACTATTGACCCCGCAATGCTGGTTTATTTGAATGGTAATCGGAATGTAGCTGGTGCGCCGCAAGAAAACTATGCACGTGAACTGCAAGAATTATTTACGATTGGTAAAGGTCCAGAGATTTCGCAAGGAAATTATACGACGTACACCGAAGATGACGTAAAAGCTGCTGCACGGGTACTCACGGGCTGGATAGATGTAAATGATACGGTTACTTCCAGATTTCGCCCTGCACTGCATGATAATAAGAACAAACAATTCTCGGCAGCATACCAAAATACCATCATTACAGGACGAACAGGAACGACAGAAGCGGATGGTCTGGCAGAGATTGATGATATGCTTACAATGATTTTCAAACAGAATGCAACGTCGGAATACATTGTTTCAAAATTCTATCGCTTTTTTGTTAATTCTAACATTACGCCAGCTATTACCAACGAATTCATCAAGCCACTTGCAAAGATTTTCCGCGATAGTGGCTATGAAATCAAACCTGTTCTCCGCGCACTTTTTGGCAGCATACATTTCTTCGATGAAAAAATCGTTGGCTGCATGATAAAAACGCCGTTGGATTTGATTGTTGGTGCATTTCGCTCAACAAAATCTCCAATGTACACGATTCCGGTACCAACGACCCTCCAAACACTGTTAAACGAGTACAATACATTCTGGTATGGCAGCTCAAATACGGGGGGGGTTCTCCAAACCTTGGCGGTACTGCAACAAGATATTTTCGGCTTGCCGAATGTTGCTGGCTGGCAAGCATATTATCAAGAGCCTCTCTTCTATCAAACATGGATAAATACAGCAACCATGCCGCTACGAGGGAAATTTACGGACTATTTTGTAAAAGGATGGAGACTCTCAAGAGACACAGTCTTTATGCCCTTTGATTCAGTAAAATTTTTGGAATCGCTTCCTACTCCACGTTTTGCTACTGCAGATATAGTTGTGGAAAATTTTACTGAGCATTTTTATGCAATTGATTTAACCGATGACCAGAAGGATTACCTTGTGCATACTATTCTAATGTCAAACCCAAAGTCAAGTTCGGTATGGACAGATAATCGCTACATCTGGAGCGAAGAATGGAATGCGTACTTACTAACACCACTTGACCCAATCAAGAAGAATACCGTCAAAGCCAGATTAGATGCTCTGCTTATTTACATGATGAAAATTGCGGAATATCAAATCATGTAATCAAAACCTTTCTTTCCGAATACCATCTTACTCAATCTTTCATCAAGGAAACATCATGGAACGCAGAGACTTTATTCGTGGCGCGACCGCCGTTACGCTGCCGCTCGCACTGTCGGGCTATTCCGCTAAAGCAATGGGGCTTTCTCCTTTGTTGGAAAGTCTTGCCGTTGCGTCTGCCGCCGCCGACCGCTATTTGGTGCTGATTCAGCTTGCAGGTGGGAACGACGGCATCAATACGGTCATTCCGCTCGACCAAATGTCGGAATATAACCGCATTCGCAGCAATATCGCCCTGCCAGAGAATCGTGTTTTGAAATTGACAAATGCCACGGGCTTGCACCCATCAATGGTTGGGATGAAATCCTTGTTTGATGCGGGAAATCTCGCCGTCATTCAAGGTGTTGCCTACCCAAACTCTAACTTTTCGCACTTCCGCTCAACCGATATTTGGATGTCGGGTGCGGATTTCAATGAATATCTCGGTACAGGCTGGGCAGGACGCTATTTGGATTCGCAATTTCCGAATTATCCCGTTGGCTATCCAAGTCGGGAAATGCCTGACCCCTTGGCAATTCAAATCAGCGCAACGCCTTCGCTGACGCTGAAAGGCACCAGTACGCCAATGGGTGTGAATGTGCAAGACCCAGCCGCATTCCTTCGCCTCGTGCAAGGCTCGGCGGTAGATGGCTTCGATACTGCGCCCAACACTGATGCAGGCAAGCAAATTGCGTACATTCGCCAAATTCAAGGGCAATCCGAAACTTACGCAAGCGTTATAAAATCTGCCTACGACAAAGCAAAAAATCTCGCAACCTATACGCCAATGAACGTAAACCCGCTCGCCGACCAACTAGCGATTGTAGCGCGGCTCATTGCAGGCGGCTTGAAAACGCGGGTCTATTTGGTAACGCTCGGCGGCTTCGATACCCACGCGCAGCAAGTAAGTATGGCGGACAGAACGCTCGGCACGCACGCAACCTTGCTTGCACGGCTCTCCGAAGGTATTGCTTCCTTCCAGCAAGATTTGAAGCTGAACCGCGTGGATAATAAAGTTGTCGGTATGACGTTCTCCGAATTTGGTCGCCGCCCGGGTTCAAACGTTTCGTCTGGCACCGACCACGGCACATCGGCTCCCGTCTTTGTCTTTGGCTCGGCAATAAAAGGCGGCGTACTGAACGGCAACCCAAGTTTGACCAATTTGAACGGTGGAAATTTGCAAATGCAAACCGATTTCCGCCAAATCTACGCCTCTATTTTGAAGCAATGGTTTGCCACCGACAGCACCGAATACAAGGCGATTCTGGGGAAAGATTACAACACGCTTCCGCTTATCAGCACCGCTTCTACATCGGTGAACGATACGCAAACCGTGATGAATGCGACGACCTTGCAGTTACAGAATTATCCTAATCCCGTCAGCAGCACAACCACGATTGAGTACGTTCTACCAGCTTCCTCCAACGTCCGCCTGACGATATTCGACGGGCTTGGCGGCGTGATTACTTCGCTCGAAGAGCAGCAAGCAAGCGGCACACACCGTGTGGCGTTCAATGCGGAATCGCTTGCAGCAGGAACGTATTTGTATCGCTTGCAGACCGAGCGTGGTGTGGCGAGTGGGAAGATGATTGTGGCTCGGTAAAGGCACTATTCGCCTCGAAACATCGGCACAAAAAAATCAAAAAAAATGGAGACTACCTTCAAAAGCGCGTGTGCGCTGGAAAGTGGTCTCCATTTTTGTTTTTTGGAGTGGGGCTTATTGTGCAAAAGGCTTTTTAGATGCGCCAAGTATTTCTTTTTTGCTACTCAATGATTTCAGTTTAAAAAATCCTTACCTCATGAGTGGCACAGACGTTCTTGTCTGTGAGTGGTAGTACGGAATTCGGGTGGAAAACACAGACAAGAATGTCTGTGCCACTCTTTGTTTTTTTACCTTTTCAACCCAATACCATACCTGGTTTCCAACTGAACATGCAGTACACGATTCTTGAATTATGCACCGATTATTTGGAACGCCGATGAAGCCCAGACTGTCAGGACGTTGAGGACTTTTTTCCATCCTCAAAGTCCTCGTGAGTCCTCAAATCCGCGTTCCTTACTCACATTTTTATTATCACTGCGTCATTCCAGAATCACGTATTTAGTACTTCACCTTACGCAAACTCTCACGCCGCCCTCACCCCTCGCTACGCGAGACCCTCTCCCAGAGGGCGAGGGTTGATGAAGACTAGCTCTGAAGCCCTCTCCCTCTGGGAGAGGGTTGGGTGAGGGTCTTTTGCGTAAGGTGAGTTAGTACCTCCTTTTTTGAAGTGCGTTTGCGGGAAAATATCTTCAAGCAGAGACTTTATCAAAAGTTCATTGCCATCGGAATATCTCAAAAATGCTTGTTTCCAAGTGGAAGTGTTTTTCGTAACTTGCAGCGTACTGATAATGGTTCTCTTCAGACAAACAGCACTCACCGCCTCATAATTCCTCACTTCATAGCAATTATTCTGTTCCGATTATGTTCCGACAGACATTTCTTCAGCTTTTGCAACAATATCACGCATCAACGCCAGACGAACAAACAAAACGCAATGAAATGATAGCATTTGTGCAAGCGAATCCTGATTGCTTCAAGCGAGAATTGCAGATTGGGCATATCACTGGTTCGGCGTGGGTGGTGAATGCCGCACGCAATAAAGTTTTGCTCACACACCACCGAAAGCTCGATAAATGGCTGCAGCTGGGCGGACACTGCGATGGCGACAACGATGTTCTGCGCGTTGCTTTGCGCGAAGCAGTGGAGGAATCTGGTGTGTACGATATTATTCCGATTGTACCGCATATTTTCGACCTTGACATTCATTCCATTCCCGAACGCCGCACAGAATCAAGCGTTGAGCCAGAACACCTCCATTACGACGCACGATTTCTCTTGCAAGCAAATGAGCAGACTCCCTTGCAGATAAGCTCGGAATCCAGGGATTTGCGTTGGGTTCACCTTGCGGAGGTTTCTTTGCTTACTCAAGAAGAGTCCATGTTGCGCATGGTTGAAAAAACACGCTTTTGGCAATAGTGCTTGATTTCGCGCTCTCGCGTGTATTGTTCACGGTGTTTCTTGGGCTACGTCATTTACACATCCATCATTATCAAACACATGCTTCGACTACCAAACAGCCATCATACCTGCAGTTCACTCCTTCGATACGTGCTTTGCGTCTTCATTGCTAGTTGCTATTGTGCTGTTGTGCCGATAAGCGCACAGGTAGAACACGTCCCAATCGCCAATCCCGTGTATGATTTTCTCATGCACAGCGAGGCTCGCGGTGCGCTTCCACGCTTCTTTTCGTCGAGTGCGTTTCCGCTTCAACGCAAGGAAATCGTTGCTGCGCTCCGCGAAATGCGCGTGCGCGATTCCGTGCAACAAGGCACATTGCTTTCCGATGCAGAGCGACAAACATTGGCGGGCTATGAGCGTGAATTCCGCATCATTGCTCAATCGCGGGCAGTTGTATTTTTTAGTCCCAGCGACTCCACGCAGGTTCTCTTTGAGCGACTTTTTAGCAATGACGACAAATTCCTCACCTTTTACACCGATTCCAGCCACGCCACCAACGTCAGCGTTGTACCGCTTTTTTCAGTAAATGCGCGTGCGCAATTTTCACCCAATGCAAGCAACGGCGCAGGTAGTCAAGCGGCGTTGCAGACAGGCGTTATCGCGGGCTATGGTGGACGTATTTTTGGTACGATTGAAAATACGCTTGGCTACTTCCTCCAAGCTACCAGTGCCGCACGGGTGCAAGGTGAACGCTCGTTTTTACTTCAAGACCCAGAGTTGGTAAAAAATCCAACCTTTCGCATTTACAATCCAAACTTTTTCAATACCGCCGAAGCCAGTGTTCGCTACGACAATCGCTGGTTTTATGCGGTTCTGGGGCGTGAAGCACGGCAAATTGGTTCGGGCTATTTTACGCGAGCAATGTTTTCGGATAATCCCATTCCAGCAAGTGCAATCACGCTTGGCGCACGCTTCGAGGGCTTTGAGTATCGCACAATGCACATGGGGCTTATTTCCGACCCGCTAGATTTGAACGGCAATATCAACGTCAATTCTTACGGCGCACAAACCGTCTTGCCACCGAAGTTTCTCGCGTTTCATCGTGCTGCCTTGCGTGAAGAATGGGGCGAAATCGGCGTATGGGAATCAATGGTGTATTCAGGACGTGGAATAGAATTTGCCTACATCACACCATTTTCATTCCTCAAAACCAACGCTGACGACCTCCGCGACCGCGATAACGGCTTGCTTGGCGTGGATGCAACCGTCCGACCGTTTCGAGGTTTGCAACTCAAAGGGACGTTCACACTGGATGATATAGAATTTGGAAAAATATTTCAGGGATGGTGGCAAAATAAAATTGCGTGGAACCTTGGCGCAATGGTTAGTCCAGCCGGAATCCCGCTTGATGCAACGCTTGAATACGCACTCGTCGCGCCATACACGTACACGCACTTCGACCCGCAAAACATTCTCACCCAAGACGGTGTGCTTTTTGCTGGAGCGTTGCCACCGAACTCCGATGAAATCAAGGCGCAAGCACGGTGGTGGTGGGGCGGACGTTATCCAATTGCCCTCACGGCTGCCTTTCGTCGGCATGGTGAAAATGTGTATGATGCACAAGGTAAACTCGTACGCAACGTTGGTGGCGATGTCCGCCAAACCTTGCGCCGCGACCGCAATAACAATTTTATTGATTCCGAGTCCATCACGTTTCTCGACGGAAATCGCCAAGACCGACTTATTATCACGCTTTCGGCGGGATTTGAGCTTGCGCGGCAATGGAATGTACAAGTGCTATACCGCGCAAGTAGCCTGAATGCCGCACAACTAGTACATTTTGTCGGTTGCACGGTGCGATTTGAGGATTTTTGACGGTGTGGAGAAATATCGCCTTGTATTTGTCGTACTTGCGTCTGTATTGTGCGTAATAGCTCATGAATACTTGCCGGCAAAAACGAACGTGCATTAGACTTTCTCTACGTTAGGAAAATTACAAACGAGATTACACTGAAAGCGCGTAAAATCTGCCTTTCGTGGTACAGACATTCTTGCCTGTGATTCTTCAAACCCTCATCAAGACTCACAGACAAGAATGTCTGTGCCACTGAGAATTAACGTAGATAATATTTATTGTTCCGCGCTGTCGTGGGAATTGTTGCCGTCTGCGTGGCAGCCACAGAAAGCACGACGCGAAACGAAGTTTTCACGGAATTTCGTTTTATTGCACGCGCAGATTTCCTACATTTGTGAACAGGACATTCCACGTTTCGATAATTTTTTAGTAAAATTTTTTAGTAAAATCTTTAGTAAAATTTTTAGTAAAATCTTTAGTACAACCTTTCCAAGTCTTGTCATGCCGCGTAGTCTTCATGCTACGGCATAACAAGGCTTTTTTTCACACTTTTTTTTCTTGTTATGAGTCAAGTATCATCTGGATATGTTGTTGCCGTTGCGGGCGCAACAGGACTTGTTGGGCGGACGATGCTCAAGGTTCTGGAAGAACGCAATTTCCCTATCAAAAGCCTCAAACTCCTTGCTTCCAAGCGGTCTGCGGGAACAACCATGACCTTCAAAGGCACAACCTATACCGTTGAAGAACTTACCCACGATTCTTTCACGGGCGTAGATATTGCGCTCTTCTCAGCCGGCGGCTCGGCGAGCAAAGAATTCGCGCCCTCTGCGGCAAAAGCGGGCTGCGTTGCAATTGATAACAGCAGCGCGTGGCGTATGAACAAAAATGTGCCGCTTGGTGTGCCGGAAGTCAATCCCCACGCGCTTCAGGGGCATCATGGCATCATTGCCAATCCAAATTGTTCGACTATTCAACTCGTTGTTGCTTTGAAGCCGCTCCACGAGACGTTTGGTTTGAAGCGTGTGGTTGTTTCCACGTATCAGTCGCCAAGCGGCGCGGGCAATCAAGGCGTGGAAGTCTTGCGAGCGGAATTACAAGGCGAAAAAATTGCATCGCCCTTTTCCGCGCCAATGGCGTTCAACACGGTGTTTCACACTATCAAAGAGCAGTACGGTTTTTCCGAAGAAGAAACAAAAATGCTGAATGAAATTCGGAAAATTATGGAATTGCCAACGCTCAAACTCGCCGTAACCTGTGTGCGCGTCCCGACGCTGGGCGGTCATGCGGAATCGGTAAACATCGAAACCGAAAAAGCAATTTCCCCCGAAGCCATGACCAATACCCTAAAAGCCGCTCCAGGAGTGATTGTCCACGACGAGCCGCACAATGCCATCTACCCAACACCGCAAAAAAGCGACGGACGTGATGAAGTGTTCGTCGGGCGCATCCGCACGGATGATTCGGTCGAAAACGGCGCGTATATGTGGGTGGTCTCGGACAATATTCGCAAAGGCGCGGCAACGAATGCGGTACAAATTGCAGAAAAGCTCGCAGAAAAAGGCTGGGTCGGTATTACGCCGCTTCCAGCAGGAGAAACATATTAGGAACGATGTTGAAATAAATGTGCGATTTCTCTTCATTAGTGGCACAGACATTCTTGTCTGTGAGGCTTCAAAGCCTCATTAGGACTCACAGACAAGAATGTCTGTGCCACTATTGTTTTTTTTCTTTTTAATCCAATACCGCGCTTGATTTCCAACTGAAATCATTTAGTACCAATTTATTTTTGTTAATTCCTCCACTTCACGCCCGCTACCATTGATTTTGACCAAAAAATTCCCTAGTTTCCTGTTCTGCTTTTTTGCGAAGCATCTGTTCTCCTTCTCTCACACTCTTGCACGGGACATTTTCCCGCTTCCACACTCACGTTTGCAGACCAAATCACATTTTTCACGATGTATTTTCACCATTCGTTTTATCTCTTAAAGGATTTTTCATGAATCACGTTCGACCCATCACCGAGAACGCCTTGCAAGCCAGTCCTAATGCTGCTTCGGGGCGTTTTTCGCGTGTTAAGCATTCTGTATTGGGCGTTGTGGGCAGCATAGCGCTTGGAGTAGCGATATTCCTTGCTCCAACGGCACACGCACAAAGCCAAAACACTCTTTCTTCCGCTAAAAAAGCGTCGCTTCAGGCATCGCTCCAAGAATCCCTCAAGGAAACCTTGAGTGGCACAAACGCTCGTATTCTCTTGCCCGGCAAGGAACGCGGCGCAGGAATGTACAGCCTTGCAAAGAGCGTCCGCCGCCACGCATGGAAAAGTGGCGAATACGAAACAGGCGCAATCTACATAAAAACCCGTGAGCGTTTTGTGTTGGGCAAAGGCTCGCGCAGTTTCCAATCCTCTGGCATTATGGGCAGCTTGGATGGCATCAATGTCAAAGCTATCAAGCCCGTGTCTGCGTGGCACAATAGCGGCACGTTGGCGGCTTCGGACGACTTCGGTGTAGGGCGCATTTACGAAGTGCAGTTTGAGGCGGGAATGGACGTACTTCGCGCTTGCGAAGAGCTTTCGCGTAATCCCGAAGTCGAATACGCCGAGCCGATTCCTATTCACCAACTCTTGCAAACCGACCGTGTGCGCCCGCGCGACCCCTTGTATTCGCAGCAATACCAATGGCGTTTGATAGAAGCTGAGCGTGCGTGGGCAATAACACGCGGCGATACAAACGTAGTAATTGCTATTTGCGATAGCGGTGTGGATTTATTCCATGAAGATTTGAAAGATAATATTTGGTTCAATCCAGGCGAAACCGGTATGGATGCTATGGGACGCGATAAACGTACCAACAACATTGATGACGACGCAAATGGCAAAGTGGATGACTTCCGCGGTTGGGACTTTGGCGGCAATACAACGTCTATCGAAGCAAATGGTGGCGTTTACCGCACCGACAACGACCCCACACCCCGCCCCAGACGCGGACTTTCGAGCGATGGCGGTGCGTTCGACGGAGTGAATCACGGCGTTCACGTAGCGGGTATTGCAGCAGCAACCACCGACAACGACAAAGGTGGAGCGGGTTCTGGCTTCAATTGCCACATTCTCGCGCTCAAGCACAGCATTGACGACGCAAATTCTCCTCGTAGTGTTTTTCGCGGTTACGAAGGTATTCTGTATGCTGCGCAAATGCGGGCAAAAGTGGTGAATTGTAGTTGGGGCGGGCTTAGTTTTTATAACCAAACCCTTCAAGATATGATTAATACCGCCACCAACATGGGTACGCTTGTGGTTGCGGCGGCTGGTAATGATGCCTCACTTATGGACGACGATTACTTCCCTGGTAGCTATGGTAATGTCTTGTCTGTCGGTGCGTCCGACCCAAGCGACCTCCCAGCAGGCTTTTCTAATTTTGGCATAAAAACAACCGTCTTCGCACCTGGTGACGATATTTTTTCGACCTTCAGCCAAGAAAACTATGGCGTGATTGGCGGAACATCAATGGCATCGCCCATGACGGCAGGTTTGGCGGGCTTGGTGTTGTCTATTCATCCCGATTGGACACCACGCCAAGTAGCACAGCAAATCCGCGCAACCTCCGATAACGTCTTGCAACCAGGCGCGGCAGAGCGTCCCTTCAACTACTTCGGACGTATCAACATGTTTCGCGCTTTGAACACAAACCGCACGCTGAATGCTGCCTCTGGCGACCTCACGCCTGGTATTGTGTTGGAAGATGATGCCATCAGCGCAGACAATGGCGTGATTACGGACATGGAGCCAAAACGTCTTGTACTGTCCTTCAAAAATATTCTCTCCAATGCGAACAATGTGAGCGTAACACTTGTGCCGCTCGACCCGTTTGCTATCGCCCTCCAACCCACGCAACAACTAGGCGCACTGAACACCAATCAGCAAAAAGAAGTGGAATTCCAAGTGCAGTTGCAAAGTGCCGCGCTGACGGCAACGGGCATAGATGTAACAGAATTCGTCGCCGTCGTGCGCTCTGGAAATTACATCAACTACGAGCGTATTTCGATTCCTTTGCGCTTGCGTTCTGGAAGCGCGTTACCCGGGCTTGTTGTCTCTCCGGTTGTGAATTTCCCTGCTGCTCCCGTTGCAACGCTCGCAACAGTGCGCATTACCAATACAGGCAATCAAGGCTTGACGGTCTCCAACGCGACCTTTACGGGCGCGAATGCTGGCGAGTTTAGCTTGGCAACGGAATTGAATAATGTGCCGCTCGGCGCAGGTGAGTTTATTACTCGCTCAATTCGCTTTACGCCCACAACGGGCGCGACGGGCAGCCGCACGGCAAACTTTAACGTTAGCGCACTATCGGATGGAAAATCAAGCGGCGGTGGCACTCCTATTGCCAATGGTTATACCTTCTCGGCACGGGCGCAAGCGTATCAAGAAATCACCGCAAACAATTCCCCCTTCACCCGCTTGGGCGCAGGAATAGACGACGAAGAATTTGACGTTCCACTTGGATTCAGCTTCCAATTCGGCGCGAAAACATACACGACAGCAAAAGTAGTGTCGAATGGCTTTCTTGCTTTTGGGCAACAAGGCTCGTCCATTCTCGAATCGGATTTCGTTACCTTCCCTATCAGCCATCCAACATATTCAGCAGAAGGCGTGGTTTCAGCATTTGGATATGATTTGTTCATGACCGCAAGCGGAACCATTACCCACGAAACACAAGGAACTGCGCCGAATCGCGTGTTTATTGTGCAGTGGAAAAATGCGTCGTTGATTGATAATCCGCCGCCCGCACCCGACGCGAACTTCAATTTCCAAATCAAACTCTACGAAACATCGAACCGTATTGAATTCCATTACGGACAAATGAGTTTTACACGCGGTGCGGACTTCTCCTCACCAACGCAAGTAGGCTTGCGCGGCGCGTCCACAGGAGATTTCAACACCCGCCGCGTTACCACCGCCGATAACAATAATTGGACAACAAGCGTCCTCGGAACAAACGTAACCGACCTTTGCCGCTTGAATTCCTTCACACTCACTGTTCCGAATGGCTACCTCTATACCTACACCCCAGGCGATTTCGCCGCACTTGCCGCACCGCGTGTAACCGCTTTCACACGCACCGCGCAGCTCAACGCAACCGCTCGCACAGGCGGCTACTTGGGAACGCTGCCGACGCTTGCGCGTGGCGTGGATTTCGGTGCTGTTACCGTCGGTACAGTGCGTACCTTGCCCGTGACTTTGGCAAATTACAGCCCGAATCCGATGACCATTACCGAGCTGAGAGTTTCTCCCGCAGCAAACATTACGGAGAATGATTTTACGATTATGGACGCGCCCGCGCTGCCGCTTGTTCTTCCCGCGAACAGCACACGCGTTCTGCAAGTACGCTATTCTCCGACCACACGAGATAATCTTTCTTCGCTCACCACCACATCCCCGCTTCTGGCGAATGTACGCATTGTCCACGACGGCGTGCAAGCATTGTTGCCGCTTTTGGGCAGTGGTATTGCGCAAAACTTTGTGCTGCGCGTCGTGCAAGACCAAGGCGTAGATTTGACGAGCGGTTCAGGCAATTTCTCGCGTATTGACCGCTTGCCGCCATTCCCACCGGCTGGCTCCACGATGCCGAATCCGCCAGAAGTATTCGTTACCACTGGCACATCGCGCATTGTTCGCCAATACTCAGTGCGGAACTTCGGCACCGCGCCCGTAACGGTTACAGGCGGCACGTTTACTGTTGCGACGAATGCAGCCGTTACCTCGAATGATTTCTATTTCCTCACGCAATTCCCTTTCACTGTGCAGCCCGCAACGCAGCAAACGCTGACGCTGGTTTTTGCACCGAAATTCCCCGAAGAAAAAATGGTGGATATGCGCCTCTTCAGCAGTGAAGCGGCAGAAAGCATCACGCGGCTCGGCAGCCGTGCAGCAGTGCCAGCTTCGATTGATGTTACGCCAGTGCTACGTGCGCTCACGCCAACCATTATCAACTCCACACCGCAGCAATTCCGCTTCCCCTTCGGAACAGTGGCTACGAACACGTCTGCAACGCGCACCATTATTTTGCGCAATAGCAGCACTGCCACGATGAACATCAGTTCTATCGGCTTTGTGGGCGATAATGCAGGCGATTTCAGCGTGGATGCTCCCTTGCCAACAATGATTGCTTCTGGCTCTACCAGCGCGATTGTTGTTCGCTTCCGTCCCGTGCAAGCTGGCTTCCGCACAACGCAACTTACGGTTGCGCACAATATCGCATACGGCGTAGATGCAGTTGAAGTTTGGGGAACGGGTGTAGCGGCGAAACGCCTCATTACGCCAATCCAAACGCTGGTCTTACCAAGCACCGAACCGCTTACAACCTCAAACACTATCAATTTCACGCTCTCCAGCACGGGACGCGATACCGTGCGCATTACGTCGCTCAGAATTGTTGGCAAAGATTCGTCACAATTCCGTTTTGCCCGCACCATTCCTGACGGCACGCTCATTCGCAATACTGGTTCTTCGACGGCAACGATTTTCTTTGCACCAGACGCAACTCTGGGCGTAAAAGAAGCACGGGTAGAAGTACGCAGTGATGCGGAATTCCCCGTGCAGTTCGTGGACATTCGCGGTACAGCCGCAGCTCCGCCAGCCAGCGCGACGATTGCAACCTTAGATGTACGTGCAGGAATTGGTCAAGAAATTGACGTGCCGGTTACGCTGCGCAATGCCCGCCGTTTCACGCCCGGAACGCAGATTTACGCGACCTTGCGCGTGAATGCGAGCGTTTTACAACCCGTTGGTACAACGCCGCAAGGACAGCTGATTGATGGGCAGCGCGTGATTCCGCTCACACTGCAAGTTCCCGCCTCCACAGGCGCGGGCGATACCGTGCTGACGCGCTTGCGTTTCCGCACGCTGCTTGGTAATGATGTGGGCAGCCCCCTCCGCTTGGATGGCGTGTTCTCGCCAAATGCAAGTCTCCGTGCGGCATCGGGACGTTTAGATTTGACTGATGTTCCAAATGCAACCACCACCACGCCCGCAACTCGCGTTGAACTCACAGGACGTGCTGGCGACGCACTTAGTTTGCCCATCGTCATCCGTAATCGTCAAAATATTCCTGCAAATGCGCCAATGCTCGTTCAATTGAGCTACAATGCGAGTTTGCTGGAATTCTTGAATGCAGGTGGTATCGTTACAACGAGCGTTGCTGCTGGTTCGCGTGGTATTACCATCACCGTTCCACGCGGCGCGGCGGCAGATACGACCGTTACGCTGAATTTCCGTGCAGGTATTGGTAATGCGGCAAGTACGTTCATTTCGCTATCGAATTTCATTTCGCTTGGTTTCCCCGAATCTCTTGTGCAAAATCAAGCAGGGGCGCGGTTTACGCTGCAAGGCTTGAATCAGTCTGGCGGACAGCAGTTGTACTTCTCCTCAGGACGCACCTTGCAATTAAGCACCGTCAGCCCGAACCCCGCAAACGACGCGGCTTCAGTGCTGTACAGCTTGAAGGACAACAGCACCGTAACACTCAGCCTCAGCAATGCCGCAGGAACAGTCGTTTTCGAGCAGACATTCCGCGAGCAAAGTGCGGGCGAGCATACAGCACGCGTGCCGCTTACAGGCTTGCCTTCTGGCGCATACCTGCTCACGCTGCGCAACACGCTGGATAAAGAATCGCTGACGATAACGGTGATTCGGTAATCAAGAGACGCATGATTGTGAGGGTCTCACGTACCACGTCTTCGTGGCGTGAGACCCTCACAAGAGCGCAAACCCAAACAATTTTCTTCATCATGTACAGAAACACTTATGAAATTATCTTTGAAATCTCTCTTTTCCGCTACTGCGCTTGCTGCGATGCTGCTTACAGGCATTGGAATTGGCGTGGAAACGGCAGAAGCACAAATCCA
Source organism: Ignavibacteria bacterium (assembly GCA_013298775.1). Lineage (GTDB taxonomy): Bacteria > Bacteroidota > Ignavibacteria > Kapaibacteriales > UBA4661 > PH2015. The sequence continues at coordinate 18,212 of JAAFIV010000026.1, read as the reverse complement.
ACGACCGCGTAAGTTCTCGCTCGGCGTGTATGGCGGTTTTGGTGCCGACCTTGGTACGGCAAATTTCCTAGAGCTTCCGACTGCGCCGATTTTCACTCCCCGTACAGGCGGCTCCAATGAGCCGGCTGCTTACGCTGGCGCGACAAACATTGGCACATGGTCGGCGGGAATCGTGATGGAATACTTGATTACCGAGCAGCTCAGTGTGGGCTTGCGCGGCGCGTACTCCGTACAGAATAGTAATTTACTCACACGCTCGAACTACCGCGTTGGTCGTTCGGATGGCTCATTCGACAACGCAACGAGCGAATTTACGCTGGATGCAAATGTCCAATCCGTTGCTATTGAACCAATGGTTGGGTACAATATCGTTGCGGGTTTGAATGTGCATTTGGGCGCACGGGTGAATATAACTGTCGGCTCGGCATACACCCAAAAAGAAACCCTCACGGCTCCTGCCGATGGTGGCTTTTTCACAACAGGCGGGCGCATCCGCAATGAGCGTACAGGCGCGTTGCCAAATGTGAGCAGCCTAACGGTCGCACCAATGGCGGGACTCAGCTACAATATCAATCTCACCGACCGCCTCATTCTTACGCCAGAAGCGTTCTTTGCGTATGGTATCATGCCGCTTGTCAGCGATTTGCCCCAAAACACGGTCTGGACGGCAAGTTCAGCGCGTGTGGGCGTTTCGGTGAAGTATAAGTTTTAAGTTTTTGAAGTTGAACGTGTACAATGTGAATCCAAATGGACATATTACAGATTAAAAATTTTTACGTTGCAAGTAGCGTAAATACTGGCTTCAGTGGCTTGAGACTTCTTGTCTGTGTTTGTCGCTTGAATCCTGTACTCACACTCACAGACAAGAATGTCTGTGCCACTATTGACAGAGTAAAAATGACTAATCCAGATTAATGTCTAATTCAAGCAATTGTATAAGGCAACACGAGTAGAATAAACAACAACGCCGAAGAACACAATCTGTGCGCTTCGGCGTTTGCTTTTGTAGTGGAATTGTTTCTGCGAGAGCGAATTGCTCAAACGATAGTTTTCGTCCTCTGCTCGCCCCAAGCGGACATTGCTTCGAGCATGGGGAGTAGTGTTTTTCCTTCGTCTGTGAGCGAGTATTCCACGCGTGGTGGCACTTCGGCGAAGACTTCACGGGAAAGAAAATGGTCGGCTTCGAGTTGTTTTAATTGCAAAGAAAGCATTTTTTCGGTGATAGTGGGGATGTGCTTTCGGATGTCGGTAAAGCGTTTTGCACCATTGCGTAAATTCCACAATATCAAGATTTTCCACTTGCTTCCAACCAGCTCAAGCGTAATATCCATGCCAGACGAAGCATTATTTTTCAGAGAGTTTCTATCAAGAACGGGATGCGGTGAGCGAGCAAAAGTACGGGCTTTCATAACATCATCCTCCGTAAATGGTCAATAGATATTCAACAAATATTCAATAAATATGCAATACATATTGAATGAGAAAACGAGCGTCCAGACTGCATAGAATCTAGTGATTGCGCAGAATTTGCCCTTTCCATTCCACGCTTGATTTCATTGCCCAAAAAGGCATAGCAAGTTCAATAAGTAAGAAAAATGGTTCGGCAAGCGGCATCATCCACAAGCGAGATTTCATGCGGAGTGTAGCAAAGGAAGGCAGCGTAAGTGCCATATTTGCAACTATCCGTACAGCAACAAGCCCCAATGCCAATAACCACGAGCTTTGTAGCAATGCCAGAACGATGCCAATCCACACCAACACCGACGACACTACGAATATCTGCCCTCGCCATCCGAGAGCTTTCCCACCATTTACCCAGCGTTGGTGCTGCTTGGAGAAGCTCGCAAGGTCGGGACACGGCATTGTTTGGATTCCCGTTTCGGCACTGCAAACGTAGCACACTTCATGTCCCGCATGAAATACCGCTTGGAGCAAGGCGAGGTCTTCTGTTACCGAAAAGCGAATGCGCTCATAGCCGCCAAGAGCTTCATATACGCTACGGCGGACGCTGAGATTATTCCCAAAACAGCCCAGAGGCTGCTTCAAACCTACGCCCGCGCTTGCCATCGTGTTGTTGATTGTCCATTCCAGCATTTGCAATTTATCAAAAAAACGATTCCCAGAAACAAGCGTAAAGGCAGCTACCAAGCCAACTTCAGGGCGTGCATACATGGTTGCAATGGCACGAATCCATGTTGGAGGAATTTCGCAATCGGCATCGGTCATGCACACAACTTCCCCGCGAGAGCGCATGATTCCTTGATGTACAGCGCGTGGTTTGCCTTGTAAATTCGATTTCTGTTCCCCTTCATTCACTGTTGTATTATGCACCACCAAGTGAGGAAATTCCGCTTGCAAGCCTGACAAAATCTCGCCCGTGCGGTCTTCCGAGCGGTCATTGACAATAATTACTTCAAACGCAGTGGAAGGATACGTGCTTTGCATCAGTGAGCGCACGCACCGTTCAATGTTTCCCTCTTCATTTCTCGCTGGCACTACTACCGAAACAAAAGGCTGAAAACCAGTATTTGTGCCGTACTGAACCTGTTTGCGCCGCGCCAATATCACTCCCAGCACAAAAATGAGTGTTCGCACAAGATACACGCTCGCCGCAAGCAAACACAGTATTGTAACGGTATTCATCATTATTATTGTGGGTTTTTATGTTCAAAAAAAACAGCATTAAACGCTTAGGAATGGTTGAAAAATAACGTGTCAGTTTCTTTAGGCTTCGGTGGCACAGACATTCTTGTCTGTGAGTCCTGAAGCAGCATGTAAGCTCCACAGACAAGAATGTCTGTGCCACTAATGAAAGGGGAGTCGCGCATTTGTCTTTTCATCGTTCCTTATCGCTTGTCTGCGTTTCGCTATTCTTTTTACGGATGGTCGAGCGCGAAATTGAATTCTTTACTGAGCTGCTCGGTCAAGTAATCACGCCGATGCTGTTCGACAAACTCAATGTTTGGTTGAAAAACATCACGGTTTTTATATTGCTGATACAACTGAAGAATGGCAAGTTTGATTTGGAAAACGTTGTCGGGTTCGGTCACAATTGCCGCGCCGTACTTTCGCGCCGCCTGTGTTAATGCGCCTTCTGGCACGCTGACAATGAGCGGTTTTTTTGTGCCAAAGTATTCGTAGAGCTTGCCGCTTGAGTGCGTATCCACGTTGCGGGTTTTGCCCGCCATCATCCAGAGTGCGTCGAAGGATTGGAGCATGGAAACAGCGTTTTTGTGGTCGAGGTAGCCGTATTGATGCACATAATTGTCTAGCCCAAATTTCTTGACAAGCCGCGTATTTTCTTTGCGGAACAGTCCTAAAAAGTGCAATTCCATATCGGCGGCAAGCTGCGGTTGCTCATGTACAATTTGCTGGAATGCCTTCAAAAAATACTTTGGCGTAATAAAATCGTAAAACATTCCTGCGTAGCCAAGACGAAACTTCCCGTTTTGGCGCGGCGCGGCTGGTAGCAGCATATCTTCAGGGTCGTAGCCTTGTGAAATAATCGTAATATCGTCGTGGCTCAAAAAGGGGTGATGCTCAAGCATGCGGGCTTTCATGTTGCGATTCGTGACCACGATTTTATCCGATGCCGTGAGCATGTTGTATTCCATTTTGTGATTCAAAAAGGAATGAAGCGGGGTTGGGTCGGTGGTGAATTGATTGCCGTACCACAAATCGCGGTAATCCACCACGAGCGGCACACCAAATTTTTTCTTCAATCGCGCTCCAGCTTGCATCGCGGAAAAAGGCGGACCACTTACGAAAATTAAATCAAATTGCTCTTCTTCCATGAGCTTTGATGCGGCTTTGAAGGCTTGTTTTGCCCACGAGCGTTTGTTATCTGGCACGAAAAAAAAGCTACTTATGCGCGAGAGAATTTTGCGGAGAAATTCTGGCGGCATGGCGCGTTGTTTGTAGTCGCCATTGCCCGCAAGCATCGCGTTTACATCGCCACCACTTGTTCGGATAACGGGAATGCCAGTGGATTCTAATTCCGCTTGTAGCGATTTGTCAAGCGCGTAATATCCAACAGGACCGGTCGTTATCACGGTCGGCTCCCAATGAAAACGGCGCAAATACTTGACAAATTTCAAGGTGCGTTGCACGCCGCTCAGTCCCATCGGCGGAAAATAATAGGCAAGAACCAAGACTTTTTTTTGAATGGAAAACGGTATATTCATCGGCAATACATCAACAAAGAAAAGATGAGAAAATACGTTTGCCGCACCTGTGATGAGAACATCATACTCTGTGCGACATGGCAAAATACGCAATAAAACGTTACGCAGAAACGCATGATTTGAAGCCATTTTCTGAAGGTACGTTTTTGGCAAGTATTTCCATCCTTTTCAAGATGCTTCAACGCAAGATTCTATCAGCGAAGGAAGGCTGTTTTTTGCTTTTTACACTTTGAGGCAATATCTTCTGCAAGCCAGACAGGAACTAGGCTTGAGGCATTTTTATCTTCGGGGTCGGTACATACGTATAGCAAAAAGGAAACAGGAGGTGTGCGAAAAAAAGCTGTATGAGGAAAGCTACAAAACGAAATGGACAAACTTCACAATGTTTATTTAGTGGCACAGACATTCTTGTCTGTGAGTATTGGTGCTGGTTTTACGTGATAAACACAGACAGGAATGTCTGTGCCACTACTGAAAGAATGTCGTACTTGAGGGTATTCGCCACAGAGGGCGCAGAATTCGCCGAGAAGAGAGTTTGAAGGAGCTTGAAATCAGTACGCCCTTTACTCTTTCGGTACAAAATCTATGCGCACTTCATTTTCGGTCGTAAAAATGCGCTTGGCGAAATCGTGTACACGAGCGGCATCCACATCGGAATAGGCATCGGCGAGAGTAAAAACGCGCTCTGGCGTGTTGAAAAAGAGTGCTTGGTGTGCTGCCTCATCTGCAATGCCTGATACGCGCTGCATTGTCCGCGCAATGCGTGTTTTGATACGATTTTTCGCTTTGGTGAGTTCCCGCTCGCTAATTCCCTGTTCAACTATATCTCGCATCACTGCCTGCCATGACGCGTAGAGCGCGTCGCAGCTATATTCTTTGCCATTGGCAATGGCGTACATAGTGAAAAGACTTGAAAAGCGGCGGTCGTCCACGTAGGCATTTACTTCGCTCGCAATTTGCTCATCGTACACCAATTTCTTATACAACCGAGAACTCATGCCGTCGGAGATGATACTGCACAGCACATCTGCCGTATGGACATCGCGCTCAAGCATATAGCCCTCAAAATGGTATGAGCAAAAGAGAGAATCTGCCGCAACCGTGTCTGGAACACGTGCGTAGCCTTTTCCTTTACGATAGTTCTGCGCAAATTTCTTTTCCCCTTGTAATGCGCCTTGTGGTGCAATTTTCCCAAAATGCTTTTCCGCAAGCCGCATTGCTTCTTGTGTTTCGACGGCACCACACACGACTAAACACGCATTGTCAGGGCGATAGAAGCTCGTGAAAAAATTCCGCACATCCTGAAGCGTCGAAGACGCAACGTGCTTGGGTTCGCCATAGACTTCCCAGCTATATCCCGCTTCATTGCTATACGCTGTTCGTGCCAATACCCGTGAATACGTGCCGTAGGGCGAGTTTTCTACGTTTTGATTGATTTCCTCCAAGACCACATTTTTCTGCACTTGCAATGCTTCTTCATCAATACCAAAGGCTCCCATGCGGTCGGCTTCGAGCCACAAACCAAGCTCCAACTGGTGCGCGGGCAAGGACATGTAGTAGGTAGTTTTATCAAAGGTCGTGTACGCATTGTTGTCGCCACCGGCTTCGGAGCAGTATTTATCGAACATTCCGTGTGCAACGTTTTCGGAACCTTCAAACATCAAGTGTTCAAAAAGGTGTGCAAAGCCAGTATTGACGGGCTGTTCAGAATACGAACCCACATTGTACGTCACCGCAACCGAAACAACAGGAGCATTCATACGCGGAATAACGACGACGCGAAGACCATTTGACAGTGTCGTGTAAGTAAGATTTGAAGACATGTTTGGGGAATAAAATGAATAATCAACACGAGAAATACGACAATAATACTAGAATACGGCAATGGTACTTCGGCAATATTGCTTTCTTATTTTTGCACTTTCGCCACCGCAGCATCCACCGAATCATACATTTCAAAAACGGTATTGAGGCGGGTCATTTCGAGGAGGTTCATCACATTGGGTGGTGTGGCTGCAAAGCGCATCACTCCGCCATTCTTACGCAAGGTTGTCAGTCCGCCGACGAGCATTCCCAAGCCAGAACTATTGATAAGTTGAATACCCGATAAATCGGCAATTAAATGTCGTGTACCCGTTGCTACCAATTTATTGATATGTGTGGAAAATTCTACCGCTTGCGGACCGCCCGTAATATGCCCTTTCAAGGTAACAATCGCCAGCGTGGGAGAAGCAGGATGCTGCGAAAAAGTGATGTCTTGTGTCATGGAAAACTCCTGAATGGAATGCAAAAGTGTTATGCAAAAGTGTTATGCAAAATGTTGTGAAACACTGTTAGAGTGTACTGTTCGAGTGTGCCGTGCATCGCCGAGATTGCATTGCACGAAAGTCTGGCAATATACGCAGGGAGAAGGAATTTTCAAGCTGCTTTTTTGAAGCCCATTTTTGCTGAATAATCAAGCAAAGGCTTGTGCAATCTTATGTTTGGCTTACTCGCTATGAGAATGATGATGCGCATGCTCGTGAGGCTCGACCAGACCGAAACTCCTCACTGTTCCTGATTCTATGCGGGCACCCAGCAAAGCAAATACCTCGTGCAATGCGTTCGCATCAAGATTTTGACCAATCGCAAACAATTCGCTTGTGGCATGGGATTCCTCCAAAGGCTGATAATTCCACGCTCCAGCGATGTAATTGCACAAAAGCACCTTGGAGGAATCATCAAAACGCAGCACACCTTTGAGGCGAAATAAATCATTTGGAAGCCGCTTCAATACTTGCTCAAACAAGGTAAAATCAACATTCTCTGCTAAAAAAATACGAAAAGCGGTGATGTTTTCCTGAAGCAGGTGTTCTTGGTGTGCGGTCTGCGCATCAGAAACGAAGCGATGCCGAGGGGCAAAAAGCTGCAAAAGCGCGTCGGCGGGTAAACGCCCTTTCTCCAAAACAAGTTTCTTCGCGCGAGGATTGATGCGCTCTACATCGCTTTGGACTGTCAGGAAACGTTCTTCAGTGGCGAGGTCAGTTTTTGAAAAAAGCAGGACATCGGCGGCGGCAATTTGTGCATTGACAATATGAAAGAGCTTTTGAAAACGATGGATATTGCGTACATCAACGATGCACAGCGTGGAATCTATCGGAAAGCGCATAAATGCGAGGTCGCGCTGTACCTGTGCTGCATCGGCAAGCCCTGTGGCTTCGATAAATACTCGCTCCACGCCACGCGAAAGCACATTCTGCAATGCTTCACGGAAATCTTCAATTGCCGAGCAGCATAAACAGCCGCCCGGAACATCCAAAATTTCCAAGCCTTCTGCACCCGAAGCCGCTTGCAAACGTAAGCCATCGAACATCACCGCGCCGAAATCGTTTACAATGACCGCAATTTTTTCGCGGAAGAGCTTTCGCTCCAAAAGTGCGCTTAAAAACTGGGTTTTGCCGCTTCCTAAATATCCTGTTACAAGGTGAATTTCTGCCATAATGATTGCTTTACAGGTACGTTATTTCAGCAATTTGGAAATTCTTTTAAAAGTCTCTGTTCCCGCAACGCCGCATAATTCAAAGATAGCGGACTCCATCGTGGTAATAACGCAGCCTGCACGCCGCATCCGTTCTATCGCCACGCGTTTGTCGTTTGGATTTCGTGAGGAAACGCAATCTTCAAGAATCACAGGGCGATAGCCCGCCGCACGCAGGTCTAATGCGGTTTGCAGAACGCAAATGTGTGCTTCCACGCCAATGAGCAGGACTTGTTTCCGCCCAAGGTTTTCCAATGAATCCGTAAATTCTTGTTCGCCACAGCAACTAAAGGTCATCTTTTCCATCGGTGAGTAATAATCCGCCAAAGCCGCTTGCAGACTAGGAATGGTGCGACCTAAGCCTTGTGGATATTGCTCGGTAACAATCATTGGCATATTGAGAATCTGCATCCCAACGATATATTTTTCCAGACGCTGTTCAAGCTCGGCATGCCCGTCAATATGAGGAAATAAGCGGTCTTGAACGTCAATCACGACGGTGATAGCATTGTCGCGGCGAATTCTCATGGTAGATTTCTGAAAATGAAAATGGAGAGGAAAGGAACGTCATTTGTATTCCGAAAACTACGGCGTTTTTTTTACTTTTTTGTACTTTTTCTGTAACTGGATACGTCATTTTTTTGAACGCGGATTTTGAGGACTTTTGAGGACTAGCGAGGACTCAATGACTAGTCTTGAATTTCAATGATTTTAACGCAAAAAAAATGCCTGTATGTCGGATTTTACGCCGCATACAGGCATTTTCGCTGTATTTGTCCCCTTAAAAAAATGGAGTTGTTGTGCTTTCCTATTCAGCGTTTGTGTTACGTTCTTCGTGCAGGTGGAAGAAGGCGTGAATACTTGTATTTTGGCTATTATTGCTTCTTCTTTTTCGTGCTAGACTGCGCATCATTGCTTTTCGATTCACTTTGTGATTCGCTCGTTGCTTTGGATGATTTTTTGCGTGCCTGTGCTTCAAGGCGTGTTGCTTCTGCGCGTTTTTTCATTGCTTCTGCTTCAAGGCGCATTGCTTCTGCTTCTTTGCGGAGCGCGTCTGCTTCGCGGCTCATATTGTTTGCCTCTTCTGCCATGCGCTCGGCTTTATCGGAGGTAAAATCTTCATCATCTACGTTGAAATTATTGAAATTGAAGCGGCGTGCATGAGGCGCGACCATGACGCGGAAGCGGTTTGCCATGTCGCGGAGCGCACCCGTATCGAAGCGGAAATGATTGCGTCCAACATCAAAATTTCGGCGGAAACCATCGGCAAATTCGCGTCCCCACTGGTCAAAACCGTCGCTGGAGAAGCTCATCACCATATTTTTACCATCTTTGCTATTTTCGTCATCCACGACAATCGTCATGGTATTGCCCGTAGCACTGATGTTTACACGCTTTCCAGCATCGCGCAAGGCAGAGCGCAAGCGTTGTTTCACGCTATCGGCAACTTCATTATTGATTGCCTCATCCAAAGACCGCCAGACAGTATTTTTGTCCACCGACTTTGAAAATACCACTTCGCCATCTTTCATAATCGTCACACTGGCGCGGCTTTTCGGTGCTTTCGGTGCATCGGGCGCGGACGGCGATGTTGGCGCGTCTTGTCCAAAACTCATGATTGGAGCAAGAGCAATAATTGACGCAGCAGCAACGCCGCAGAAGAGAGAGGCAATCAGCTTTCTAGCTGTTTTGCGGGGAGAGGTAGAGGTTTTCATGGCAGTTCGGAGAAAAATGAAAAGATGAAGTTTTTGTGAGCAATATTGATGAACAAATGTATGTGTAATGTTCATACTGCAAATATACGGGAAAGCAAGATACGAAGCTGTTAAGCAGACGTTAAAGGATGTTAAGGAAGTGTTAATGGCGCGGTGCATTCAAAGCAGGATACTTCGCATTTCATAAAAGTAAGTTAGAAGTACGGTACTTACTCAGGTCACCTTACGCACATCGCCCTCACCCAACCCTCTCCCAGAGGGAGAGGGCTTCAAAGCTAGTCTCCATCAACCCTCGCCCTCTGGGAGAGTATCTCGCGCAGCGAGGGGTGAGGGTGTGCGTAAGGCGAGTCACTCAGGTCTTCCCGTCCTACCGTTTCTGAACGATAGAACGGGTTTCACGGTGCCATTTTTCTGGAAAAAGTATTCCCGCGACAGCATTACCGCGAAACCCGTTCTACGCTTAGAAAAGCGTAGGACGGGAAGACATGACCAATGACAGGAATTGTGCATGCAAATCCGCAACATCTGCTACATTCCTCAGCGCACAACCACAAACTTCTTCACTTCGCGGTAAACGCCCTGCGTATGTGCTGACACTGCACGCATTTCACAGAAATATGTTCCTGTTGGCACGTTTTCCAAAGGCAATGTTTCTTCGTACAAACCCGCATCAAAACTACGTTCCTGCACGAGCGTTCGCGCTGAATGCACGCCAAGCGCGTCGCGCATCGTAATCGTAATCGTTGCCGCTTCATTGACCAAAAACCTGATTTTACCTTGCCCGCCGATAATCGGATTCGGCGAAATATCTGCCATTGCGGGCGGTTTTTGTGTCAGGAGTGTTGCTTTCCAGACCAAATCACACACGCCATCAAGCTGGAATTGCCCAGATTTGATATCATTTGAGCCAATGTTGATTTTGGGACACGTGGAATCGCCAAAACGGACACTGGCAAGTGAAAGTTCTGTTGCGGGTGCATTGCCGAGATAGGGGGTAAAAACAAGATTGACCAGCGTTTCCAAGGGACGAAAATTATCAGACCGCGCTGCCTCAATGCTGACGAACAGGGTTTGTTGTTCCCGATTAGCGGTGTCCCTTTTTGTAACCTCCACGCGCCCGCCTTCCGATGCTGTACCGTTAGTATTGGCTCGTTCAAATTCCAACAAGGTGCGATTGTATTGCAACTGAAACGCCACGCGGTTCGTCAGGCGAAGCGCACCTGTGTTCGCGCTAAGAGTGCCAATGGTAGAGGCTTCTACCAACACTGGCACCGTTACAAGGGTTGGGCTACCTGGACGAGCAGTATGATTGGTTGCAATGCGCATCACCACATTTGGCAAGGGAATAGAACGCCCCGTAAGGCGAATGCGCAGGACATCACGTGGCGGAGGCGCGTCGGTATTGACAATCAATTCATCTTGAAACTCACCTTGCCGCGTGGGCTTAAATTCTACCTGAATCGTCCCCACCGAACTGCCTGTGCGTACGATGAGGTCTGTCGAGCCAGAACGAATGCTAAACGGCGTAGCACTTGCGCTTGCAATGCGTGGATTGGAGAGCCGTGTAAACGTCCCGCATGCGGGCGTAGCAGGGTTTGTGAAAGGAATGGCTTGGGTTCTGCTATTGCACCCCACGCCCGCCGCATCAAACGTAATTTCACCAAAATCTACGCTTTGCGGTGCTTCAATGCTTGGTGTGATGCCTTCACCGCGAATAATAATCGTAATGTCATCGGTGCTGTCGGGCGCAGTAGGAATGCGGATTCGCCCGCCAATATTCTGCCGAATATCGCTTCGCAGCGTGTACTGAATTTCCTGCGGTCCGCGCACAGTTGGCGTGAAGCGTATCCGCAGCGAACCGTCTTGTTCGGTGGGCAAAAGAGAGCGCGATATTTGAAAGGGATTAACAACCGTGAAATCGCGTGTTTGTGCGGGTTCTAGGCGCACAAATCGGTCGGATGCTCGAAAGGAAATATTCCCATCATTCCGAAAAAAACAGCCTATATCCCTTCTTTCGCCAACGCGCACGCAGCCAATATTTGCCGTATAGGTGCGCGTTTTACCATTCACCAGTGTTGATACGGTGTTGATGGTCGTATTCGTGTTTGCGCTGGTGTCGGAAGTGAGGCGAATGAGGGTAAATTGCTGGCGCACACCCACACCGCGCACACCCACACGGGAGGTTTCCTGCGCTCCCGTAGAATCCACGCGGTTTGTGAAGGTGAAGGTGCCTTCTTGCGGACCTTCTTGCATGGGCGAAAAACCGAGATTGACGAGAGCGGAATTTGCTGGCAGCAACGCACGTGGAGAACGCACCGTGTCTGCGCTAAAGGGCGCATTTGGTGGCGTTTGGCGGAGAATTGTCCCAGCAAAACGCGCTGAAGTATTGGCAAGAAGTACGGTATCACGCACTTGTGTGCCGACGTACACGCTGTCGAAGCGAATGTCGGTGCGGCTTGGTGTAATCACATTGGGCAAACGCTGCGCAATGAGCCTGAAGCGTTGTGGCGTGAGAGCAGCACCATTATTGCCATCGTTGATGTTTACGTCAAAAAATACTTCCTTGCGCCCTTCGGGATTTTGTGGATTCGCGGTGTAGCGAAGAACAAACGTTTGCGTCGTTCCCGTCATTTCACCAAGCGTGGTTGGTGCGCTGACAATTTCAAATTCGCCGACATCACTTGGACGACCATTGGGGCTAGGAGCAAGATTCCGTGCAATGTTCAGGGGAAGATTGCCTGTGTTTTGAATGGTAAATGTCTGCGTGGTACTCGCGCCAGAAACGTGCGCTCCGAAGTCCAGAACCCGCTCTACAAGCGGAGTTCCTTGCCGTAAGAGCGCAAAATCCGCTCTCACGCCACGCCCTGTGAGGAGAATTTTGTAATCAACGAGATTATTGCCGCGAAGCACGGCAGAATCTGCGAAGTCGCCGATAGTTCTGGGGGAAAACGTGCCGCTTGGTGAAAAGCGAGGATTTGTGCCGACTTGATATGATTGCGGCGCGAGACCTATCACCGTAAAGCCTGAGGACGGCGCGGGCAGCTGCACGGAATCAATCGCAAAGGCATCCACAAAATTGGTTCGAGAAAACTCACGTGTTTGTACTGGTGCAGTTGTCCCCACGTACACATTACCAAAATTCATTGGTAGAACTGGACTCAGTGTACCGCTCGCGCCACTGCCCTGCAAACGCACCGTGAAGGTCGGATTTGCTGGGTCGTTGGTGATAATACGAATTTCCTGCGTGTACTGGCGAGCATCGCGGGCGAAAAAGGTAAAGGAAAGCGTGATGGAATCGCTCATTGCGCCGAGCAATGTTGGATTTTCCAGCGCACCCGCCGAACTTGCCACCGTAAAGACGGGATTCAGCATCGGTGCTTCGATGCGGAGAATGCGAAGTGGCTCTGCGCCGCGATTGCGCAGGACAATGCGGCGTACCTGTACAGGCGGCGTATTTACTTGCACCGAGCCGAAATCAATCGTGGTGTCGCGGAAAGTGCTTGCTGGTGAAATATCGTTCAGAACCCGCACAGGAAGCCGTCCCGTAATGTTGAAATTGGGTTCGGCAGTAAGTAAAAGTTCAGGACTGAGACGCTCAATCGTCAGCACTAGTGCGGTGTCTGCGGGATTATCCGCATAGCTTCGATTATTGCCAAAACCAAACCCTTCCACAAACAGTGCTTTCACGAAATCGTTTGCACCCCGCACGATTGCTTGATAGATAGAGCTTGCGCGAAATGTATCGTCGTCGGGACGAAAAGCGTATTGTTTCATTTGTGCGGCATCGGCGAGACGGAATGCGGGGTCGAGTGCGAGATTTGATGCGCCTCGCCGAGCATTCGTCCCAAAGTAAATATTGCACGGCGAACTTGCGGGCGATGTCTCTTGAAGCGAGGTACAGAGCGGCTGTACAGGCGTATTCTCATCAAGCGGAAGGCGTGTTGGTTGCTCGGGAAGCTGCGGAAGTCCGAGATTGCTCGTAGCAAAGCGGGCATCAACAATGATGGGTGATTGCCCCGAAACGCCTACCTGCGCCCGCCCGCGTACTGTCCAGCGATAAAGCGCGTCTTGGCGAAGGATGATGTTTGATTGTGTGATTTCACTACGATTGAAGGGGATGCGGAGCGTGTCAGGTGATTGCGCAAAAGCAGACAGAGCAGAAAACATTACGCAAAGGAGAGAGAAAATTTCAAGCGTGAGAGCAAGTATTCGTGCAGCTTTTGAGTATTTAATAAATAGCATAAGTATTTTTCTTGAAAGACAAACAAAAAATTTAGCACACAGCTACATCTCTGAAGAGTGCGTAAAATCAGACTTCAATAGCTTGAGACTTCCTGTCTGTGTTCTCTGCCTGAACCCTGCACTAATACTCACAGACAAGAATGTCTGTGCCACTATTGAAGGAATTATCTGGTGTTTCGAGAATAAAAAGAATCTTGAATTCAAGAATAAAGGGAACAATTTAGGCAATTTGCCTCAAGAGCGCGTAAATACTTGCTTTCCACGAACAAAGGTTGTTAGTACCGCACCGCGTCCTGCGCCATAGACGGCGCGTGAAATCACCTGTTCTGGTGCGCTGAAGGAAGAATGATTCGGAAGAATATCTTTCAGCGAAAGAACGACAAAATCTGCTTCTTTGCCACGTACAAAATTACCAATATTTTGCTCTAAACCTAGTGCTTCTGCGCCTCCCAGCGTAGCAAGCCAGAGAGCCTCTTCCGCGTTCACAGGCGGCGTTTCTTCGCCGCGATTGAGGATATTCCACGTTTTGGAGCTTTCCGCCGCTTCTTTTGCTTCATTCAGCATGGACAAGGAGAAACCACCCGCAACATCGCTTCCCAAGCCGATTTTGAAGCCTTCGCGCATACTTTTTCGCAATGCCATCACACCGCTTTGCAAAAAACGATTGGAACACGGACAATGCGACAACGCACAATCATGCTCGCGCAAAAGGCTTCGTTCCTGTGCGCTGAGGTAAATGGAGTGCGCCATCACGGTTTGCCCCGTCAAGATTCCATGCGCTGCATAGACATCGGTGTAGGACGAGAATTCGGGAAAAAGTTCAGCAATGTAGCGGAGTTCAGAGGGATTTTCGGAAAGATGCGTTTGAATGCGCAAAGAATTTGCCCGCGCAGCATCGCCTGTGAGACGGAGAAGTTCGCGGGAGCAGCTCCCCGCAAAACGTGGCGTAAGCGTGTATTGAAGCCGTCCGTCGTCGCTGCCGTGCCAGGCTTTTGCAATCGCCAAGCTATCCTCAATGTTTTGGTGTGCAGAAAAAAGAATGTTTTCTGGTGCGCCAAAATCCATCATCGTTTTTCCCATGCACACGCGAATACCTGCCTCGAATGCCGCTTCAAAAGCGCGTTCTGTGGCATTGCGCTGGGAAGAGCAGTAAACGGACATTGTTGTTGTACCGAGCGAAAGCGCGTCGGCAAAGAAGCGGCGGGATTGCTCGCGGGCGTAGGAATCGTCGGCAAAACGGGCTTCGAGCGGGAAAATGTAGGTATTCAGCCAATCCAGCAATTCGCCTGTTCCAATCGCCGCCGCCTCATACTGCGGCAAATGCACGTGCGTATCCACCAAGCCCGGAATAATGAGTGCATTTGGGTACTCGCGCACCTCCGCCGCAGGATAGCTGGAAAGCGCGTCATTCCTTGTTCCCGCAAAATCAATGCGCCCTGTTTCTGTTACAACGATTGCGCCATCGGGGAAATACTCCATTTGTGCGCGAGTGGTATTTGCGCCATCGTGTATTCCGCCCCGTGCGCTAGCAGAACGAGGATTGGCAACAAAACCAGTGTAGATGCGGTGTTTCATATTTTATTTTTCATACTTCATGTTTCAGACTGTATGTTTCAGACTGCAACCTTTCCTCGAAATCGGTGCGCCATTTCCGCAACGCGCTTGCCGAGAAATTCTGCGGTGTCGAGGTCGCCTTGCGGGGGCGTGACTTCGGGACTGTCGTTCACCGAGCGAGCCATTGCGCCAAGATAGCTACCGAGACGGTTCAGAACGTGAGAATTCGCGCCATCTTCTTCGGCATCGCCTGGCTTCAAGCCAAGGCTAATCCAAATCATGCCGTGCTGCGCGGCGAATCCGGCGAGTTGCTGTAAAACCGCGAGTTTATCGCCGTTGTAGCTGCCTGAAGTGGTAAATCCTGCGGCAAGTTTATCGCGCCACAGCTGCTTCAGCCAAAGATTGCCGCTTTTGTCCATAAAATCTTTGAAGCCCGCCGAAACTGCGCCCATGTAGGTTGGCGAGCCGAAAATGAGAGCGTCGGCGGCGTTCAGCGTGTCCCAGTGTTCGCTGGCTTCTTCGGCGCGAATAAGATGAACCTGTGTATTTGTCGGCTGTTCAGCCCCACGAACAACTGCTTCAGCGAGCTTTTTCGTATGCCCAAACGCACTGTGATAGACAACAGCAATGGAAATTGTGGTCAGAGGTGGTGTCATTCTTAAAGAGAACATGAAGAGAAAATTGTACAGCCACAACGCAAGATTTTATCAGCGTTTGGTCGGCACAATACAAAAGAATTTTCTCAGTAAAGAACGATGAATGCTGGGAAATAGTGTAGCTCCGTCACGCAGTAACCAAGCCTGTTGAACAATCATTGCGCCTTTTGTCCTCGTTTAGACGTTGTTGCATGGGCATTTCGCTCCCAAAAAACGCTATCTGAAAAGCCTTGTATGCTTGCATCGCATCCAGCATTGACGAGGCGTTGCAAGGCGAACAAGCAGTATTCTTCCTCTTGTTCAATTGCTACAAATTGCCTCCCTAGCTTTTTTGCGACCACTGCCGTTGTGCCAGAGCCTGCGAATGGGTCAAGTACCACGTCACCCGCATTGCTGCTTGCGAGAAGCAGTTTTGCAAGGAGTTTTTCAGGCTTTTGCGTTGGATGCTCGGTATTTTCGGGCATTGACCAGAAGGGGACACTGATGTCTGTCCAGAGGTTTGAGGGTGCGGTGTCGCGGAATTTACCATCGTCAGTTTCCTGCCAATCTTTGGGCGCACCATTCTCGCGGTACGGAGCAATGACGCGCCTCCGAAGCCGCACCGCATCTGGATTGAAAGTGTACTCATCGGACTTCGTGCAGAACCAAATATCTTCCGAAGAGTTTTTCCAATTCGCTTTCGCGCCGCGTCCTTTCTCGCGTTCCCACGTAATGCGATTGCGAATATGTACATACCGCCCCGCCACCGCAACAATACTTGCCGACGACTGCCAATCACCGCAAATATACACGCTTGCCGTTGGTTTCAAAAGCCGCATCATTTGCCCGAACCATGATTCCATCCACGCCGTGTACTCCGCATCATTCCTTGCGCGAAAGGTTGTGCCATTGAACGACTTTGTGAGATTATACGGCGGGTCGAGAAAAAGTACATCCACAAAGCCTGACGGCAAGTGTGGGAGCGCGGTCTGGCAGTCTTGATGAATAACTTTTCCCAACACCTCATTTACCGTCGCCAGCGCGGAGAGCGAACTGAGGGAAGCGCGTAAATGCTGGCGTTCCGCCTCGGAGAGTGTGAGGGTGCGGTTGTTGGGGGATTTCATAGTGCAGGCAGCGAATGACCAAGTTTGAAGCCAAGTAGCAGCCAGTCTTCCAACGTAGAATGTAACTCTTGCTCACACTCGCGTAATGACGCGCCGAATGCGATAACACCCTTGCAAGCGGGAATGCGCCCTGCAAAGCTCCCGTCATCAAGTTTGTCATAGAGTGCATTGGCAAAGGCGGCGTTGATGTAATTGGTTATGACGAAATTCATAATTCTCAAAATTGATGTTCAAAATTTTTTAGGCAAAAGCATAGTACGGCTGAGGAAGCTCCTTGCCTTCAGCAGAATACGCTTCCACCAATAATTCAAGAACTGCTTCTGCGCTTTTCACGGCTTCTTCGTAGGTATCACCATGCGTTTTGCGATCGCCAAATTCGGGTAATGTTACGACGAAGGCTTCATCGTCCTTAGAGTAGTTTATGAGCATGGAATAGCGCATTAGTGTTACGTTCCTTGCTTCCAAGTAAGAATAAATTTTTGAATAGCAGCAATTATTGGGGATATATTATACGCAACAATAATTCCTGTATTTGCTTGGTAGTATAGCTGCTCCGCTTCTTCAGGATTTTTCTTAGATTGGATTGGTTCAGCCTGCCAGTGATAGCCTGAAATTACACCTGCTATTGTTTGTTTACCAGTATCTTTGCTAAGAAAACTTATTGGACCGCCAGAAAAACCTAGATTGTTATGCCCATCCAAATAAATCTGTTCAGCTATCATTCCTGTATGTGCTTTGGTAAAGCCAAATGCAGAGCAAATTGCTTTTTTAACAAATGGTAATGGGTAGCCGTTATTTATTTGCCCGGCATAATTGCTCCATCCATAGGGAAAGCCACAAAAATAAACATCTTGACTAACGTATAAGTCTGTAACCCCAAAATTGGTGGAAAAAGTTGGGGTAAGTGATGCTTGAGAAAATAAGGCGATAATATCTATCGCGTCATTATCACAATAGATAGCCGTTACAGCGATAGCCTTCCATTTATTATCATGAAAAATTTCTATTTGACCTGAATGCCCAATATTTGGAACAGCGTGCTTCGCAGTAATTAGAAATTGGTAATTATCAACTTCAACTGAAAATGCAGTTGCAGTTCCGTTTCCATATTTAAGCTGAAAACTACGGAAATCACGGTTTATAGGCATTTGCGAACTCAAACATTTGTTTTTGCTGTTCGGGAGAAATGTTATTCTCTCGAAAATACGTATTGACACTCCCTGCAAAGAATAAGGTCGAGA
>JAAFIV010000025.1 GCA_013298775.1 Ignavibacteria bacterium | reverse complement strand
AGCAAATGAAGCATTACTGGATTCGTCTGGCAGCCTTTGAGTCTTTCACCGCACTCCGTACCGAAGTTTACCGTGTCCTTAATGCTATTGGCTCAGAATACCGAATTTCTTTTCAATAGGTACTTATCCCATTGCTGTCCTGCAAAATTGGAATGCAGTAACCCAATTTCAGGAATCATCTTGATTGGTGTTCTCGGAGAGGTAGTAATGAAAATTACTTTACTGTCTATTCGCGCCATACATCATTAGAGTGTTAAATCTTCTTCAAATTGTAATTGCGGAAAATACTTTTGAGCCACATTCCCATAATTTGAAATCAAAAGATGACTTGCTTCTGACTTAAATCTATTTCTAATATTCACAGCATACGATTTACCATATTCATCAACTATCATTTCTCCATACAATTTTTCAATCAATGGAGTTCTACCAATTACCATAAGTGCTTTACATTTGAGCTGCTTATATTGTTTAGCTAATTCAATATGATTTTTTTCACTAAAACCATCTTTATACTCAATATTACCATAGTCTGAAAAAACACAGTCGTACGGAGGATCTAAAAACATGAAATCATCTTCATTTGCCATTTTGAAGATTTCGGAATAATCAAAATTATAAATTTCAGCATTAGCGAGGAGCACCCCGTGATATTTTGTCACTAGTGAAGTATTCAAATTGGTATATCGTCCGTAAGGAACATTAAACTCTCCTTTGGCATTGTAGCGTATCATTCCCGAATATGCAGTTTTATTGATGAAGAAATAGAGTAAAGCATCTGAATACCTCTTTTCATTTATGTCGTTAAACATATCTCTCATTTGATAATAAAGAAACTCGTTTTCATCTTCAACTCGTTTATCCGGGGTTTTACTTTTTAGTTGCTCGAATCTATCACGGTTTATCGTATAAATTTTCTCGATTTCGGTCAATTCGGTTTTAAGACTTTCAAAATCATCTCTAATCCCCAAGTAAAATGAGATTAGTTTTGAGTTAATATCGTTTATGATGGCTTTCTTAGGCTCTAAATGGAAATAGAGAGCCCCACCACCGAAAAACGGCTCAATATATCGTCCAGTGTATTGGGGAATATGTTTAATCAAATGAGGAATTTCTTTTGATTTTCCTCCTCTATATTTTACTAAAGGCTTCATACATTTTGTCAGATTGACATTCATATTTTACAATACTTGCAGCAATTTACAAACTCAAACCCAATTTACAAACTATCAACTTGAGCCTGCACGTACAAGATTAATACCCTATATCGCCCGAAACTAGAACACAAATTTTCACTCCAACGAATTATCATCCACAAGAAAAAACGTGCGCATTTTTCCTTTGCCTTTTACGTCAATCGTACCGCGCTCCTCGAATTTGTAAATGTGGCGCAGTTCCTCATAGACCGACTCCGAGCAGTGAATACGCCCCGCTTCACCGTGAGATTCCATGCGGCTTGCGATATTGACGGTATCGCCCCACAAATCATACACAAACTTTTTCGTGCCGATAACGCCCGCCACGACTGGTCCGCAGTGCATCCCAACACGCATAGAAATTGGGTAGCCTGTTTTTGCGACGAATTGCCGCAACTCATTTTGCATCGCAAACGTGAACGAAGCAGCCTGCAAAGCGTGGTCTTTATTGGGGTTCGGGATGCCCGCCGCAAGCATGTAGCTATCGCCAATGGTCTTGATTTTCTCTACTTGGTAATGGTCTAAGAGCGCGTCGAACTTAGAAAAAAGGACGTTCAAGAGCTTCACAATCGTCGTTGCGGACACCAGCGATGCGAGATTCGTAAAACCAACAATATCCGTAAAAATCACCGTAACGTTTTCGTATTGGTCGGCAATGGTTTCTTCGCCTTCTTTCAAACGTGCTGCAATCTGCGCAGGAAGGATGTTCAGAAGAAGATTATCCGCCTTTACCTGCTCTTTTTCCAAGACCACATTTAACTGATTGATTTCCTCAATAGATTCCTTCAACTGCTCGTTTTTATATTGCAGTTCACCATTAGTTTGCTCAATAATTTTCGCCTGGTCGGCGAGTTCTTGCTGGGCGTTCATGAGTTTACGCTGTGCCATATCGCCGATGCGCGTGAGCTTGGTTGCTTGGCGGAGCAGATGCTCATAGCGTTGCCCGAGCGTGCGATATTCTTCCAGCAATGCTTCCTGATTCATGCCATCCACACGCGACAAGGTATCGCGATAGTGCGCCGCAATGTCCAGTTCGTTTTTGAACATTTCGTTGATATACGCCCGTTTGCTCTCGGTAGATACCGTCTCATTGGAAAGACTGCTCTGGAGCGTGTTGGCGGATGAGGATGTTGGGAACTGTTGCGACATATCGGAACTGGAATTCAAAGAAGAAGCAGCAAGCGAAACACAAAGAAAAAGAATGGCAAGGGATAAAATGCTCGAAGACCGCCTTGCGAGCGGTCTCCGGAGAAAAGGTCTGGTGTTAAGCGTATGGCAGATACATGATTTTCATATCCAGCCCATCAGCAAATTCCTTCCCTTGGTCTAAAATATCTTCATCGTCTTCATGGTAATGCCAATAGACTTCAATCGCGCCGGCGGAAGTGTAGTGATAACTTTGCATACGGTCGAATAAATCCAAAATACATTTCGACGCGCTTGTATTGAAATAGGTGAGGCGAAAATGCACCGAAAGAAAGCGTTTCTCCTCCGTTGTGAACGCCATAAACCATTCCACAACTTGACTAAAGAAAGCAACAGCATCTTCATTGAAGAACTCGCCTTCGATTTCAATAATACCGTCCTCCACGTGCGCGGTAATTCCGGGCGTTGTTTTGGTACGTTCTAGTATCATATTAAGAAGCATTTTCTTGTCCTTTCGAGATATAAACAGAAAGCATATAAAATGAGGTTTCCTCGTTAAAGGGCAAAAATTCAAATTCTATCGGGAATTCAGATTTTCGCGCCATGTCAATCAGCCCCAACCCCGCGCCTTTGCTTTCGGCGTGGCGTGGTAGGCGGCGTTGTTCGTTGTAATACACCTTTAGTTCGTCTTTGTTCATGGAGCAAACCGTCTCGCAGCGTTCACGAATACGTGCGACATTACCATTAAACATCAAGTTTCCCGAACTAACGCAGTAACGGTCGTCCATTTCGCTGACAATCAAGATGCCGACACCGCTTTCTTTGCCTTCTTCATCGACTTCTTTTTCTGCCGAATAAAATAGGATGTTTTGCGACATCTCAACAAAAATCGCAAAAATCCTCTTCATGACCATTGTTTGATTTGTCCGCGCAGCAACTTTACCACGCAGAGCAGTTGCCATCTCAACAATGGCGGGCTGGGCAAACACTCCCTTGAACGACATCAGAATCCGATTGTCGGTCATTTGGCGATATTGCTGATAAAGATTTGGGAAATCCATCGTGTCGTTCCTTCTCACACGGTAAAGAGTTTCATAATTTGTAATTTACGCATCTAAACGAATTCCAACAACGGTAATATCATCGCGTTGCTCTTCTGTACCTTGATGCTCCAGCAAGCGAGCATCAAAGATGCTGCGTTGTTCTTGCATGGATTTGGTGTGGACAGTTTCTATCAATTCTCGTAACCTTTTTTTGCTAAACTTTATGCGTTGTGGATTGCTTTGGTCGCCAAATCCGTCCGACGATAAATACAACGACATCCCCGGAGTGCGCTCTATGACGTGCTGTTCAAATGTTGGCATATTTGAGCGTTGTTTGCCGCCAATGTGCGCTGTGGAGCCGCTTATGGTCTCTAGTTCGCCATTTTTCACAACATAGAGTGGCAATCCAGCTCCCGCAAACAGAACGCGCGTCGGCTCAATCACGCATAAACACACGTCCATACCGTCGTGCGAGAGCATATTTTCGCCTTCCTGCTTCAACGCCATGCGCACCGCAATATTCAAATTTTGCAAAATCAGACCAGGACCAGTGATACGCTTTTGATTGACAATTTCATTCAATAATGTATTACCTATCATGGACATAAACGCACCCGGAACGCCGTGTCCGGTGCAATCCACAACAGCAATAATTTGTTTATCGCCCAAATCGCTGAACCAATAAAAATCGCCCGAAACCACGTCGCGCGGTTTGAAGAGAACAAAATGGTGCGGCAGCGATTCTTTCATTTCCTCCGCTTCTGGCAAAATCGCGCTTTGAATACGCTTACCGTACTCAATGCTGGCACGCACTTGCTCATTGTACTCTTCAATAATATGATTTTTATCGGTTAATTCATCATTTTTTGAGCGGATTTGGTCAATCGCCGAGCGGATATTTGCGACCATGAAATTAAACGCGCCAGAAAGAACCCCGATTTCATCGCCTGTTTCAGCTTTTACTTCCACATCAAAATTCCCCTCAGCAACCGTCATAGATGCTTTCGAGAGCTTGATAAGCGGCTGAACGATGCGCCCTGTCTGCCAAACGAAAATAAGACCGCCCAGCATAAGAACTAACGCGCCCACCGCAAAGGCAACCATGCGGCTTTGGCGCACGTCGTTTTTCAAATTTTCCCGTGTTACCCCAACGACGATACGACCGATATTCTCTCCCGCTTCAGTAATCATCGGCACGAGCGCGATGGTAACAGCATCAAGGTCAATAGATTGACGACCTTGTTTTTTCAACATGTCTTGGATATTGCTCTCAAAGGCTTTTGCGTTCGGGCTTTGGTACGCTGCAAAAGGCGTGGTTTCGTTTGTCCGATAAATGATGGCAAACTGCACTTCTTCCAGCGATTTCAAGATGTTTAGATAATTTTCAATGGACTTCAAATCATCAAAAAGCAAACCCGGCATGGTACTGAAGGAAACCATGTCGGAAATCACGAATACTTTCTGATTCAAGTATTCGGACATTTGGCGTTCTTGGCGTTGCGGGAAAAAGAAGAAAATAAATGCCGCAACAATGAGCAATAAAGCCACTGCCAAGCTCACGAACTTTCCTTTAATTCCAAGTTTTATGTTGTCCATTTTTGAGCCTTAAATAGCATGAAACAAGGGCATTGGGGAGTTTTAGGAATGCTCAAGATAATTGGTCAAAGTCAGTAGTGGCTTAAGAGTGGCACAGACATTCTTGTCTGTGTTGGTTTCTGGAAACTTATCACTAACACTCACAGACAAGAATGTCTGTGCCACTAAAAATATTTTACAAATTTGATATTTTACAAATTTGCCCACGTAATTTTTGAGTTTTCCTTATTATCACGGGTACAAAACGCCATCAATGAGCAAGTTAATCGTTTCGAGCGCACCTTCTACCCAGCCAGCGTTTACCGCAAATGATTCGCCCGCAATGTGAATGCGCTCGGCAGCTGTTCCCATGAGAAGATTACGCACTTTTATTGGTTCGGAATTGCGTCGCCAGACGTGAATGCCCGTACTCCAAAATTTCGAGTAAAAAGCATTCGGACGCGGCAATTTCGTAGGATCCATACGATAAATCACCGAAAGCTGGCGTTGAACCTCGCCCAAGAGAGCCTCTGGCTTGCGCCCGCTCTCGGCAATGAGGTCTTTCCAATACAATGCCGATTGGCAATCGCTGTAAAACATGAGATGATGCCCCGGACCGTAATAAATCTTCCGAATAGGCATATCGGTAATGCAGAAGTTGCCATCGCGCCGAGAAAATGCCGACCACCAGGAATTGGTGTACGTTGCAAACATTTTCACCATCGGTACTGGCTCTACTGCCTCCATTGCGTCGAGTTTTTCCTGACTAAGCGGCAAAGCAATATCCTTAATATCCAATCGCTTGACGCAGAGAAACACGCGGTCTGCTTCGATATATTTGACAATCGAATCGTTGTTCTGATTGGTCTCCACATACACCGTTACAGAGTTTTCATTTTGAACAAGTTCGATACAGCGATGATTGGTAAAAATCTTTGCACCACGCGCCGTTATTTGTTCTTCAAGTGTTTTCATCAGCGTTTGAAAGCCACCGACGATGTGAAACCACGAAACCTCACCTTTGGGCAACATATCGGGGTGCTGCTTCACCGCTCGCACACCGTCCATGCCAGAGAGCCATTCGCCCAAGAGTAAGTCGTAGCCTTCGGCATCGCGAAAGAAGGTGCATGCTTCCTCGCTGATGTGTTCAGCGAGATACTCATGGAAACTCATTGCATTGATTTCTGCTTCCGTGCGTGCGCTATTCTTTTCGGTGTATTCGTAGAGGTTATCGGTGTATTTCCCAACTTCATTTTCCCGCAATTCGTAGGCAGCTTTGCCAGCAGCAATATCTTCCAAACCCAGCTTTTTCCCGCGTAAGTGCCAAAAACGATTGGCATATTCGTAAGGCATCGTTTTGAGCTGAAAATGCTCAACAAGCCTGTTCAATACAGGATGGACATATTTGCTAAACCGTGCTGCACCAAGCTCAATCGGGAAACCATTATGAATCCATGCGGTAGAAATTCGCCCCGTACATTTCTGCGTCGCCTCGTAAATGTGAATATCCACATCGGTCAGATTTTTCTCATACAGCATCTTCCACGCCGCATACAAGCCCGAAACACCACCGCCAATGATAGCAATAGTTGTACGTTGCGTTGGTTGTGTTTCTACCATGATGCGCACCACAAGAAAAGGATGAAGTATGAAACTCAAAAGCCTGAGATGAGTTGTATATCGAAGAGGCTTTTTCTTATCGTCAAAAACTATACCGAAAATTGGTAAACCTTGAA
Organism: Ignavibacteria bacterium; assembly: GCA_013298775.1. Lineage (GTDB taxonomy): Bacteria > Bacteroidota > Ignavibacteria > Kapaibacteriales > UBA4661 > PH2015. Next base: position 70,459 of record JAAFIV010000025.1, on the reverse strand, counting down.
TTCAAGAACCAAGAACAATCAGGAATTAAAACTTAATCGAAAAGCTACCATAAATACCGCGCCCCGGACGACCTGGAATGCTGTTCATTCCACGACGCACATATTCGGGATACCAAATTTGTTCATCCAAAAGATTATTCACATACACAGCCAGCACCATATCTGGCAGCGTGGTAGATTCAAACAACCCCGAAATGTTATACTGGATATTTGCCGAAAGGTAGTTATATGGTCGTACTTCTGGATTCAGTTGGCGTGTGCCAGGTCGTGCTGGGTCTATCGTCGGTATGGCAATATTGCCCCCTTCACCGAAATACGAGTTCCAAAGGCTAACGCTAAAACCGAGTGGCGACGTATAATTCACGCCTAATTTGAGCATTAAATTCGGCATCCCGAGATTATTAACAATGCTCAAAACATCAACGGAATCAGGCGTTTCGGCGGTGCGATTGTACGTTGCCGAACCCAAGAGCGAAAATTCTTTGGAGAAATTTGCTTTGCCTTCCAATTCCAAACCTTGCGTTTGTAAGCGACCACGATTGATGTAAAACGGCACACCTGGATAACGCACCCCGTTCACCACCGCAAGGTTTTCTCTCGGTAATGAACGCTTGATAACATTGCGCTGGGTACTTTGGAATGCGGTCAAAGAAACTTCATAATTCGATGAAGCATAGAAAAGTTGCGCTTCAATAGTGGAAATCTTTTCTGGGTCGAGATCGGGATTGCCCAAAACGATATTGCTGCTCAAGAAACCACGCTCAAAGGCAGACCCTGTGCGGAATGCTTCGGCAAATAATACTTTCGCACCAAAAGATTCGGAAATAGTCCACACCGCACCCAAACGTGGCACAAAATCAAGTGCCTGTCCCGTTACCTGATTCAATTGTCCACCAGCAATCAATTTTAGTATTTTTGCGATTTTGTAATCCACTTGGAAATACGCACTCCACCATGTGTAGTTATACGCGGGTAAAATGCTAAACGGTGTCGAGTTCAAGGGGGCTGTGGGCGAATTTGCATTTGAATATGGCACACCGAATGGACCTGGCGGTGGTGGTGGAACCAGATTATAGGCGAGGTGTTGTCCTGTCTGCGTATTTGTCAAACCACCGATAACGATGTTCATATTTTCAATCGGCTTCAGGAAATTTGTCCATTCCACCAATACATCATTCGAGCTAATATCGTCGCGGTCGTTGGGGATTTCGGGTCTGCCTAAGCGCACGGTATTTCCATTGTAGGTGACGTTGATGGTAGAAGTCCACACATCAGGAATAAGCTGCGCTTCGTAGCCCGCATCAATAAAGAGGCGGTTCATGGTGAAATTAAAGTCAATTGGTCCTGTCGCAAGTGCATTTGGTGTGCCGCCCCACATTGCGTTGCGCGACAAAGCGGCTTGGCGGCTGGAAGTGTAATTTGCACTCAACTTAAATCCTTGAAACTTCACGCCAATATCCGCACCAATACTAGTCTGGTAGGCTTGTATGGTTTTTGCGGGGAGAATAATGGAATCGCGGGTATTGGCTACATTGCGGATATAATCTCGCTCGCCGCGTGTGGTGTAATTCCAGCCAGTAGAATTGACGTACTGCCCACCCAGCGTCACTTCTAGGTCGCCAAGCTGGAAGCCTGTACTTGCACCCGCTTGGAGCGTTCCAAATGAGCCGTAGCGTGCTGTTGCTTGCAATTTCCCTTGAGTAGAAGCTGATTTGGTGATGATATTGATAACACCCGTAAGTGCGCACGTGCCGTACAGAACCGAGCCAGGACCGCGAATAATCTCAATGCGGTCAATGCGTTCAATGGGGAACGCCATGTAAATAGACGCATTGTAGCCATTGGAATAGCTTTCGCGCATCGGGCGACCATTGAGCAAAATGAGAACATTGGTATTAAAACTTGCCGTGTTATTACCGCGAATGGAAATCATGTTGTTCGGGTACAAATAGCTTCCAAGCCCATACATACTGGTTGCGCGGTCAATGATTTCCATGAGCGAAATCGCACCATAGTTGGCAATTTCTTTTGCCGTAATCACGCTAATCACCGCGCCCGCATCGTAGAGTTTTTCCTCGCTTTTGGAGGCAGTCGTAACGATGAGATTGATAAGTTCATCCAACGAGGAAACACCAGCAATTTTCACGAGTTCCATGACCTCATCAAGCGGCAAATCCAAAAGGTCTTCCACCTTCATTTTGAGAATCTGCGCTCGCGTTAGTTTGGGTTTGTCCTGTTGCGGCATGGTGCTGTTTTTCGTTGAGTCCTGCGCCGGAGCTTGTCCCCGAAGAACATGAGGCTGCACAGCCAGTACGGACGCGCCAACAAGGAGCGTACAAACGGACGAGAGGAAAAATGAGCGAACATTCATAGCGGTATGCAAATAGCGGTATGCAAAAAATGCGAAAAATCTCGAAATCAAATCTGATAAAGTCGAATAAAGGTCTTTGATTATTTGCGGCGCGAGCCACTGCTCGTTGCGGTTGAGGCAAGAACAGGATTGACAAGTTTTAGAATTTCCCCCAAGCGCATATCCATGAGGTCTTTGAGCTTCATGCGAAGAAGTTCCTCACGGGTGGGCGTGCTGGAGCGTCCTGTTTTTGTGCCTTGTTGCTGGCGTTGCTCTTGCAAATGTTGCAAGGCGAGATTGAGTTTATCGAGGGTCTGCGTATCATGTGTTTGCTTGGAAGCAGCATGTGACGGCGTTGGAAGCGACGAACCAGAGGAAGACACGCCAGAAGAACCCCGTTTCTTACTACTTGTCCGCGAAGGCGTTGTCATTCGGCTTGCTTGCTGGGCTGCTTTGATGGAATCAATCACCTTTGCATATTCCAACACCGTTTCCATCGGCAATTCGAGCAATTCCTCCAACGGAATCCGTAAAATTTCTTCCCGTGTACGTTTTCTCACAACGGGATGAGTAGTATCAGTATTACTTGCTTTTTGCTCGGTGTCAATACTGTCATTTAGCGGGCTTGCTTTCAGCGTAGGACCAGAGCGTATTTCCAGCGAATCGTTGAGTGGAGCAGGTGCCGCTTGTGCAAAGCAGCGCGTACCTCCTGCTACGGGAATAATACCACCCCAAGCAGCGAGGAAAAATAGGCTCATCAGCCTATTTGCAAGGGCGCGTAGGGTAAGTCTCCCCGTAGGTCTTTTTACCAGCGCAATCCAAGAAGTGTCCAGACACATACACCAAGAGAAATAAGGTATGGAAAACCGAGAATGTAGTTGAGGTAGTCAAATTCTACGTCAGCATGTGAGAGGAAGACATCCGACACAAGCAGCATGAAATCTATTGTGCTGGCTATTGTGCTGGAAAGATAGTTGCATAGCGAAGGAAATCCGCCGAAACTTTCAGGCTTAATTCTTCAATACCTTTGTTATTCACCATAAATTTTTTGTCGCCTTTACTGAGCATGCTAATCACAGGAAAATTACCCAAATTCTCACTACCTTCAGTAATTATCAGGGTTGGTTTGCCCTTCAATACTTTCGTAATTTGAGGCAAACGAGAAACTAAACGGTCGGGAACAAACAGTACATGATAATCACCAAGTGCGGGCGTAACAGCATCGGCAAGAACGATTTTGATAGATTGTCCTGTTGTCGGACTTTTCTTTACGAGTGCTGTTTTTTCAAGGTTTGCAGAAATTTCTGAAGCACCACCCATGACCGCAATGATGTACTCTCCCGACGTTTTTGACGGCGGAAAATAGACATAACGAGTGATGTTGTAAATATAAACGGCTTGGAATGCGCTGAGTGCTTTTTGTACGTCTTGCTGCTGCTGGGCGAGTATTCGCACTGGCAGCCACGACGATTGAAGAAAAAGCAACGCGAAGAAAATGCTCAAGAATGTGAGCCGATGACGATGTTGTGAGCGATACATCATACGTGAAGGAAAGGCGGAGAAGTAGGAAAATAACAGACAACTCTTCTGAATGGCAATTTTATATCCCGCATACAGACTGACATTGAGACCGAAGCAATAGTCATAACCAAATAAAATTTTACAACGAAGTTGCCGCAAAAGAGAAGCCAAAGATACAAGGAAAATGATGTAAAACCAATAGCAATTATACAGCCTCGTGAGAATTTTTTGTAAGCATCGCTGTATTCCAAGAAATAATTCTTTGAAATACATCTATTTCCACAGCATCGCCCAAATATAAAAGCATCCGAAAATTATCAATGAAAACACCGTCCCACGCAAACAGCTAAGCGGCACAGCCCAGCGCAAGGCTCTTGGTTGTGAGTATCCACGCCGCTCCAGCACTTGTACTGTCCACAGTCCCGAAATCAGGACGGGAACGCCGTACCAAAGCAGCATCATCGGTTGAAAATACCGTTGAATAAATGTTGTTGTACTATCGGCTTCATTATCAATCATGCCCAGAATGCCGCACCAACACACGGCTATAAACGTCAATACCGCTAGCGTGGAAGTGCGAAAGCGGCGAGCAAAATTCAGGGAGAGGTGCATGGATTTTTCGGAAAAGTGAAAAATAAAGGGGGTGGTTATTTCTCATATTTCACAGGCGTTTCAATGCTCACATTCACTGTGCGGCAGTAAAAACGTCCTTCGGGGAAGTCGTTGGGATATAAAAGCTGGTCTTCACCGAAACCTTGTGCTGCATTCGTGGATGAACCCAGTAACCGTGCTAGTTCTGTGGCACGTTGTTTGGAAAGATTGCGGTTATATGTGGCATCGCCCGTGCGGTCGGTGTAGCCCGCGATGGAGAGCTTCGAGCTAGGTTTGATGCGCTCTTTCATGAAGTCAATAATGTTTTGATTGCGCTCGCCAATTTCTGCGCGGTTGAATTGGAACAAAATCAAGCTAAATTGCTCAAACTCGCGGTCGTTCCTGTATTCGCGGCGTTTTTTGCGCAAGGTTAATTGCTCAACGGGAATTGTGCCATACCCAACACCACTATTACCCGAAACATCGCTTGCTGTCAGGATAAATTGCAATGGTCCCGGAATGCGCATGAGCGATTCATTTTCCCGCAAAATTTGCCAATCAACAGAACGCGGTAATGGCTGCGGAGCTTGATTTTGCACGGCTTTCAGCGAATCTCCAGAGAGTTCGAGCGATGATTCACTGGAAAATCTGCGTACTTCCTCATCGTGATAATTGATGAGCAGCGTCCAATCTAGCACCGCTTTATCCGTTCTCGCACGAGGTTTGAAGCGGACAATGGGCGGATTTGCCGTGCGCACGGTGTCGGAGAGTAGAACGGGGTCAAGAATTTCCCTGACGGTGGAAGCCAGCTCCACGCGGCGATTTTCCTCAATCTTATCCTGCTCTGTCTTCGGCATGGATGGCTGCTCGGAAAGGTCTCGCGCCTTCATCACTAAACGATTTTCTGCAATTTTCCATGTGTCCAGCAAGTAACGGCGCACGGTTGCGGCACGCTGTTCGGAGAGCGCGGTATTGCCTGTTTCGCTCGTAATATCGGCGTTGCAGCCCGTAATAGTCAGCACTGCGTCGGGATATTGCGCCATGCGCTTACCAACGATATTCAGCACATGGTAGTAAATATCCAGTGTGCCGGACTTGTAGAGTTTATCAATATCGAACTTCTGAACGCCCTCATTGTTCAAACGCTTGTAGCGTGGAGGTAGAGCAAATGCTTGTTCCTCGAAGAAAATGTAGTTCAGAAGCGGCACGTAGCGTTGGGCAAGAAATTCCTCAAAACGCACCTGCACAATGGGCTTTTCTGTGCCGTTTGACTCCACGCCAACCGCCGTAACGCTTACATCCATGCGTGGCGGCGGCGGCACGAAAAGCGTGTCGGTGCGGAACATTCTATCACGGATGAGACGTGTTTTTACGTTATTTTCCACCGTCATCAGCGTATCCCGCACAAAACGGGTGATGCCGACCATAAACGGAATACGAATCGGCGGCTTTTTGAAGACTTCTATCGTATCCACCACGCGTGATTCTTCCAAGCGTTGCGCAATTTCTTCATGCCGATAAAACAGCGATATGCCAGCGCGAAGCTGATGCAGATTCCACGAGCCATTCACGGTAGGCGCGACTTGGTTTAGCCCCCACATTCCGAACACTTCTGGCGCGAGAATGAGTTTATCTTGTCCTGCTGCGTCTAATTTTATGCCATCCAACGGAATGTCGTAGCCTATTCCCGCAGAAACCGAGAGTGTAAGCGGTTCGGCAGCTTCATACGCACCAGAATACGGCACAGTGCGGGTGGGAGATTGAATGCTGTTATCACCGCCATTATTGAAAGGATGGTCTTTGTCAATTTCGCGCAGCAGCATAAAGCCGACGCGCCCTCCAGCATAGATTTTAAGTCCTGCTCCGCCGTTCTGTGCGCCGAAGGGAGTCCACATCAAAAGTGGTTCTAAAGCAATCGAACTGAGGCGGGTCGAATAAATGCGCTCAGAGGAGATGGGGACAAGCCCGCCCGTTTGTTGCGAGAAAGCAGAATCGGTCGGCTCTTTCACACGAAAAAGTCCGTTGTGCTGCGCAAAAGACAATCGTGCCGCCGCACCAAAATATGGCGAGAAAGAAGATTCAAACGCTAGTCCCAGTGCGGGCAAAAGTGATTGTGTGCCGCTAAAAACTGGATTAAGGCGTGTCCCCGATGTGTCGAAACTACCTTGTTGAGCGCGGTCGTTGAAGTTCAGTCCTGTGCCGCGAAGCTCGGAAAATCGGGCGTTATGGATGTTGTAATTTGCCGCGCCGAATAGTCCTGCTTTCAGCGATGGCGAAAAGGTATTGTTCGTGGAAGAAGCTGGAGTGCTTATCGTGGCGGTGCTTACGGGAGATTCTGTTTGCAATGATTCTGTTCGGAGTGATTCAATCGTTTGTGCAGAAGTTTGTGAAAAGATTGGCTGCGCGGCGCATACTATCGTTATCGCCACACAGGTCAGGAAAACGCAAACAAGGGAATGAAAAACACGCATGGAGAACGGGAATAAACGAGGAAATTGGTGATGGTTGCTGTTCCCATCGGGCGGCTGTTATCACAAGAACAGTAGCCGTCCGGTGGGTAGGTCACTTGTGCGGCACCCGCCGGACGGCTACTGCGCTCGCACTAACAGCCGTCCGACGGGAAATACCTGCATGATTGTCAGACATCAAAACAAGAACAAAGGTTTTATGCTTGTTTCTGCGTGTGAGGGTCTCACTTCCGAGTGAGGCTCTCACTTTGCCACTAACCTTTGCCACGAGGAGCTTTGCCGAAAGTGAGACCCTGACGAAGAAGTCAGAGTCTCACAGGAAGCATCGGATGGCAATTGCATACCAGCTAAAATAACAAAAAGCCTTGACTGAACACTATGGAAAGAACTTCCTTCATGAACAATCAAGGCTTGAACGTGATGCTGAACCTACAAAATCACGTCAAAAAATTAGCGCGTCAAAGCGTGACGGACGGACAAGAAACCTACGGTGCCGAAACCCAAGAAAAACAGTGCTTGGAACGGAATAGCCGCAAGTTCAAGGCAGTATGCTGAAATGCACATACCAACAAAGAAATACGCCGCAAAAGCAAGCTCAATAAACGCGGTCGTGTCAATTTTCTTGGATTTGTATTTGTTCTGTTTCCAGTTGTCGCCTGTTTTTTCGACTTTGAATTTCGGTGTGCGCACAAATTCACTTTTCTTGTTGAAAATTGCTTCCATCACAGCGCGAGTGTTGTTGATGGACAAGCCCATGCTGCCAGCCATAAAGAGCGGGAAGCGAAGAATACGCTTGCGCCAATCGGTGTGGATTTCGCGCTGCGCGTAGGTGTAGAAGGCGAAAGTGCTGACCGATGCAATCGTGAACAAGAACGTTAAATTGAAGTACCAGCCATATTCGGGCATCATATGTTTGATAAGCACAAGCGGCACATTCAAGAGCGCGGTGATGATGATAAACGGAAACACAATGTTCGCGCCCAAGTGATAGGTGGATTGCATTTTCACAATAAGCGGCAAGTCTGATTTCCACACGGTTGGGAGGATTTTCTTTGCTACTTCAATCGTACCTTTTGTCCAACGGAATTGCTGCGATTTGAACGCGTTGATTTCCGCAGGAAGCTCTGCTGGCGAGGTAACGTCCGCCAAGTAGATAAACTGCCAGCCGCGCAACTGCGCACGGTAGCTAAGGTCGGTGTCTTCGGTAATAGTGTCGTAGTGCCAGTTACCAGCATCGAAAATGGTTTCTTTGCGCCAAACGCCCGCCGTACCGTTGAAATTGATGAAGAAGCCCGCTTTGTTGCGCACTTGTTGTTCAATCGCAAAATGACCGTCGAGCGCGAGAGCTTGTGCGCGGGTGAGGTAGGAATAATCTTCGTTTAAGTGTTCCCAACGTGTTTGCACCATGCCAATTTTTTCGCCACCAAAGAAGTGCGGGATGGTTGCTTGCAAAAACTCTGGTTTCGGCACAAAATCTGCATCGAAAATAGCAACATATTCACCTTTTGCAATCGCCAAGCCTTCTTTGAGTGCGCCCGCTTTGTAGCCAGCGCGGTTCGTGCGATGAATGTGCTTAATATCGAAGCCCTGTGCGGCATAGCGAGCAACAATCTGGCGAGCTACTTCGACGGTTTCATCGGTCGAATCGTCCAACACCTGAATTTCCATGCGGTCTTTGGGGTATTCCATTGCGCAGACCGATTCAATGAGACGCTCAATCACATACACTTCGTTGAAAAGCGGCAACTGCACCGTTACCATCGGCACGTCCTCTGGCATTGCGGGCGTGGGGCGATGAATATGCGCGGTTTTATGGTAATAGTAAATCATTACCAAACCTTGGATGCCGAAAAGGAACAAAACACACAACGAGAAAAAATACAGCGCGAGAAGCGCGTCGTGCATGGGAAGAAGGCGAATCAGTGTTTCCATAAAGGAGTTTGTCGGTTGAAACGATGAAAAATTTGTAAGTTCATTTGAGTAGCGCGGATGTGAGGGCTTCCCTCAACGTGTCTGCGCGGTTTTCGATATTATATTGATGAATGATTTTTTGCTCTTCTAGTGGCACAGACATTCTTGTCTGTGGGTGTTAGCGCGGGTTTCAAGCGGAAACCACAGACAAGAATGTCTGTGCCACTGCGAGGTATTTGCCTGTTGCTTTTCCCTACCACCCCGAAACCACACCCAAGACAATATCATTCGCAACTTGCTGAAAAGCGCGTTGCAGCGCGGTGTTTCGGGCTTGTACACCACCACTGACCTCGTAGGTGATGGTTGCAGAAAAGCTCTTTTGAACGAAGTTTTTTTGTTTTACGCGGTCTTCGCAGACGACGTTTACCGTTACCACGACTTTTTTATCGCGCTCAAGCTCGCCGGCTTGCACGTTTGCTGTTTCCTCGCCAATGTTGGTGATAGTTGCCAGCAAGACAGCATCTGCTTGGTCTTCTACGAGTTTGAACGCATTTTCGCGGCGAAAATTTTGGATGAGCTGCTGCGTAAGAAGGTCGCGGAACTGCCCCTGCGTGATGGGGCTATTATCTTCCACAAGCGGAATCTGCAAGGTCTTCAAGTGCGGCGGCACGGAACTCCCCGTGAAAGAGTAGCAACCATGCGCCACCAAGAGCAGTGCAATCAAAATAATGAAACAAGATATTCTCAAGAAACTTCGCTGATAGATGAAAAAGAGCGGAAGGTATAAAAACCAGTATAAAAACCGTAGAAGCGTGTATCTGTGAGGTGTTTGGCTGTTCACTATTCCTATTGTTTCGCATAGTCTATATGCACACCACGTACTTGTTACGGTACTTGTTACGCTTCAGTACAAAGCTACGAGGACATTGATGACTTTCCAATTACGAGAAAATGATAAAAAGTTCATTTTTCTATGCGTGGAAGGCGCGTAAAATCTGTCTCCTTATGTAAAGTTTGTCATATTTACCCTAGCCTTTTCACTCCATAAACACTCCATAAATACTCCGTAAACAAAAGAAAGCCCCGTCAAACCTTGATTTGACGGGGCTTTGAAGTATTCCGAACATATGTTCTCTTATTTCGCAAGCGACACGGAAACCTTCGTCATATCCCACGCAAGGTTCATTGTTGCGCCTTTCTCAGCTTTATCAAACGAAATCGTAAAGCTCTCAACTACTTCCTTTGTAGCCGAAGACGGCACTTCAACGCGTAGCACATCTTTGTCTTTTTTGTAATCGTACGCGCCCCATTGCTTGGAATCCGTGTTGAGAATAATTGTCCATTTGTCTTTGGTTGGAATGCTGAAAAGACCGTAGGTTCCTGCTTTTACAGCTTTTCCGCCCAGCATCGCATCGCCTGAAAGTGTGAATGTCGTTGCGGCATTTGCGCCCGTGCGCCATACTTCGCCGAAAGGAACAAGTTTACCGAAAATTTCGCGTCCTTTTTTGGAGGGCTGGGCATAATTCACCGTTACGGTGATGCCGTCAAACGTTGTGGTGGCGGTTGCTGGCGGGCTGGCGGGTTTTTGTTGGGCAAAAGCGCGTTCAGAGAGCGCGTCCATGCTTACTCCAAGAATAAAAAGGGCGGCAAAAACACGCAACCAAGCAGCTTTAGGTGGGGTGGTGATGGAAATCTTCATCATAGAAAATCAGAAAAAATTCGTAAAAAAACTGTAATTTGCTTATCTCGTTCTATTTTCGGTGGAAAATATCGTATGGATTCATATCTGACCCACGCACAATGCTCCAGCAAAATGAACGAGCATGAGCAAAAATACTGATTTTTTGCGCTTTTGTTTCACTCTTTCTTTTATCGCACTCTTTGTGAAAGAACTTTGCACATGAAACTTCGTATCGTCCAATTTACACCCGTTTTTGGGAATAAGCAGGAAAACTTTAAACGCCTCCAAGCACACGCAGACCGCATTGCAACTGAGTTTGACGGCGCAGATGTGCTGGTTTTTCCCGAACTGTGTACGACAGGATATTTTTTTCAATCCAACGACGAAGCTCTCAATTACGCCGAAACCACCGACGGCGAAACTGTTGCCTTTTTCCGCGCAATGGCTCATACAATGGACGCTCTCGTCGTGGCGGGCTTTGTAGAACGCGCCATCGAAAATGGCGAAGAACACGCCTACAACTCCGCGCTGATAGTGGCTCCAGGACAAGAAGTGCGCATTTACCGCAAAACGCACCTGTTCTACAAAGAGCGTCATTGCTTTAGCGACGGCAATACGGGCTTTTTTGTTGTGCCGCATCACCGCTTGGATGCAAAGATTGGCGTGATGATTTGCTACGATTGGCGTTTCCCAGAATCCGCACGAACACTGGGCTTGAAGGGTGCCGACCTTATTGTTTGTCCGTCGAATTTGATTACCAATGTCTGGCATATCGCCATGCCTGCCCGTGCGCTGGAAAACAAGGTCTATGTGGCGGTGCCAAACCGCGCCGGCGAGGAAACACGAGGCTTGGAAGGCGAAACGGTGAAATTCACGGGACGCTCGGTGATTTATGGTTTTCAAGGACAAGAATTAGCAAAAGCGGGCGACACCGACGATGAAATCTTATCGGTCGAGATTGACCCCGCCGCAACACGCGATAAATCCTTCAATCCGCTCAATGATATTTTCCGCGACCGCCGACCAGAAATGTATCAGTAAACACACGACAGAAGTTCTTCACTAGTGGCACAGACATTCTTGTCTGTGCGTGTTGGTGCAGGATTCAGACAAGAAACACAGACAGGAATGTCTGTGCCACTAAGATAAAATTTTTCCAATACTTCAAAGATGTTGTCGTGTAATTGTCGTGTAATAAAAGACAGATTATTGACCTAAAACCAGCAACCACAAGCCTTTCAACACTTTCCTTTGTATGAAAAAAGCCCTTTTTATCGACCGTGACGGCACCATTATTCTCGAACCGCCCGACGAGCAGATTGATTCCCTCGAAAAATTGGAGTTTGTTCCTCGCGCAATTACTGTGCTGGCGCGGATTGCAGAGGAATTTGACTACGAACTTGTCATGGCGACGAATCAAGACGGTTTGGGAACGTCGTCCTTTCCCGAAGACACCTTCCATCCCGCGCAGAACAAGATGATAAGCGTCTTGCAGGGCGAAGGCGTTGTTTTCGATGATATTCTCATTGACCGCTCTTTCTCGCACGAAAACACGACCACGCGCAAGCCCGGAACAGGAATGTTTGGGAAATATCTGGAAAAGGGCGCGTATAATCTTGCGGAATCGTTTGTCATTGGCGACCGCATCACGGACGCGAAACTAGCACAAAATCTTGGTTCGCAAGCAATTATCCTGCATTCCAAACACACCAATTCCCTTACCGACGACGACCGCCGCACCTTGCCCATTGCGCTGGAGACGCAGGATTGGCGCGAGGTGTACGCTTTTCTACTCACGCGACAAGCATCCATGCGCCTTGCAGAAGTTCAGCGCAAAACCAATGAAACCGATATTTTGATAAAACTCAATCTCGACGGCACAGGAAAGGCGCGTATTCACACGGGTTTGGGCTTTTTCGACCATTTACTTGACCAGTTAGTGCGACATTCGGGCATTGATTTGGAAGTAACCGCGCACGGCGACTTGCACATAGACGAGCATCACACCATCGAAGATACCGCGCTCGCGCTCGGCGAAACCTTCACCAAAGCACTCGGCGACAAGCGTGGAATCACGCGCTACGGCTACTATTTGCTGCCAATGGATGAGGCTCTGGCGGAGGCTTCGGTGGAATTTATTGAACAAATTTCTGAACATTCTTCCAAACATTCTTCCAAACATTCTTCCGAACATTCTGCGGAACAATTCTCTGAAACCCGCACCCACGCTGCGATTGATTTCTCTGGTAGAAATTGGCTCGTCTGGAAGGCAGAGTTTAAGCGCGAGAAAATTGGCGACGTGCCAACGGAAATGTTCCATCATTTTTTCAAATCTTTCACCGATACCGCCAAGTGTACGCTCAATCTGCATTCGGTCGCCGATAATGAGCATCATAAAATTGAAGCCTTGTTCAAAGCATTTGCCCGTGCCGTGAAAGTAGCAATTCGCCGCGACGCAAGAAATAACGCTATTCCCAGCACAAAAGGTGTGTTATGAAATTGTGTTTGAGTTTGAAGACTCCTTTCTTACCATTATTCCAGTACACAGCCCCCTTGATAAAGGAGGCGACGAGCGTAGCGAGTGGGGGATTTGTCGCAGGACGCTTCAAACCTCAAATCCCCCGTTCCCCCTTTATCAAGGGGGCAAATGCGACCCTCTCTTGTGTGCAAAGGCTTCACAGAATTGGCGCGAGCAGCATTTTCCTTGCTTGCCTCTTCCTTCTTTTCGCGCCCGCGCTGTTCGCTCAAGACCGCACTGATACAGTTACCATCAACACGTACTCGCCCAATATTCTCATCCCCAATAAACGCGCAACCGATTCCACCGAGAAGCTCCGGCGCGAGCTTCCGGGGTATCAGTGGCTATTCGGTTTTTACGGGTTTGGTTCGTATGAAATGCACAACGCGAACTTCGCGTATTTGCGCGATATGCAGCCGATTTGCTGCCCCAATGCGACGGGCAATTTTACCTCGTTTGGCGGCGGCTTGGGCGGTGTGATTGATTTGCGCCTTTCTAACCGATTCCAGATTCAAACCCGCTTCAATGCGTCGCTTCTTAGCACAACGTTTTTGAAAGGCACGCACGACACCGTTGGTTTCGGCGAAGACCAAGCGCGTATGCGGGTTGTACCAATTCTCGCGGAACACAAACTTGGCATCAATGCAATCAACGTGCAGTTTCAACCAACGCTCGGTATTCGCCTTGCGGACCAGCTTTTCCTTGATATTGGCGTGAACATGGCTCTGCCAGTGGCGATGGACTATGTGTATTCGGATTCCTTGCGCTCGGAGCTTGGCAATCATCGCTATAAAAATGGCGAAGGGACACTCGCAGCGCAGCGTGGCTCGGTGAGTGTGAGCCTTCAAAACCTCAGTGTTTACGCGCTTGGTGGGCTGCAATGGTATATTCCGCTCACACGCAGCACCTTCCTCACGCCGTTTGTGCGCTATCAGCATCCCTTGACCGATGTTGTTCCGACTTCCATAGGTGGCGTAGTTACTGGCAATGGGCGCGATTTTACCGCCATTCCTCTTACCAATGGTTCGTGGCGCATGGCTTCGGTACAAGCGGGCGTGGCGTATCAGTGGGGCGAAGGCTCGATAAATCCTATCGTGCGCGAGACCGTGTACGAGCGCGACACCACGACCACGATTGCACAGGGCATTCAAACAGAGCGTATTCGCAGGGTTTCGACCGAGAAAGGACTGGTCGTGGGCGAACAAAACGGCTTGGTGCTGGAACGCACGGTTATTCACGAATCCTACGTGCGCGAGGTGCCGCAAGCTGCCGCCGTGAAAGCGGCTCTCACGATTACAGGAATTGACCTCGACGGCACACGTCAAGCAAATCCGACCGTTGTTATCGAAGAATTTGAGAGCGAAACCTACCATCCGCTTTTGCCGCATATTTTCTTTGCTGATGATGCCTCCGACCTCAAGCAAACACGCCAAATCCAGCTCCTCACGCCCAAAGCCGCCGACGCATGGACGAGCGACAACATTAGCAATGACGCGCTTTCTGTGCATAGTCATCTCCTTAATATCGTTGGGCAACGCATGGCGAAAAACCCCGCCGCACGGCTTCTTATCACGGGTTGCACGAGCAATATCGGCGCGGAAAGAGACGACGTAGAACTTTCCATGAAACGCGCAAAGGCTGTCCAGAACTACCTTACAACGGTCTGGCGCATCAAAGCTGACCGCATTCGCCTTCAAGCCCGTACCTTGCCCGAAAAGCCTTCCAGCAATGATATTGCCGATGGTGTCGCTGAAAACCGCCGCGTAGAGCTGTCCGCAACCACGCCCGACATTCTCGCGCCTGTTGTGAACCGCCTCATTACGCGTTCGCTCACGCCGCCGTCGCTGGAATTGCGTCCAAGTATTGATGCGCCCGCCGGAACACGTTCCTGGACAATGCGCCTCCTCCGCAACGGCTCTGCACTTGCGCAATGGACAGGCACAAACGAAGTTTCCGAAAAGGAAGTTTGGCGAATGGAGGAAAAAGTTCTGGGCGAATCAGAAATCCCGCTTGTGGCAACTCTCACCGCGACCGACCTTGAAGAACGCTCGGCAAGCGTAGAAGAGCGCGTGACGGTCAAGCAAGTAACGGTCAAGAAAAAACGCGCCGAACAGCTTGACGACAAGCGTTTGGAGCGTTTTTCGCTGATGCTTTTTGATTTCGACCGTGCAGAATTAAACTCGGAAAATCTGGGGTTGCTCGCGCTCATCAAGCAGCGCATTCAGGCAAATTCCACCGTCACGGTGCTTGGCTACGGCGACCGCGTTGGCTCGAAGGAATACAACCGCGACCTTGCCTTTCGGCGGTGCGTGGAGGTAAAGAATTTCCTACAAGTCCCTGAAAACCGCGTTAAAGTTATTCCGATTGGCAATGACTTTTTGCTGCACGATAATTCTACGCCTGAAGGTCGCTCGTATTGCCGTATTGTGCAGGTGGTGATTGCTACGCCGCTTCAGAAGTGAGGTTAAGGAAAGGTGCCAACAGGACTTTTTCATATCTTTGGTTCGCCAGTGTTTTTACTCAAGTTCTCCTTGAAATGAGTTTGAAATACTTCGGTGAATTTCCGTGTTTGTTGTATATTCAAAGTGTATCTTCAAAATGGCGTTCTTGCGTATTGTCTTCCCGCGTATCACTTGCTTCTATGCCGCTCAAATACAAAGAAATTCTTCGGTTAATTGAAAAAGACGGATGGTATTTTGTTCATCAAAAAGGCAGTCATCGGCAGTACAAACATCCAGTGAAAAAAGGTCGTGTTACCATTGCTGGCAAGCCTAATGATGATGTTCCCAAAGAAACTGAATCTTCCATACTTCAGCAAGCAGGACTCCGCCGATGAAATCGTTTACCATTATTCTCGAACAATCCGCCACAGGCTATGGTGCATTCTCTCCTGATGTACCAGGCTGTATTGTTCTTGCCGCATCGCTTGACGAAGCGCTGTACCAAATCAAAGAAGGGCTGCAATTCCATTGTGAAGGTCTTCTTGAAGATGGAGAAGAACTTCCCACCCCTCTGCCCTTCCAAGAGCATATACGCCGCTATGCCGAACGAGGTATTCCCCTTGACAGTCCGCACTTTATGGTCGCATTTTTTAGCGAATCTGAAATTATTCCCCGATTGGAAGTGGCATAGAACATCCATTATGCGGATTCAAAGATAGTTTTTGACGCTGATTGGACTGATTTCGCTGATAAACGCTGATGTACAAATATGGTAGGCAACATCAAAACAGTCCTGTATTCTCAAAAAATCTGTGTTCTTCAGTGAAATCAGTCCAATCAGTGTCAAAAAAAATCAATAACTTAGCTTAATTTCTAATTCGCATACATTTTACAAATGTTTATCGCAGAAAATCCGCACAAACACTCATAGATAAGAAGTCTCAAGCCACTCTTGAAGACAAAAACGAAAACGCATAAAACCTATTTCACCGACCAAATTTTCATCACTTCCACTCGTCGGCATCGCAAACGATAGGTTTTGTCGGATTCCTTTTTGTTTCGTGGCAAAAGTTCTGCATTTCCCTGCGACGTAGCCATGAGCAAGGCTTGCGGAATGCCCCGCCGCACCAACTCTTCGACAACAAAATTTGCCCGTTGCCAGCCTTCGGCGCGGTTTGCTTCCAGAGAAGCGCGGTCGTCGGTATGTCCGACAATCACGATTTTTGTTAGTTCTGCAAGCTCTCGTTTCAATCCTGCTGCAAGCGAGTCCAATTCTTCTTGCCACGTGCGTTTTTCCTCTTTTCCATTCACATCAATAACAGTCGGCAGAATTATCCGTGCGTCGGCGAAACTCAAGTTCACAACACGTGTTTCGGGCATTCGTGCTTCTTTTTTCGGCTTTATTTCCGTCGGCGGTGATATGTTTTCAATGGCACGTGCCGATGCCATCTGTGTTTTCGCGCTTGCTGTGGATGTTGTTGGCGAAAGAATTGTGTCCATCAGTCGTTTTGCCTGCATTTCCTCTTCGTCGGCAGCCTGGCGTTGTAGCACGGTTTTTAGCGAAAGAACTGTTGCGGTATCGGTTTTGCGAATGAAAATGCGATACCGAGCCGTTGGATAACCTGCCGCTTCTACGCGCAATTCCGCGCTCATGCCTTTGGGAAGGAAAAGAACGTATGCACCCGCGCTGTCGCTTGTTGCTTTGGTCAAAACTGCCTGATTCGCTTGATTGACCGCAACAACCTGTACGCCTTGCACCGAGCCGTTTTCTGGGCGAATAGCTGCGTTGTTGTCAGAAGTTTTTTCCTGCTCAATACGTCCTTCAATGCGAATGCTCCGCGATATGCGTTGCACCGTAAAATTCTGCTCAAATGGTGTTCCCGCCTGAAAACCACGCGTATCGAGTTCATATTCCAATGGCTGATACATTGCAGAAAGGCTGGGAACGGCGATAACGGTGTACTTCCGACCAGGCATGAGCGGCAATTCGTATCGTCCCGATTGCTCACCTTTCTCGTTTTTCAGCGTATGACTGGGCGGATAGGCAAAGTCCGTATTGTCGCGGAGCAGCATATCTGCTTGCACAGGCGTACCGAATTGGTCGCGCACCATTCCTCGCACCACTGTTCGCGGCTGGACAACAAAGGTTTGCCGCAGCGTGTCTCCAGCGAGAAGACGCGTCGCATCAAGAGTTTTGACAAGAACGCCGTTGGTGTCGGCTTGCATTGGTTGGATGAGTGCGCGGTATTTTCTGCCTTCTGGCACGGCTTGGCGAAATGTACCATCTGCAAGTGTCGGAAAAGGTCCGATAGTGAAACGGTCGTTTTCGACATCGGTGAGCGTAATCTGTGCTTGTTGCGGAGTGCCAAATTGGTTTTGCACGTCTCCCGCAATGCAGGTGTAGGCTTGATTGGGAGCGGGTTCGAGCGTAATTGCCGTCAGCATTGTGGCTGCCTTGCCGATTCCCGCAAAAACATCGGTGAAGGGTGAGGAAATATCGTACTCGCGCCCAAGTGTGAGGTACGCTGTCGCGCTACCGTTGCTGTTGCACGGCTTCATGAGTTTTGAAATGGAAATGCGTTGCCGCCACAGGTCTTTCAGCATAATTGCTTCACGCACAAAGGGGCGGCGATTGGGATAGGTGAGTTCATCCGAGACGACAATGCCAACGCGCTCGGCATCAGGGCGGAATTTCATGCCGACGAGTTCATCCAGTGCCGCAGGTGTGTATTCGTCGGGCTGTGTGGCATTTGCTCGTGCGAGAAGCTCTTCAAATCGCCCAAACTGCTCGGTTGGTTGCAGAACATCCAAAATTTCCGTACCGTAGAGAATGCCGCCAATACGTGCATCTGCGCCCGACAGACGCAATTTCTGCAAACACGCATCAATCTTCTCGCGCACCTCTGCAATTTTATCGCTCATACTGCCCGAACAGTCAATCAACATCACGATATCCACCGGCACAGACAGGCTGGTATCAAGCTGCTGAGTGCCCGCAATGCGCATTGTACCTGTGCTGAGGCGAATTTCTTCGGGACGAATATTCTGCACGGTGCGCCCCAAAGAATCAGAAATGCGCACAATCGCAGAAATGCGTGGATAGCGCGAATAATCAAGATGCCTCAGCTCGAAACGATAGTTGCTGTCGGTCGTAAATTCGGCGAAAAGCGAGTTGCCATCAGGCTTTGCGGATGCTGTTGTCGTATTAGGCTTGGGAATGGTATTGGTGTAAAATTGCTGACGAATATTTGCAAAAAATCTGCTCGAATCCCGTGTCAAACCTCGCTCGTCAAAGGATTCTGCGAGCAATGGATTGAGCCGAGAGAACGAGCGCACAAACGAGGCGGATTCGTGCAGGTCAGGAAATAACACGCTTGTACACAGCTCCGTATCAATACGCTTGTCGCGGATTTGGCGTACGGAATGAAGATTGTCGCTTGAAAAACGAGCCGCAATGATGTGCTGCGTGGGTGCTTGAGCAAAGATATTGGCAGCATATCCCAAATCAAGAATATCGCTGTTAATATCTACACCGAGGCGCACTACGGGTTGGAGGATATGAACATTGCCCGATACGATAAGAGCCGCATTCAAAAAACTCATACTCGCGCCAAGTTCAAGGCTTGGGCGTTGAATATCAGTAAGCGAGTGCGTACGCGCTGTTGCGAGGAATGTCAGGCTTTCCGAGAATGCGTAGGATGCAGAAAGCGAGTATTGAACAAGGTTTTCGGCAATGCGATTAAATCTTCGCTCGCGGGTATCAAACGAATTCATCGTCATTGTCGTCGCGCCAGCACTGACAAGCAAGCCTGGAAGCGGCTTTGCGAGCAGATATGCGTTGTAGTCGAAAAAAGAAGCTCGCGTTAAACTCCACCGTGCGCTGATGCCGCCCCAGAGGAAATCGTCAAGAATTTGCCGCCCATATCCTGCGTATAGTTCGCCAGAAGAGCCTGAAATAGCGGGATTGACGGTATAGCCAAGCCCGATACCAAAAAATTTTGCAAAGAAGCCGAAACTACTTGTGAGAGATAGAGACGTTGCCGACAATACGCTGCCGAGCGTGAGGTCGAAATTGCTGCGCATCCCGAGCAGTGCGGGGTTCCAGCCGACCGCACTTGCATCCGAGAGATAATCTAACTTACGATTGGAAAGCAATTCTGGCATTAGCACTGTTTGGGGAGGAAAAATAGAACTTGTCGTTGGCATTGTCTGTGCAAATACCGCCTGACTTGTGGGCAAAAGCATCAATGCAACACATTGAACGGCGCAGAGCTTGAGCAAAGGAAACGCACGAGCAAAAGAACATTGACCGAAACGGATAGCCGAGCAGCTTGCGCACCAGCAAGCAGAGTACAAATTTGTTCATAGAACACCTCAAGAAAAAATCACAAAGGAGAATTGCATGAAACAATGTCGCAGGTGGAAGATTCTTCTTTTTGAGAAAAAGGACAAGATTTTTGGGGCGAAAGGGTGAAAATTTGGGGCGAAAGAGAAAAATAGTCAAAAAAATAGCGAGCGTGTCCGTAAACACGCTCGCCGTTGCTGTCTCAGTCTTGATACTGAAATTATCTGCCTACAAAACGACATTCTGTTTTATTTGCGCAAGCTCTTCGACGGAAATGTCCGCAATGCGGCATATTAACTCATCCGTTAAACCTTCACGCAGCATTCGCTCTACGGTAAAAAGAAGTTTTTTCTTTTCACCGCGCTGCTCACCACGTTGCTCACCACGTTGCTCACCACGTTGTTCGCCACGTTGCAAAATATCTTTATAGAACTGCGTTTCTTCAAAACTTGGTAAGTTACGTTCTAAGAGCATTTGTGCCTCCGCATAACTGAGTGTAGAAAATTTTTGCGTCAGTATTTGAATGATAAGTTTGACGGTCTCTTGCTGCTGAATTGTTCCCTGCACCTGTGCTGCTCGCTCCAAGACCGCTCGCGCTTTCCTTGCAACAAGCTCGGTATCTCTCGGCAATATCAACAATTCCAACACATCAATCGGGTGCTGTTGCGTTTGTTCTTCCGACAATTTGTCCAGATATATCCGATGCACCCGCCCGTCCAGTTCGCGGTATTGCTTCGGAATGCCTCTATCCAAGCTCTCTTCAGCATAGACCACAACGGCTTGCCAATCATGGTCGCTCTCGTTGCGTCGTAAATATACGAAGAGTTCCGCAAATAAGCGGGAGTAGAAACGCGGGTCGTGTTGGAATTGTATTTCCACAAAAAATAGCGTCCCGTCGTCGCTGTCAGGAATCAAGACACCATCAAGGCGGAAGGTGGTTTCTTTCACTTCCACCGACGCAAAAGTATAGTGCTTGCTTTCCTCAGCATCGCGCCCGATAAGCACAAAGACCATAGAAGGCATTTGCACAAGCATTTGATGGAGAATAGTATCGGTGCGCATGGGACGTTGTTTTGGGAATGTTTTGCGAAATGAAACGACCTTGAAACCAAGAATTTCTTGAAGTTCTTACCCGCGCAAACTCGCCCCAAATTCTTTCTTCACCCGCTCAACAATCGTATTTATCTGCGTTTCTACGTCAGCATCTTCTAGCGTTTTTTCGGTGGAATTAAACTCCAAACCAAAAGCGACGCTTTTTTTGCCTTCGCCAATCGTTTGCACGGCGTGTTTGCCTTGAAACACATCGAAAACGCGGACTTCGCGGAGAATCTCGCTCGCGCTTTTCCAAATCAAGTCTTGCACTTTACCCGCATCAACACTGGTCTCCAGCACAAATGCTAAATCACGCTGCACTGTCGGATAGGGCGAAACAGACGTGTATTTGCGCTGCTTGCTTTGCACACTGGCAACGCGAGAAATGTTCAGAAGCGCAGCAAAGACGGGCATCCCAACATCGAAGGCTTTCAATGCCGCAGGCGCGATTTCCCCTGCAACGCCCACCGCTACGCCACCAATAACCAATTCAATACAATTCGCCGAGAAAAGCGGATGAACATTACTGTCGGCAGTGCGCAAAGTCGCATCCGCAAAACCGCATACTTGCATCATACTTTCCAACAACCCTTTTGCGTCGTAGAAATCAAAGGGACGTTCTGGTGCGTCCCAGTTTTTATGCGGGGTTACGTTGCCGGTCAGCGCAGCGCATACATACTGCTCTTCCCGAATACCGTGAATAAAGGATGGCTCTTTTGTTGCGGAAAACGTCGCGCCAAGTTCTACCAAACGCAAGTTTTTCTGCCCGTAGCGGTGGTTGCGCTCAATGACGCGCAGCATGGATGGCAAGAGCGAGGGGCGCATACACGAAAGCTCTTCACCGAGCGGATTAGCAATGCGAATCGGCTCGGAAGTGAAGAACGATGCGGCTTTTGGGTCAATCATATTTTGCGTAATCACATCGTAAAAACCATTCGAGCGGAAAAACGCGAGAAGCTCTACCCCAAAGGGCAAGGCTTGATACTGCTTCGGGGTTTGTTCGCCGCTCAAATTCACCCGCGAAACGAGGGCAGGTGCGATGTTGTCGTAGCCATGCAACCGCGCAATTTCTTCAATCAAATCTGTTTCGGTTTCAACGTCCACGCGGTAGGTGGGAATCTGCACGAGCATTTCTGTTGTGGAGTAGCTTAGAATCACGCATCCAAGACGTTCCAAGAGTGTTTTTTGCTCGTCGGGCGCAATGTCCTTGCCAATAAGCATCGTTGCCCGTGCAAAGCGCATCGTTGCTTGCTTTGGTGGCTGTGGCACGGCGATAATATCTGTTGCTTCCCCAGCAATCATCCCGCCCGCAACTTCCTGGATAAGCTGTGCTGCGCGTTCTGCGGCATAGAGCGAAGTTTCATAATCTACGCCGCGCTCGAAGCGGTAGCTTGCATCGCTCGAAATGCCGAGCTTTTTCGCGGTTCGGCGAATAGACGCGGGCTTCCACACGGCAGATTCGATACACACATTCACCGTTGCATCGGAAATTTCGCTCACTTCTCCGCCCATAATGCCACCAACGGCGGAACTGCGCTCGGCATCAGCAACCATCGTCATTTCAGCGTCCAGTACGCGGTCTTTGCCGTCGAGTGTGCGGAATTTTTCGCCCTCGCTCGCCCGCTTCACCACGAGCTTTTTGCCCGCAACTTTGTCCAAATCGAAAGCGTGAATCGGCTTGCCGCATTCCAACATCACGTAGTTTGTAACATCCACCACGTTATTGATAGGACGCTGACCACAAGCATTCAAGCGGTCTTGCAGCCATTTTGGGGAAGGTGCAATTTTCACGCCACGCACCACACGTGCCGAAAACCGCCAGCACGTTTCTTTGTCGTCAATCACGATTTGAATATGCTCGTTTGTGCGTGATGTATCTTCGTTCACACCAGCATTGATGCGGACTTCAGGCTTGCGCAAGGGAACGCTAAAATACGCTGCAATTTCCCGCGCAATGCCCAAATGACTGAGACAATCGGCGCGATTTGGCGTGATGGAAATTTCGTACAACACATCGTCCAATGCGAGATATTTCGCCAGTTCTTCGCCAACGGGGGCGTTTTCTTCAAGGGGCCAGATGCCATCGCTTGCTTCTGCTAAACCAAGCTCCGCCTTGCTGCAAATCATGCCATTTGATTCCACGCCGCGCAGCTTGCGTTTTTCAATCGTAAAGCCGCCATTCGGCACTACTGCGCCGTTCAGGGCGATTGGCACTTTCTGTCCCGCCGCTACATTCGGTGCGCCACAAACGATAGTATTGACCACGCCTCCGCCGACATCCACCGTACACACCGAGAGTTTATCAGCGTTGGGATGCTTTTCTTTGGTGAGAACCTCGCCAACAACGAAGTTGCGGAGCTTTTCGCCCGGGCGTTCTATTTTCTCAACTTCCAAGCCGAGCATGGTCAGAATGCGCTCCAATTCTTCGGGCGACGCGGAAAAATCAACAAATTCTTTGAGCCAGTTTTGGGAAATAAGCATGATTGAAGGAATAAAGTTAGAGACTGGGTTATTTGAGATTGGGCAGACAAGAGTGTCCGCCCTACCAAAGCCACTGGAGGTAGCGCAGACACTCTTGTCTGCGCCACAGGACGCTCAATTATTGCATCCGAATTTAGCTTACAACACTTTCTTAATCCACAACGAACCCGTAAAATTCTTCTCAGGGTCATAGACCGAAACGACGCTCTGAAGCGGCTTCGGGGCGTTGTGGTGCATATAGCTTCCGCAGAGCAGAATCTCAAATGCGGGATTAAACGCCAGAAACGCCTGTACGAGCGGCGATTCGTTCCAGAACTGGTGTTGGCGGAAAATCCAGGTTTCGGGTTCGGGCGTTGGGTAGGGAAAGAAAATATCGTGAATGTGGATGACCACGCCTTTGTTCAAGCGCGGGAGAATCTCTAAGTACAGATATTGCACGTCGCTATCGGTTTTCAAAACGTGGCTGGAATCAATAAACAGCACGTCGTTTTCGCCCAGTTGTTGGAAGGTTTCGATATCCACATTCTGCACAAATTCCACCGTAAGGCGCACCTTTCCTTCGCTGGCAAGTTTTTCCAATCCACGACGCGGGAACGGCTCAATACACGTAATGCCAGTATTCGCACCATTTTCAACATTATTTTTCGCCAATGCTTCCAAGGCAAAAAAGGTGGAAACGCCTGAGCCAACTTCAATCATGGTGCGGGGTTTGAAGTGGCGCAGCATGAGGTAAAGCGTGTGCGCATCCACGATGTTGTAGCCTTCGCCCAAGCCGCGCTGCGTTACGCCGTTGTAGTCGGGAAGCGAGGCGCATTCTTGCTTGTAGGGTGTGAGGCTTTGCAAAAATGCTTCTTGCATTGGCACGTCAATTTTTACACCACCGAGCGACGACGGCGTGTACCAGCGTTTGAAGGTTTGGCGCAAAATGCGGGTATCGGGGACGGGACTGTAAAAATGGGCGGGAAGAATGCTGAGTCCAAAGAGTTCTCCGAAGGAAAAGAGTTTTGTCCAAAGGAAATTTTCCCACTTCATTTGAAGTGCTTTTTTGAAGCCAAGAGCGCGTAAACGCTCTAGTTGTCGTTGCAGAGCCATTCGGGGAGAGAATTGCTGAAAAAATATATGAAAGAGAACGGCAAATTTACGATGTTTTTGGGGAGTGTGCGAATTGTTTTTTGGTAACTGGTCAGGTCTTGATTTGGGAACGCGGATTTTGAGGACTGAAGAAGACTTTTGAGGACGCAATGAGCATTTTAAAATGTGCAGGAGTCCTGACCAGTCCTCAAAAGTCCTCTAAATCCGCGTTCCTTGACGAATGACCTGACCGGTTACGTTTTTTGAATGGCTCAGAACTCCCGCCAATCCTCTTGCTATCAGCGCATCAGAATAATTTTCCCTGTTTGCATTGCTGCCCCGTTTGCAAGGCGATACCAATACACGCCTTGCGGGAACCCGTGTGCATTCCAGCGAAAGGTGGATTTACCAGAAGAGATAACGCCGTCGTGGAGGATTGCTATTTCTTGCCCTAAAGCGTTGTGAATACTGAGGCGCAATCGGGTTTGCAGAGGGAACAAGCATTCAATCGTAACGTCATCGGAGAATGGGCTGGGATACGCTGTGTGCATTATTGCGCCTAGTGTTGAAGCCGTTTCGCGGACAGAAGTTGAGACAGCGTTGAGGACAAATAACCCTGAATTTGTGCCGACAAAGATGTTGTTATTGTTTGCAGCAAAACCAACAACCACCGCAGACTTGCTCGGCAAGACAGGGAATTGCCGCCATGTACTGCCGTTGCTTGGTAAATACTCAATCGGGGCTTGAGCAAATCGGAAAGCTCGTAGTAATTCTCGTTTTCGAGAAGCCAGAAACAGCGCAGAAGATTCGACTGCTTCAGGTGGGTAGCCGCTTGCGAGACTGGTAAAATTAAGGCGAAAGATGCGAGCCATCCATTGCATTGGCTCATCAAAAACATCCAATCCATAGTAGAGACCGCTTGCAAAGATAACTCCCTCGTGGCTTAAAAGCTGATATAAGCAGCTTCCTGGATGATTTCCTAAGCGCACATTTGACCATGTTCTCCCCTTGTTTAACGAGAATTGTGCCTGTTCGCAATTTCCTAGCCACATAGTATCACCCGTAACAGCCAGCGATGGCGCATTTATGAGCGTTGCGGAATCAAGGCGTTCCCATGTTTGCCCGATATTGTTCGACCGAAACAATCCCGCTCCTGTGGAAATGTATAGTTCACGTTCTTGATACTGCGAAGTTATTGCAGAAATACTGTTGGTGTTACACGGCAAAACCCCTGTATTTATCCAATCTTTCCCATTGCGAGACCGCCATAAAACGCTGTCATTGCTTGCCCAGAGATGTGATTCCGTCGCTCCGAGAAACGCCGCCGTGCGACCATTCGAGAGCCGAAAGGGAGTAAATTGCTCATTATCAATGCGATGGAATTCCCCTGTATGCGGCACAAATGCAAATGCCGCGCTATCGTTGGCGACGAGCCTCCCAACAAGGCGCGTTGAAAGACCGTTGTTGAAGGCTTCCCATGTTTGACCAAAATTTTGTGAGCGAAATACGCCCTGCTGCGTTGCAAGATAGACGGTTGCTGGCGTAGAAACGATTGTCAATCCTTGCACAGAAGCGTTGGTCGGAAGTGCGCTGCGTTGTTGCCACGTTGCGGCGGTATCGTCAGAGCGAAAAAGATGCGTCCCAGAAGCCGCAATGACACTTGCGTTGCTGGAAAAAGTAAGGCTGCGAGGCGTGAATGGAAGGCGAATATTTTGCCATGTTTTTCCGCCATCAAACGAGCGATGCAGCGACGAATCTTGTGAGCCAACAATAATGGTATTATTTCTTGCAGCAATGCAGGTAAGCGTTGTTGAAGAGAGTATTATGGGCTGTGTAAATGAGAAGGTGTTCGTCGTGATGCTCACCACACCTTGTTGCGAAAGAGCGAGGAGAGTGCTGCCAACACTTGCGATGCCGACCATTGCTCGCTCTCTGCTCGAAAAATTGTAACTCCACCGCAAGAGAACCCTTGACCACGAAAGCCCAGCAGTGGTCGAGGTCGCGAAATATGCCGCACCGCCAAAATCATCGCCCCGAAAGGCGGGAGTAAGAAACGCTGCTCGCACACTGCCACTGGATGTGACCGTCAAACCAGAAGCGGGAACAATCGTGCCAAGCGCCGTAATTTCTTCCCATTGCACAGCATTGACACAGCGAAAAAAACGCCCATTATCAACCGTTGCGTACAATGTATCATTTGAGGCTGCAATGTGATAGACGTTTGCTCCTGTCGGACCGAGATATTTCCACGCTGGCGGAGACATTTGAGAAAATATGCAGCGCGGCAGAAGGACGCAGAAAAGCAATAAACAGGGTAGAAAGCGTTTCATGGCAGAACTCCTTTGAGAATGATTGGAGAATATTTTTTTGATGATGGAGGAATGTTTTTGCACACAAGTATTTACACAAGCACCAGCCGAATTGCCCGCAGTTCTTCCCGCGCTGCTTCCCGTAAGCGCAAGGCTTTCTGCACACTGCTTGCCACGCTCTTCATTTCTTTTTCGGGTGGTAAATAGACCAGAATATTCGCTAAATCTACGTCGGAAAGCGAGGGAATTGCCGCGCCTGTACGCAGCATGAATACTTGCTTGAGGAAGAACTCCGTTTTGAGATACCACAAAAGATAATTACGGTCAATACGAGGATTGCGCAGAACACGAAATCCATTTGTGCAAATGCAGCCCGCGTGTTCGCTCATAGCAAGCGCGGTCGCATGGTTGCTTGTTCCCAAAGAATTTCCCGCCACAGCCGTCAAAATATCTCCTTCGCGGAGTTCGTAGCTGGCGCGGCTTGGAAGCTCATGGACAGTGTACGGTGTCGTTGCGATAATCTCAAAAAAATTCGTGTTAATGTCGGATAATTCAAGGTATTCCACCTGTGCTTGCGCATTCTGCAAGAGCGGACTTTTCTCGCGGATAATATCAACAATATCACCCAGCCGCACAGCATTTTTCGACTGCAGATGCGTGATAAGTGCGCGGTTGTGCGGTGCGTAAAAATCGTAATCGAATCGTCCGTTTAATTGCTCCGAAGCGAGTGTATATGCGTTGTTGAGGTCAATGTTTTCGCCGCGCTGCACTGCGTGATACGCTTCGGCAAGCGCGGTGTAATCTTCCTCAAG
Organism: Ignavibacteria bacterium; assembly: GCA_013298775.1. Classification (GTDB taxonomy): domain Bacteria; phylum Bacteroidota; class Ignavibacteria; order Kapaibacteriales; family UBA4661; genus PH2015. Next base: position 42,868 of record JAAFIV010000025.1, on the reverse strand, counting down.
AATCGGCTCACCGTCCTCGCTTTGAAGCGGTTTTCCGTGTGCGTCTTTTTTGTACGTTGGTGTGGCGTTTTTATTGCCCATGTACCCGATTTGCGTGATAGTGCCAAAGAAAATATCACGCCTAGAAGTCGCATCATTCCTTGATTTTTCTAAAAATAACAATGACGTTTTTACGCCTGTTCCAAAAGGAATAAAGGTATCTTGCGGCAAGTGAACAATAGCCAGAATCTGCGCCTTTTGCTTGATAAATTCACGCACGTAGGCAAGCGAAGAATTTTCAAAATGACCATTCGGCAGCACAATCGCCATGCGCCCGCCTTCGCACAAAAGCGACAAACACCGCTCAACAAACAGCACTTCTGTTACCTGACCGCTTAGAATCTCGCTTGTACGATGAAAGGCGTTTCCGTGCGCTGTCCATTTATGCCCAAGTTCAAAGGTGGCGAGAATGCGGCGATTCGTGATTTTGCCCATCGTTCCAAAGGGCGGATTAGCGACAACAATGTCGAATCCACCGCGTTCCTGTGCTATTGGATGCGCCGCAATAATGCTTTCCGCCGAGCATTCAAGCGTGTTTTGGCAATGCAAATGTACACTGGTATCGGTTTCCAATAACAACTGCATTTGTGCCAACCGCGCAATGCCCGCGCTAATATCATAGCCAACTAAATTATCGGCGACATACCGCACTGTGTCTGTGCTTGGAGCATTTTTCCGAAGAAAACCAAGCGCAGAAAGCAGAAAACCGCCGCTTCCGCAAGCAGGGTCTATCACGATTTCATGCGCTTCGGGGCGTATCATGCGAATACAAAAATCAATCACAGGCTGCGGCGTAAAAAACTGTCCGCGTCCAGCTTTATCACGGTTTGCAAGAAATTTCTGGAATGCCAAGCCTTTTGCATCATTTGCCGAATCGGTAAGGGAAATATGCTGCAAGGCTCGAACCGCCCACGCAAGCGCATTCACGCTCAATTTCAAGCGGTCGTTGCTGTCAAAAACGTCGGGGAAATGTTGCTTGACCGCATCAAAAAGCGTTGTAAGACGCTCGGTGAGCGCGGGAGCGGTATTAGTGCTTGCTATTCTGCTCCATTCGTCGTCATCGCAATAGAATTGGTGGGCTTTGCGGCGTTCATCATCTATTTTCAAAAAAAGAAGTTTTGTCATTTCCTCCAAGGCTTGCTCTGGCGACAAACCGTCATTTGCGTACAAATGGTTATGAATTTCCTCAAAGCGGCGCAGTAGCGTGTCGCTTTTTTGCAATTCGCGTGGAGAAGAAAGCCCGTCGGAAAATCCGTTGGGCAGTGCGTCAAAGAGCATCATTGCTTGCCTCCTCTGTGGTGTTGGTGGCAATAAATCTCCGTTTATCTATTTGCATATCGTCGTCGTTCACGGCATCATCGGGCGAAAACGTGTCGGCAACATCACGGAAATTTTCGTACCATTCTTCGGAAATATTCAGGATTGGTGAGCCTTCTGGCATATAAAAAATAAAACCCATAATGTAGTTTTGCTGCAAATGCTGGGCATCCTCGCCAGAAGATTCAAGATGTTTCGGGTTGGCAAAAAGAAATTTGTGTTCGGGATAGCGCAAGAAAATGTCAATCGAAATGGCGTTAAATTCGTCTTTGCGCGGCGTTGCTTGTGTGCGCTCGCTCGCGCCTGACGTACCAGAAACAAAGTGCGTTTCCAGCACCTGTACTTTTGAGCGAACATAGCGCAAACGCTCTTCAATCATGGCGTTCAGGGTGTCGCGGTCAAACGCCGCAAGTGCTTGAATAGCGCGTGATTTCTCGGTTTCACGCTTTGGTGGTTTTTTCAGATATTTTTGAACTTCTTCGTAATCGTACACATCAGCAGCAAGGTCTTGATACAAACGTGGTAAATTCTGCTGCATCCATGTATCTATCTGTGTTTCAAGGGAGTTATTTTTGGTCAGGAAGTGTATTTTATCGGCATGATTCACGAGAAATTGACGCAGTTTATCACGGTTGTAGAGTTTATGCCACTTCTCGGAGTTTGATTTTACGCCCTTCGACTCAAGAACATACCAAGCAGGCGATTCTGGCAAACGAATATAAAAATCCCCGTGATGATTCGGATGCTTACGCCCTTCCCATTTTTCACGAATACGCTGGACCTCGCACCCGTACTCGTTTTCCATCGTTTGTTTCAGGAGCAATTCCGTAATTGAGCCGCTAACATATCCTTGCGCATTGGGGCTTAAACGCAATGCTTCCAAGAATATTTCCAGATTCGTTTTGAAAACATCGCGGACAAATCGCGTTAAACGGTCAAGAATATTCATGCTCATAGTGGCTTGTTTGCTTGTTTTTCGGTGTGTTGAAATAGTGTAAGGGTCAAAATTACAATACTTCTGGGGAGTGTGCGAATTGTTTTTTCTACATCTTCCCCAACCCCTCTCCACACGGCAATTCCACCGAAAACATCGCCCCCTTACCAAGCTCCGACTCGCACCACACCCGCCCGTTCATGGCTTCTACCATGCGCTTGACGATAGACAAACCAAGACCCGTTGAATGCTCGCCGCCCGTCGGACGTGCGGAAAGGCGCATAAATTTGCCGAAGAGTTTGGATTTATCGTCGTCGCTCAGACCAGGACCTTCGTCTTTTACATCAATGCGGAGATAGGAAACATCGGGCGTTGCAGCATTCTCGGCGTGTAGTCCTTCACGCACGGAATCTCGAATGCTTACAAAAATATTGCGGTCATGCGGCGAGTATTTAACGGCATTGGAAACAAGATTATCCAAAACTTCTATCACGATATTCCTGTCCGCATGAGCAACGACGCGCTCTGTGGTGGATGAAAAATAGAGCGTGAGGTTTTTCGCTTTCGCCCTTTCGCGGTATTCTTCCACAATTTGTTTCGCCAAATCCAGCGTGTTTACTTGCTCTAAGCTCACATTCAGTTTGCCAGATTCGATTGCGTTAATGTCCAAAAGATTCGTGATGATACTTGTCATACGCTCGGCAGAGGTTTCTACGGCTTCCAATCTATCCAGTACGTCTTCTTTCGACATACGGTCGTAATAGCGTTGTACCAGCGAAACCGTCATGCGAATAGCTGCGATAGGGTTTTTGAGGTCGTGTGTGGCAATTCCTAAAAACTCATTTTTTTCTTGGTTGAGATCCTGAAGTTGCACGTTGCGCTCTTGCAATTCCGAATTTGCCAACTCAATATCCGCCGCTTGCTCCTCCAAAATATGCTGTTGCCGAGAGATTTCCGTGTTGGCGTGTTCCAGCGTGGTGTTTGCTTCTTGCAAATGCAGGTTTTTCTCATTCAAGGAAGAATTCACGAGTTCAATTTCTCGCGCTTGATGGTCGAGAATGTCCAGTTGCCGCTTGATTTCGTGATTCTGATGCTCAATTTCTTCCGAATGCGCCTCAAGCTGTTGCGTACGCTCATGCACCATTTTTTCGAGAATTTCCGCCCGTGCTTTCAAACGCCACGTCCGCACGCGCAAAATCACAACACCAAGCGCGAGAAATGCCGCCGCCAAAAGCCCGTAAAACCACCATGTTTGATAGAAAAATGCTTCCACATCCAGCGTAAGCGCGTCGCCTGTCGTATTCCAAACACCGCTATTATTTGCCGCAATCACCCGAAACGTATAGCGTCCGGGCGAGAGATTGGTGTAATACGCCGTGCGGCGCGTTCCTGAAGAAACCCAGTTTTTATCAATGCCCTCCAGCATATAACGAAATTCTATTAGCTCTGGCGCGGTGTAACTGAGCGCAGTGTAGCGAATCTCAACCCGCTCTGTACCAGTGGGAATAGTAATGGTGCGTTCTGTGGAGTGTATTGTGTGTGCAAGTGTGTCAGTCATCACCGTTTGGCAATAGACAGGCGGTACAACCTCGTTTTGAAGCCGTTTTGAAGGATTGATGATAGCAATACCTTTCAGCATGGGAATCCATAATTCGCCTTCGCGGGTGCGTGTGGCAAAGCTGGGAACGGTGCAGCTATTGGTCTGCAAGCCATCGGAGCGGGTGTAGAGCGTGCATTGGCACTTTTGCGTGCGGTCAGCCGCAATACGCATGAGTGCTTGCTTGGAGACGCTAAAAATCCCGATATTACACGTCATCCAGAGCGTTCCCGCATTATCTTCGAGAATATGAAAAACGTTCTCATCGGGCAAACCGTCGTGAATCGTGAACATGGTCGTTTTTCCTTGCTTCCAGAGCGCGAGTCCGCCATTGCAGGGAATCCAGATTTCATCCGCATTCGGCGATTCCGACACGCAGAAAGCATCAGCACTGGGCAAATCTTTTCCCGCCTTCAGGAATGATGTTGTGCCGTTTGCATGGAACATCACCACGCCGCCGCCGCTTGAGCTTACCCAGATGTTCCCAACGCGGTCTTGCACAATTCCCAAAATACTATTGGAAGCGATGTCGCCTTTTTGTGCCGTCAAGCTTGTAAATACGCCATTCTTGAGAATACTAATACCATTTACCGTGCCGACCCACAAACTGCCATCGCGCAAGGCGCAAATGGAGCGAATTTGGTCATCAAGCAAGCCGTCGCGCATGGTGTAGGCTTTTACGCGCCCGTCCGCCGAGATACAGTGCAGTGCGCCATAGGTGCCAACCCACACATTTCCCGCGCTGTCTTGCGCTAATGCCCGTGCAAGCGGCGTAACTAAGCCATTTTGCGTGGTGAATTGTACTGTTTTGTTGGGCAAAATACGCTGAACGCCATTGAAGGTTGCCACCCACATTGCGCCATCACGGGCTTGCAAACTGGCATACACAATAGGATTTATCAGCCCTTCGCGGGTGGTGATATTGCTAAAAAGTCCACGTTTCAAACGGTTCAGCCCGCCATAGTAGGTGCCAATCCAGATATTCCCTTCGCGGTCTTCGGCAAGCGTGCGAATGGAATTATCGGTCAGTCCGTCTTCTGCTGAAAGTCGGTAGAGTTTAGGCTGCGCCTCAGATTTTGTCCAAAGGAGTACGCCGTTATCCGCACCAATCCAGAGATTGCCAGCGCGGTCTTCTACAATATCGTGAATCGGCGTGGTGATGCGCAGCGCGGAATCTTGCACGATGCGACCATTGGTAAAACGGCACACCCCGCGCCGCGTGCCAATCCACACCGTGCCGGAGCGGTCTTCGTGCAAACATTCTACGCTGATATTCGGTAAACCGTTTGTTGTGTCGAAGCGGCGCAAATCCTTCGGGTTCTGCCGCAAAGGACGATAATACAAGCCAATGCGCGTACCGAGCCACATCCCGCCACGACTATCGCAGAGCATATCTTGTGAAACTTCAGGAGTATCGAGGTTGTAAACGCTGTCGCGGCGCACGGTAAAGGTTTTACGGAGTTCGTCGCGGGAGATTGCGTACACGCCTTTGTTGGCGGAGAAATACACCGTTCCGTATTCAGGACTAGATTTCACGCGGTTTTCCGTCCATGCGCGAATCATTTTATCGTTGAAATGATAGAGAGAATCAAGACGCGTCATTGTGCCGTCCGGTGCTTGCACAACCACGCCACCTTCTTGCACGCCAAACCAGAGATTTCCGCGCATATCTTCCCACAGCGTGGAAATAGTATTACTACCAAAAAGAGGTGTATTGGAGCGGCGCATGAGCTGGAAGTTTTTTCCATCGAATCGTGCTACGCCATTGAACGAGCCAAACCACAAGTAACCATCGCGTGTTTGGCGCATATCCAAAATAGCATTGTGCGGCAAGCCATTTTCCGTTGTCCATGAGTCCAAAGCCGTGTAACGAAGCGGCGACTGGCTATTGATGGCAATGTGTTTCTGCGTTAGCGGAAGAGGAAAGGCAGCTTGGGAAAATGAACACAGAGGGCGCATGAGAACTGGCGCAGCAAGCAATACGCACATCAAAGCAAAGCTCCGACATCGTGAGAAAACAGTCATGAGGGAAGGAAAAAGCATGGAGTGTAAAAGAGGAAGAACAAAGCGAAAACGAAGCAATGAAGCAGCACACAAGAAGTGGCGCACACACAACGGCACAAACAATTTTAGCTATTTTTATCAGCGATTGTACTACGATTGTACTACGATTGTACGAATGATTGGAACCGTAGATTTCCGAATCACGGCAGCCATAGGTAACTTCAGAGCAATTTTGAATATAGCAAATAGCCCCAAACTTTCTAGGGAAAATGCTCTTGCGGAGCAAACTTTTTCTTAGAAGCGCGGCATGAAATTTCCACAGAACGCAGCTTTTTTTGTAGTATCTTTGCATGGCATTCAGTATTTTTCAGATGTTCATCAGGTTTACAACCAAGTTTACAACGATACCACTCTTTATTCACCTTTTTCAACGCACAAACTATGAGCCTCGTTTCTGGTGCATTTTTTGTTTTCGCGCTCTGTGCCGTCGCTTCTGCAATTGTGATGGTTACACGCAAAAGCCCAGTTGCCGCTGCAGTTGGCTTAATTACTCACTTTTTCTGCTTATCGGGATTGTATCTCACGTTGCAAGCACAGCTTTTAGCAGCCTTGCAGATTCTCGTCTATGCAGGTGCTATCATGGTTTTGGTAACATTTGTGATAATGTTGCTGAATCTTGGCGAAGAAGAAAAACTCGCACAAAAGCTGAATGTGCGCAATATCGTGGGTATTGTCATTGCAGGTTTGCTCGGCGTACAAATTATCGCCTTCTTGATGATGCAGCGCAGCGAACTCACGCAGCTTTCGCCTAATGCAGAAGTTATCGGTTCGGTGAATGAACTTGGGCGCGTTCTTTTTACGGATTATCTATTCCCCTTTGAAGCTGTTTCGCTCTTGCTTTTGGCGGCGGTGGTGGGCGCAGTGGTTTTGGCGAAGCGTAATTTGGAAGCCTGATAAAATCTTGGCTCTGAAATAATTTGAATAAAAAAATTTCTCGTTATTACTTTACATTCTCATGCAATCTATTCCCCTTGAATACTATCTCGCGCTTTCGGGCGTACTGTTTTCGATAGGCGCAATCGGCGTTCTGACGCGCCGCAATGCCATTATTATTTTCATGTGCATTGAACTCATGCTGAATTCGGTCAATCTCACCCTTGTCGCATTTTCCAGCTTTCTCGGCAATACGGCAGGACAAATTTTTGTCTTTTTCGTGATGACCGTCGCGGCGGCAGAAGCTGCCATTGGCTTGGCAATTATCCTCGCGCTCTTCCGCAATAAACAGACGATTTATGTGGATGAAGTAAATCTTATGCGCTGGTAATTACGTGAGGCGAGAATGAAGGAACAAGTATTTGGAACGCGGACGATGAAGCCCAGAATATCAGGATTGTGAGGATGTTTTTGCATTTTCACCATCCGCGTTCCTTGCTCGCATTGTTCATTATCACTGCATAATTGTAACTGGTCAGGTCTTCTCGCCCAAGCGGCTGTTATCACAAGTGCAGTAGCCTTACGGCGAGTGGTGTGCAAGCGACGCACCCGCCGTAAGGCAGCGTTTACGCACTCTTCAGCCGCCCGATGGAAAGATACCTGACTAGTTACGCATAATTTTAGAATCCTGTCCTGAAACAAAACCCCTCGAAAGACCTGAGGCTGAAGACCGCATAGATACTATGCGAACATCTTCTTTCTCTCCAAGTCTCTCGAAGGGTCGAAACATCTTCGGTCGAGTGCATCTTTACCGTGCTGCTAAAAATTCACTGCCAGTCCCAATCTGCCAAATGCACCGATATTGACAATTCCACCATCTATCGTCAAACCATTGATTGCGCCTGCATCTTTTGGCACTTCTGTGCCATTCCGTCCCGTATAATGCCCACCTGCGCTCACTTCTAAAAACACCCCAACTTGACGAGTGAAATTATACTGAAAGCCCGCTAGTAAGCCAGCATACAGGCGCAACGGAGTAAAATTACTCAACATACCACCAAGCGGAAGCCCCACGTAAGCATCCAGTGTTTGATTGCGCACAAAATGGTATGCTGGACGCAAGGTGAGGAAATGGTAATCCGTAAATGCTGTTGTTGTGAAGCTCGATGTCGTTGTTTGTGTGCCGTTTACGACGGTGCGCTCCAGTGTTAGAGCCACATTCGGTCCGGGATGATACGCATACATCAATCCCAAAGAAAACTGCGGCGACAAATAGAAATCAGCAGAAACACTGAGCATTGGGAAAGAAATATCATTAGAAGCACCTGTAAATCCTGTTGGAATCACGCTTGGTGCAACAATAGTTGAAGGAATTGCCATAAGCGGACGATTAAGCGCGTAGCCCGCACCAAGCCCCACACGCAGCGTAAACACTGGCAACGCACTATCTTTCACAACAGCACGCACAGTATCGCGCTTCGCTGGCGGTGGCGGAACAGGTTTTTTATCAGTTTGAAAGGGCGCAAATTCGCCTTGCGGCTTGTCTCCAACGGGGCGTGGCGGCATCGTGCGGGCAATTGCGCCCGGAGGATTGCTGCTCGTGGGTGGTGCTGTACTTGTTCCTACGGGAGAACGGCTCAAACCCGCTCCCGGACTGGGCTGTACATTATCCAATGCTTTAATACGGTCTTCTAATGCCGCTAAACGTGCGGTAAGTTGTGCATTCAAAGCGCGTTCTTGCTCCAGAGGAGTAGTTGCCCGCGAAGGCGCACCAGTGCTACTCGGCGGAAGCGGACGCGGCTGTAAATCACGCGGACGCATGCTTTGAGATGGCATGGATGATGGCATTGGCGCGGGAGGACGGCGTGTATCGGCATTCAGCGCGGCACCACGTGGCGTGGGCATGGGCTGGAGACGAGAAGCATCGTCGCTCATCATATTATTCAGCAGCATTTGGGTTGAATTACGACTAGAGCGTGGCGAGCGTGATTTGATAATCTCATTAAAAATGTCCGAAGCACGCTGCAATGCCGAGAGCGCGGCTTGGCGGTCGCCCATATCGCGATAGACTAAGCCCAAGTATTCATAGCCTGTTGCTTGCCAATAGCGGTTGCCAGAGCGCGTTGCTCGCTCAATTCCTTCGTTGATATTTTTCTGCGCAAGGTCGTAATTACGCGCCTCGCGGTAGGTATTGCCCATTTTGAGCAAACGCATTGCTTCCTCATCACTCGCTCGGTCGCTTACGCGGTCGGTTACACGGTCGGTTACACGCTCGCTTGTTCGAGGAAGCGGACGTGCGGCGGCAGACCGCGCCGTTACTGAGCGTGCAGCAGGACGACGTTGCGCCCATACCTCTGCATGAGCAAAACAGCACAGCAGCAGTAGCACGAGAATACTACGGTAGCTCGAAACAAAGCGCACCCGCGAACACGAGTAATTATGCGCAAAAGAGCGCGGCGAGGGAAGAGACATGAAATTCATAGAGGCTTGAATTCAAGATGTTTGGTCGAGTTGAACGACGAAAAACAGACAACAATTGGGGATATTTTTCCTTCGATAGAGCGGCGACACTATTTCTTCCCAATCAAGAAGCAGAAATACGCGCCTTCGTTATCGCAATCGTACATCGTTACCAAGAATGTATGCGTACCACCGTATTCATTGCTCCAGCCAATTTTTGCCAATGCTTCACGGGTATTGGGCTTGCGTGGAAGTCCGTCGGCTGCTTGCGTGGAAGTGGTATCGGTGGTTTGCGTTGTTTGATTCTGTGTGCTTGTCTGCGAAGAATTTTGCTGAGTGTTCTGTGGATTTTGCTGATTGTTTTGCTGAGAATTGTTTGACTGATTTGCCGTAGAGCTAGAATCGGTGCGCTGTCCAGCACTTGCTTCGTTTGGATTGAAGCGAATATCTTTGCGCTCAAGTACCACGCCTTGCGAATTGATGATACGCACGTCCAAATCACGGGCTTTCTGCGTACACGCATCGCCCAAAATGAGGTATTGTCCAATTGGTACGTTTATTTCAATTTTCGTTGATTCGCCACGTTTCAGATAGCCCACAATCACTGTTCCATCCACGCGTGCATTCCCGCCTTGCAAGCGCACAGCGCGGTCGTTTGCGGCGAAATCCAATGGTGCGAACCCGTTCATCCAGAGCGTACTTTCGCGGTATTTTGCCGTTGCTTCCAAATCGCGTTTACAATCGCTCATATCCAGCGACGACGAGCTTTTGAGCGACATCACACTGCTGGATTCAAGTTGTTTGATACGTCCTTCCAATTCCGCAATTTTTCCTTGCAACGCCCGATTTTCGCTTTGCAAACGTGTATTTTCATCCTGCAAGCGTGTATCGGTGCTGCTTACGGGCGGTGGCGTTGGGAGTGGCGCAGATGCTCCTTGCTCGACATCGGCAATCACGGCGCGGAGAGCTTCATCGCTGCCTTGCCCATTGCGCATTGTTACAACGCGGTCGTAGAGTGAAGCTGCTGTACGCAAGTATTCAAGCGCGAGCTGGCGGTCGCCCATGTCGCGGTAGAGCAATCCCAAATACTCATATCCAACAGCTTCCCAGTATGTGCCAACGCGTCCGCCTCGCACCATATCTATGCCGCGCTTGATGTAGTATTGCGCAAGGTCGTAATTACGCGCTTCGCGGTAACTATTGCCCAATTTCAAATAGCGAACACCAAGATTTTCCGCGCTTACGCCACCTGTTGTGCGACGGTATGCGGACGGAGCTTCGTTTTGTGGCAAACCTTGTGGTGATGCACCCTGCGGCGCACCTTGCCCCCAAAGCGACATTGGCTGGAAAGCAAGCACTGAAGCGGCAAGTGCGGCTCCCGTGCAAAGCGTTGATACTGTGTGCAGCATTTTCATAATGTGCATCTCCGAAAACTGTGAAAAAGTATGTGTAGTTGATTGCGTGTAGAAATGATGCAATTTGAATGATTCAAATGCTATGCCAATCGTTGCAATACCTGATAAAATCTAGGCAATAAAAAAAGGCAAAAAAGAAGGACGTATGAAAAATGGACAACAATGAGCTTCGTGTATCTCGTTGTGTGCCATACTTTTTCCTACGTCCCGAATGTACTAATTTTCTGTTTCGTTTTCGCTTTTTTTAGTACGTGGTCGCCATTGCCATTACCTCATTACTCATGCCAATTAAAAGTTAGGCTAAATCGTTGATTTTTATGACACTGATTTAACTGATAAAAATGATTTTCACAGATACATGATATGAAATGATATAAAAGAAATCTTTTCAAATCATTATTCTTCAATCAGTTATCAGTTTTATCGGTTCAATCATTTTAATCAGTGTCAAAAACTATCTTTTAATTCGCATTACTATTGTTGCTGATTGCTGGCTGCTGTTCTGGTCAAGCGACATGCGCATCACTCATACAGTAATCGCACGCGTTCCCATTCCTCTGAAATCATTCCTCTGCAAAGCCGATATTTCCTCCGATGTGTCCACCGAAAGAGTTTCCAAGGGAAACGTTGAAACAGCTCTGCACGGTGAAGAATCGAGTGTTCAAGCCATTCTTCATCAAAGCAGACCCATTCTCCTGCAACAACAAGCATATTGGGGATGCACACGGGATACACCTCACTCCACAAAATTTCCTCGCACTCATCCCATGAATACGGCGATGTGCGGCACGTTTCTGCAATGTGCTTCAGCAGAGAATCATCCACTTCGGTATCAAGAAATAAGCTCGAAAGGGCGTTCCAGACGGGGCGACGGTGTTCAATATCGGTAAGAACAGGTTTCATGATTGTGAAACGTCAAGAATGGTGCGGGTTTCAGGCGACTGAAGAAAACAAGAAGTTGAAAGTGAAGAACAGAAAGGCATCTCCAAAGCACGCATCAATACTTGCGTTCGTATGTTTTTTGGTACGAAATGATTTTAGTTGGAAAGAATCCTTGACCCATTAGTGGCACAGACATTCTTGTCTGTGCGTGTTGGTGAGAGGTTCAGGCGAATAACACAGACAAGAATGTCTGTGCCACTATTGTTGTTTTTTATCTTTTTAACTCACCTTACGCATAACCTCACATTTGCCCTCACCCCTCGCTGCGCGAGACCCTCTCCCAGAGGGCGAGGGTTGATGAGAACTAGGTCTGAAGCCCTCTCCCTCTGGGAGAGGGTTGGGTGAGGGTGGTATGCGTAAGGTGAATTTTTAACCCAATACTGCGCTTGATTTCTAACTGCAATCATTTATTCCCTTTCGGGTGATAAAATCGTTATTTCCGCCCAAGCGGCTGGGGAGTGCAGATACGCTGCCGTCCGGCGGATTCCTGTGGTAATCACTCGCCGGACGGTCAAGAAACCGCTTGGGCGAGGCATTACAATCTTTCGCCCGAAAAGGAATAGCATTTTTTTTTTTCATACTTCAGACTTCATACTTCAGACTTCATACTTCTTCCTAGCGTAATTCTCCCTTATACGACGATGCCTGAGCTGGCAACTGATGAATAGTGAATTGTCCCATCAAGCCAGCTACGGTCTCGGTGAGGTTCAATAGGCTATCAACTGTCTGCGCAATTTGCGAGACTGTTGCTGCTGTTTCGGTTGATGCCGCCGACATTCCCACCATTGAATGCGCGATATTATTGCTCATATCGGCTTGTTCTTCGGCAATCGTATGTACACGCTCAATCATTGTTTTTACCTCTCTCACGCCACCCATTAAGCCCTCAAGCGACGAGCTTTGATGCACGCCTGTTCCTTCCAGACGGCTGACGAGCTGCTCAATATCTTTCGTAGAACGCTGCGTTCTATGCGCCAACTGCCGCACTTCATCGGCAACGACGGCAAAGCCTTTTCCGTAGCGTCCGGCACGAGCCGCTTCCACAGCCGCGTTCAGGGCAAGAAGATTCGTTTGAAATGCAATTTCATTGATGACAGAAATTTTCTTTAATACTTCGCGTACAATCGGAATCACTTCCTGCACGGTTGCGCTGTTTGTATCGGCAATCGCCGTTGTGGCGGCGGCGGTGTGCTTGGTTTGCGCAATTGCCGAAGTCATATTTTGCAAGGAATGAGAAATAATCGTGATTTGCGAGGATTGCTCTTCCGTTGTGGCGGCTATTTGCTGCGTCGCGCGGGAAATCTCGGTGGAGGAGCGCACGGTTGCATTAACGGTTTGTTGAATTTGCTCTAACGTGTACTGAATGCGCTCCAAGGCACTATTGAAGCCATGAAACAAACGTCCAATATCGTCATTGCGCTGAATATCCAGACGAACTGTGGTATCGCCATTTGCAAATGCGTCCATTGCCAGCAGCATTGTTTGGACGCTTTCGGCAAGATATTTCGCATTCGCATCCGCCTCGCGCACTGCTTCATCTACTTTGCGCTGGACACTTGCTTTTTCTTGATTTAACGCCAATATCCCCTCTTGAAGCTGCATTTGCATAGCATTGAAGCCCTTTCCAAGCATGGCAAACTCATCGCGCCCAGATATTTCTACCGCTTTACTAAAATCGCTCGCCGCAATACGCATTGTTCCTGCCGAGAGTTGTCCAAGAGAAGTGATAATCAAACGCACGATGAGAAATGTAAGAATAAACGCTATGGCAATAGCAATTGCAACAAACCCCAAGCTATTCCACAAACGCGAGCGAAAGCCTGCGATGCGGGCTGCAAGCAATATATCTAATTGGTTAATACTTGTTTCCCAGAGCCGTTGCTGTGCGCTTTGAGCAATATCGTATTTCGCAGAAAGCTCTACTTGACTGACCGTTGCGAGGGTTGATTGCGCAAGATTTACCGAAGCAAGCTCGCTAAAAGCGCGAATGGATTGTAGCGTTCCCATGAGAACGCCTTGCAGTGCGGGTTGGAGCGTATTGCTGGTATTTCCCTTGATTGCGGTTTGCGCATCGGATTCCGCGCCCGCCGACGAAGCATTGAGCAACGTTGTTTGAGCAAAAAGGAGATTGCGTGCCTGATTCGATAAAACGCCACTTTGGAGCATTGTTGTACTTTGCACACGTGCTTCAGCAAGCATCTTCGCGGCATCGGGGAGTTTTACGGTAACAATATCCATCATGTAATAGGAATCAACATCGGGGTCGAGGGTGAGATTAGAGTTATCCGCTACTGTGCCGATAAATCCTCGCACTTCACCAACGAAAGCAAGCGCGTTGGAACGAGCATTATTGCTTACTTCTGAGCTACTGACCCCTTGCGAACTGGCTTCGAGCGTATTCCATACCTGTTCTAATGCTGCGAGTTTTTCTCCTGTTTTCAGTGCGGCTCCATACTTTTTTTCTACCACGCGAACCTGCGCCAATGCTTGGCGAACGGCATTGCTGCTGAGGCTTGTATTGCTTGGATTCGTCGCAATTGCGACAGCGTGATTATGAGCGGCATCCAGAAGGTATTTTGCAGGGCGCAAATACGCCGTCCCAGCTTGCTCCAGCTCGGAAAATTCTATTTTTACCTGCGTTTCTTGGATGAATAAATACAATAGCAAAAAAAGAGGAACAAGAAACGCAAGAATAACGAAGCCCAGTTTTAGGCGTGTGGAAAGGTTTTGGAGAAATGACATACAATTCTTAGAAAGGAAATGGCAAAAGGAGATACGACATGACAAAAGGAGAGATTTTCACACAACACCGCATTAACACTTGCTTTCCCGCAAAGGAGCTTGATGCTCGTCCAATCCCCAACGCGGCATGCTCCACGCAGACCGCACTTTTGCATACGAACGTATTCGGTATAGCCGAATGTACCTGATGTAGAACGATGATAACCTGAATAAATTCACACCGTGAAAATACAATTTTTACGAAAATACGGCAAATATTTTATAGCAATTATCCCGCGCCCTGTTGTTCTTGTGTTGCCCTAAACGCGGATGGTGTCTGACCTGTATGCTTTTTGAATGCGGCATTGAATGAGGATTTTGAATTAAAGCCAACAATATACGCCAGTTCTTGGATGGTTTGCTGCATTTCTTCTTTGCGCACGCGCTCTTTCCATTCCTCCACCCGATATTTATTGACAAAGTCAAAAAAGCTCTCTCCCAATTCTTTATTCAGAAGCTCGGAAATACGATACCCGGGCAGCCCCGTTGCGTCGGCAAGGCGTGAAAGCGTGAGTTGATGATTCAAATACGGCTTTCGTTCATCCATAAAGCGCAGAAGGTATTGCAGTTGCTCGGATGAGCTAATGGGCGGGAGTGCTTGAGAAGGCTTATCATTGCTGGGGTTTAGCTCTTTCGGATGCAGTATTGCGAGCGCGGGAAAAGTAGTTGCGCTGGGCAAGGCAAGAATCGGTTCGGCGGCGAGTAATTGCCGAAGTTCATCGGAATACACCATTGTTTTTTGGAGCGCGAAATAGGCAATGCCGTACATCCATAATGCGGCAAGCAGTGCCATTCCAGAATTGACCTCGCTTGGGCGCACCACTCCGAAC
This sequence comes from Ignavibacteria bacterium, assembly GCA_013298775.1. Classification (GTDB taxonomy): domain Bacteria; phylum Bacteroidota; class Ignavibacteria; order Kapaibacteriales; family UBA4661; genus PH2015. Next base: position 27,616 of record JAAFIV010000025.1, on the reverse strand, counting down.
AGCCCTACCACACTTGAGATTCCAATCAATACCGTTAATATCGTAACGCCAATAACAATATTCCACAACCATTGCAAACTGACCACTTCAATATCGGCAAAATGCTGGCGAATTCGTTTGGAATACTCCCGCAATAATTGCAACGCGACCAGCATATATGCGAGATTGTACCACGGGCGAAGCGCGGCAAGCACGACATAATCATAGTGCTGCCCTTGTAAAGTTTTCTCGACAAATGCTTGTTTTACCGCTTCGTCGCTCATAAAAAATGGTATCAACAAAAGACCGTAGGCAAATGTTGGCAGGAAATGGAGAACATCTCTCCAGCGCATCGGTCGGACAATCATTTCCCGTACATACAAGTAAATAAGCGGTCCGGTGAGCAATCGTAGTACATCGTACACGCGTAGTGTGTAGGGGAATTCTTTGTAGAAGCCGCTCGAAAGCAAATACGCATTCCACAACGCAATAGACATGATGAAGAAAAGAACGGCAATCAACGCATTGGCTCGGCGATTACCATGCCGCCAAGCAATCAGCGTAACGCACAAGAACAGCCCCTGCGCTGCTCCAATCAAGCTCACAATACTAAAAATGTTCACAAGAATAGCGTTTTATGGTTCTTGAATTCGAGTTCCGGAAATCTCTCGCTTGAAAAAACGAACATAAGACTTTCGCAAAATGGCAATCTTACGGCACAGACAAGAGTGTCTGTGCTACCGAAGCCCCATGAAATCTGAGTGTGTTGGTAGCGCGTAACACTCCTGTCTGCGACATTTGCGAAAGTCCTAGAACAATCACAAAAAATCTTTCATCTGCTTGCGGCGGAGAAAATCAACGACATCTTTTACGCTTTGCCCATGACCAAGACGGCAAATAATGACGGCATCATCGGAATCCACAACAAGCACATCATCAATATCTACGAGCGTTACAAGGCGTTTTCCTGCCTTCACGTAGGAATTGGACACATTTACCGCAATCACCTCGCCTTCCAATACATTATCGGCAGCGTCTTTTGCGGCGAGTTGGTACATGGAATCCCAGCTTGCGAGGTCGCTCCAATCAAATGCGCCCTCTACAACGTAGGAACTACGCGCTTTTTCCATGATGCCATAATCAATCGAAATAGATTTCATTTGCCTGTACAGCATAGCAAGCGTGCTGTCGTAGCTGTCCTTGCCAAAATGCTTTTGGAGCAAGCGCAGAACGTGGGCGTGGTCGGGCATAAACTCTTCAAAGCTGTGCCACAACACGCTTCCACGCGCAAAGAACATGCCCGTATTCCACAAAAAATCACCCGAATTGACGAAGCGAATCGCCGTTTCAATGTCGGGTTTTTCGGCGAAAGTCAGCACTTTGCGCATGGCTTGAAGCGGGCTTGTGAAGGCATCTACCACGCGTGGTGTTTCATCGAAGGCTTGAATGTAGCCCAAGCCTGTATCGGGGCGGGTTGGCGGCACCCCGAGCGAAATAATGCCATCAGTAATAGCAGCCGTTTCAGCGCAAAGCGAACTTGCGTAGATAAAATCGCGCACATTGCTAATGATGTGGTCTGCGGGAAAAACCGCCATTGTAAATTCTTCTTCCATGCGGTGTTGGAGTGTAATCAATGCCAAGCCAATAGCAGCAGCCGTATTGCGCCCGAAGGGTTCGATAATAAAATTTTCCTCGCGTAGCTCTCGCAACTGTTCGCCCGCTAAAGCGCGTAGTTGCTGGCTTGTTACAACCATTATCTCCTCACGCGCATACGTTTCCCGCAAACGCTCGTAGGTATGCTGCAATAGCGATTTATTGCCAAACAAAGTAAGAAACTGCTTGGGTTTGTGTTCGCGGCTGTGGGGCCAGAGCCGCACACCACCACCGCCCGCGAGAATCACGGCAAATGTTTTCATGGAAATCCTGACCATTACGAAAAGAAATTACTTCTTCAGGACTTTCGTAAATGGCGCAGACAGGAGTGTCTGCGCTACCACGTGATGCAGGTTGTACATGTCTTCGGTAGCACAGACACTCTTGTCTGTGCTACAAAACAAGTATTTTGCGAAAGTCCTAATTCTTACAACATTCTTACAACATTCTTACAACCACTTATTTGCAATGTACCATTGTACTGTTTGTGAAATGCCGTCCTGCAAGGATACCTGCTGCCGATAGCCAAAATCCTGCATAGCGCGGTTCACCGAACACGTCCAGTAATCTTGAATAAAATCTTTTCCCTTTTCGTAATTAAACACGGGTGGCTTCGAGGAAAATTTGCCAAAAAATTCCGACACGCCCGCAACGCCCATCACTACTGGCTCTGGTAGGCGAATCTTGAACGCCGAGCGCGACGAACCAAAGGCTTTTCGTGTACATTCTGCAATTTGCTCCCACGTGTACAATTCCTCCGAAGCCACAAAGTACGCCTTCCCGACAGTATTGGGCGATTCTGCCGCATCCACTATTCCACGCGCGAGGTCGGAGCTATGAATAAGGCTTAAATACTTGGTGTTGAATCCCATAAGCGGCAAAATGCCCATGCGACCAACGGTTTTGAAGAAGGAAAAAATTGCCGTATCGCGCTCGCCAAACACTGCTGGCGGACGCACGATTGTGATAGGAAAGTTCTTACTATAAGCAAACACCTCGTCTTCAGCCGCTTTTTTGCTCTCACCATACGCCGTAATGGGATGCGGCACGGTATCTTCATTTACAGGACGTTCTAAACTAGGCGAAGGTCCAACAGCCGCTTGACTACTCACGTGGAGGAACCGTTTCAGATTCGGTGCGCCTTTTTGTGCAGCTTCCAGCAGATTTTTTGTTGCAATATGATTTCCCAGAAAAAATTCTTCTCGGTTTCGCGCTGCCGTCAAACCTGCCACATGAACGATAATGTCGGCATCTTTAACGGCGTTTGTCAAAGAAGCTGGGTCGGTGAGCGACCCCACAGCCCGCTCCACGGGCGTACCCTCGAGCCATTGCAAACTACTCGTGGGGCGCGTCAAACAGCGCACGGTATAGCCACGTCGGACAAGTTCATCGGCAACATGGCTTCCGACAAAGCCTGTTGCTCCGGTTACAAATGCTATCATTGGTTTTTCGTTATTGGTTGTATTGCCTCAACACTGAATGAACAATGTCCACGAACAAATTGAATGAACAAATTGAATGAACAATTCAGCAATGAAGGTGGAAAGATGGATGAGGTCGTTGTCTTGAATTGAAGACCGCAAAATATCGTAAAAAGTATTCACTCCAAATACCTTTTTTGTATGATTGTGTGGGGATGCAGAAACAGGAGACGCAGCAATTGCCAATATTGTGAAACGAACGCAATGAGAAATTGTACAGGAAATCAGCTTTGAAGGGATGTTCAAGCCTGTATTTACCGCATCACGAGTTTATACCCCGAACCATGCACATTGACTATCTCCACGCTGGGGTCGAGCTTCAAATACTTGCGGAGCTTGGTGATAAACACGTCCATGCTGCGCCCGTTGAAGTAGGAATCATCGCCCCAAATAGCTTTCAGAGCTACTTCGCGCTTCATTACTTGGTTTGCGTGGGCGCATAGCATTTTCAGCAAATCCGCTTCTTTGCTGGTAAGCTGCGTTGTGGCTTCGGGATGACGTAAAATCTGGTTGTTGTAATGAAAAACATATTCACCGAGCTTGAATTCATCAGGAAAACGCTGTGTTTGTGGGGTTTGCTTGGAACGCCGCAGTATTGCTTGCACGCGCAGCATCAATTCTTCAATGCTAAACGGCTTGGTAATATAATCATCCGCGCCGATATTGAAACCTTCGAGCTTATCGGCTTGCATAGATTTCGCTGTTACAAACACAATCGGCACGGTTTCATTCACCGCACGAATAGAGCGTGCAAGCGAGAATCCATCCTGCTTTGGCATCATGACATCTACAATACATAAATCAAAATTGCCCTTTTGAAAACTTGTCCATCCTGCATCACCATCGCGGCAAAGCTCGACGGTGTAGCCTTTCAAAGACATATATTCCTGTAAGACACCGCCTAAGTTGGTATCATCTTCTACAAGCAAGATTTGGTGCTGTTCCATGGGTTTTTAAGGAAAAATAATGTACAAAACGATGTCGCATTCGCCCCCTTGATAAAGCAGGGCTGTTCAGTTCTTTTTATACGATGACGTGAAAGCCGCACCAATCCTTCGCCCCCTTGATAAAGGGGGAACGGGGGATTTGTCGTAAGCCGCACCGTTACGAGACTGTCTTTTAGAACTTAACAGCCCTGCTTTGATAAAGGCGGAACGGGGGATTAAACGCCTCAAAACCTCATGAAATCATCATTCCAAATGGCAAGGCAAATTCTCCGTTCCCCCTTTATCAAAGCAGGGCTGTTAAGTTCTGTTCCCGTGAAGCCCTCACCCAACCCTCTCCCAGAGGGAGAGGGCTTCAGAAACGGCTCTGTGTCTTGCCCTTCTCCTTCTGGGAGAAGGGTTGGGATGAGGGCAAACACGAGAACTTAACAGCCCTACTTTATCAGGGGGCGAATGAGTGAAATTACGACAACACCTGACGCGATGCGGGTTGCAAAGGCAAAACCACTTCAAACATGCTGCCTTTACCAAGCTCACTTTTCACAGAAATTGAGCCGCCATGCGCTTCTACGATGGTTTGTACGTAATTCAATCCCAAACCAAAACCTTTCACATCGTGGCGGTTGCCCGTCGGAACGCGGTAAAATTTCTCGAAGATGTGTTTTTGCGCCTCCCGCGTCATACCGATTCCATTATCTTGAATCGTAAACGCAAGTCCCTGTGCGGTGTTACGGGTACGCACGACAAGATGCGGCTTCTCTGGCGTGTATTTATTCGCATTATCCAAAAGGTTAAAAATCATATTCATCAAATGTGCTTCATCCGCATAAACACTGGGCTGCGTTGCTTCTAAATGCAATTCTACCGAACCTTGTTTTTGCTCCAATTGCAAGGAAAGCGATTCCGCCGCTGTCTCCAAAAGCGTGTGAATATCGGTGTTTTGGAGATTGAGCTTCAATTCGCCTCTGTCCATTTGCGCAGCTTGCAGCACTTTTTCAACGTGTCCTGCCAAGCGTTTATTTTCATCGTGAATGATATGCACAAAACGCTCCACGCGAACGGCTTCACTACGCACGTGGTCGTCTTTCAAGGCTTCACTCGCAATGGAAATTGTTGCAATCGGCGTTTTGAGTTCATGCGTCATGTTATTGATAAAATCGGTCTTCATATCGGAGAGTTTTTTCTGCTTTTGCAATGCGACAAACGTAAAGCCAAAACAGCCGACAATCATCAGCAAGAACACCGCAGAGAGACTCACTTCCGCGCCAATTCCCGCAAGCGAAAGACCAGGCGCGTACTCAGGGAATCGCACAACAAGATAGTATTCATCGTTATTGAACAAATCATTGGGGAATAAACGCGCACGGTACTTTGAGGAAAGAAGCGGTGTTTGAGCAATATGTACCGTTTTTACTGTGTGCGCTTGTGCGCGGTCTGTGCGTTCGGAAGCCTCTTCTGATTTGCGGTTCGAGGATTGGACAATTATCATGGAATCCCGCGCAGAACCTTGATAGGAAGCGGGCTGAACGGAGTATGTATTCTCTCCAGTATTCTGCGCATTGTTCCCGTGATTGCTTCCAAGCAGCATCCCGCCTCGCACCACGCCATATTCAAAGTTCGCGGAAATATTCGTATTGTGTAATTCATTGCGCAGCAAAGAATCAACGTCGTTCAGCGACATGCGCTCGCTCATCGTGCGTTTGCCCGAGAGCATATTTTCCATGATATTTTCGACCAAATCTACGCGGTCAATAATTTTTTCAATCGTATCTTTTTCAATTGAATTGCGCGTATTGGTGCTACTTGCAGAGGATTGAGATTGAGTTTGAGTTTGAGAAAGTCCATGATTACCTACATTTGCTGCAAACGCCCGTCCTTGCTTGTGTTCGCCGATGTGCTTTTTCTTCTTCGCACCTTTCACTACAAAGCTGATAGAATCTTGTGTTGTGGCAAGTTGCGCATCAGTAGCAGCAGGACTATTCGCTGGATTGGGCGCAGTCGGCAGCACGGCATTCGGCGGCAAACGCAATTCGATACCAAAGCCCCCAAAATCCTGAATAGCCTGACGAATAGAGAGGTTGAAGGTAGAATCAAGCGTGCGCATATCTTGAGGATTCATCAAATTGAGGCGACGCAAACGCTCTAAATCACGCAAAGAACGCTGAACATTGAGCTGAACGGCTTCGCGTTGCGCTTGGCGTGCAAAATACTCTGCCTGACGGCGTTCATCCGAACCGCTATTCATGCGGTCTTCAAGCGTTTTCCGCCCACCAATGTAGGGCTGCTGCGGTGAAGAAGAAACAGCACCAGTGGTGTAGCTTCTATTGCGGCTCGCATTACGCTCTTGTGCATCGCAATTTTCACAATCTCTATTTTTCCGAACATTCGCAAAGCGAGAACGGATGCGCTCTGCAAGGGAGTCATTGCGCAAACTTGAGCGGTATTTTTGCGGAATGAGAATGCGCACTGGCTGACCAACACCATTCGACTCCGACGGCACCGTAAAGACCATCGTTGGCGGATTTGATGGGGCTTCAGGGGAAGGAGGATGTGCTGGACGAACGGACTGCGTGCGCGAAGATTGGAAAGAAAACGTCCCATCGCTTCCAATACGCATTTCAAAACTGCCACTTTCGCTATGAAGCTGATTTGGCGCGGTGTTTGGAACATTATTTGGAGCATTGTTTGGTGAATTGGCAACGCTTGTATTCGTTTCGCTGGGTGATTGCTTGGTGGAATTATTCAACGAATCTGCGGATGATTGCTTGCCGCGACGCGCTTGTTTGCTCGCGTTAGCAAAGGTAGGCTGCGCGAGCGAGGGGCGAACCTGAGCAATGACAACACTTTTCGGGGTATTTTTTGTGGCAACCTTGAATTGCTGGGCTTTTGCGTCGTTTACGGTACGGCGCACATCGCTGAGGCTCTTTAACACTTGTGCCTTCATTTCTCGTGCTTCCAGTTGCCGTGCAACGCGCTCCATTGCTTGATTGACGCGCTCTTTGAATAAGCGTTCCTCCAGATTTGATGCTCGCGCAAGCCAATACACCTGTACGGCAATCACTCCTAAAAGCGCAATGCTCATCAGAGCAAGAATCATCCAAATACTACGTTTTTTCATGGGTTTGAGAGAGTATATGTGTGCGAATTTTTCTTCCGAAGGTCAAATGGTGGTGTTATTTTCAAGCACAGGACTTTCGCAAATGACGCAGACAAGAGTGTCTGCGCTACCATTAAATTCAAGTTTTATGCGTCTTCGGTAGCACAGACACTCTTGTCTGTGCCGCAAAACGAGCATTGTACGAAAGTTCTCAAGCACAAAATACAACTTTTCCCGTCAAGAGAACACCAGCAAACACCGCATAGATAGCCACTTAACAAAAATTAACGAATACAAGTATTTGCCTCGCCGAAAATTATGGACTTACAATGCTGGATTTGTCCACGCAATATCTTCCAAGCCCGCACGTTTATTGGCGAGACGGGCTGCGGTAAAGCAAAAATCGGATAAGCGATTGAGGAAGCGGACGATTTCTTCGCCGCACGATTCCTCACGCGAAAGCGCGACCACCAGACGCTCGGCACGCCGACACACCGTTCGCGCCAAGTGTAGATGCGCAGCAGTAGTCGTACCAGTCGGCAGAATAAAGGTTTTAAGCGGCTCCAACTCAGTATCGTAGGCATCAATCATACGCTCAAGGAACTGTGTGTGCGTGCTTTCAATACGTGGAATTGGATAGCTCGGAGGCGGGTCGAGTGGCGTAGCGAGGTCAGCTCCGGCGGTAAAAAGCAATGCGGAAATATCGCGAAGCGTTGCACTCATATCGCTGGGAAGTGCCGTCGTTCCTTGCAGCGCGAGGATAACACCCAAAAGAGAGTTGAGTTCGTCCACCGTCCCATATGCTTCAATACGCAGGTGGTCTTTGGGAACGCGTTGTCCGCCAAACAAGCCTGTTTGCCCGTCATCGCCAGTTTTTGTGTAGATTTTTGTTGCCATGAGAAATGTTTTCGTGGTGAATGGTAGAAAGATTGGTAGAAAGATTGGTGAAAAATTGATGAAAGATTTGTAGAAAAATTGGTAGAAAGATTGGTGAAAAATTGATAAAAGATTTGTAGAAAGAAAGGAACATGCGTGGTGTAGTCGTCTGTATCGAAGTCGCGCTGCAAAATTACACATTCTTTCCATGCAAAAGGCGCAAGAAAAGAGGCGCGTTAGAAAATTTTAACGTTTGATTTCGTTACGAAGTTTTAATTTGCATCTGGTAATGTGTCTTGCGAAATGTTCTTTCGAGCTGCGTTTGATTGCACGGAGGAGCATTGCTCAAAGATGTTGTGAAGGTTTCATGCCTTCTCCGCAAGCGTCATTCTCTCCAACTTTATTTTTCTTTTCAATGAAATTTTCCTTGAAATTCTCCTCGAAATTCTCCTCGAAATTTTCTCCAACACATCTTGCTCTCAGCATGTCTGTGCTGTGTGTGATGCTTCTATGTCTCCCCTGTGCGCCAGACGTATTTGCGCAGCAAAAGCCGCAGCGTCCCTTGCTTCAAAAGCCTGATACTGTCTATACTTCACGGCAAATTATCACAGCAGACACGCTCAGAAACCGCGTGGATTCTACCATTCTCGGCACAACGCCGCCCGGAGAATATCCCTTTACACCAGAACAAGACCGCGCCTTTTACGAAGCCTTGAAAGTAAACATAGACCCCGCAATGCGGTTTCATTTTGAAGCACAACGCTTCTCCGCAATGTGGATGGCAGCACAAGAAATGAAAAAACTTTCCCCACGCGATATTGCGCTTGCGAATATGGCGGTGGATCCACGAGTGCTGGAGCCAACTCCACGCGACCGCGAAGCGTACAAGTACGGAATTGCTCAATCCTTCACTATTCCAGGCGTGTACGACCCATACAAGCGGTATGGCGGGCTGCCGGGCATGGGCGGCGACGGCATCAGCATCCCACTTTCTCTCATTGGCTCGCTGTTGGGCTTGACCGAAGATGTAACGCCTACTATTCGCTATATCGTCGAACAGCCGACGGAGGTAGAAATTATCATCTATTCCATTCAAGCAATTGCGATTGCGCGTATTTTGAAAGAATCTCAAAACGCAGGTGGACACAGCATCACGTGGAATCTCACCAACGAAGAGGGTTTGCGTGTGCCAAATGGTGATTATATTGCCGAAGTACGCATCGGAATTCAAAATATTGTCCGGAAACGAATTCGCTTGGGATAGGCTTGAAATCAGGTTATGTGAGATTGTAAACTGAGATTGTAAACTGAGATTGTAAACTGAGATTGTAAACAATAATCGTAACTGTGGTCAGGTCATTCGTCAATGAACGCGGATGAAGCCCAGACACTCAGGATTTTGAGGACTTTTTTTCGTGTTTTTTTTCTCCGTGTTTTTCTATCCGTTTTTTCTATCCTCAACATCCTCTCAAGTCCTCAAATCCGCGTTCCCATATCAAGACCTGAGCAGTTACCAAAAATCACCAAATAACATTTTGAACATTTTTTAATAACTATGCACGATATTCAGATTGGCAAACATAGTATTGGTGCGGCACACAAGCCGTTTGTTATTGCGGAAATGAGTGGAAATCACAACCAATCACTGGACCGCGCACTTGCAATTATTGATGCAGCAGCCCGCTCTGGAGCGCACGCTATCAAGCTCCAGACCTACACCGCCGATACAATGACGCTTGACATTCAAGAGGGCGATTTTTTTATCAGCGACCCGAACAGCCTGTGGAAAGGCGAATCTTTACACAAATTGTACCAACAAGCCTACACACCGTGGGAATGGCACAAGCCTATCTTTGACCATGCACGAAAGCTGGGCTTGGAGGTTTTTAGCTCGCCTTTCGACGAAACGGCTGTGGATTTTTTGGAAGAATTAAACGCGCCATGCTACAAAATTGCTTCTTTTGAAAACATCCATTTGCCGCTCATTCGCAAGGCAGCCGCAACAGGCAAACCGCTCATTATTTCAACGGGTATGGCAACAATTGGCGAACTGGATGAAGCCGTGCGTGCCGCTCGTGAAGCGGGCTGTAAGGATTTAGTCTTACTGAAATGCACCAGCACGTATCCCGCAACGCCCGAAAACACGAACATTCTCACTATCCCGCACTTGCGCGATATTTTCGGTTGCCATGTTGGGCTTTCCGACCACACAATGGGTATAGGAGTATCGGTAGCTTCGGTCGCCCTCGGTGCGCGAGTGATTGAAAAGCACTTCACGCTCCGCCGCGCCGATGGTGGCGTGGATTCTACCTTTTCGATGGAGCCAGAGGAAATGGCGGCATTGGTAGTGGAGTCCGAAAGAGCGCATCAATCCTTAGGAAAAATTTCTTATGGAGCAACGGAAAAAGAAAAGAAGTCCATCCAATTCCGCCGTTCTTTGTTTGTAGCAAAAGATATGCACGCAGGCGAAGCATTTACGGCAGAAAACCTCCGTATTGTGCGCCCGGGAACAGGTTTAGCACCAAAATTTTACGAAACGCTGTTGGGCAAAACCGTCAAAAACGCACTCAAAAAAGGCACACCTATTTCGTGGGATGTTTTGGGATGATTGATTGATAAAGCAAATTGATTGATAAAGCAAGTAAATCTGTGCTATTCTGGCAGTACGTCCATTTTGTACAACTGAACATCAAGGAACAACTATGGCACGCGAAGAGAACCAACGCTTGTATCCACCGTCGTTTGCGGAAACACGCGCCTATTACGGCATTACCCCGTTCATGCCCGAGCGTTTACCAGGAGAAAATGAACTACCTTACAGCGATGGAGCAAATGTGGAAACAGAACGTCATGGCATTCAAAGCCGCTTGCTTGTGGACCCGCTTCATTTGGCGTGGTACGACCGCGATTTCTTTGCAGGAGTAAATAATTTCGTGTATTTCAGCGATTCGCAAATTATGAATAATGATTTTCGCGGACCAGATGTGTACGTTGTTATGGATGTGCCGCGCAGAGAGCGTAAAAGCTGGGTTGCATGGGAAAATGATGGGCGCGTTCCCGATGTCGTTGTGGAACTGCTCTCCATTTCCACTGCACATATTGACAAAGGTGAAAAAATGTTCGTTTATCGAGATAGGATGCGCCTTCCAGAGTATTTCTGGTTCGACCCTTACAATGCAGAAGATTTCGCTGGTTTTCGACGCACATTCGTGAATGGGCAATACGAGTATCTACCCATCAAACCCGCACCAAATGGCGCATTGTACAGTGAAAGAATGGGATTATACCTCACGCCTTGGTACGGTACTATTCTTGATGCTGAAACAACGTGGTTGCGCTGGGCGGATACAAACGGCGTGCTGTTGCCAACAGGCGTGGAGCTTGCAGAAGAGAAGCAACGCGAGGCAGAACAAGCACAACGCGAGGCAACTCAAGCACGAAAGAATGCAGAACAGGCAGAGCAGAAGGCACAAGAATTGGAGGCACTTCTGGCACAATATCGTCAGCAATTTGGCGAATTATAGCATTCACAGAAATAGACTTTTTGTGAAGAGCATTCTCCTCAATTTTCTCTTGATACAACATCTCTTTGAGCAAGGTTTTATGCGCTCTTCCCGCCTCATTCTTTTTGTATGTTTGCTTGTAGCACACATCTCCGCTTTTGCGCAAACCGAGCGCAGAAAGTGGGAAGAGCCGCAAAATCTCGCCATTTTGAATACCCCCACCGACGACTTCGCACCAAGTTATTCCCCCGATGAGCGGCTTCTGTACTTCTCTTCGCAGCAATCGGGCTGGGCGCAATTTTTTACTGCAAAGTTTGAAACACGCCGTGATGCCACTTCTGGCGAACAACGCCCACGTTTTTCTCCCGCAGAACGCCTTGTCACCTCGCTTGTGCAGACACGAAGCAATCAATCATACATCAGTTTTGCAAAAGATGGAACGGTCTTGCTTTCTGCGTTTCGCATGGTAAAAACACGCCCTTTCCTGAATATTTTTCAAGCCTCCGACCGCAAGAATGCTTTCCCAAAACCCTCACCACTAGAGGCGTTAAACACCGACGACTTCAATGCGCATCCCGCCTTGTCGCCATCGGGAAAAAGCATTGTATTTTCATCAACACGCTCTGGCGGGCGCGGCGGCACGGACCTCTGGGCGGCAAACCGCGATGAAAGCGGCGCGTGGCAGCCGCCTGTGAATGTGGGCGAATTACTCAATTCCCCGCAAGACGAGATTACACCACACTTGCAGTCCGATGATTCCTTGTATTTCGCCTCGAATGGTTTTGGTGGCAAGGGCGGTTTTGAAATTTTTCTTTCGGTGCGCATTGATGGTCGCTGGCAAGCACCCGTGCCGCTTCCAGAGCTAAATAGCGAATTTGATGATTCTGACTTCGCCATGCTTCCAGGAAGTATCGGCATTTTTGCCTCGAACAGAACAGGCGGACGCGGCGGACTGGACTTGTACGTAAGCCGCTTCGTACCTGCTTCGCAGCTTGTTTCGCAGGTGGAGTATAAAATCGCCACGCAGACAAGTTTTCTCACGCTGGAAGAGTTTCTTATGACCGATGTGCTTCCACTCACGCCCTGCCTCTTTTTTGAGCCAAACTCTGCCCAGCTTCCCCGCGACATCAAACAGCTTACAAGCGAGGAAACATCAGGCTTCTCGCCACAAAATCTTCGTCCCGACCCGCTTGCCGTTTACGCCGAAACCTTGAATATTTTGGGAAAACGTTTGCGCGAATTTCCCAATGCTACGCTCAGTATAATCGCGCCAGAAGCCAGCAATAGTGCGCTTTCGCGGCAACGTGTGGAAGCAGTGCGAAATTATTTGCAAAATGTTTGGGATGTTGATGGAAAACGCCTTCTTACCGAGCCAAACACAAGTAATACTGCGGCTTCTGCACGGAAGCGTGTACAAGGATTCGCGGGAGAAGACGCAGTGCGCTGTGTGGAATTTCAAACGAATGACGCACGAATACTGGCTTCGGTGCGGATTGGCGGCGTAAATCTGCTTGCAAAACCGCGCAAACTCGACGTTGGCTTGGATGCCCGCCCGCGCCCGCAATTACGCTCCTGGACGTTCACGCTTATCGGCGACGGACGTGATACGATTTTCCGCACAACGGGTTCGAGTTTGCCGTATGCGCTGTCCTTGCCGCTTGAGGCAAGTTCGTGGGCAAGTGCGCCGGAGGAAGTAACGGCGCGGCTTGTTGGAACGGATTCGCTGGGGCGCACGGGCAAGCGAGAATTGACTATGATTGCCTATCGTTTGCCGCTTGACCAAAAGCGGGCGCAAAAAGTGCAGGATAAAATCATTGAACGCTACCGTTTTCTCCTTCCACGCGATAACGATGCGGCTTTGAGCGCAGAACAAACCGAGATTTTGCGCGAAATTGCTGCTGGTGCGATTGGCATTCAAAATAGTGCGCAAACTGCTGGTCAGAACAGTGGTTTGAGTGTACGCATTGTACCGTTTTCCTTTGAAGAAAAGTCCGCGCAGCAAGGTTTGGAGCGGAATGCAAAGATTATTGCGGAGGAATTAAAACGCCTTACGCCCATGCTTTCGGGGCAAGCTCCGCAAATTGAACCCACAAACGATATTGCGCCACCCGAAACCCCGCAAGAGCGCGTCATGGCTCGCTGTATCATGCTTATTGTCGAGCGCAATGCGCAAAGTTCCACAGGAACGCAACCAAGTGGCAACCAGCGTGGACGCTAAGTTTTGATTGCCTTCACGGTAGCGCGTAACACTCTTGTCTGCGACTTTTGTCTGCGACTCTTTCTCTGCATATTTTTCCATGTTTCCATGTTTCTCCGCATCAAAACTTTGGATTGGTACATCATTCGCCAATTTCTACAAACGGTGAGCTTCAGTATTTTGGGGCTGTGTGTGCTGTTTGTGGTGGTGCATTTGCTGGAAAATTTGGATGGATTTATTGACCGAAAAGCTCCCGTGCGCGTGATTGTCCTTTTTTATCTAAACTATTTACCACAAATCGTAAAGCTCATCACACCAGTTGCACTCTTGCTTTCAGGGCTTTTTGCGATGGGGCGGCTTTCCACATCGCATGAAATTACCGTGATGAAAGCGGGCGGACTGAGCATTTACCGAATAATGCTGCCAGTGCTGCTTCTTGGCGTGATATTAAGCGGCTTTCAAGTCTATTTCGATGGCTGGCTCGTGCCACGAGCAAACCGCAAAAAAGCGGACATTGAGCAGCAATACTTGGGCAAAGGACGCACCGAAACCTCGCTCTACAACCTGTATGTACGCGATACGCCGCAGCAAAACCTCATTCTCCGTTTCTACGACGACCTCTCCAAAACTGGTACAAATCTGACACTCGAAGAATATTCCTCCGAAACCTCGCCGCGCCTTGTACGCCGCATAGATGCTGCCTCTTTTTCATTCGACACACTCAAAACTTCATGGAAACTTACGCGAGCCTACGAACACCGCTTTTCGACCGACAGCCTTTTGCAAAGCAGCCCCAATGCCGCACAGATGCTCTTTTACGAGTATTACGAATTAAAAACCATCACCACGCCACGTGTTCTCATGCAGCTTCAGCGCAATATTGATGAACTCACCTTGCCCGAACAGCGTGAATTTATCACCGTTTCCGAGCGGAGCGGGAAAGATGTTCGCAAGCAACAAATCAATTATTTTTCCGAATACGCGCTGCCCTTTGCGAACTTTATTGTGCTGCTTTTTAGCGTCCCGCTCTCCGGCGGCGGGCAGCGCAAAGCGGGATTGGCACTGGAAATCACGACCGCGATTGTGATAGCGTTTCTCTACATGGCATGTATTCAAATCGGTAAAGCACTGGGACAATCTTCATCCTTCGCACCAATGTTTATCGCCTGGATGCCGCATGGAATCTTCTTTCTAGCGGGCTGCGTGAATATGCTTCGCGCAAAAACCTGATGAATTTGACGATTGCTTTAATACTTCAGTAAACGACAAAAATCTTGCAATAGTGGCACAGACATTCTTGTCTGTGAGCATTGGTGCTGGATTCAGGTGAGGGACACAGGCAAGAATGCCTGTGCCACTGAAGCCTGATTTTCGTTGTTTCTCAGATATTTTGCCGTGTACACAGGTTTTTGGAGACAATATTTCAAACAACAACGCCTGTTAGAAGTGTGATTCTAACAGGCGTTGTACGTTTTTTAATCTAAAAAATCTGTGCAATTATTGCTTGACCATTATTGCTGGAGCATCATTGCCTGAGCATTATTGCTTAACAACCTTACGAACACTACGCGACGCGCCATCCTGCACTTCGACCATATACACGCCGCTTGGGAAGCCCGTCAAATCAAGCTCTTGACGGTATTCCGCGCCTGCCGAAACGGATTGCTCTGCCACTTGCAAGGTTTCACCCAACAGCGAGGAAACTTTCGTGCGAATAATACCTGTTGTTTTCGCCGTTGATTTGACTGAAAGCCGCTCTGTTGCTGGGTTGGGAGATGCAACAAACTGTGCTTGTTCATCGCTTTTGACCGATGTTGTGTTTTGAACAACCGTAACATCAAATTCATCTCGCGCAAGCATTCCCGTACCGTCATTCGCAATCACCGTCAGCGTTATACGACTACCGATAATCGCGCCTGGTTGCACCACGTAAAACAGCGATGGACGACCAGCAAAGCGAGTATCTGACTGAAGTGCTTGCACGGTAACGCTAGAGGCATCCGACGAAAATGCGGTGTAGGTCATGGCGTTGTAATTTTCATCGTAGAAAACCGTGCCGGGAAGCCCATCGGAGCGGAATTGTGGTGATTCCAACTCAATCACATCGCTTACATTTCGCGCTAAATTTTTGTCTTGAATGGCATTCATAATTACGGGACCAACGCGAAGCGGGTCGTCAAGTACCACCGTTGCGAGCGTCGCGCCGAGTTCGTAGGTATTGCCCAAGGCTTGCAACAGGCGCAAACGCACAAAACGGCGACCTTGCAAACCAGCAGTACGCGGCTGCAAGGATTGGTCAGACCAACGGGCTGTAAAGCGCAGTAATACTTGTGTTTGACCGGGAAGGATGTTTGCCGTGTTTGGTAGTGTTATGCTGCCAAGCGGGAATGCAATGCGGTTGCCGTTCGGGTCGGTGGTTGTGGGCGAAAGGTCGCCTTGAAAGGTGTTGATGGCAACGGGCGTAGGCGCGGGCATTGCTGGGGACGCAACCGCGCCAGTTGGCAAGGGTTGTGGCAAATTTATTGCATTGAGACTGGTGTTTGGCAAAACATTTCCAAGCGAATCCAGATATTCTGCGGCATACGCGACCACCAAAAGTTGTTCTAAATCGCCACCATTGCGGCGAATAGCGATAGAACCCGCTTGAAACGCAGAATCGCGACGGAAAAGGCTCGCCGTGCGCTCGCGGAGCAACAATGTTCCAGCAAACGTTGAATCATTTGCTGATGAAGTATTCTTGCCTTCGCGGACAACTTCAATCGAAACACGTGATTTCGCGCTATTTTGCGCATAGCTCGCTGTAAACGACAAGGAAACAAGAGCGACTGTACCTGCAAGAAGCCCAAAGGTGCGCCCAAGCAGGGACGAGGGTACGAGGGAATTCATAATCATTCTCCAAAAAAGTGAAAAGGTTTGAGAAATTGTTGAGACAATGAGGGTTGCAATGTAGTTATCGTGTGGCGCAGACAAGAGTGTCTGCGCTACCTCAAGGAAATACTGGCTTCGGTAGAACAGACACTCTTGTCTGTTCTACTCAAAAGTTTTTTCGTTAATGCACAACAACTAAACGTTGCTGCAATCTTTGATGCAATGCGGCGTTCAAAGGTTTTATCATCGTTACAAAATACACGCCGCTTGCAAAATTTCGCACAGGCAAAACGAAGGAATTCTCGCCTACATGAGCCGTAACGCGCTCTTGCCAGACTTCCGCGCCAAGACTGTTTTTTACCGAACACGTCAGCGTCATGCTGGATTCGGCTACAAAGCTCACCGTTGCTTCATCGCGGGCGGGGTTTGGTGAAATTCTATATTCATCATTCACCTCGCGTTGCGGTATTTTTTGCTCAAGAACGGAGGTCATTTGCAGCGCGGGAACGCTTACGCGAAGCTCGGTTTGGCGGAGAAACGCTTGTGCCGTGCGCACACGTGGCGACGTTGCTAGGCGCGGTGTCCAGCGAAAAATCGTGCCTTCTTCTGGCGCGAGACGCGGCGTTATTTCACATTTATCCTCGTGCGAGCGCGATTCTACCGAATTTGCCCACGAAGCCGAAATATCCTCCGACACGCGCCGACTGTGAACATCGTGTATTGACGCGCCTTGCAAGGCAATACTTGGCTTTATTTCCGTGCCACGAATACCGCATTCGCCGTCGAAAAATTTACTTGCGCGGCATTTGCCAAAAACGCATTCAATCACGTTGGAATTTTCATAGAATCGGAGTTGCATTGAAACCGCAAGAGCAGTATCTGTCTCGCGTGCAGAGCGTTTCGGGATTTGCATGGCGTTCATATTTTGCCATTGCAGAATGCAGACACGATTCGGTGCCGTGCCTTCGGTTTTCGTGCTAAGACTCGCATTCGGCGCAGCAGCAACGAGGTCGCGGGCGAATGCTGCAATATACGCATTTGCGCGGAGACTTGTGCTTAGTGGCGAAAAAACGGGCGTACTTTGCGAAACAAGCGTTGATGCGGGTGCGAAGGCGCAAAAGCCGTTAGAACTCACTGTTACGCGCTCGTAACGTATGCCATTTATTGTGAACGGGAAACCGAGATTCACATCCGTTTGAATATCGTCCAATGGTGCAGTTGGCGTGGCGCGAAGCGAGTTTCCATCGGTGATTTCGCGGTATTGTCCGCGTTCTCTCGAAAAATCGTAGCCGCCTTGAATATTGCCAAAGCTCGTGTTGCCAAAGCTCGTATTTCCTTGCGTTCCTGCCTGCGCTGATTGCACTTCTGTTGTGATTCGCGCCGTGCGCAGTCCCGCCAATGCTTGTTGAGAGCGGAATTGTACGGGAACTTGCACCGTAGCCCCCGCAGCGAGCGTAGAAGCTGGCATTTGAGCTGAAAAATCTGACGGATTCACGCCCGAAAGCTGCATGGAAAGAAGCGTACAGCTTTCTGTGCCGAAATTTCTCAGGGTGAGATTTGCTGTTTTGGTAAATGTTGGCAAAGAACTTGGCAAAGAACTAAGTGTGCTGTTTACAACATCGGCTGTTCCAAAGTTTATTTGCGTAGAAGCCAGTATTTGTGCGCCATTCTGCGGGCGAAGCGAATACGGAATGGAGATGCGCTCGTAATTTGAATAATTCTCATTGCCAATTTGATTGTCCGCGAACATCACAAGTGCAAACTCGGCTGTGCGAGCAACCGTGCCGTTTTGCGTCGTTTGCGCTGCACCTTGAAACGCGCTTGGTTCAAGTTGAATCGTGAATTGCGCTGTTTTTTCGTCATTATTTGCAATGTTTCCGAGCGTTTGCATTTCACCAACAATACTTGCGCGATTGTCCAGCGAAACGAGTAACAAGCGTACATTCTGTGCGACTTGGAGGAGATTGCGACAGCGAATCCTTACCTGCGTTGGCACGGCATCGTTCATCACGCCACCCGCCGCACTGATGCTTGTTTCTGCGACGGTTAGTCCTGGAGGGCGCGTGGTGAGTGCTTTGAGCGCGTTTATTCTGCCGAAATAGCCGAGAGGTCGCGTGGTTCGTTGGTTTGTGAGAACATTGTCCGAGCTTGCGCGAATTTGCTGAATCACCGCTTCGGGCGACCACGCGGGGTTTTGAAGGCGCACCAGTGCTGCCACACCCGCTACAATCGGCACTGCCATTGATGTTCCCGACCATTCGTTGCTGTATTTGTTGCCGATAATCGCGCTCGTGATGCGGTCGCCAGGTGCAAACACATGAACTTTCAAGCCGTAATTGCTATACGAGGCGGCAATGTCGTTCTGCAAGCTCGCACCAACGCATAATACTTTATCGTA
The DNA here is from genome assembly GCA_013298775.1 of Ignavibacteria bacterium. Lineage (GTDB taxonomy): Bacteria > Bacteroidota > Ignavibacteria > Kapaibacteriales > UBA4661 > PH2015. Next base: position 8,620 of record JAAFIV010000025.1, on the reverse strand, counting down.
GGAAGCGGGAAAGTCCGCATTGTCGCTCACTTGGGCATCGTTTCCTGCGGCGGCAACGACAAGTGCGCCCATGCTGTTGGCAGTGCGGATGACATCCTGCTCGAAGCGACTAAATACGCCGCCGCCGAAGCTGCACACAATAATTTTCGCGCCCATTTGCGCCGCATACAACACCGCTTCGTAGGGACGAGAAATCCCGCCGACACGCGAGCCGTCGGTTGAGCATTTTATCGGCAGAATGCGGCATCGTGGCGCAATTCCTACGCCGCCTTTGCCGTTATTCATCAGCGCGGCGAGTGTGGACGCGACGTGTGTGCCGTGTTGTAACTGCTCTGCTGGGTCAAGCGCAGTATTTATGCGCGGTTTGGGGTCATTATCTTCACGAAATAAGCCCGCTTCGCGCTCATCTTCGGAAATGCTGCCAACAAAATCCCAGCCATGCCAGTCGTCAATTTTACCATTGCGGTCGTCGTCAATGCCGTTGAAACGCTTGTCTCGCCCGCTTGCATCCATGCCGCTTTCGGCAGGATTTGTCCAAACATTTGCTGCTAAATCTTCATGCTCCCAATCCACGCCTGTATCCACGACGGCAATCACCATGCTGCTATCGGGCTGCCGAGCAGATGAGCCAGAAGCCTGATTCCATGCGGCTGTCCAGGCTTCGCGGATTTGAATTCGGTCTAAATGGTATTGCTGCGCAGCAAGCGGGTCGGTTACGTGCGTTGGCGTTTGTATTTGTCGTGGAGCAAGTGTTTGTGCGCTTTCAGCGTATTCAACACGCTCGGACTGTTTTTCCAACAAATCACATACTTTTTGTGTAGAAACATTCTGTGGAAGCTGAAGCCGAGCAATGACGGCGTTTCCAAGCTGAAAGGTGTGGATATTCTCTGTAAGTGTACATTTGACAGATGAAAGAGGTTCTGAAAGCCCTGTAAAATCAGGCTTCAGTGGCACAGACATTCTTGTCTGTGTTTTTGCCAGCAGTCCGCGCCAACGCTCACAGACAAGAATGTCTGTGCCACTATTGAAGAAATGTTGCCGTTTACAAAGCATGATTCTGTTATTTTCAAAGAACGATTGCGCAGAAACGCTGTGCAGAAAGGATTGAAGCCATTTCCGTGCCAGTCTTTCCGAGTGAATGTGCGGACGCATTTTCACATAGATTGTTTGCTCATTTGATTGCTTCAATGCAGCATCATTACTTGTATTTGCAACATTTCGACGAGGAAAAGCATTCACTGAAATTGGTCGTATCATTCCGAGACTGAGACCGAAAGCACATTCTAAAATGAGACAGCCAAGCGCGAAAAGATGAATGCAAGTGCGAGTGCCGCAAAAGCGAGATTTCATGCGATAAAGGGAAGTTTTGATAATGTTTTACTGCAATAACGGAACATATAATGCAAAAACCATGCTCAAAATTTTACGGCGCAATTCTGAAAATTCTTGTAACTTAGCGGCTTGTTTGCTGGAATAATTGACCAAAACTGACACTGTGAAAACAACGTAAACACTAATGCCATTGCCACACTCTTCTGAACGGCGCATCATCATTGCGCTGGATGGTCCGGCGGGTTCGGGAAAAAGCACCACTGCCCGCAAAATAGCACACACGCTCGGCTACGTGTACATTGATACAGGCGCAATGTACCGCGCCATCACGCTTGCAGCCTTGCGAGCGGGCGCGGCGATTCACAACGACGCTCTGCAAACAATTGTTCAAACCTCGCGGATTGAGCTTTTACCAAGCGCGGAAGGGCAACGCACCTTGCTGAATGGTGAAGATGTCAGTACGGAAATACGCTCGCGCGAAGTAACCGAAACCGTAAGCAGCGTCAGCGCACTTGGCGTGGTGCGCTCTGCAATGGTCGAGTGCCAGCGCGAACTCGGCAATGCGGGCGGTGTGGTCATGGACGGGCGCGATATTGGCACGGTCGTTTTTCCGCAGGCAGAACTGAAAATTTTCCTTGTTGCTTCGCTAGAGGAGCGGGCGCGGCGGCGTTTGGCAGAACTTGGCGCGAGCGCAGCAAATATCACGCTTGATGAAATGTGCGCCCAGCTCCGTGAGCGCGACCGCCAAGATTCTGAGCGCGAAATCAGTCCGCTTACCAAAGCTACCGATGCGATTGAAATTGATACGTCTTCGCTTTCGATTGATGAGCAAGTATCGCAAATACTGGCTTTTGCCGAAGAACGAACAAAAGGATAATTTTCACCAAAGAACCCACCAGACGGCGAAGAAGCCGCCCGATGGGGCAGTATCGAAACAAGGAAAAAATGCGAAATATATTGCTTGGAATCGTGTTGTGGTGCGCTCTTGCGTCATGTTCGCGTTGGACAAATGACGATGAACTTTTTACGCAAACCTACACGGAAGTAATTATTGCGCGGGAACAATTTCCCGATAGTACGCAAGCAAATAAGCGGGTTGCAGAGGTATTGAAGCAGCACGGATTTACCGAACTTTCTTTTCGTCAGCGTTTTCAGGAATTAGCAAATAAGCCAGAACGCTTGCGTCAAATCCTGGATAGCGCACGAAATCGGGCTCGGCGTATTGGCGAACAAGAGCAGAAAAAAGAGCAACCGCAGAAAAAATGATTGAACTTATCGTAACTGGTCAGTCATTCGTCAAGGAACGCGGATGAAGCCCAGACTGAAAGGATTTTGAGGACTTTTTACTTTTTGTTTGGTACTAAATGATTTCAGCTGGAAATCAGGTATGGTATTGGGTTGAAAAGGTAAAAAAAACAAATAGTGGCACAGACATTCTTGTCTGTGTTTTCCACCTGAAACTTGCGCCAAAACTCACAGACAAGAATGTCTGTGCCACTAATGAGGTAAGGATTCTTTCCAACTGAAATCATTGAGCATTTTTTATTTTTTATCCTCAATTTCCTCTGAATCTTCAAATCCGCGTTCCTCAATCACGACCAGACCAATCACGAACTTTATTGCCTTGACAAAGATTGATTTCAAGATTACTCTATGAAAAATTTTGAAGACCGTATGAATAAACCCGTTCCGCTTTCGCTGGCAATACAAGTTGCAGAGCCGCTTGTAGAGCGCAATTCCGAAGAATTACCCTCGCCACTTGTTGGAATTATCATGGGAAGCGATTCCGATTTGCCTACAATGCAAGAAGCGGCGCAGGTTTGCCGCGATTTTGGTGTTCCCTACGAAATGCGCGTCATTTCAGCACACCGCACTCCTGCGGACATGGCAGACTACGCCACAAGTGCGCATTCACGCGGGATTCGGGTGATTGTTGCGGGCGCGGGCGGCGCAGCGCATTTGCCAGGAATGGTGGCGGCGTATTCGCCCTTGCCTGTTATTGGCGTTCCCATTCTCACGAAAACGCTTGCGGGTGTGGATTCGCTCCTTTCGATTGTGCAGATGCCGGGCGGCGTTCCTGTTGCGACAGTTGCCATTGGCGCGGGCAAGAATGCGGGTTTGCTGGCAGTACAAATTCTGGGCGCGAGCGATGAAGCACTTCAATCAAAGGTACTTTCCTACAAAGAGCGCATGGCGGCGGAATCACGGGCGAAAAATCATTCGCTCACGCCGATTGAAGGCTAAAGAAATATACAGTACGAACTCCAAACACCGCTCCAAATCTCGCCTCCACGCATGTACTTCAGTCCTTAGCATATATTCTTTTCTCAACCGCTACATCCATTGCGAAGACAGCACATTCCCCACAAGGTATGGATTCTTCTAAAGCGCGTAAAATCTTGCCTCTCGGCAATTCTGCTGTACCAACATCAGCAACAACATTCTTTCAGAAATTCACGAGCAATACGCGACTTCAAGCACTTGTCCTCGCGCTGTGTTCCGTGCTTCTGTATGCGCAAACACTTCGTTTTGATTATGTGCTAGACGATGGGGAACTCATTGTCCGCAATCCCGCAATTACACAGGGTTTTGCGGGTATTCCCGCGCTCTGCACAAACGCGAGTAGTTTTACGGGAACTGCACAAACCGCACAAGAAAATGGGCAACCACCACAAACACACGACGGGAAGCACCGTACAGCGTATCGTCCGCTCTCGCTTATCAGTTTTGCGGTGGAATATCAATGTGCTGGAAACAACGCAGTGGTGCGGCATGGCGTGAATACGCTTGTGTATGCAGCGTGTGTGCTGGTCGTGTTTGGTGTTGCTGTGCAGCTTGGAGCGAGTATTCACGCACTGTTGCCGTTTTTTGTGGGATTGCTTTTTGCTGTGCATCCGCTTCATACAGAAGTCGTGTGCAACATTAAAAGTCGCGATGAACTTTTTGCCTTCTTTTTCTCGGTGGGCGCATTATTCCTTGTATTGCGTGGCATTTCGTCAAAAAATTTCACGATGCTTGTTCTTGCATGCGGTAGCTTTTTTCTCGGATTGTTGTCGAAAGAGCATGCAATTACTATGTTGCCCATTTTTTCACTTGCCGCGTGGTTACTTGCTCGGCAAGAGAATCACACGGAATTGCGCAGCGTTTGGACGACTGCGTTGGGAATGTGCGGTGTTGCGGTAATGTGGCTCGCGCTGAGTTTACACCTTGCTTCGTGGGAGATTGCCGATGCAAACTTTGCTGATATTATGAATAATCCCTACGCGAATGCCGCACCATATCAGCTTTTGCCAACGAAATTCCTTGTGCTAGCAGAATATGTTCTCAAGCTCACGTTTCCGCGCACGATGTCGTTCGACTATGGCTTTCGCGTCATTGAACCAACCGATTGGGGCTGGAAACCCGCACTAGCACTTGTTTTTCTGCTCGCGTTGTTGGCACACGGCGTATGGTATATTCGCTCCAAAGAGCCAAGTGCTGCCGTGAGTGCGCTGGGATTGCTCTGGATGGCAGCAACGATGAGCATTGCATCGAATATATTTTTGTACTCTGGTGCGGCAATGGCAGACCGTTTTATGTTTTTGCCGTCTGCGGCGTGGTGTTTGGCGTTGGTGGTGGGCTGCATCTGGTTTTTGGAGCGGTTTCGGGAAATGATGCAGAAATCTCCGCGTGCTGGAAGCAAGAGAGAATCAGGCTTTGGGGCAAATCTCCCAGAAACCGCATGGGAACGGGCTTTTCTGGTAATACTCTGCTGCATCGCACTTGCTTGGACGCTGCGCACACGACAACGCATTCCCGATTGGAACACACCCTACACATTGAGTAAAGCCGCTGTGCGCGACACCCCGCGTAGTATCAAGGCTCATGCAGCATTTTCACTTGAAGCATCGCTCGCCTTCAACCAAGCGAAAGATTCCGCCGAGCGGAGCCTTCATGCGCACGACATGTACCAAAGCGCGTCAGCACTTGTTTCTTTAGCACCAGAGTACGCTCGCGGCGCGTATTCTCTTGCACTCGGTTTTGAGCGATTTTTCCCCGAAAAAGATACGCCCAACGCCGATTCTGCCCGCCAATACTATGAACGTGCGCTTCGATTAAATGCCTCAAAACCCAGCAATACTGCGGCACACGAAAACACGTTGATTGCGCATGATTACACGATGTTGCAGGGAAATCTTTCCCTACGAGCAGCGATGCGTTTGGCGGCTACGGGAAACAACCCCGAAGCACGGGAATTGTACAATCGTGCTTTTGCATTCTATCAAGCAACACTTCAAAGCGGCATCAACGCTGCTCTCAGCAATGCGAACATGGGTGCAGTGCTGGCGCAGCAAGGACGGTATCAAGCGGCATTGCCCTATTTCAAACAAGCCTGTTCGCTGAATCCCGCTGATACTGCCTTCGCACGCCGTTTTGCGCTGTGTTCGGCACAAGAAGCAATTGAGCGCGGCAATACGGCATTAGCTGAGAACCGCTTGGATACTGCATTGGTGGCGTACAAGGAAGCTCTCTCCTTTGGTGCGATACAGGATATTGCATGGCTAAATATCGCGCTTGTGCGCTCACGGCAACATAATTTTCAAGAAGCCATACAAGCCGCGCAGCAAGCATTGGTGTTGAATCCAGCAAATGCTCTTGGTCGGCAAATGTTAGCTCAATTTCAACAGCGTGTGGCGCAGAAGTAAATCACACGCTTGGTGTATAGCACGACTCTCAATACCATTCCCCATACCATTTCATTTTTCCGATACATATGCTGCTATCTCTCTTAAAATCTCGCTTCCTAGGATATTCTTTCGCTTTTGTTGTTGCGCTTGTCCTTATCCTTGTTTCGGTGAGTAATTCCGCACTTGCGCAGCCGCCCGATGCGCGGTACTGGCTCGTTGGTCGCAATGCCGATGACGCGCCGCTTTCGCGCTACAAAGAACGCCGAGAGCGCATTCTTGCTACATTGTCGGAGAAATCATTTTGTGTGTTTTTTGCAGCAGATGAGCGAAATCGGCAAAATGATGTGAATTACGAATACCGCCAAAACAGTGATTTGTTCTACACGACGGGCTTTTCCGAAGCAGGAAGCGCGTTAATCCTTGCTCCACGCGGTATTGTCCTGCCCGACTCGCTTGATTCCTCGCGGCGGAAGCACATGGCTCTGCTCTTTGTGCAAGCCGACGACGTGCGGGAGCAGCTCTGGAATGGCGCAATTACAGGCGCACGCCGCGCACAAGAGCTGTACGGCATTATGGCGATTGAGAACAAGCATTTGCGCGGCATTCTAGCGGAACTTGCCGCCGCACACGATACCGCTTTTATTACTGAGCTGCCCACAACTCTTGTCGTAGAGCCATTTCTAAGTGATTCGCTTGACATGCAGGAATCGCTCGTGCGAAATTTGAAAAAGCAACATCCAAACGTAACATTGCGCTCGCACCAGCGTTTACTGGGGGAATTGCGAAAAATCAAAGATTCTCACGAAGTAGAATTGCTCAAGAAGTCAGTAAATATCACTATTGCAGCACATAGAGAGGCAATTCTCGCGACACGCCCCGATATGTTTGAATACGAAATAGAAGCGGCAATGGAAGCAGGTTTTAAGCGGCGCGGCGCGGAAGATGTTGGCTATGCTTCGATTGTCGGTGCGGGACCAAATTCCTGTGTGCTACATTACACTGCAAGCCGCCGTCAGATGCGTTCTGGTGAGGTATTGCTCATGGATTGCGGCGCGGAATACCACAATTATACCGCCGACATAACCCGCACCATTCCTATCTCTGGCACATTTTCACCCGAACAAGCCGCTGTATATGATATCGTCTATGCCGCACAGGAAGCCGCTATCAGCGAATATCGTGCGGGCGTGGATTGGCGCAAACCGCACAGTCGCGCCGTAGAAATTATTCGCGCCGGACTCCTCAAACTCGGCATCATTACTCAGCCCGACGATTACAAATTGTATTTCCCGCATGGTTCGGTGCATTACATCGGGCTGGATGTTCACGACGCGGGCGTGTACGGGCAGTTTCAGCCGAATATGGTGCTGACGTGCGAGCCAGGCGTGTACATTCCCGAAAATAGCCCGTGCGATAAAAAGTGGTGGAATATCGGTATTCGCATTGAAGATGATATTTTGGTTACCAACGGCGACCCTGTGAATCTCTCCGCCGCTTTACCACGCAAACGCGATGCGCTGGAAAAGCTGATGAAATCTCGTGCGAGAAAGTAATTTCGCGCACGTTAGATTGTAGATGTTGGCGCAGGTATGAGTGTCTGCACTACCCATGCAGCCCAGTTATCATCATGCTTTGGTAGAGTAGCACTCTTATCTGCTCCCAAAAACGCTCTTCTGCGAAAACCTTGATGAGTAAAAAAATTATGTGTAATCTTTGCACATCACAAAAAAAACACTATATTTGCGCCGTGAGTTCTTCTTCGGATTGACATACCAACTTTCCTTCAAGCGGCTTATTCTCGCCCTTGGTTTTTGAAGCGCATTTTGTCGGCACCGCCAAGCATTCTGCTTGTAGCACTCCGCTTGTAGCATTGCGCTCGCAGACACGCCCCACACCGTGAAAACGTTTTTACACTCCCTTCGTTGTATTCTCGCTTTTTTCTCATGCAGAATCCCTTTCAACGCTGAATGGAGCTTCATTGCTCGTTCTTCGTCACTGTGAAATACATTTTGTGTTTCCCGTTGTGTTCGCGTGTTTCCTCTGTTTTCATTGAATTTCTTTCTTTAGACTTTTTGCGACTGATTCTTTGAGATAGACACTTGAGATATACACTCTCTCGCTGCTTTGTCATATTTTTTGGTATCGTTCTTTGCGCGATACACATTCCTTTTCTTTTGAAAATTTCCTTGATAAGCGCATAAATACGTGCTTGTAAGCGTTAGACAATGAAATGTCTTTGAACACATCAACGTCCGATTGCATCGGACTTCTCGTACTCAATGACTTTAGCTAGAAAGAATCCTCAACCCATTAGTGGCACAGACATTCTTGTCTGTGAGTATTAGTGCGGGGGGCAGACAAAAAACACAGACAAGAATGTCTGTGCCACTAATATTTTTTTGCCTTTTCAACCCAATACTGCGTTTGATTTTTAGCTAAAATTTTATTGCCAGACTTCTCGGATTATTGCGTCATACGATGATATTCGCCAAAGAATCTGAAAACTACGGAAATCACGGTTTATAGGCATTTGCGAACTCAAACATTTGTTTTTGCTGTTCGGGAGAAATGTTATTCTCTCGAAAATACGTATTGACACTCCCTGCAAAGAATAAGGTCGA
>JAAFIV010000024.1 GCA_013298775.1 Ignavibacteria bacterium | reverse complement strand
GTGGCATATAACTGGTGAAGGCGTTTTCTCTGCTTCACCGTCAGAGCGGCATTTGAGTGGATATTCATAGCACAAATTTACCCATTCTCAACCCATTTTTTGAGTATAATCTTTTGAACCCATACAGGTAGTGTCTTTGGTTGCACCGATAACTCTAGCCCATTCAGGATCACTCTCATTTTTAACCCATTTTGCACCTTTTTCAAAGCTGGCTTTGATTTCGTCGCCGGTTTGGTCAGCTTGAATCATGCCGACAATACCAAAACTCAGTCCGACAACGGCAGAAATAATTGGCGTAACAATAGGGTCTTTTGAACCAAGAGCTACTGTTTGTATAAATTTTGCCGATTCGCAAATAGCACTGACAGCAATGTAGCTCGATTTGAAAGCTGCAGCTTGCTGTAGGAACGCCTCGTTATAGGCTTCCTGAGAGTCAGCACCAAGATTTTCATGGTCTTTGGTAATATCCACCGTGCGCTTAACAAGAATGGGTGTAGGCGCGTTGGTAACGAGGGGTACCATTTGTTCGACTTTGAGGTCGAGGCATCGGTTTTTGGTGTGGACTTTCCATCGCGCCGTTTGCATGACTTGGAAGTAGGAGGCTTTTTCATTACGTCCGTTGATACTCACAACGGGAATAGTAGGAACGTTCGTTTGATTATTCTGCATCCATGGAGAAATAGGCTCTAAATCACCAAGAAGAGGTCTGTTCGATTTAGAGTAGGCAGATTTTATATACGCATTAAAAATTTTTGGATCATTAGGGGGAAGAATATCATCCAGTTCAGGATACAAATCCTTAAAGTTGCGTTCCAAAGCACCTTCAAAAGTGATTCCAGCTTTGGCAAACTCACCTAAGGCAAAGCCACTCAGCTTGACAAGCGCTTTTTCAAATAGTTTTTTCAGAATCTCCTTTATACTTTCCGCAATAGTTGCTGAGACAGTTTCACCCGCACCGATAAACCCAAATCCCAAGCCAATCACGGTCGTGAAAATTTTAGCTTCCACTTTGGAGGCATATTTTTCATGTCCGGCGAGAAAAGTCTTTTTCATATATTTATCGAAATCGCTCAGTTTTCCGGTAGAAACACCATTGATGAGCGGAATACCTTGATTCGCCCCACCAACACTGATAATTCCGCCGATAAGTCCGTTGGAGCCGTCATTACGGTTGATGTCCATAGCAAGAGCAGCTCCTGCTCCTTGTGCAATGATAAAGGGTTTAGAAATTTCGGGGTCTGCCGCATCCATGCTGGCTTGTATTTTCATTCTGGTTGCGGTTGCCGATTCCGAATCATTAATTTTTGTTCGTATCAGCGAAGTTCCATTGCTAAGAAAAATAGAGTAATTGCCTTTCGGAATAGGACGGTCTGTATAGTACGATAAGATTTTAGGATTCATACCTGGATACGTCGAACGAAAATATCCCTCGCCTTGTGTAGCGCATTCTTCCTCAGCTGTGCGGGATGTTCCGGCGTAGTTCAGCCAAAAGGAAGATTTGGGCGTTGTTAGTGAAGCATCAATGTTGTCCTCGTTGATGTCGTGTAGCCAATAAACACGGCGTGGGGTTGTTTGAGCGAGAAGTGCTTGTGTGTTCATTGCCAGTGCGCAGAACACGAAAACAACAGAAAAAAAGCGCAGTTTCATGAGTAATATCCTTGATTGATTGTTAAGAGAAAGACGAAAAAGAAACAAAAATCGTTGAACAAATACGCCAATGCAGCATTATTTAATCATTCTAACATTAAACTGCTCGAAAACATCGGCATTGGCAAAAATCATGGGAATTCCTTCGTAGTCGTAATAGGAGTACGAAACTTTTGATTTCCAAACCATGCGATTATTGGCATCGAACGAGTAATCTTGCAATACGCGGTGGACAATGGTCTTGGGATTGCCGCGCATGGTGCGAATTTCCTCAATAACATCGGTCGCGGAATTGTAGTAAATCAAAATATCTTCATTTTGTGCGCGGCTGACCGTAGAAACAAGGTCATTCGGCTTAATAACGTTTTTGTCAAGGGTGATGCGGTAGCGCGGTGAAGTGCCAAGTCGCTGAATTGGAAAACCCATTGACCATGCTTCAAGAAGAATTGCAGACCGAGCAATGGTGCTATCGGTTGGCAGGGTAATCGGTCCCGGACCAGGCGCAGGTCCCGGACCAGGTCCTGCAGCAAACGTTTGGGGCGGATTTTCCGAGAGAGGGAGAACGGCATCCCGCAAGGCATTGACCTTATCTACAATCGGTTTGAACGGTTTTGAGCCTGCGGGAATTTTTGTGATAAGAACGTTAGTCGCGCTGTACACCTCAATACTGTCAGTTGCCGTTTTGAGAATGGAGTATTTGATTTGGTCTGCTGCTGGCAAGAGTGCGGGTTCGTTATCTTGGATATTTTCAAAGCGAATTTCAGCATTCCCGTCATTAAGAATATTTCCCGACATACTGGTTTTTTTGACGTAGGGTTTACCCATCACAGCTATTTGCTTGCTCATATTGTCAGAAATCGGAGGAGGATTAGCGGACGCTGCATACTTCGCAGAATCTAACAGATGATAGGTATAACTTTGCATCGTGATATTCACCTCCGCAAAAACAGCATTTGCCGCCCTGCACGCCAATACAATCGGCACATCCCGCGAGGCACCACCACCCGCCGAAGGGTTCACCACACGAACATTTTTACTCGTTTGTCCCGCGAGAATCACCGAGCGCAGAACACTGATACGCAGCGTGTTCGGGCTGACGTACTCAGGGGTGTACTGCGTTGTACCAATAAACACGCTGGATTGCGGTGTGAAGTTCTCGCCCGAAAGCGTCATAATGACTCGTGTTGTGTCTGCTGGCTGTGCCAGAGCCGCCTTGGGCTGCCCTCCCAGAAGGAGGACAGCGACGGCGCAGCATAGCAAAAGAACGTGTTTGAAAAGGAGTTGTTTGAAAAGGAGTTGTTTGAAAAGAAAACGTTTCATGGCTGTTTGTGAAAAGAATGATGAAGATGTTGTGTTTGTGATTTTATTTTACGCGCTGGACTGCCGTACCGCGTTGCAGTACCTGTCCTTTTGCTGTCCGTGCCGTGAGAACGATAATGTACGTTCCGCTTGGCAGTTCGGCTGGCGGCATCCATTCGAGTTCGTAGTAGCCGCTTTTCTGTTCCACCGAAGCAATTTCGCTTATCTGGTTGCCGTTCATATCGAAGATGTTGAGGCGGATATGAGCATCAGCAGCCAGCTCGTAGCGCAGTTTTGTGGTAGAAACAAATGGGTTTGGTGCTGGTGGAAAGAGTGTGAACGCCGACGGCATTTCTTCTCCTGCCGTGCGCGAGGGCGCAACGCCTGGCACAGGTGCAGAGTTTGAAAGACTATGCGACGACGAAGCACCACCTTTATCCAACTCCATAATCACGAGACCAGAATTTCCACACGAATCCACCAAGAACCGTCCCGGATTGATGCTCGAAAGCACTGGCACCGGATTCAAGACTTGGAAGGTACGCTGCCCGCGCAGATTCCCGCCCGTAAAGCCCGGAACACTGATAGTGTACACGTGGGCGGCATTGATGTTTGCTTGGGCAAAGCGCAAGCCGCAGGCTTGGTAGAAGCCTGTGCTGAGGCGCATCGGCGGCAGAAGCGGTACGGTCGCGGTCGAGCTGATAGCCCCGGCGGTGTAGGTCGCGCTGAAGGTTTGTCCCAGTGCGAGATTCGGCTCGGTGAGGTTACCGCTTGGGTCGCGGAAGATGAAGGTAGCGCAGAGTTCGCCCGTGTTCATGGGAACCGACGGCGCAGAGAGGAGGAGTTCGACCGAGCGCGGCGCACCAGCGACAACGGTAAAGGACGTGCGTCCATTCACCGCAGCTATCACGGTATTTGGCTGGAGTGTGTCTATGGCAAAGCGATAGGTTCCGCTCGTAGCTGGCGTAATGTTTGTGGTAAAGACGGGTACTCCTGCTACGACTGTGCGGGTGAGTCGTCGTGCAAGCGTCGTACCGAGAGGATTAGCGATAGAAAGCGTGGCACCCGTTCCTGCCATCAGCAAAGGATTGAGTGGGCTTGCTGGATTATCAAATCGGTCGCGGAAGATGACGGTCAGAGGAAGCGTTGTTCCTGCCGTTGCGGTACTGTCGGGATTGAGCGGTGCATTAGCGAAGGAAACCTGCGCCGTTACTACCTGCGCGGGTAGTATGGTGAGAGCATTATTTCCTTGCCACGGAAGAAGCCCATCCACATCGCTATCCACACGGAAGGTGTTGGTACCGACCTTGGTAAAGGTCAGTTGCTCAATATCAAACACGCCCGAATGCTGCACGACGAGGGAATCTCGTTGGGTGAAGGCAATCGGTTCGCGCTGTTCCACTCCGCGTGTGCTGAGGGTGAGAATATTGGTCAGATTGTTGGTGGTTCTGCCACGTACATCGTAGAGCGTGACAAACGCACTATCCACGCTGTTTCCGGCGGTGATGGTGCCAAGGATATTGCTAAAGCGCACCCGTACAGCTTTCCCAGGCGAACAGCCAAAAGTATTCGGACCAATAATTTCCAAGTCTGGCGGTGCAGTATCAAGCGTAACGTCGTAGCCACCTGGTTCCAGCACGACGACGGTCTTTTTGTAGATCCCTTTGCTGATGCGTTGGAGAGTAAAGGTCGCACTGGAAGATACTTCGGGATTGTTGATGCTGAGGGTAGAAGCCCAATCAACAAGGTTGTTAAAGTCATCCCGATAGGTGAGGCTAAAGCTCACATTCGAGCCGCGCGAGGTCATTGCGGTCGTGGAAATGAGCATTGTTACGGTCGCAGGCGCAGTGCTTGGAATAACTTCAAATCTTCGATTCCCTTCCATATTCACGGAGGTAATGCCACTGACACTGAAATTATACGTTCCCGCGAGCGTGGCTTGTGTGGAAGCAAGTGCGTACACACCAGTCGCCACACGGCTCATGGCAACGGTCGCGGTGGAGCTTCCACCAGAACGAGCGTACACAACACGCCCAATACCGTTATCGGTCGGGTTATCGCTGCGGTCGAAGTAGCGGATAGTGATATTTCGGAGGGAATCTCCTGCAACGAGCGTATCAGGAACATTCTCAAACACCACACGGAAATCCACATTCGGACGGACGCTAAATGCTGCCGTGCCAGAGGTAGAGCCAACGCCCATGATTCCGACGCTAAATTTTCCTGCTTCTTGGAAACGCACGGTATCGGCAGTAAATACGCCGAGACTGGTGCGGGAAAGCGGGAAGAAGCCAGCGCGTGCCTGACGGGTGGAATCGTCGAAGGTGGCATCGGTACTCATGCTAAAGTACGCTTGGGTGGGTTGTACGATGGTAGTGGAATCTGTTTGCACAGCATCGGTAAGGTTCTGGAAGGCATCACGGAGCGTCGCGCGGAAGCGGCTTTGCAGCCCGCCAGAGATGACGCTCGGCGTGAGGCTGGTAAACTGTACCGAGTGCGCCGGACGCGGCAGCACCGTAAATAGACGGTCGCCCGTGATATTTGCCGCCGCAATACCAAGCGGGGTAATAGTGTACACTGCCGCACCTGTATAGAGTTGTGCGGGTACATCGTACAGACCAGTGCTGGTGCGGACAAGCGCAAGCGTGTCGCGGTAGGCAACACCTTGCACGGTCGCGGTAACAATGACGGGACGCACATTGCCATCGGTGAGATTATTTTGGGTATCAAAATACTTGAGCGACCAGCGTGGCAAGGAATCACCCGCTTGGAGCGTGGTTTGCAGCCCCGTGAGTTCAAGGCGCACTGCACCACGTGTGAGAACCGTAAAGCGATTCGCACCGATGGTTTGTAACGCTCCTGTCGCACTGGTATCAATGTTGATATTGTAATTGCCCGCAACGGAGAAACTGAGCGTGTCCAAGCGGTAGGTGCCAAGGCTAGTGCGGGTTTGGGTAAATATTCCTGCTGCCGAAGCGTCGGTATTGGTAAAGGAAATGGTCGTTGCATTATCCACGAGATTCCCATTGCGGTCGCGGAAACGCACGGTAATAAACGGCATCCGGTCGCCGGCGTTCAAGAGCGTGTCCACGCCCGTAAACGTCGCCGAGAACACGCGGTCGTTTACCACCGTAAGCGTCTGCACGGCAGATTGTCCGCCGCCCGTGCTGGTGGTATCAACCACCAGGGGCGGGTTTACAACGCGGAGGCTGTACGCGCCCATGGTGCGGGTGAGCGAATCAGGCAAGCGCACGAGTAATCCAATGACGGAATCGCGGCGTGTTGGGGTAAGCACCGTCGTCGTGTTACCAAAAATAAGGCGTACAACTGCTTCGGGCGCGAAACGGTCTCCGGTCAAAAGGAGCGTGGTATCACGTCCAGCGATGATGCTCGTGGGGTCAATGCTCGTGAGGACGGGCGCGGGATTGACCAGCGTCAGATTCACGAGATTCGACATCAACACAGGGGTATTCCGTACTTGGACGCTTCGCACACCTTGGGTGCGTTGAAGCGAATCGGGCAACAGCGCAGTGAGGCGTGTTGTCGAGACAAAGGTGGTCGGTAGTTCCACGCTGGGCGCAGAGGCATGTTTGAGGAAAATCTTGGCATCGTTATCAAAGCCTGTGCCGTTCACGGTGAGGAGCACCGCGCGTCCCTGCACACCAAGCGAAACAGCTGATGACGCTGGGGAAATCGTTGTAATGACGGGCGCGGGCAAACCAACCGCGAGACGGAGCGTATCGGACACACCGCCGCCAACGCCGCCTGTGGGCGGGTTATAGACCGCCACTGGGAAGGTGGTATCACCCACGGGAACCGCAGCAAGGCGCACGCGGAGCGTGTCCGTTGCAATGGGCGCGTTTGTTCCTGGGATATAGGTGGTATTCGCCAGACTTTGGAGTGCATTGCGATATGAGACCTGCGATTGTGCGGTAAAGAAGCGACCAGTGAGCGTGAGCGTCCAGGGGCTTCCCGTGAAGCTCGTGGAAGCGGGCAGTAATGCTGTTAATATTGGCACGGGAGCCGTCACGGTAAAGCGGCGTGCGACCGACGACCCGCCACGCGGGGCGGGGTTCAGGACGCTCATGTTGAAGGCACCCGCACGGAAATCGGCGGCAAGCATACGCGCAACCAGCGTATCACGCGAGCGATAGCGCGTGGGAATATCCACGAGCGGTGAACCAGCAACCGTTGAAACCATGCGGATTTGCGAGTTCCGCACAAAGTTTGTTCCGACGAGCGTAATGGAGACGGAATCGGTTGCTGCGCGTCCTGCGATGGGCGTGAACACAGGTACAATAGCCGCAAGCGTGGGAACGGGATTGAAGATTTCAAGCTGAAGAACATTCGAGGAATCCGCGAGATTACCCGAAGCAAGGGGCGCGGGATTCACCACCTGAAGGCGGACATAGCCTGAGAGGGTAAAGAGCGAATCCGGCAAGGACGCGCTCATAGCCGCCGCGCTTGCAACGGTGCGCGTCCAGACGCGCCCATTGACGAGGAGGACGGATTCAGGAATAAAGTTTGTTCCCGTGAGCGAAAGGGCGAGATTGCCTTGTGCGGCAGCCGCGACGGATGTGGGAGTAATGCTCGAGAGCGTCGGCGCGGGATTGACCATCGTAAAGGTGCGCTCGGTGGACACGCCGCCATCTGGCACCGCAAGCCACGAGGCAAACAGACCTGAAGGCGCGAAGGCAGCTTGGTTCTGCACCCGCACCCGCACCACGCCTGTTTTGGGCATGAGTACGCTCGGCAGCTGCACCGCAAGGCTTGTTGCTGTTTGTGCGGTGAAGTTCAGCGTGGTATTGACCGTAGGAGAACCCTGAGTAGAATCCGCCGTAAGCAAGCGGACTGTGGCATTCGAGGCAAAGTATTCGCCCGTCATGGAGAACGTTGGTAATGCTTGTGTTCCCCACGCATCGCGTACAACGGTGGTTTGGGTGAGCGCGGTCAAGCTCGGCACGGCATGAGAAACAAGCAATGTTCCCAGCGCACCAGCAATAGAGCCTGTTCCACCGCCAACAGGGTTGCCCATAAACAACACGCCATCGGTGGGCGTAAAGACTGTTACTGCACCGACCGCACCGAGTGTTTGTGCGGTTTGTGGCAGGGTTGCCGTGAGGCTTGTGCGCGAAACAAAGGTTGTGGTTAAATCTTGTCCACGCCAGCGCACAACGGACGTTGGCGTAAACAATTTTCCAAACACTGTTATCACCGTATTGGCACTGTTCGCGGACGGCTGCACAGAGCGCGGGGCAATGCTATCCACGACGGGAACGGGATTCACAACGGCAAAAGTTTTTGCCTGAGAAGGAATGTCCGTAGGCGCGGGATTTTCGACCACGACGGTATAGATACCGCCACGATTCAGTACCGATGCGGGGATAAGCGCAGTGATAGTGGTTGCCGAAATGCTCGTCGTGGCAACGCTGACCGTCACATTGTTCGGTGCGGTGATGCGCACAATCGCCGAGTCCAAAAAGCGTGAACCCGTGATGATGAGCGGCACATCCACGGTATCGAGCGGAACTTGGCTAAGATTCAGGGTATTCACAAGCGGCTGTGGCGTGTTCACGCGCAAAAGCTGCACTGCGCTGGTGCCACCGTCCGGTATCCCGTTGGTACCGTTGGTTTGCGGATTGCGCACCGAGACGGCATAGAAGCCGCGTCCTTGAATCATGGCGGCGGGAATCGTTGCCGTGAGACGTGTGGGCGTGATTTGGGTTGGCACAGCCGTCCCATTGACCAAGACTTCCGCACCATTCACAAAGCGGTCGCCCGTGAGGGTAAGCGGAAGAGGATTCGCACTTTGTACGACGACGCTTGGCGTGATGCGCTCCAGCATGGGTGCGGGATTCACGACGTTCATCGTAAATTCCTGTGAACGTCCGCCACCTGGCAAAGGATTCACCACCGCAAGGCGCACGGTACCTGCTTGCGCGGTCATCGTTGCCGGAACAGTTGCGCTGATGGTTTCTTGGGTCAAACGATTCGATACCAACGTCGATTCTGTACGACCGCCACCGTTTTCCTTCACGCTAGACGCAAGAATAAAATTATTGCCAAACAGCGTGATGGTAGTTGCTTGTGTCGAAACAACAAGCGGATTTGTTGCTGCCGAATCCAAGCGTGGGAGCGGGTTTTCAACCGTGATGGTGAGCGAGTCGGAGAAATCAGGTGTTTGGCGTGGTTGCGGGTTCTGCACAGCAATCCTCAGCACACCTGCTTGGGCGAGGGAGGCTTGCGGAATCGTGAGCGTGAGGCTGTTCTGGTTGGTGCGGGAAATGCCTATCGGTGTTCCGCTGGCAAATGCCGTTACGCCGTCCATAAAATCCTGTCCTGAAGCCGTGACGGTGAGCGAAGAACCGCCTGTGAGGACGGTGGTTTGCGAGAGCGAGCTGAGGCGTGGACGCGGGTTCAGCACGAGCATCGTGACGGAATTGGACGCGCCTTGCGAGGGCGCAGGGTTCAGAAGTCTGATAGTAAGCTGTGTTGCAGTGTCCAAAAGGCTGGCGGGCAAGATGGCTTGCAAACTGGTTTGCGTAAAAACATTTGCCGTGAGCGTATCCACCACACCGTTTACGCCCGTCACCAGCACCCGTGCGCCGGGCATGAAGTTGGTTCCCGTGAAATTCAGGACGTGCTGGGAAGCAAAACGTGTGGCATTGGGAAGAGCTTGCTGAAGCGTAATGCTTGGTGCGGGATTGGTGAGTGCGAATTGCAGCGTATCGGACACGCCGCCGCCCTGACCACTGAACGCATCATTCACGACCGCAAGGCGCACCACGCGGACGGGAGCTTGGAGCAGATTCGCTGGAAGGCTGACTGTGAGGCTGTTCGTATTTTGATAGGTCGTTGCCAGCAGTGTTTGTGCGCCATCAATGTTCCACGCAAGGCGTGAACCGCGCACAAAGCCGCTTCCAAAGAGGCTTATCGTTACATCTTGCCCATTATTGCTGTTGATGACCATGGTTGCGGGCGAGAGCGAGGTCAAGCGCGGACGTGGAGCAATGACCGTGACGGTGGGTTGGTTCGTTGCCGTGCCGTTTCCTTGTGTTTGCGTGTTCGTAATACTTATCGGAAATACACCTGCCGAATCCAGCAATGCTGCGGGAATGGTAGCATCTACGCTATTCGGTACAAAATTATTACTCAAATTGCTGGTCGTGAGCGATTGCCCACGAAAACGTACAATCGCGCCTGGCATAAAAAGCGACCCCTGAAGACGAATGCTTGCATCCGCGCCGTTCATGAGAATCGGTGAGGGCGTACTCACCACGCTTTGTAGCACGGGAACGGGATTGAAGAGTTGGAGTTGCGCTATTGCTGATGCGGGATTGCCACTGGGTGCAGCATTGCTCTGGCTGACGGTTATTGGGAAGGTTCCTGCTGTTTGCACCAACGTATAAAACAGCTGTACTTGCAGCTGTGTTGCCGAAGGGCGGGTAATGAACCCCTGAGAGACGGCTTGATTATTAAAACTGACCGTTGCATTTGAGGCAAAAGCAGAACCTTGCGCAGCAGTGAGAATCACAGTTTGATTCACATTTGGCTGAATGACCGCAGAACTCGGCGAAAGTGTAAAGCCAGTCAATGGCGGATTTTGCACCGTCAGAATAAAATGCGCCAAGCCCTGTGAGGGAGCGGGGTTCGTCAGAACAACGTGGTATTGTCCCGCGCCACTCATTTGAAAATGCTGGAGAATATCGGGCGTAAAGGTCAGCGTAATGCTGTTCGCACTATTGCGCGTGAGCGTTGCTGCGCGTCCCGCGACCGTTGCAGTGATGCCGTCCATAAACAACGAACCGTTTATCGTGATGCTCGCCGGAACAGTATTTACGGGAAAGCTCGAAGCAGGGACACTGCCAACCGATGGGGCAGGATTGACCACGCGCACGGTATCGCTTGCGTCCGACAGCAAGTCATTTGCGATAATACCATCGGGCGAAGGATTTTTTGCCCTGAGAATAAAGGTTCCAAGTCCGTTCACATTCAAGCTCGCATTCATCGTCATGGGCGAATACGACATATCAGCGCGGGGCAACTCGCGGTTGTTGTCGTTCACGACCACAAGACGGGTTGCGGTGAGGAAATTATCGCCATTGAACACGATGGTGCGCGTAAAGGGCGTACCAGTCCAAACAATGAGGCGTTGTGCGGGGTCAATGCCCGTCAGAATGGGACGGATATTGCTGACGGTAAAGGGAACAAGCGTCGTCGCAATACGAGCGGGGAACGAACGCGCACCATCGACATAGCCTGGATTACGCAGGGCAAGCTGGACAACGCGCGGCTGGCTCGTCAATGCAGGACTGAGGTTCAGCATCGCACTCGGAGCATTATTCGCCACACCTGCGGGAAATCCCCATTCAAACCGACCGCTTCCCGTACTGTCCCACACCAGCGTTGTTGCGGTGTAGAAGCCCGAACCGTTCACCGTGAGTACGGGCGAAAGAGTCCGCGCAGGGAGGAACGTGGGTGTGACGCTTGTGAAGGTGGGTTGCGGATACAAAACGTACAAACGTCCTTCTGCTGCGGAAAGCCCACCACCGACACTACCCGCACTATTGCTTGCGGGTGGCGTGAAAACACGCACGAGCAGGGTTTGATTGGGCGTAGTAAAATTTGTTGCGGGAATCTGTGCCGAAAGCTGCGATGCCGAAAGAAAAGTTGTCGCCATATCCATTCCGTTCAGGCGCACAACGCTGTTATTTTGGAAGTTGCTGCCATTCACGATGAGCGTTTTTTGTCCCACTCCTGCATCAACAGCATCCGCGCCATCAATGCTCACCGATGACAGAACGGGAACAGGTGGTGGTGTGCCGACGGTGAAGGATGAACTTGCGGTTTGCGCTACGCCTGGATTGGTGACCGTTACGGTGTAGCTGCCGCTAAGGCTGGGCGTAAAGGAAAACGTCGTATTTGTTGGCTGAACGTTTGCGCTGATGCTTACTGCACCCGATGGACCCGTGAGCGTAACCTGTGAAGCACCAGGAAGGAAGTTTGTTCCCGTGAGCGCGACACTCACCGATTGCGTTGCAAACGGGGTGGTCGGGTTCGTAGCAATGCCAGAAATTGTTGGTGTAGGATTGCTGACGGTCAGCGTTTGGGTATTGCTATTTTGTCCGTTGGCAAAAACGCTTATATTGTACGTACCTGTTTGCGGCGCAGGAAAGGTTCCGATAACGGTGGTCGCATTTCGTGGCGTATTGTACGTGATGCCTGAAATCACATTGCCATTCTGACGCAATTCGCCCGCCGTACCGAAGTTGTTACCCGTTGCCGTGATTGTAACTGATTGTCCTGCGGTTGCAGTGTTGGGAGAAATGCTGCTGAGGGCGGGGGCAAGAGGTGTTACCGTAAATGACCGCGACCATGTTTCGCCGAAAAAGGTTACCACGCGCACGTAATACGTGCCAGGAACATTTGCCTGCCCAGCCCCGATGGTGGTGTTATAGGAAAAATTGCTGTAGGAAGTACGCGGCAGAAAATATTGTTGCGAGAAAGGCGCGTTGGAATCTGCCATCACAAACGCATCGGGAATATCAAATCCAGGATCAGGGGAAAGCGAGAGGGCAAAATTTTCTCCGCCAATACCAAGACTTTGCGACGCTGTTGGTGGAAAGGAGGACGGCGTAAGAGACGTAATGCGCGGTGCTTTGCTGATGATAGTATATTGACCACCCGTTGAGCCACCAGTACCACCCCCGCCTGTTCCACCACCCCCGCCGCCGCTACACGATGAACGGTCAAGTTCAGCATTATTTCCGCACGTAGCATCATATTGATAATTACCGTTATTTGTGTTATGTGAAGATGAACCCGTTTCTTTATTTAGCACCAATGACGACGAGGGAGAATCGTCTCCTACAAATACCTTATTGCCAACAACAATAAGCGATTGCGCTTGTGTATTGAGTGTTCGTGTCCGTTCCCACGTCTGCCCATGATCGAGTGAAAAGAGAATACCACCTGGTGTTGTGCCAAAAAGCGCGTAGAGTTGCCGCCCGCGATAGCCCGTGAGCGTACCACCAGCGAGAGCATCAACGCCCATTGTCGTTGCGCCTTTTTCTGCACTGGAGCTTGAACGTGCTGTGCTTGCTCCTTGATACACGCGTGTCCACGCGCCACCATTATTCACACTCCGCCAAATATTTCCCGCAACTGACCCGGCAAGCCACATCGTGCCTGTGGTGGTCGGAAATCCAAAGACTGCTCGTACCAGCGCACTTTCTCCTGTTATCGTGAGTTTCGCCCACGAACCACCATTATTCGTACTGCGCCAAAGACCTTCCTTCCAAAGATTCACAATTATCGTATTTCCCTCTGCCGTGATACCACGTACTTCGTTGTTGTCCACGCTGCGGTCAATGTTGAGGAGCGTCCACGACCGCCCGTCATTGGTCGAGCGGAACACGCCTTTTTCGGTGGCGGCGTACCACGTGGAATTCACAATCTCGATGTCAAAAACTTTTTTCAGTTCCAAGATGTTCGAGGTCGAAACGACCGTGCCTGTGGTAACTTCAGGGCTTGCCCATGTTGTTCCGCCGTCCTGCGAGCGGAGAATACCTTTTTTTGTGGCAGCAAGGAGCGTGGCATTATTGCCCACGCGCCGTGCTTTGACGGCAAAGACTTCTTGATTTTTTAGCGCGTTTACTTCCGACCACGCACCACTGGTGCCAGTGGAGCGATACAGCCCTTTGTCCGTTGCGGCAAAGGTAGTGATGGCACTTCCCGTGCCTGTGGTGGCGAATGCCCAGACGGTGCGCCCTGGTAGGTCGGTGCGCACGGGTGTTACAAAACGTTCAGGAGAAGTGGGTTGCTGCGCAAAAACACGCACAGGGTCAGCAATTCCAGCACATATCACCAGAAAAAGCAAACACTAACGAAGAAACAAACGAGAAACAGAAACCATAGAGGATGTTGGAAAAAGTAATGAAGAGAAAAAGATGTTGTTATCAGATTTGAGTGTCAAAAAAAGGCATACAACCCGCGTGTACTCACGCTTCTGGCGAATGCGCGGGTTGTATGCTTTCCAAGCAGAAATGCTTTAGCAGAAATACTCTAGCAGAAAGGAAGAGAATATCAATTACTCAATCACCAAACGCTGCACCTCAGCAAAGGAGCCGCCGCCTGGCAAGCTCACGCGCAACTCCACAAGGTACGCGCCGCGTGGTGCTGTGCCGCCCTCACGGGTTTTGCCGTCCCAGAGGTATTCGGGCGTGGTGTTCGGACGCTGGCGGTCTTGGGTGGCGAGTGTGGCTACTTGTTTGCCGTTTTGGTCAAAGACCAAAAGGCTTGCCGACAAGGGCTGGTGCGCCTCGAAGCGGATACGCGCGGGAAAACTCGTGGGGTTCGGCGCGACGGTGAGACCAAAGGAATACTGCGCCTGCACGGGAAACACGCCTGGAACAAGAGCCGCATACCGCCCACGATGCAGCGTAATACTGCTAAAGCCGAGTCTCCGTGCTTTTTCGGTGGGTAGGCTTGCATCTTCATCCAATGGCACTTCTGGGACATCTTCCACACGCAGTGCTTTTTTTGATATATTGCCTGTAATGGAAAGCAGCATTTGACCGCCCTGCATACTGAGTTGTCCTTTGGCATAGAGGTCATTTTCGTTTGCAGGCGGTGTTGTGGGTGCGCTGCGGAGCATCATGATGACGCGGCAATATCCTCTACCACCATCACACGCTCTCTGTGAATCTCCAACTCTGCCTGAAAAAATAATTTCTTCCTGCGCAACAAGGGCAGGGGATGCCGTCAAGGCACAAAGGACGAGCATACCAAAAGAGCAACGAAGAAGGACGTTCCGAGAAAAATGGAGAGGATTCATACAACACTCAATAGAAAAATAATGAAAGGGACAGAGGGTTTTCGGCTGGCAAAACTGAATGAAAGTGCAATGAATTCCCACTGTTGTCCGACGAAAACGCCGTATTTGCGACGAGCAATGTTTGTCCTCTCGACGAAAGCAGAAAAGCTCCCGATGAAAAAACGGCGGCACAAAAATTTTGCCCTCTTGGAAAGCTGTTTGGAAAGCTGTTTGGAAAGCTATTTTGGAAAGCTATTTGGAATTGTCCCTCCGGTGTTGTACACTCGCATTCAGGGATTTCTCGTCGGCACAAATTTTTTTAATTATGGTATGCTGATAACCACACGGACAAGCATCATGCGCGGCGTAACACTTGCGTTGCTGACAAGCTCTCCGATACTACTGCACGGAGAGAACGCAGCACCGCAGCAAGCACCTCAAAAGCAGCAAGCATCTCAAAAGCAGCCCCCACAACAATCCTCTCTTTCGCTTTTGCGCGACAGTGGACAAGAACTGTTTCTCACCAAAACTCTCACCACACGCGACGGTTTGCCCTCGAATAGTATTTCGGCTGTTCACCGCTCGCGCACGGGACTCATCTGGATTGCAACAGCAGAAGGGCTGTGTACCTTCGACGGAACAACGGTGCGCGTCGTCCGTGCTGCTATGCGGTTTGGAGGGCAGCGTGTCCAGCGTTTTCTTTCCCTCGTGAATACCATTGCGGAAGATTCTTCGGGAGCAATGTGGTTCGGAACACGGCTCGGACTTGTGCGCTACGAAGCGCGAACCTTGACGTGGACACAAGTTCTTCCCTCGCCGCAATGGAAAGAAGAGTGGTCTGTTCTTTCCGCACTTACCACCGACCGCACAGGAACGCTCTGGATAGGAACACAGGGCGGGCTGCTGCGCTATGATTCCGCAAAGAACGAATGTGTTTTGGGATATGCGTACCTACGCGGGAAAATGGTGTTTTACCTGCATGAAGACCACGCACGGCGGCTCTGGGTAGGCGCGTGGCAGGAAGAGCCGCTCTGGGCAGACATCACACGCGCGCACTGGCAGCACACGCTGAAGAGCGATATGCAGACAAGCGATACGCAGAAGAATACAGAGCAGAAAAAAATGGGTCGGAATACAATGGGGCAGAGAAAAACGGAGCAGAACGCATCAATACTGTATTATCACTACGCCCAGGATGATGCAGGTATTGTTGTTTCTTCGATTGATGCACGCAGTGATATTTTCGGTCGCCCGCACCGCTTTACCCATGAAGAACATCATGGCAAGCTCCACCCGATAAACGGCGTAGAGAATCTACAAGAACTGGGTATCAAAGGTGTGGATATGGAAGTCTGGGCAAGTGGTAGAAACAGCCCGACGTGGCTTTCTGTCGTGGTCTATGGCACACCGCTCCAAAACGTACAGCAAGGCTTGTACTGCCTTCGGAATGAATCACCACATTTGCCAAAGAATGCGCTTGTTCAGGGCAAAATTACTGCCTTTGCCAGCACTCCAAGCGGCATGGTGATAGTTGGAACACAACTGAATGGCTGCACCATGCTTATTCCGACAGGCGGTGAGCGGCTCTCGCGGGCAAGCCAGCACGGTGCGGTGTATGCCGTTCTTCGAGACAAGCGTTCTCGTCTCTGGCTTGCAAGCACAAACGGGCTTTTTCGTCAAGAACAAAGAGCAAGCACGAAGGAAACAGAGTGGATACCGCTTCGCATCAGTGCTAGTCCTGCTCTTCAGACTGCTCTTCAGACTGCTCTTCAGACTGCTGCTCACGCTGTTTATGATGTGCAGGAAACACCGAGCGGGCGCATTCTTGCCGCAACGGACAAGGGCGTATTCGTTGTGCGCCCCGAAGCAAACGATATGATACCGCTCACGGGCTTTCACGCCAGTATTGGCAGCGTCCCTGTGCGGCGATTTTTGGTGCATCCGCAGGATTCTTCTCTCTGGTGTGTCCTACCAGAGGAAGGATTGGTGCGCTGTTCGAGCGATGGAAGGGTACAGCAACGCTGGCGCGGGCGCAACAATACTGACCCCGATACCGCACAGGTGCTGGGAAGCTCTCGTATTTTTCACCTCAGCACCGACCCGCGCGGCAATGTCTGGATTGCAACCTTACACGGTGTGGATTGGTGGAATCGCCGTACAGGGCGCGTAACAGCGTGTCCGCCCGTCCTTCGTCGCAATGATTCTTCACACGCTGCTCGTGATGACAACAGTAACAGTGCGCCCTTGAGTACGATAACAGCCTGTGCGCACACGGCAAAAGCGAGCTACGCCGTTCTCTACGGCACGGGCATTGGCGAATATCGCACCGACGCTGATTCTCCGCGTTTTACACGACACCATCCTGCGGCGGAAAACCGCCTGTCGTCAGTCCGAAAGAATTGGCAAATACTGGGGTTTCAGCTTTTGGATTCCACGCTCTGGTGGTCTGCCTTCAACGGTGCTGTTGGCACGTACACGCCCAGCACTGGTGTTATCGAAGAACTTCTGCCCGCGACACAGGGTCAAGCAGAAAATGATTATGGCACAAATGCTCCGCAGTATGCCAACGGCGGTATGATGCGCCGTGTGGGCAAGGAGGAATTGGTACTGGAGTACGATGGCGATGCCATACTGCTGAATACCTCTGCCATGCGAAGAAATCTCACCCTCGACACCGCACAGATTCTCGCTCTTGCATGGTCGAGTAATGATTCTCTGCGAGGCGGTGCGGTGCAGTCGGGCGATACTCTTTTCTGTGCCGATGGAAGTTCCCTCCTGCTGGAATGCGCTTGCCTCAGCTTCAGGCATGGAGAGCAACATCGCTTGCGCTATCAGATGGAAGGCTTGGAAACGGTGTGGTCGCTTGCACCGACAAGTGATGTGTGGAGCATCCGCTATTCCGCCCTTCCCTACGGGGAATACCGTCTGCTGGTACAGAGTTTCGCCGAAAATGGTGCCGAAGAAGGTCTGCAAAGCGCACAAACATTCGTGCTAACGGTTATTGTTCCGACACCCTGGTATCATCGGTGGTTTGTCCGCCTCGCCGCGCTGCTTTTTCTTCTCCTGTCTGTCAGCCTTACAACGCGCCACGTCGTGCTACACCGCACCACACAACGCTTGCAACGCGAGCGCGAGGAGCGGGAAAAAGAACAAGAAAAAGAACAAGAAAAAGAGCGATTAGAGCGTTTGCTGATAGAGTTCCAACTCAAGACGCTGCGTCTGCAAATGGACCCGCATTTTATCTTCAATGCACTCATGCTCTTGCAGGAATTGACCATGCTCGACACCATGCACGCCATTGAGTTTATCGGCGTGTTTGCCGATATGCTCCGCCACATTCTCCAACAAGCCGACCGCCGCGTTATCAGTGTTCAGGAAGAACTCGCCGTGCTGCGATGTTATCTATACTTGGAAGGAATGCGGTATCGGGACACGCTCACCGTCGAAATCCTCTGCACACCCGATGAAAACAGCCAGAGCGACGTGTGGAACACCAAAATGATTCCGCCCTTTCTGGTGCAACCCTTTCTCGAAAATGCCATTCGGCACGGAGTGAAGCCATTATTGGAGAAAAAATCAGAAGCAACGGCGCAGATTATTACGCACACATCGTTGCTTCACCACCGCGCACCACGCATAACCGTGCGCTTTCGAGACGAAGGAACGTATTTGTATTGCGAGGTCGAAGATAACGGTATCGGACGGGCGGCTTCCGCCGCAATACAAACTTCGCGCTACGCCAACAAAGCGACCGATAAAAATACCGATAAAACTAGCGATAAAACGAGCGACAACGCTGCTAGCGCAGGTGCCGCCGACACG
Source organism: Ignavibacteria bacterium (assembly GCA_013298775.1). Lineage (GTDB taxonomy): Bacteria > Bacteroidota > Ignavibacteria > Kapaibacteriales > UBA4661 > PH2015. The sequence continues at coordinate 61,285 of JAAFIV010000024.1, read as the reverse complement.
AATGGAAAGAATCAACGCAAGCATTTATCTATTGCCACAGGCATCACCCAAGAACGCTTGCAACTGTTGCAGGGCGTTCATACCATGCGTGTTGCCGTCGTAACCGACGACCTCTTTGACGACAACGGCACGGCTGCTGGAACGTGCGTTCGGCTTCATATTCCGTACAGCCAAGAACAGGATGAAGATTCAGAATAAGAGCGTATGCAATATTTTGTGTAAACGCCCCTCACCCCAACCCTCTCCCAGAGGGAGAGGGCTTCAAAATATATTGATTTTCTTGGTCTTAGCTCCTTCTCCCTTTGGGAGAAGGCGGGGGATGAGGGAGCGTTTACACAAAACTTTTTGCATACTCAATTCAGAATAACGACATCTCCTCTCACTCACCAATGCTGTATTGTTCGACCACTCATAAACGAACATTTTTAACGAACATTTTTCTCACCTTTCTTTGAACGCATTATGGCTATGGATACACGCATTCCAACGGTCATCGTGGACGACCACGACCATGCCCGCACCTTCATTCGCCGCTTTGTCGAAATGAGTTTCCCCGATGATATTGTGATTGTTGAAGAAGCACATTCGGTGGATACCGCTCTCGAAGCCATTCGCCGCACGGAGCCGCGTTTACTTTTTCTGGATATTGACTTGGGCGACGGCAACGGTTTTGAGCTTCTCGACCTCCTCGAAGCCCGACGAGAGCGGATGCAGGTCATCATTGTTACCGCGTTTCATCATCACTCGAAAGCCGCGCTGCGCTACCAGGCGGCAGAATATCTTGATAAACCCGTCATACCGAAGGAATTCCGCGAAGGTGTGGCGCGGGTGATTGCAAAAATCCGTACCATGCTCGCCAATGAAGCCGCGCTGCACGATGTGGAAGCTCTCCGCTCCGAGCGCGATGCCTTCGCCGCACAACTGCGTTTGCAGACCAATGTCAGCACCGCACCGCTCGTCTATACCGTGCGTCATCAAAGCCCTACCAATCCCGTCACGGAAATCCCTCTGCACGATATTCTCTCCTGTGAAGGGAAAAAAGATTGGACAATTATCCACCGCGCGGGGAGTACAAAAACAGTGGAAGTCTCCAAAAGTATCGGAATGGTTGAAAAAGACCTTGCCAAATATCCTTTTTTTCTGCGCATCGGACGCTCCTCTCTTATCAATCTCAAGCATTGCAGCGTGGTGGACAATACCCAGAAAAATGAGATTTGTGTTACCGTCCCACGTCTGGGCGAACTCTTCGTCGAACCTGCGTACAAAGATGCCGTCCGTACAGCAATCATGCCGTTTCTCCGCGAACAAGAGCATCCGTAACACTGCGCTAAAAAAAAGTTCGTGCCTGTTTTTCGTCGGGAGTTTTTGGGGTCTCGTCGAGGCGTATTTTCGCGCTCGTCGGACATTGTGCGTTCCTGTCGGACAAGGTTGGGAAATGTTCCTGTGCTTCACCTATCTTCTTTACCTAAAATTGTACACCTCATCGTGTCCATTACACCACAGCATTGTTGTTACCCTCTTTGTTGAGTTTTCTATGCCATCACCATCCTTTCCATCGCCGAATCTTCGCCGACAAGAACTCTGTGAGGAGATTGAACGCTTGGAAATTATGCTGTGTGTGGTACGGGAGCATCACATCAAAGAAGATTATTTTAATGATGCGGCTCTTTCGGTGCAGGAGAAAATTCGTGCGCGTATTCTGAAGAAACGCGAGGAATTGAAAAAGCTCAAGGAACAGATGACGGGATAGTAGCCGCCTTGTTTTCCAATAACAATGCAAATCTTTACCATAATGACTGAAAATACGCCAACACCAGACCGCAAAAAATTATCTGAAGAACATATCCGCAAAATGTATGAGTTCTACGAAACCTGTGGAAGTATTAAAAAGGTTGCAGACCATTTTGACCATTCCAAAAGCACGGTGCATAAATCGTTTAAGAGTTTGGGTTTGTACGTTCCCAAGCGAGCAAAAAAAGAAATTACCAAAGAACGTGCCGAAGAAATATACAGATATTACCTTCAAATAAAGGGCAGCATCAAAAAAACAGCCAAGCATTTTCAGTATTCGGAACGACGCTTACGCACACTGCTCTTTGGTACATTTGGCTTCAAAGCGATGAAACCTTTTGAACGCTCGTGCAGAGCCTATTCGATGGAATTTGTCCAAACAATGCATAGATACTACATGGAAAACGGCTATAAAGCAACATCGTTGAAGTTTGATGTTTCGGTGAGTGCTTTGCACGCAGCATTTAAAATTCGTGGACTGAAAACAAATAGAAAATAAGAATTTTTAGAAAGTCAATCTCTATGCTCCTCAAACTCAACTCCACTGGAAGCGATGTCCAAGCCTGGCAAACCTTCCTCATCACACAAAAACTGCTCAAAGGAACACCAAGCGGAACCTTCGACAAAGCCACGCTGGAAGCAACCAAGAAGTTCCAAACCGCACAAAAGCTCACCTCTGACGGCATTGTCGGCAACGAAACACGCGCCCGTGCGCTTGCACACGGCTTTGCGCCAAGCAATGACGACGAAAGTACGCTCGGCATTCAACCCGATGTTACGCCCCTTGCCAGCAAACGCCTTGTTCCCAAAGACCTCATCACCCAAGCAAAAAAGCTGCGTCTTGCTCCGGCTGCACTCAAGGCAGTTACGGACGTGGAAGCACGTGGAAGCGGCTTTCTGCCCGATGGACGGCTGATTATCCTCTTTGAGGGGCATATTTTTTGGAATGAACTCGAAGCAATCGGCAAAGACCCCGCAACGCTCGTCAATGCTGCCACGAGCGATATTCTTTATCCGAAATGGACGAAAAAATTCTACCAAGGCGGCGCGGGCGAATACGACCGTCTGGAGCGGGCGCGGAACATCAATACTACCGCCGCTAACCGCTCTGCGTCGTGGGGAATGTACCAAATCATGGGCTTCAACTGCCGTGCTGCGGGCTTCGATACTGCCGAGGCGATGCTTGCTGCCTTCCTCGTGCATGAGCGGGCGCACCTGAAAGCCTTTGCCGCATTTTTGAAGGTCAATAATCTCGTCGAACCGCTCCGCACCAAGAACTGGGCGGCGTTTGCGCGGGGCTATAATGGTCCGAAGTACGCGGAAAATGAATACGACAAAAAGCTCGCCCGTGCGTACAGCAAAGCCGTTTTAGCGGGCTGGGCTGGATAATTCTTTCACACCAAACCACACAAGCAAATGAAAGCTCTCGTCCTCGCTGGAGGCTCTATTTTAGGCGCGTTCCAAGTCGGTGCTATTTCTCACGTGCTGAAGTTCTACCAGCCTGATATTATCTACGGCGTGTCTGTTGGTGCGCTGAATGGTGGCTATTTGGCAAATTTCATCGGCAAAAATTTTCCGAATGCTTCCAGCACAAACATTAACTGGACGGCTGCTGGAGACGACCTCAAAACCTTTTGGCTCACCAATCTCGTCAAGCCCGAACAACTTGTGCGCCAGCGTAATCTGGCAGAACTCATCTTCAATGTCATTGCCAACAAATTCGATGGCTTAACCGACACCAAGCCGCTTGATTCCTTAGTCAAACGCCTTGTGCTGCTGGAGAATGTGCAACGCTGCGCTGTGCCTGTCCACGTCGGCTACACGAGCCTTGATACGGGCGCGTTCACCCTTGCTCCTTCTAAGAACAACAACGATTTCATTGAGGATATGCTCGCCAGTGCGCATCTGCCGCTTATTATGCCGATTGTCCGCAAAACCATGCAAACACTCACCTCAGCGAACATTATCCAAACTACCGTCCAAAGCCTCACCGATGGCGGCGTGGTGAATGTTTCGCCCTTGCGCTGCGCTTTGCAAAATCCGAATGTAACGGAGATTGTCGCTATTTCCTGTCATTCACCCAAAGTGGACATTGCCGCGCATGGCAAAAACTGGGGCGACCTCATTGCCCAAGCCTCGCGCGTCTTCGACATTATGAACCGCGAAGTCCTGAACGATGATTTGCGCCGCACCTTCGACATTAACGACGAGGCACAAAACCACGCGACGAACATCATCCCAAGCGGCGCAAACGCAGGTAAACGCTATGTTCCCATCGTGAGTATTCGTCCCGATACGGATTTTGCGATAGATATTCGGTCGTTTACCGCAGAGGATATTAAAAAGATGATTCTGGCGGGGGAGGGTGTTGCGGCGCGGGAATGGGGAGTGCAGGGTGGGGTGGTGGTGTAGGATTGCGGAGGAATTACTTTTCCAATAATACGCCTTGCTCTTTCAACCACACAAAAAGTTCTTCTATACGACACACTTCAACACGTGGGAAATCAAGCGTCTTCATGCTATTGAAATGTCTATCATGCGAAACGAGACGGTTTGCGCTTGAAGCAATAGCACAATCAATAAATTTATCATCGTCGGGGTCAATGAGCATCAGCTTCCAGCGATAAAACGGTGTGATAAGCTCGACATTAGGCAAAAGCAGAAGTGCGTGTAAAGCATGACCCGTGCGCTCCAGACCAATGCGCGAGGCAATGACTTCCTCGTACTCAAGCAAAATTTCGGTGCTGACTGCCATGCGAACTGTACCGTTCCGAATAGCTTTGAACAGCCAATGATACGGCGATTGCTCTGGCAGCGAGACCAGTAGCACATTGGTATCTACAACGATAAGCGGCGGCAAAAGAGACATTGGTAATGATTATTGGTTATCAGCATTAAGCCACGAATCAAGTGTTTCCGTTGTCCAGCCATTTTCTTGGTATGCTGCACTCGCTTGTGCGCTCAAGCGGTCAGCAAAATGCTGACCGAGAAGCCGCTTCACTTCAAGGAGTTCGCTCGCACTAATATCAAAAGAATAGAGCTTGAGAAGTTCCAGTTGAAGATTCGACAATGAGGGCTGTGGAGAGACGGACGTTTGCATAGTTCTTCACCTGTAAAAATGAGCGATATGTTGAAGCCATTATCTGTTGCAAGGTACAAAAAAACTCAGTGCAGGAGAAATTTTGTACCTTTGAATAAACTGTACCCCATTCATTGAACAGCAAAGTAATGAAATAAAGACAGGCTATACTTCAGTTCCCATCATAATTTTCTCTCACACCACCACATCAGTACGCGAGCGTCTTTTCGCGCTACCAGGCGACGATGTTTTTTTAGTTTCGTTTTGCATACCTTTACGTTTCTGCATAAACGCACGGAACAAACGCTCTTCTTCTTCCGTTGGTTGGCGTTGTTCCACGTAGAGTGCTACGTCTTCGGGTTCTTGTTTGTGTTTCATGGTAAAAACTCCGTTTTATCGTGAGGGGAAATACCGTTGGCAAAGGGTGTGGGCTTGAGGCGTGTTTATCACCATCCGCAGCGATGAACCGAGGCGTTCCGCGCCAAGCATCTGTTCATAATGACGAACAAGCGTACTCTTGGCAATAAACGAAACAACACCGTCATATCCACGCTCGAAAGAACGCTTACACGCAAAAGCGAATAAATTCCCGCCGACACCTTCATATACCTTGCTTTTGCCAATGTTAAAGTACGCATTTTCTACAAGATTGACAAAAATGTGGTCGTCTCGGTCGCTCATACTCAGAAGCCCTTGAATGACGGTCGGATTATGCACAATTACCAGCTTCCACACTTCTGCTTCCGCATTTTTTGTTTCCTTCAACCAATCGAACAGCCAATGCTGTTTGAGTAAGGGCTTGTCTTTCGCCGTTACCGCGTACAATTCCGTAGCAAACGTATCGCCCGTAATGGCATTGCGGAGGGAATTGGTGAGGTGGTCAATATAAATGCTCTGATGGTTCATGCAACAAAAGTACACAAAAATTTCTTTCAGCAAACAACAAAAACACCCCGCTATTTCTTCTTCGGGCGCAGCACACACCGACAATGCACGTTCTCCTTCGCCTGTGAGCCGCCGCCCGGATGTTTCATGCGGTCGGTGCCGACCTTGAAATAGCCTTCCTTGTCGGGTTCTTGCATATCGGCGACTTTATGCGTGTCGCGGGTTTTGCCGTCGCGCTGCGAAAGCCACGTGTAGGTGTAGCCCAAGTCCTTCCAAACAGTCATTTGGGCGAAAGTCATGGCAAAGGTGGAGTAGGTGCGAGCTATCATCAGCGCACGAGCGGCGGTGTAGTGCGAAAACTTTGCCATCATTGCCGCTTGTATTTCCTCCACTGGCTTGTCGTACATATCCTCAAGAAGCTGCTGCAATTCCGTTTTCACTGTGTCCACCGATGTTTTGATACGGTCGGTGGATTCTCGGAGAGCCGCACGAATACTTGCGTCAAACTGGCTTTTGATGTCGTCCCATTCCTCGCCCACATCCTTCGCTGCCTGCTCCATAGAACGAGTGAGAAGTGCTTCAAGGTCAGTGCTGACGCTGCTTGCAAAGCGTTCTTTCCATATCGCCACATCAAATAATTTCGTCGTGCCTGCATTATCCTTTTTAAGAACTGTTGGATGCGCCTTCTCCAGCGCATCATCAAGATTGGACAACACCTCTTCTTCTAACGCATCAAATTCCGCCTGCAAAGCGCGTGTTATCAAGGTTGTTGCTTCATCCGCGAGACCGTCGTAGCTCTTCCAAAATGTTGTGCAATACTCTTCCTTCCCGAATGGGTCAGGCTCTTCATCGTTCTTTTCTTTTGCAGCCGATGTTCGCTTGAAAGGTGTTCGCTTGAGAGGTGAGAGCAAATGCTTCTCTGTGTACATTTTGTTTGGAGCAGGGGATAGGAGCGTTCCTTGAGAAGCACCTTGTTGAGAAGCACCTTGTTGAGAAACAGTTTGCTGAAGGGCAGCCGAAAGCGGCACAAATCCTGACGGAACAAACGGCGTACCACCGCCCGAAATCGGCTCTAAACCTACCTTTGCACGCTCTTCGTTGATGGTCGTGATACCCCATTGCAATTCCTGCGCCTGTTTTTTCAGCAACAATTCAGGGTCTTGATAGACGTACTTGTCATGGTCAATGATGATGCTGTTGTCAAAGCGGGAAAAATGCCGTGTGAGTTCCTCTGCAAAGTAGTCTGCTTGCGGCTCGACGGTGTTTTCGTAAAAGAAGGCTTTGAGGGATTCCGACGTTGCGCGGTTCTGAAATTTCCCCGTTATCAAGCCCGAAGGCACACCCAGTATTGCCGTCAATTCCTCAATCTGCGTTTCGCTGATGCCTTCGGTGTTCAATGCTTTTTCGGTGTAACTCCGCTCTGTCCCTGCATTGGTCAGAGGGACAAGTTCACCCTCAAAGTGCAGTGCCGCCACGAGCATCAAGTCTGGCACGTTTTGCTGGATGCGCTGTTTGAAATTCTGCCATTGTTCATCGGTGATATTGCCTCTGGTTTTCAGGAACATTGGCGGAATATTTTGGGTAACAATTTTCTTCCGTAAGGCTTCGCGCTGCATCGCGCTCATGGTCAGATTGTCAATCGCGGCGGCAATGTCTCCGCGCCCGATGACCATATCGCGCTCGTGCGCTCCAGGATGCAGCGATTGAAAGTGGATAATGTCCTCCTCTCGAATGGCGAAATTTCCCCGCGCCGAACGATAGACATACCCCGCAACCAAATTCATCGGGTCATCGCTGAGGACGACCTGCACACGGTCGGCGGGCAAGACCCACAGCTGCACGGGAACCTTCGCACCATTGCACGGCGCGTAGAGAAAGGCATTGCCCGCATAAACAAACCATTCCTCAATCAAACGAAAAAGCTGAGAGCGTGTATTTAAGCGGTTTGGCTGCGATAAGAGCCGTGAAGCCCAGTGTTCAAGCGGCAGTTCTTCCTTTTGATTTTGTGCAGTCTTGCGATAGGCAATAAACCGTTTTTTGCCCAACTCACGCCCGCGCCGCGTGATGCAGGAATACGACCAACCTGAAAAGGCAAGCTCAAAGGTGGTAAATGTTCTGGCACTTGCCGTTGTTCCATCAAAGAAAAAACGCACCGTTTCGGACAATCCTTGCGCTGTACCGCGTAAACGCGCCCGCGCCCGCTCAAGAACATTACCAAAGGCGGAAATCATGCTCATAATGCTTGCATTCAAGAGGTAGATGGGTTCGTGCTTATGTATGAAAACTGAACATCGTTTGCAACGAGCGGAACGCATACACGCTGGCATCTACTTGGTCATCGGCAGCGTCGTTAATACCCGTGAAGCTCATAAGTTCCTCCAAGTACGCATCCAACCACACCGCACCTTCGGGAACACGCACCAAACCTGCATTCCACGCCTCCGCAAGCGGCAGCGACCGTGTGTATTTGTCGCCCACAGGTTGCAAACGGTTCACGTAGATGCCGTTTTCTTCCAGCATATCGCACACCGCCGTTTGCGGTCCATTATCCTCCAGCGTGATACCTGTAAACGGATATTTCTCCTGGATGCCGCGTAAATACTCAATACTTGCCATAAGACGCGACCGCCAACGCAGCACATTCACCACATAAAACACGCCGTTGCATTCCGCCATAACGACCGTAACGCTGTGGTCGGAGTGTGTTTTTATGGTGTATGCCAAGTCGCCCCCGATGCCGTAGCGAACACCGTCGGTAGGAAGTTCTGTATAGTACGTCGGCTGTCCAAAAGCATACTCCTCCTTCGGGCGCGGCAATCCTTGATAGAGCGAATAAAACCCAAGCGGATTTTTTGCCTTCACGCGCTCCAAATACTCCGCGTTGTAGCGTTCGCTCCAGAGAGCCGCACCAACACTACGCCCTGCAAGGTCAGGTGCTGCCTCACGACCCGCCGCATCCAAGCCATCCGCCAGTGCGGGAATACGGAGAACCGTGTAATCATCCTTGAAGTTCGCCATGATGCGCCCTGCGAGGTCGTCGCGGTGCCAGCGCGTCATCACGACCAACATCCAGCCGCCAGGCTCTAAGCGTGTTTCCGCCACATCCAGAAACCAATCCCATTGTTTTGCCCGCACCGCCGCGCTGTTTGCTTCCTCACGATTTTTCACAGGGTCGTCAATGATTAAGCCATTCACGCCTTGCCCCGTAAGCGGTCCGCCGATACCCGTACTCAAAATACCGCCGCCCTCTGCCGTGCGCCATTCGGCGCGGTTCTGCATTTTCACGTCCGGCGCGACCCCCGCCCGCATGGTGTACCGTTGCGCCTTCAGAGCCTTCGAGCCTGCCTGCGTTTGTGCGTAGCTCACATAGCCGATAGTGTGCGCGGAGAGTTGCCGCAAGTACCATGCAATGAAGTGTAGCACCGTTTCGGTCTTGCCATGACGCGGCGGAAGCGAGATAATCAGGCGAAGCGGCTTCGTCGTCGTCGTCGGTTGTGCTACCGCCTTTTCCAGTTCTCGAACAACGGGGAAGAGATGCAACGGCGCGGTATAGGACGGCGTTATCATCGGGATAAAGTCCGCCAAGCCCAAAGTAGCAAGCGTGTCGGCTTTCTTTTCACTTCGCCCCAAGTGCTGTGCATCCCACAGCACCGATGCAAGGTCAATCCTGCGTGGATTCGGTATGGCAAATGGTCTGGTCATATTCTCTGGTTATATTCTCTGGTCATATTCTCTCGTCGTTGCTGCGGGAATAATGATTGCTCACTCGCTGGAAAACAACACTTTTGCGTCTTGGTTAAGAACGGACTGAAGGACACTGAGAACATGACGCTCTGCCTCTTGCAACGAGGGGAGAAGCCGCATAAATCCGAGTGCCAATGCGACTTGCTTTTCATAGCTCAGTGTAGTAAATCGCTTGTCGGCGAGGAGGTCAAGCAACCACTTCGCGCCCAGTTGCTGCGCCATTTCTACGTCCAGTTGTTGCTTCTCCAAGCGTTTGAATGCTTTCTCAAAATTTCGCTTGGCACGTTGTTCGGCTTGGTGTTGGTCAAATTTTACGGCGCGTTGCACCCAATCAAATTCTGCTGACCAATGAAACCAACGCCGTGATGCGCGTTTCGGGGGTTTTGGTGGAGATTTTTCCCGCGCTGTGGGCGGCGTTTTTTGCTGTACATTTGCTGTACTCTTGCTGTACGTTTTTTTGCCGCCAGACCGCTTCACATCTTGGGACTGCAATGGTTCAGCACGTGATTTTTCGTGCTGTTTTTCTTTCTGCTGTTTTTCTTTTTGTTGCTTTTCTTCCCAGAACACCTTGTATGCCGCATCAATACTGCGTAGGTGAGGCGGCAATGCATAATAATAACAAAACGCCTGATACGCCTTCGTACTCTCGTCAAGCCTCCTGTGCCACGCTTCACGTGGTTCTTCGGAAAAATGTATCGGCGTTATCGCGCGTGGAGTGCGCGGTTTTGACTGCTTGCCGTTCTCCGATTGTTTGCGCTTTGTGGAAGCGGAGCGTTTCGATGTCACATTGCTGAAGGGTTATGGTGTCGTCTTATGATTGGTGATACCGAAGGGCAGCATCCAGCGCGTGTTCAAAGCATTGTTCATCCGTCGGAGTGTCAAACTTTTCTCGTGCAAGCCTGCACCAGTCCTGCCAACGTTGTTGCAGCGTGAACGGCATGGCAAATACCAACGTCTGCACGGTGTTTCCTTGTTCATTGTCGGGGGATTCACCGCCAGCAAGCCCGCCGCGATGTTCGGCAAGTTGCTGCCGATATTGTTCAAAATCAAACTCCAGTAGCTGCCGTGCGCGATGGAGGTCTTCCTCAGAATAGGGCATGGTCGTTGCCAGTTCCGCAAGGGAAAATTCTTCCGAAATTTCTTTCAGACGTTCCGCCAGCTTCAGCGCATCGGCTTCAAAGCGTGTTTCGTTCAGTTCAATCGCTATGCGCTGCGCTGCCGCCGTGCCGATTGCGCCAAGATTGTAGCACATTGTCTCAGCAAAACCAAGCTCTTGAATAACATCGTAGCGGTGATTGCCGTTGATGATTTCAAAGCACCCCGTTGGTAGTTCACGCACAACCAAGTTTTCCAACTGCCCATTGCGCTTGATGTTTTCAGCAAGTTTCGCACTGAGCGCGGAATTTTCCGTTTTGTAGTTCCAATCCGCTTTCACAAGCAATGAGAGGGGGATGGAAACGAAACCTCGTTCAAATACCGAGCGTTCTTTTTGTTTTATGCTAACTTTTTTTGCCATAACTGCGTGAGATAGTGTTCCAAATCTAGGTATTGCGCAATGTTGCGGCGTATGCGGGTATTTCCGTTGTATTCGGTCAGTAAGCACGCATCGTGCAGAGGAACACTGCGGATGCGCTCTTTGGTGAGGTCTCGTGAGCGCACATAACTTTTCCCAACAAGCGGGTTTTCAATGCGGTTGTATCGGCTCCCACTCATCCACGAGGAAGCATCCGCACTGGCGAAAGGGAACATTTCTAAAATGGGTTTGTTGAACACGCCAAAGGCATGAAAACGCGGTAAACTTTCGCGGGAGAACAAGGCAAAAATTGGCAATAACATCGTGCGCAAGGTGTCGAGCCGTGTTGCAAATGGCACCATGCCTCCAAGTGCGATGCGGTCGGTCTGTTCCAAATATCGTTTCAGATACTTTATCTCGCTGCCAACATGAAACGTCGGAATAGCATTTGGAAGCTCTTGCCGAATGAGCGTATAATTTTCAAATGTTTTTGCAGCATTGCCAATAACGTCAAGGGCGATGATTTCTTCACCAAACTGCACGAGAGGCAAGACCATTTGCAGCCATGATTCGGGTGGCATGGTGGTATTATTGCGAAAGAACGTAAACGCCCCCGAATCAATGATAAGGCGCGTACCAATGGGATAACGCTCTGGTGTTTTCGGAATTGCTCTTTTCTGCGCAAGGGTGATAAGGATAGTCTGTACGCCTTCGGCAACCAATTCCTTGTGGTAATGCTCCGCTCCAGCAAAGTACAAATTCATCTCACACCCAGCCCTTCGCTTTTGCTTCCTCGTAGCCTTTCGCACGGAGGACGCTTGCGGGATTATCAAGGTTCCCGTAGCCCCATTCGTTCAGCGTTGTGCGGTTGCCGTGATAATCGGTGTGCGTCTGCGCGCGAATGATTTCCAAGCAGCCAAGCTCGTTTGCGAGTTTCCATGTTTCTGCTTTTGTAAGGTGCATAAGCGGCGTGTGGATGCAAAACTGCGTATCAAGTGCCAATGACAACGCTCTCTGCTGGGCGTAAATAAACGCCTCGCGGCAGTCGGGATACCCTGAATAGTCCGTTTGGCAAACACCAATGACCAAGTCGGTAATGCCGAGACAATATGCTTCTCCAACTGCCAGCGTTAAAAACAAGGCATTCCGTCCAGGCGTGAAACTTGACGGCAATGTTGGGTTCAACGGATGTGGTTCGTTGGTATCTTGGTCATGGTTCACAAGTGAGGAATGACGAAGCAATCCCGAGCATTGGAGCGTCGTAAAGGTAATGCCCGCTTCAGCAGCAATCGTGATAGCGCACTCAATTTCTACCCGATGACGCTGCCCATAGTCAAAGCCAAGAGCAAGCACCTTGCGGAACTGCTTTTTTGCCCAATACAGGCACGTTGTAGAATCCTGACCGCCTGAAAGCAGCACCAATGCTATTCGCTCTTTCATCGGTCGAAGGTCGTTTTTCATAGAGTTTGTCCTTTGTGTTCATCAAACATGGTTTGCTCTGGTGAATGTGTAATCGAGTTTGTCAAGGTATCGGGGAATAATTCTTCCTGTCCGCGCTTGCCGTTGATAAAATCAAGCGCGTGTTCCTGAACTTCATCAATCAGCGAGACAGCTTCAGGCGGCAGCGCAGAAGCAGCATCTTTCGCCGTCGTGGGGCGGTAGGGCGAATTGAAATTGAACGGGGAAGAGCCGTGTTTCAGCACTTTTCTAGCTCCGATGATAGCTCCGCACGGGGTCATATCGTCATCGTTGTAGCGCATCATCACAGAATGCACAATCAAGTTTCGCTCCCACTCGTCGGGCAATTCCAACATAGCACACACGGCGGGCGCAAGCGATTTGACGGCAATTTTCATCTCTGGCACTGGCTCGGCACTGCTCGTAAGCGAGAGGCTATCCCACAGTACCTCAGCTTCGCCGTTCATTTTTTCAAATTCAATAATCGTTTTACCAGAGAGAAGTTTGACCTTGCGAACGCGAATTTTTGCGCTCCGACTGTTGTGCTGTTTTTTCTTTGGCATGATGGGTAGGGGAGGAAAAAAAAACTTCCAAAAGAATATCGTTGCGATAAGCGTTCACCGAGCCGTAACAAGTGTTCGGAACGGTTTTTATGGGGCAGTCGCGCTCCGCACTCAGACGTTTACACGCCCGCCCGTATTCGTTTCGTTCACGCTTGGTGAGATGGACAGTGTACTGACGCGCAAACTCGGTTATCGTGGAATAGTAAAATTTCATCCATCACGGGAGATGTGCGACAAAAATTCAACTTTCAAATGGTCATCGGTCGTAAATTTTCCCGTATAGACACTGGTTGTTGTCCAGGCTTCTTTAGCACGAATGCCGCGCATTTCTTGGCACAAATGCCGCGCTCGGAGCAGCACCGCTACACCATAATTTGGCGCAACAGCTTCATTCAGCATTTTGACGATTTCTTCGGTCATCCGTTCCTGCATTTGTATATCACGCGAAACATACTCAACGATACGTGCCAGTTTCGAGATACCGATAACGCTCTCTTGCGGGATATAGGCAACCGCCGCCGTCCCGAAAAAGGGCAAGAGATGATGTTCGCAAAGCGTATAAAACCGTATGTTGCTCTCGACCACCATTTGCGGGGAGCCATGAGGAGAACCATGAAAGGGAAAGGTGGTTAATTCAGGCGGTTTCGCATCAAAAAACTCTGTAAGAAATTTCGCAAACCGCTCTGGTGTGCGCGTTCTCCCTGCCTGTGTCATGTCGAGGTTGAGCGTTATACACAAATCGGTAATGTTCGCTGTTGCAGAGACGAGGCGGAAAGATTCCCCAAGAGTATGGACAGCCTTATGTTGTTCATCGTTCATCATCGCGCACCCCAGAGTTTATGCTGTTGCACCGAAAGCCGCCAAACGGGATTGCAAAGGCAGAGAGAGATACAATGCTGCAATGATGCGGCATTCAAGCCTTCGCCGTCAAAATGAGGCGAAAGATAATACTGTTCGGCGATGATAGACGGCTCAGGAATTGCCTGCCCCGGCTGGCGTACATACCGCAGCTCATTCACATTTCCTGCGGGGAAGTTCTTGCGAATAACGTGTTCGGCAACCTTTGGCGACAGCGCGATGTAGTCTATCCCTTCAGGAACAGGGTTCAAACCGCTTGTTTCAACCGCCTGCAAATAGCCCATCATGGCGAAATACTGCACTATTTCTGCCGTAAGCTGGTCCGTAGGTTCTCCACCTGTCCAAACAAGCCATTTGCACTGCGGAGCTAGATTTTGTGCTATTTCCAGAACATCATACAGTGTTTTTTTCGTTCCGCTTTCAAACTCCGTATCACAGCGAATACCTGCCTCGTAGCAAGCGTGTTTTGTCTTACAGCCTTGCAAACGAATAAACATGGAAGCCTCGCCCGCGCGACCACCTTCACCCTGCAACGAATAAAAAATCTCGTTCACGCGCAGTGTTGTAATGCGCTCAAAAGGGAGTGGGGAAGATAGCCCGTTGCCTATCGTTACGTTTGGAGAATGCGGGGTAACCTGCATCGTCCCAGCAGCATCAGTAATCATGTTCTGTGTCATCGTTGGATTGGTACAATGAAAAAACCTGTGTGTTCAACATTTGATTATAGACCGTTACACCACTGCGCGGCGTTTCCATGAGGCAAATGCTCAATACAGGCAAACCTACATGAAGAAATCGCTCAAGGAAATGCAATGCCAAGCACTCCGCACTTGTCGGGTGGGGAAAGGTGCGTATGTTCAGGGATTCGGGGAATTGTTGGAGATACGGAAGCAAAGAATCGTCATTATGCAATAACAACGAGTGGTCATACTCGGAAAGAATTGCCTCGACGCGGCGGTCAATTTCTCCAAACTCAAGCGTGATACCGCTTTTGAGGTTGATATGTTCCGACAACGTGCGGAATGTACACGCGAGTTGATAGGTGTGTCCGTGAATATTGCTGCACTTATTTCGCAGCTCAGGATTGCGATGCGCAGCATGAAACCGATACTGCTTGACAATATCGCACGGGGAAAGAGGGGGCGAAAGAAAAGCCATAGCCAAATCGAAACAAGTTTACATAATGCAGATTCTTCATGCGAACTCACATGAAGATTCCTACTCAGGCAAAACTGTAAAACACGGGGATTTGACGCAGTATTACAGCGTCAATAGGTATTGTAACGCTTTCGCGTGGTGGGACGAACATCAACATTGAGTATTTGCCACGTGTTTTGGCGGCATCGGTGGGACTTCAGATGCCTTCGTTTTGTCAGAGAGCAGGAATAGACCGCGCCTCCTGTGAAACCTGTAGCGTAGGTTTCGGCGTGGCTGTTGTTTCGAGTTGGTATGTTATGTTGGTTGGCGGACGCAATATCATATTTTCTCACTTAATTTCCAAATATTTCCCACTTTATGCATAATTTATACATATAAATATCGTAACCCACCCACTTCAATAATAAAAATTAGAATAATTTGCCTATTTTTTACCACATAAGTTTTTTTTATTTTTCAACTGACAAAAAATTCTATATTTTTGAATCATCAATCAACAATATTTTCACTTCTTATATTTGGAGAATCCAATGAACGAAGAACAACTTATCCACCGCACTTTCGCTTTGGGTAGCAAGGAAGCCGAAATTAACGGCTTGCTTCAGGAAGCCTCTCGCTGTTTGAGTACAATCGCAATACAAGGCTTGTCGAAATACCCCGAAAGCCGCAAAGCAATAGCGGATGCGCAGAGCATTATCAACGACCAAATTGGCGCGTTTGCAAACATTTTCGTTGAAGAACGCAAAGCACTTACCGCTACAATACTTGGAGGAAGCCTTTCATAAGGCATAAAACAACACCGCCCTCCGCAGAACTGGCATTCTGGGGAGGGCGGATTTTTTCGACAATGTAACAACACAAATCTATGCAACCACAAGCAAAAACCCAAACATCGGGGAAGAAAAAATATCCTCTTGAAGAGCGGGCAATTGTCTGGATAACCTCTAAAGGCAAAGAGGAAGACGGTTCAAAAGAAACGGATTCGCTCCGACTCTTTCCGAAGGTCTATCACTTGTTTCATCGTTCACAAGTTGAGGAGGTGATACAATGAGCGCATTCATTTGTAATCAATACCACATCAACGTTATGCTTTCAGGTTTGCCAGAGCGAACACAAAAACATATCTTTTTGAATGAGAAGACATACGAGTTCTCCAAAGTAGAAGATATGCAAGAACTAGGGCAAATCCTCGTCAATGAAAATTATCGCTCCGTCAATCATCGCTATAACGAAGAAAATACGCCAGAAATATTTGTATTCCAGCGCAATCTGAAGCGATATTTTAAGCCCGTTGAGGTGCTGAAAGCTGTTCATTGCTATCAGTATCAGTCTTGCGAAACCGATGACTGGGAAAACTCCATAGCGGCTGATTTATGTGATGCTATCACCTCTCGTGTTTCCTCAAGGCTGCCTGGCTATGAAGATGCAGCGTGGGAAATACAAGTACCGCAGCAATGACATTACGCTCTCCCCTACCCCGTCGTTTCGTGCGGAGCGACGGGGATTTATTTTTTTTAGACCCTGTGAAAAAGCGATTGGTACTCTCCGCCAACAGGTATCTCAATTTTCTCATTCACAAGCAGTAGCATTTGCGCGGGCTTACGCTTGCGTTCGATGCCCTTTGTATGCTCCAAATTCACAGATATGATTTATGAACACGAAGGAATTGCCCTGTTTTATGCTCTTGTAGCTGTGCCGCAATAGACCCGATATTGGCAGACATCACATATATCTTGCCATTACGTGTATGTAGTTCAGTTGAAGAACGCTGGGCTTTGAAGTACACTATTTCTTTGCAAGCAACAAATATTCTTCTCGTATTCTCCACCACTACGATTTTGTCTTGCAAAAACTGATTAAGGATAAACTGTTGGGTAAAAGTGCTGGAAGATTCAATTTGCGTACTCTTGGCGGTATTGTGCATCGTTGAATTGAATTGATGTGACAATCAATGAATTGATGTAACAGTCAATAGCAATCAGCGTACAAAAGAAACCTACTAAGCCTCTTTGAAAAATATTGAGTAAAAGACTCCCCTACTCAGTATTTTTTAGAAAGCAAATGCGTACAATAATGGAGATATTTTCACTCCTTGATAATTTTCTTTAAGTGTTTGCGAATCTCTTTTTGTGCTTCACTACCTAATTCATTGAACTCTTGTGCCAGCATTTCTACATTCCGCACGTATGTTTTCTCTTTTTTGGAAAAGGATACATTGTATCCTTTTTCGTCCCGCTCTTCCCTATCATCTGCTATTTTGGAAACAGCTTTCGTAGTATCGGAATTTTTGGAATTGGAAAAGGATACATTGTATCCTTTTTCTGGTTTCGCTCCTTGAGTATTTTTCTCGCGTTCACGCCGTATTTGTGCCTTGACGGTAACTTCCTTCTGCCCCACGTCCGCAGCAATTTTGGCAATCGTTAAACGCTCTTCGCCGTTTTTCAAGCGTCCGCTTTTTGTCCTCGTTTCTTCATTGAGGAAGGTATCTTCAAAGTCGGGATATAGTTTTTTATACACTTCAATCCATTCATTTGCCGAAAGATGCCGTCTGAGGAGATTATCCTTTATCACAAATTCCCGTTCCTCTTCTTTGGTGAGCGGCAATTCAACGTACTGCACGGGAAGAAAGTCAATACCTAGTCGTTCGGCAACGGTCAAGCGGTTATGTCCTGCCAGCAACGTTCCATCTTTTTTTGCAATCAGTGGTACAAGAAATCCGCGTCGCTTCACGTCCTCTGTCAATCGTTCAAAGTATGCGTCGTCCTCCTTGCGAAAGTAATCAGCATTAGAATTATTTATACGCAATGATGACCGAGAAATACTTTTTACCTCTGACAATTTCATCGTTGAACGCATTGATTTTGGTGTACGTGCGTGGTCAGCTGTCGTATCGGGTTTCAGTTTTGCCATATTACACCTTCCCTTTCTTTGCTGAAAGCTGAATTGATTTCTTAATGATATAGTCTGCAATGTCATCATACGCAATCAAGCCAGGGTTAGCTTTCTTTCCCGCCCATTCATGCCCCATCTTATTCATCGCTGATGCTGAAGGAAATAATGCACTATTCGGAATCGCTGCACTGATATAATGCCCAGCAAATTGTTGAGCAATTTCGGGCAAGTAGAAGTTATGAGCAGCTTTTTTCTTATCGTATAACGTTACAAATATCCCAAGCACTGGCAAGGTGTACTCTTCGCATAAATTGATGAGTTTAATCAAACCTTTGTAAGAAAGATTTTCAGGTTGGGTTGGAATCAGAACAGTAGTAGCTGCCTCTAAAGCTGCTAAGGTACGCGCCTCAAGGCTGGGCGGGCAATCAAGGAGCGTATAATCATAGCCCTTTGCATGAAGGCGTATCGTGTCGGCGAAGTGCTTAGTATTCTTCCAGTATGAAAGCGGTAGCACATCTACACCGCTTGAATGCGTCATTATCGGCAATGATGTTCCGTTTTGACGGGATTCAAGGGCATAAACGTCATTTGCTGGAAAGATATGGAGCAGCAAATTTGCCTGCTCGTCAATATCCACACATAAAACTTTTTTGCCTTTTTTCGTGAGTGCATAGGCAAGATGCACGGCGGTTGTGGTCTTTCCTACACCGCCTTTGTTGTTCAGTATGGCGATAATCATAGAAATTTCTGAAAAGCCACGCACCGCAACATTTTTGCGCCAGCAAATGTTTGTACGGCATTTGGCAAATGAAAAAAGAGGATTGTGATTTGAAATCGCTGGAAGGAATTTTTTGCTGCACAGGTAAAATAATCATTTTATTGCAACTGACAAATAAAATTTTTTATTTGTCAGTTGCAAACTTTTATACTATGTTCGTGCAAACACAGTATTTTTTCGTGAATTATCGCCAACTATGGAAACGACGTTAATTAAACAATCTGAAATCTTAGAAAAGACTGGATACAGCCGCCAGCATTTGATGATGCTTAGATTAGGCGGTAAAGTTTCAGTGGGATTTCAAGAACCACAGAGAAAATACGTTTACGCCCAGCAGCCGTTGTTGGAAGAACATATTGATTGGCAATACCATCGCGGCAAGGTGTTTTATACAAATATCGGCTTAGAAAAAATCTTGAAGCACAAGAAGGAGAAACACCCTAATGAACAAACTCCCGATGCTTGAGAAGAAACTATTTGCACGGAGGGAACATAATGAAAGCTCCTCTTGAAATTTATGAAGTCGAAAACGGCTTCATTTTGAAGATACAAAACGACAAAGGTGAGGAAACGCAGTATGTATTTACTTCGATAGATAAACTCACGGACTGGTTGAAAGGCTACTTTAAGCGAAAAGAAAAGTCTAAGGATGAGGAGTAAAAATTATGTTCCGCACTAGGTATTTTTGCCTCAACCTCAAGAGAAATTGCGGTGGTTGTTCATGACTTTTCTTGGGAGACAGATATACTTGCACTTATTGAAAAACAATTCTGAAAATACCATGACTACGCAGCAGGTCAAAACATACACTACCAATGAAATAGCGGCTCTCACTGGATATACGGCATCACGCCTGAGCCAACTCCGTGAGGAGAGTGTACCGGGAGAAGAAGGGAAAGACTTTTTTTTTAAACGTGGCACGTATTACTTCACAGATGAAGCTCTGACACGAATACTCATCCACAAGAAAGAAGCACCAGCACGAAGAGGAAAAGGCGGGGGAAGACCTCGAAAAAACATCTCTTCATAAAAAAATATTTTTTTAATAAAAAAAACTTCTTTGAAGTATTAAATAAGTTTAATTATATTTGAGAGCAAAAAAAAGCCGCGTTTGGACTGGACCTCCAAAGTGCGGCGATTACTAACCTTATGTGAAAGGCATATTCGTATATGCAAAATAACACTTTGCTTGTTGCAATGCAACAAGCACCCTCACCGACCGTGCAACAAACACGGCGTGGAGCGGGTTTCGGCACAAAAAAAATTTCACTGCGCCGTAGCACGTTTCACACTTTTCCCCACGACGACCGCGCCGACATCCAGCGCAAACTTTCCGTTTTTCGTCTTGCCGTCCTTGAACGCGAAAGTCTTGCCAATCCTGCCGACCGTGCTGGATATGATGTTTTCCTCAGTAACATCAAACAAGATATTGAGCAATCTATCATGGGCAGCACCGCTCCCAAACCTCGCCGCCGCTCTTTCTCTCGAAGCAACAACAATAACTTCAACGACACACTGACGATGTACGTCCGCTTTGGCGTGTATGGCAATGCCCGCATTGTTATTCACCTCACTGCCGATGACTGTGCGTCTATCGAATACGACCTTTCAGAGGTTGATTTGTCGTTTTGCGATATTCCGGGCGCATATCAAGCTGTTGAAAGCATTACTTGTGAATATGTTGAACATATTGAATCGGGGAGCATTCGCGCTACACAGCACCGCGTCTTGAATGCCTATCCCGAACTGCAAAACCGCCTTCACAACATCCTTCGAGACGAGTTTTCTCATTCCGACTCTTTTACCACAACCACACAGTTGCTGAACATGAAAGGCGGTGAGGCATGAGCAAACAAGCGTCCTTCACAACATCCATGACGATGGAGCAGGTCATGGCATTGTACTTCAATCCTACCGCCATTCGCGTTGCTCCAAATCCTGTGCGCCGCATTGAAACGCCCGACGGTCGTTACTATGTTTCGTTGAGCGTACAGCGCAACGATATTGTCTATGTTCCCAGCGTTACAACGATTGTACGTCATACAAGTAAAATGCCGTATCACCTCCTTGCGTGGTACGCTAAACACGGATTCGAGAAAGCGGAGGAAATCAAGAAACAATCAGCAGACTACGGAACGCTGATGCACATTACGATTGCGAACTACCTCACACAGCGCAAACTCAATCTTGCCGCCATTCCGACATTGATTGAAAGCTACAAAGCTGAACATCGTTTGTTGTATGATACCTCACACTGGAATCAACGCCTGCGCCAAGACATTCTTGCCTTTCACCAATTCGCACTCGATTACACCATTGAACCAATAGCGATTGAAATTCCGCTTGTGTCGAGGCACGGCTACGGTGGGGCAATAGACCTTGTGTGCAATGCGACGTTTCGCCAGAAAGGTTTTTGGGGTGAACTCTATAAGTCGGGCGAAAACAAAGGACAGCCAAAAGAAACATTCAAGGATATTACTGAAACAGTTCTCGTTGATTTCAAATCAGGACGGCACGGGTTCTATGAAGAACACGAATTGCAACTGGACGGTTTTTATCGTCCACTTTGGAATGAGCATTACAGCGAACATTCGGTCAAGCGCGTGTTTAATTGGTCTCCGAAGGATTGGCTTACTTCGCCGTCGTATAATTTCACCGAACAAACAGGAAAATCCTCGCAAGATGAAGCACTGCTGCACTTGCGCAAGTTTGCCATGCGCTACGCAAAGCCACCGTTTACCTTCATGGAACTGGATGGAATGCTGGCAATGGGCGAGGAAATCAACGAGCGCGTTATGGCGCGTACATCGGTGCTGGATGTGATTCGCAGAGAATGGGAACGCGAAGGCATTATGTCGCCCCGTGAGAATAACACACCCGAAGCGGTACATACGCCTAGTGAAGCATTGGCAGGTAACGACGAACAAGAAACAGCCTCCTTATTCACCGCCAATTAAAGGGAGGTGAAACATGACAGGACGCTTGCACAATGCGGATTTGCCAGAGAATATGCAGATTCAGCAAACACAGATTCCCATTATTGGGAATATCCGTATCGGCGAAAAGGCAGTTTCAGGGGCGGGGAAGGAGTACCCCACCTCGCTTGATTACTTCAAGGCGACAGGTAAGTATGCACCGTATTTTCATACCGTGTATGGCGACCGACCGCAATCTGTTCAAATCATCTTTCCAAGCAATGAACCGCACGAGTGCTGCGGTGTCAGCATCACGTTCCGCGACAACGCAGGGCGGCTGCTTGCCGAAGGTGACGGGAAGAACTGGCGCGTATGGTCATTCAAACGGCAAGAATACGTGTTTGGCGAAAGCACCTTTGAAAAGATTCAAACAACACACCCCGACGGGCGCGTCAAGATGGAACTGACGATGCGGTTTATCTTGCCGAAAGTGCGGGATGTGTTTGGCGTGTGGAAGTTTGTTAGTGCGGGACAACGCAGCACAATACCGATGATTACAAACGTGTTCGATGACGTACTGGCAAACGTCGGCTACGTGCAGAATATCCCGTTTGAACTGGTTGTCGAAAAGGTGCAATCTACCAAACCGGGCAGCGCGTCGGTGTTCCCCGTAGTGAAAATGGTTCCCGTTCTTTCGCACGAAAACTTAGTCATGTTGGCGGAATTTCACGACGCGGGGCAGCATATTCGCGGCTTGATAACCTCCGACAAAATTGCTCAAATTCAATACGATGCTCAAAAAGTAATTTCTGCTCCAGCACAGTTACTGCCTCGTGACTTGAATTCACATGGTGAAAAAGAACAAGGGTAAGAGAAAAATTAAGGTGCGTTTGTTGGACTGGAGAGAGTGTTGGTACAAAATATCGTGGTGTTGGTGCAAATCTGCTCTTGGGCAGAGTATAAAAGAAAAACATCCACAGTATATTGCACTCCCCGCAATCAATCCATACATAAATGCCCAAAGGGATACCCTAAAGCGGTACCCCCGAAGCGGCTTCCGAAGAAGCGCGGGAGCCGCTTATTTTCTGCATTTGTAGTACTGCATTTGTAGTACTGCATTTGTAGAAACACTCTTGTAGGCAACAGGCACGGTGTCGCCCGCCCTACATAACAATCACATTGTTTCAGGAGGCAAGGATGAAAGAAAGTATCAAGGTATTCGACTACCATAATCTGTACTGGCGACAGCACCGCGCTCACTGCTTTGAAGTGGAGGAGGCGGCACTGTACTATCTCCTTATCCAACTCTGCAACGAAAAGAAGTGGGTGAATCCCTTCCCAATGCGCTTGGATATGCTTCTTAGCACCCTCAATATCTCTGAAAACCGCTTCAAATCTGCCCGCGAGAACCTTGAAAAGGTTGGGATGCTCCGTACCGTCATGGGACGCGGACGGGGCAATCATTCGTTATTTTTCCTTCCAAATTGCCGTATTCTTGAGGACGAAAACGAGTATTTCACAGTGTTTTCTGATGCCGAAAAGGCTTCACAAAACCCTTCAGAAAACCCTCTACAAAACCCTCTACAAAACCCTTCAGAAAACCCCCTCGTAAAAGGCTCTGTAAAACCCCCTGTAAAAGGCTCCGTAAAACCCCCTGTAAAAGGTAGCGTAAAAGACCTCGTAAAACCCTCGATAAAAGGGTCAGAATTTGACCCCTTTTACAAAGGGTTTAACGAGGGGTTTAATGAAGACTTTTACGAGGGGTTTAATGAGGGGGTTTCTTACGAACAAGAAGGCAACGAAACAGAGCTGGAAGCCGCAACAAAACAAGGCTTACAAGAAACAACAACATCAAAGACAAACGCAACAATTACGAAAAAAACAGGTCTAAAAAATGGACAAGAAAATGGTCAAAATTTTGACCAAATTTCAGCATCCCCCTTTAAAGAAGGAGAAGGAGAAGGAGAAATTACTACTACTACTTCTTCTATTTCCGCGCGTGTGCGCGAAATACCCAAAAGCGATTCTCATGCAAGCAAACCCTCCCAAAGCAATGTTCCCGCTCGTGAGGAAATCCTTGCCTACGCGGAGCAGCTTCGCACGATGCAGGGAATGACGGGGGCAACGGAAGCCGTTGCTCTCAAATTCTGGAATCACTATTCTTCCACCGCTCCGCCATGGCACACTTCTCCAAAGACGGGACAGCCCAAATCCCTGACCGATTGGCGTAAGAAACTCCGCGATTGGGCGATTGAAGAACGCTCAAACACTAACAATGGTGCAGTGTACACGCTGAATGTCCATGACGTTCCGCAGCGTTTACGCTCCGTTGCAAATTTTGGAAAAGTCTGGTCAAATTACCTCGAAGAATGTATTCGCCTTGACGCTCCGCACTCGAAAACCAGTGCGTTTACGCAACTTCAATTCCTTGAAGAGCGCATCAATGCTGGTGAGGATGTTCTCACTATTTTGAACACGGCAATTCGCAATCAAACCTCAAAACTCTATGCTGAACAACGCCCAACAAATGGAAACACTGCTCGAAGCCTCTCAAACACAGGAGGCATCGCAAATGGTCATTCAGGAAGTGGCAGCACGACCGCTCGGAAACCTTCTTCACGAAAGCCTCAACCCGAAGCCAATACCCAAAAAGAATCTATCACGATTTCTTGAAAAGGTGCGGGTTCGCAACCCGATTCTGACCGTAGAAGAGGGCAGAACACGCATCGTTGCTGCGGGGTTTTATCCGCGCTATGCCGAAGGTTCGTGGGGGTTCATCAACGAGGAATTTAGCACACCGATTCGGGACGCGCTCAAGAATGAGTTTTTTGGCGACATTACCCGCGAACCTCGTGGATGCTTCATTCACGGAGCTATCGGTGTAGGGAAAAGTATGCTCTTGGGCTTGATTGCACAAAGCCTGATGCGGACGTTTCAAGCAAACATCAAATTTGCATCTGCGGCAATGCTGGAAGATTTATTTTTCGGATTCCGTGACACCGCGAAAAAGCAACAAGTTGAAGCACTGAGAACCTGCGACGCGCTCTTCCTTGACGATTTGGGAACAGAGTACGGCTCTGAGTTTTCGATGACGGGTTTCACGAATATCATCGAATATCGCTACGCGCATCACAAACCAACCTACATCACCTGCAATCATGCTGTTCACGTCCTTGCAGAGATTGAAGGCTACGGGCGAATTGCTTCGCGTTTGAATCAATCGGACTGGATGCTTCACATTCACTACCAAGGCTCTGACAAGCGTGTACGCGGTAGCCGGAATGCTTAATCACAGGAACATCATGTAAACCTTCACAGCACCGTGAACACAGTCTCTTCACCTGAATTTCTTCATTATGAAAACAAAATTTATTGAAGCTGTCTCGCCTCACGGCAACTGGGGGAAATTTATGATTGCCAAATTTGACCGAGAAGAATGGATGCGCTCCAGTACCCAAGAGGATGTGCGATTACCGTTGTTGTATCAAATTGGAATGGCGCAAGAATCCTTGCTTGTCGTGGGTTTACAAACGTGCGAGGGTGGAATTTTCAACCCAAAGAAAATTGGCGACGGCGAGTGTGCGAGGTATGACCTCAACGGCAAACATCAAATCTGGGTGTGTATTTTGTTTGAAGATTTTTTGGTTTGGCTCTACAAAACCTACGATGGAGATATTGATGCGCTGCCAAGCTCTATCACGCTTGATATTCCCTTCAACTGGGCGGGGTATCGGCGTAATCGTCATGGTGCAGAAAAGGAAGGGGTCGAACGATGACCGACCAAGAACGATATGAACTCATCGAAGCCAAACGCCGTTGCAAGGAGTTAGAACGTGAATCCATCACGTTACGAAACGACATCACGCGAAGTAATCACCTTGTATCGGCATATCAGGAAGAACTCGACCGCCGCGAGAAATCAATAACAGAACTCCATAAAGCTCTTGAACAAAAGGATGACCAAATTGACAAGCTCAATGAATACACCGAAAAAGTAGTGAGCTATCTTGTCGCTTGCTCTCTGGAGGATAGGGAACTGTTTGCCGCTCGTTTTGGAATTGTACCGATACGTAAACCCTCTGCGGAAGAAAAATAAAAACGCCATCAGTTTCGCCCTAAACATTGAACTGACGGCGTTTATGCTTGCACGAGGGAGTGTGCCCGTGCGTGAGGGGAGTTTTTTTGACTGGGGTCTGCTATTCTCTCTGCTACACGGCTTTTTTCGATTTGTCCGCAATCATTTTTTTGACGGCTTCTGAGTCTTCTGCCAATCGTGCTTCGTAGTCGGCTTTCGCTTTTTCCTCCACCGCTAAGGCATCAGCAAGCATCGCGTCCATGTCTGCCAAACGGTCTTGAAATGCTAATTTACGTGCTTCTGCTTGGCGCGTGGATTCTTCTGCTTGTTTGCGAGAACTTTCCGCATTTTTGAGAAGCTGCTGTACTCCGAGTTCATTTGGGATATTATTGTCGCCTTCGTTCATCATTTTTTCAAGATGTTCCCGTCCTTTGCGAATGTTTTCCGTGTTGATGTTACCGAGAACATTGATAGAACGCTCTTCGGTGAAGGGGTCGGTAATATCTTGCTCAATAGCAAGAAGAGAATTACCGAAATTGTCGCTTGTCGGGATAATGCGAATACGTCCCGCTTTTTTGGCAGCACGATACGCTTCAATGCCCGTAACAAGGCGTTTAGGAGTGCTTGGGTTTTCCATAGTTACATTTCAAGGTTTAAGAAGTTAGAACTGAATATGAATAAGCCCAAGCCCGCTTAAAGCGAACATAAGGGACTCAAGGCTGCCGAAGACAACGGTCGGTTTGGTTACTGGTGCCATGTTAAAAAAGCCCATGCGCGTTGTTTTGAAGCGCGATTCGCCGCCTGTAAATTCGATTGCTAGTACGCCGCCTAAGCGTAAATCTGCTTCCGCTAAAATATTTGTGTGCGACGATGACTTCAAATAGGTGCTGCCTACGGTAAAACTGAGACCGTATGTAGGAGATGCTCCTCGCGCCGCCAAGCGATACCCGCCAAAGAACGCACTTTGGTTATCAACCATCATCCCTGAATCTCTCGCCCACGTTGTGCCATTGTGCCACAGAATATCGCCGCTGATGCCACTCGGCAAGCCCCCACCGCTTGGAATCGTTCGCCAAAAGCCATCGCCTGCCAGATACGAGATTGTACTACCATTCAAAGCGGGCATGGCTCCTGGAGAGGAGAAATTCGCAAGATTCAACTGCACGGTGTTCGTGCTAATGACCAAGCCGTTTGCGGTGATGCCTGTAAGCCCTGAACTTGCGCCAAAGATAGTTACGTTGTTTCCTGAGACGGAAACTCCTGAGCCAAAAAAATTGATATTGGGATAATTTCCCGCGTTGTTAATTTGAATACCCGTAATCCCACCGCCAGCACCCGAAGGCAGTACAAGGCGTGCAAAACCAGGTGCGATATTCTGCAAGGTGCCACCCCAGATGTCCAGTGTGGTAACAGCATTCATAAAAAATACGCTGTTATTCAAAATCGCAATACCCGCCGAACCACCGCTTGCGCCCGGAATCGTTATCGTACTACCGACCACCGAAACACCCGCACCCGCAAAGGTGAGATTGGTGAACGGACCAGAGAAATTCACGTTTACACCGCCGCCGCCACTGCTTGGAGGTGCATTCACAACAGCAAGATTCCCACCATTGAAAATGCTTCCGAAGCCAACAAAATTGATGTTTTGTACGACACCAATAGAATTGCCGTTGCTCCACACGTTTACGCCGCCCGCGCCGCCACCGGTGAGTGTGAAATCAAGGGTGCTGCCCGTGTCGCTGATGGTCAAGCCTGACGACAAGCTGCGCAGTCCCTTCATGGTGTAATTCGGCTGGAAGCCTGTAAATAAGGGGCTTCCAAAGCCTGCATGGGTGAGCGTTGTGGCTCCGCTTGCCGCCGCGCTGATAACGTTACCGCTTGCCGTCAAGCCCGTTCCTGTTTGTATGCTTGTGTACGGACCTGTTCCATTGACGAAAACGCCACCCGTGCCACTTGGCAAGATAAAAACACGCTGAAAAATGTTGCTCACGCTGCCGATACTATCTGTGTAAATAGCTGGAAGAGTAATTTGTGAGCCAGAAACATTTGGTTCAAAAGCAAAGGAATTATAGCTCGGATGCGTGTACGAAGCACCAACGCCTGGTGCTGACAAGAATGCTGTTGCACCAGAGATATTTGCTTGCATTCCCAGTCCCATAACCAGTGTTGAAATTGGCGAACCCTGAATCGTTACACCACTTGTATTAACGTTAATGTTCATGCGGTTTCCGCCCGTCACGGTTGCTGTTGCGGCACCTGTTACGTTCAGTTCTGACACGCGCCCCAAGTACACTCCCGCTTGAAACGCCGCCATCGGATTGGAACGCACCCATTGCATACCGTCCCAAACGGGCGTATTATTGATAAGTGCGCCCGACTGTGCCAGATTCGAGAGCTGAATCGGTTCAATAATGGAAAGTGGTATGTATTGAAACGGTTGCGGCATTATGGCTTCAGAATGATAGAGTAGATTGCGGGGGAGTTGCCGTAACTCACGGAAGCTGTTATCGCCATGCGGAATATCTTTCGCGCTTGGCGGTTTGCTGCGGGAATAACATAATTTTTTGTTTCGCCAAAATTACCGACCCATGTTTGGTTTGTCGTTGTGAAAGCAGTGCTGTATCCTGTCCCTGCTGGATTGTGTATGTCCGCCAGCAAAAAACGAAAATCGCGTGGTTGATACCCTGACGGATAGGGAATAATATCCACGCTGCCAACAAGCACAGGTACAGAAAACTCAATCTCTATCCATTCATCAACGGAAGTTGTTCCTACAGCGTACCAATACGAACTACCCGAAGCTGCGGGGTCATCAAATGCCTGCCAACGATTGTTGTACTGGTCTTTCGAGGCGCGAATGATGTAAGTTACACCATTTGCCAACGTGCCTGCAAAGCCTGTTGCCAAGCGGTTCCCAGCAACAGACGGGAAGGGTAGTATGATAATTGATTGGAACGTAAAACCATTCGCCGAAGCCGTACCGCCCGGATTCGTAACCGTTACCGCGCCTGTCGCACCAGTACTGACCGTTGCAGTGATTTGCGTTGGCGAATTAACCACAAACGATGCAGCATTCACCCCGCCAAACTGCACAAGCGAAACATTGATAAAATTTGTTCCTGTAATCACGACTGATGCACCATTTAGCGCGATGTTTGGCGTGAAATTGGTAATCGTCGGCGCGGGATGTTTCCACGTAAAACCGTTCCGCGAAGCAGTTCCATACAGCGTTTCGACTGTAATTGCACCACTCGCCCCTGAACTTGGCACCGTTGCGGTAATTTGCGTCGGTGAATTTATGACCACCGTTGGCGAAATAACCCCGCCAAAGCGCACCGTTGGTGTGCCGTAGAAGTTTGTTCCCATTATGACGACTGTCGAGCTTGCAAGAGCCGTAACGGGCGCGAAGCTCGTGATGGTCGGCACAGGCGGGGTAAAGGTGAAACTCGTATCCGAATCAGCACCGATAATGTTTTGTACATCTATCGTTGAATTGGCAAAGAGCAACGGCGGAATGACGAATGTTGCTTGCGTTGCACTGAGTACATTGGCACTCACGATTTGCCCGCCTAAACGAACAACCATATTTGCCGTAAACCCAACACCCGTCAGCGTTACGGTCTGTCCGACTGTTGCGGTACTTGGTGCGACGTTAGTGATATTCGGCGCAACAATCACATCATCCGTTGCATAGCGCATTGTTACTTGCCAGCCCACTTGTATTCGATATTCTCCGCCCGGCGCGACTGTAACGGTGCGGGTTGCAGTATTTACCGAAAAACCGCCTTCTCTTACCGAGTGTTTCACCCAGCCACTTCCAATCGTCATCCAGACTTCTTTTGTCGCAAACTTCGGTGTAAATGTTAATTGAGGAATCGTATTTTCTTGGGTGATATTGAATACTTCCTCGAAATACTGCTGACCGCCGCCTGTCCCTGCATCAGGCACGACCTCAAATGATGTTTGGGTAGCTTTTAAGAAACCTGTACCGAGCGGGAATAACTGACGAAGACCAATAATGTCGTTAAAACGAGATTTATCCAGTTTCTCACGAATAATGTGAATGAAGATATTCATCGTGTAAATCTCTGAGAATCGTGAGTCTAAATGTACCGAAGAACGTGATTCACTCTATGTACCAGCTATGCACCAGCTAGGCATCGGCTATGCTGAGAAGCACTGCTGGATGCTCACCCGTCTTGTCGCGGTAGTGTTGCTTTTCGTCCAGACCTGTTATCAATGCTTGCTTTTCCGCACCGTCTGGGTCGGTGTACTGAAGGAGAACCTTTTTCGCCAGACCTGCATCGGTGCGGGTGAGTGGATGCAGCATTTCATCAAGGTAGGCAATACCTGTTGTTGCCCGAAGATGCAGCGTCCGTGCTACGGCATCGTGGTACGAAAAATGCACAAAACGATAGACGGTATGCGGTGTGTCGGCTATTTTGACGACAAGCGGAACGTTGTGCAATTCATCCATGCGGGCAGAAAGCAGCAGCGTCAAGTTGCTTGCGTCTATCGGCGGGGCGTGTTTTGGTGCGGTGTTCGGGGTAGTCATGGTATTGAAAAAAGTCGTAAAGGAATCGTAATGGTCAATCGTTGGACTTCCGTTTCTTGGTCGTCGAGGGTGTCGGAGGAGAAACTAAACGGATTACTCCGCGCCAATCTCCGCAAAACGCGAAAGGCTTGATTGAACGCTTGGAGCGGGTTCGCGGTATCGTTGCTTTTGCCTTGAGGGAAGCCCTGAGGGAAACCTTGAGGGAAGCCCTCGCTGCGGAATAGTTGAACGGCGTAGGGGTGTATTTCCCGTGCGGGGTTGTAGTAAGAGTTCTTCGGGATAGCGAAAGGTACACACTGCCTGGCGCAAGACACGGGAAAATCGTGCGACAAACACCTCATCACTACTGAGGCTGTCGTATTCAATCGAAAGCAAGAGGCAATGGGTCATTTCGTGGTAAAACGTCTCTGACAAGCGGTCTGCCGAGTAGAGGTCTGTTTCATTCAAGCGAATAAGGGCGCGGTGATGGTCGTACAAGCCCCACGCATCGGCTTTTTCGCACGCAGCACTGTCGAAGCGGACGGAGATTTCTGTGCCATGCACCCGAAATGACGACGGAATACGATTGCACGGCGTTTCCTGCGCGACGGCTGGCATAGAAAAGAATAACAACCCAACAACAAGTATTGCTGTGGCTTGCGTGGGCAATGCTCCTGTACGCCGCGCCACTTCTTGCAATTCGGGCTGTTCTTTAAGCAAAATGGCGACAAGCTGCTGAAGCCCAAAGAGAAGACCATTCATCAACAGAGGGTTCGCTGCAAGTCCCAATGGTCCGGCAAGAATCGGGATAAAGAGCGTAAAGACCGTCAGGAGGCTGCCCGCAATCATCCGCATCGTAATTTTTCTGTCCGCTTGGGTAAACACGAATATGTAGCTAATAGCGTACAGCACATCGGAAAAGGCTTGTGGCAATTCCAGCTGAAACTTTGCCGCTATTTGTGCCAGCACGAACACGAATGCCATCACGGTTGTGCGAAGGTTATTTTTAAGATAGTTCACGACCATCGCCAGTAGAGCTTCCATGCTTTTCTCCTGCAAAAGTTGAAAAATATTTTTTGGTTGTTCGATGATGCCTGCGTTGGCAAGAAGAGTTATTTGCTCTTCGGTAAAATTTCCGCTTTCGTACAAGTTCTGAAGCCGCGTCAATTCTGCTTCTTTCATGCGGTTGTGGTGCAGATGCACTGCCGCCACGACCGATTGCGGCAAGAGAACACGCTGTTGTGCGGGTCGCGGGTCGCTTACCGTTGGTTGCAGCATTGGTGCTTCTTCGATGCGGGGAATGATGCGTTCTTCGTTGTTCATTGGTATTCATCGGTACGATGGTTAATCACTGGATGTTGGGTTGTAATCATCCCTGAGTTTTTTCAGTTGGTCAATCTCAAAGCGAACAAGCGACAATTCTTTTTCCAAGTCCATGGTGCGTTGTCGCAATATTGTGTTTTCTTCCAGCATTCGTGCGGTGTCGGGGTCTTGATTTCGCTTTGCTTCGCGGAATTGCGCGACAATTACGTCATACTGTGCTTCAAGTCCCTCAATGGTTTTCTTGAGTTCGTCAATTTTCGTTTTTTGCTCGGTGTCCAATGCGGTAAGCTCTTTTTTGTGCGCATCCTTGACCTGCCGCAATTCTTCTTTGAGTTCCTTAATTTCCGCCTGAAAACCTTTGATTTCTTCGGCTTGTCTGGCAACAATCGAAACACTGGCTTCGTTTAAGGCTCTGGTCGCCACTTCGCCACTGGTTTTCGCACTGACAACAGAACTCAACCACGACCAAAAGCCCAGTTTGTGAGCAACGAGAACCGCAATGAGAATACTACCACTGACTCCACCAACGCTGCTGACAAAACCCCATAGTTTTTCATCCATTTTCCTCTCCGCTTTTTTGGGTGCGATATTTTTCCTGCAATTCAGATTGTGTTGCAAAGCTGAAGGCATTGAAAAACGCGCAACCGAGCGTCAGCAAGACAATCCCATTGATAATGAGATGATGCTGCCACGAGACGGCATCCAACGTAATCATATCATGTTCGTGTGCGTACCAGTCAATGAACGCCACCAAAAACCATATCAAGGACGCACCCAGTTCGATGAAGGAACGTTTTTTCAGTGTGCTACCATTGTACGCGGCTTCGTCGTTGGTCGAAATAAACAAGTAAAATGCAGTGAATATCACACTCGTCGCCGATGCAAGCACATACACACCCGAAACAAGTGTCGGCATCTGGGGTGAAAACGCAAACTCAGCCTGTACTATTGCCGCGCCAATAAAGACCAACGACAGAATGAAGCGTATCGGTCGCCAGTCGCACCGAAAAACCAGATTGAAGGCTCGACGAGGCAAGCGTACCGCAAAAAGCGCAATAAGAGTACGGAAGGGTTGTGCCATAGAAAATTGCCCTGAAAAGAGCATTTCGTTTTATCTGTGTCTTTAGAGCGAGTTCAACATCTGAAGTAAGTGCGAATGCGGGTAGCAGTCGAATTTGTCCTCGCGGAACTGCGAATGTGTCCACACGCCCGACGTTCCTTGTAATGCTGCCTCTTGCACCGTGAAATCTGCCGCCGACCATGTTTTTTTTAGCGAAATTGTAAAGCGTTCCGAAAGCTGCAAGAGTAGTTTCCGTGCGGCTTCTAGCTGTGCATCGGTGTAGGAATGCCAGTAGCGATAGCCCCGCCATTCATAGCCCAAATCAACCACCTGTTCTTTTGGGACGGGATGATTCACATAACTCCAAAACGAGCCGTCGCGTTTTCGCGTAACATAGCCGTAATTGCAAAGTTCAATACCGATGCTGGCTTTGTTCAACGCCTCATTCTGTGCGGTTTTTAAGCCCAGATGATGCGCCCAGTTCTCAGGCGGAAAAGCCTCCAGAATGTGTCCGTCCCAGTCATTATTGCCGTTGCGTGTTGAGATACCTCCGATAAGAAACGCTGTGCCAACGCGCCCCAGACGGTCGGAATTCCAACCATGAACCGTCCAGTCAGGACGATGCGAACCCGCCGTATGATGAAAAACAAGCTGCCGTTTCGCTTGATGGACAGCGTAATATTCGTCGTTGGGGAGATGCGATATGGTGAAGTCCCGCGCCACTGCAACTACCCCAGCCCTTGCCAATGCTTGTGCTGTAACACCGACAGGGGAGGACGAGGAAACTGTAGTGGATGTTTTCATAGATTGTTCTGATTAAACGGTATAGCCTGCGCCGCCGTTATACAAATCCAATACTTGGGACGGAGTGAGAATGCGATGCCAGTAACCGTACTCATTCATCATTCCATTTGCGCCCGAAGCATCAGCTCCAAAAATTGCCATGCTATGCACGAAAAGATTAAGATTGCTATACGGCACCGAACCGACGTAAACACCGTTGAAATATACCGTGAAGATTTTTGAACTTGTGCTATGTGTAATGACAACAGCCTCCCAAATATTGGGAGTGAATGCGACGGGAAACGTTGTGACGTGCGGCGAGAAAGTTGAATGTTGCAGTTCAAGGAAATAGTCGTTGCTGATGTTGTAGAATTTTACGGCAAGGTCTGCCGCGCCATAAACATTGCTACTGATGCGGAAAAGAGAGGTTTGCGTCTTAATAGCTCGCTTCGTCCAGCATTGCCACGTAAAATCTTGGTCAATACGAAAAGCCGCATAAGAATTATCCAACAATGTATTACCCGTACTGCTTTGAAGAGCGTTTCCGTACAAACCACCTGGAACAATCGTATCGGTAGAGTAGAGATTGTAGAGGGCAGGATTGGCAGCATTACGAATCGTTGTGCCTATCTTTGCATCCATTTTCCACCATGCAATGAGTCCGACCGAAAGCGGAGCGGGCAACGCCACATACATTGCTGCAAAATTCACTGTTGCATTCGCTGTAAGATTAACCGTTACATCTCTCGGATTGAAGGTGTGCTGCGCCAAACTCGGCACAACTTTATACGTCCCTGTTAGCTGGGAAGCAAATTCGTAGTACCCAAGCGCATTACTGACCACACTTGCGACGAGAGCATTTGTGCCGTTATCACGCAGTTCGAGGGTAACACCCGCAAGAATGTCTCCCGTAATATTGCCAGAGATAACGTAGGAAGGAATTGGTAGCATCACACCTGCATCCACCAAAGCATCACGCAAACTTGTAAGGCTTGGTGCGGCTTGGTAGGGAATGGGAGTAAGATTACCAATGCCGGGCGGGCGTTGCGCACTAGTGAGTTTGCCATCTGCACCCAGCGTAGCAATGCCGTTAGCTTGCCCAAGTTTCTGGTAAATTCCCGTCTTAAATTCTATTGCAATTCTGCTTGCAAGCGAAACAATGCGTTGTACTAATGTGGGCATAGTTACAGTGTTTTTGCTGTTTCGACCGACCAGTCATAGACCGCTCCGTCGAAATGACCAATAAGTTTTCTGCGTTGGTTATTGCCAACAGCAATGCTGACAACATTGCTACGATGCGCTGTTGAAGTCGGAAGAACAAAATTTCTTGGCGCACCTGTTGAATTTTTCAGGATGATGATATGTTCTTCACCCATCACCGGAAACTGAAAATCGTTCACCGTTGGGCTAAGATTTGCTGACGGCATCGTGATATTTACCAGTAGCCCTTTTCGCCAATCAATCGGAAGGATAGTGGGCGGAGTACCTGACGGGAGATTTTGCACCAATCGCGCCCACGCATTCGGCAAGTTCAAAGCTAGCACAAATTTATTTGCATCCAGAGGCGCAAGACCATTGCTTGCGCCTCTCAGCAATCGTACAGCCTTAAACTCCTGTGCGATGCGCGTAACAACAGCCGATATGCGAGCAACGAGCGTCATTGATTATGTGATTATGGCAACAAACCAGCTTCAAATGCCGCCACAAAATTGGTATCGGGGTTGCCGATTTCATCGGTGTATTCCGCTTTGGTCTTAAACAAATTGTCAGCGTCAAGTTTGTTGTACACATCAGCAGCATTCGCTTTGTTCGCAAGTTGTGCCAAAACACTATTCGCAAAATTAGGGTCATTCCCGATTGCATCGGCAATCTCGTTCAGCGAATTCAGTAAATCCGGCGCAGTACCTATCAGGTTTTGAATAGCGGTATTCACATACGCTTCGGTTGCATAGCTGCCGCTGGTGATTGCCGAGATTTGGTCTTGGAGTTTCTTGAGCGTGTCGCCGGACGACGCAACACCATTTCTCAAGGTATCAATAGCATTTTGAATTGCTGCGCTGATTTCAGCAACGATGTCTGTATAGCTTCTTCCCGTTGCTCCGTCATCAAGAAACAAAGCAATTTTGGGCTTTTTTGTACCGTTTTGGTACTTATTGAACGTGTCGCGGATGACTGCCGCAAGGTCGAGTATTCGTTGAACGAGTGTCATGCTGTTAATCCTGCAAGGAATGTTTGAGAAAAATCGGTGGGTTGATTTTCTAAGTTATCGGTCGTCTGCACGAGGTTGTTTCCATCGGCATCATACACCGCTTTGTCCATCTTTCCTGCAAGTGCTGACTCAAGATTTTGCATAAAAGCCGCCATTTTCCCCAACGTGTTGAGGTTTGGCGGATTACCAAAAATGGGTGTGTTTGCATTGAGCGTGGTTTGTCCCTGTGGCGGAGGTGCTTGTGCCGAAGGGGTGTAGAGGACGGCTACACCTTGCAGAATAAAGGCATCGGCAATATCATTTTTGAACTGAACAATCTGCCCAAACGTATAGGGAAGTTTATCGGTTATGAAGCGAATCGTTTTCATGCTGCGCCTGCACAATGGGAAGGATAGTTCGATAGGTGCTGCGATAGGCGCGGTTTATCATCATCATTGCTTCGTGATTCTGCATAATTTTCGCAATGGCTGTATGCGATTTATGCAGCTCACGAGCAATACGGCTGTGATTCTGTATATCGAGATGATGAAAGAGAGCAACAGCCATTTGCCGAGCATTCACAATTTCTTCTTTGCGGTTGGAAGAGTGAATTTTGTCTGATGAAATGCCCGTTACGCGCTCAATAGCCATGTATATCGCAGTTGTGATGTGCGAACTTATAGCATTTTCGCTTGGCGTTGGTTGCAATGTTGTTGCAAGATTATTGCGTTCTTGTTGCATATTTTCCTTTGTTGATTTTCTATGAACACAGCTTACGAACTCGCATTGATGCGGAGTATAGAGCAAACGATATGGCGGCGGCGGTATGATTTTGTACACGAAGCTCAATACTTACGCGGTCGTTTTCTTCCAAGAACAGTGCGCCTTTCAGACGAAATTTGAGAATTGCACCAACCTTCATCGGTGTTGCAAGCACGAGTGTCGTATCACTTGGGGTATCGGTCGCGTTCTGACCACACACCATCACAGCACACACCAAACCTTGTGCGATAGTGCTGTCTTCGGTATGCAAGAATATTTCACAATCGTAAGCTCCTGTTGTTTGTACTGTCCATTGAAACGGGGTAGTCTGAACGCCTGTATTGGCGGTCTTTGCAACAGGAAAAGAAAGCCGTGTGCTGTGATAGGTTGTGGCAGGAACGGAAACAGATGTTGTGCTTTCAAACGCGTAGTGGAGCAGCACGGGAGCGCAGACCTGCACAGGCGCAATCTTTGTCCATGCTACGCCCGAAACTGCCACGCCGACATCTTCCGCACCAACGGGTACAAAGGTTGTGATGATAGGCGTATCACTTGTCAGCATCCACACCGAATCTCGTTCCAATGCGCCTTCGCGCACGGTAACAAGTAATCCGCTATACAACTGGTCTCTGGAGCGTACCCACGCTGCCGTGTTGTCATATATCCAGATACCGTTGTCGGGGTGCGTTGTTGAGGGCGAAATAGGTGATTTTGCAACAAGAATTCGGTCGCCGTTTTGAGGTGTGAAACCGTCAATCGTGGTCGTGGTTTTATCAAGTTGAGCAGTAGGATTGGTAAGCGCAAAGCGGCATGGAAGCACGGGTGCGTAATCTTTTCGCACAAAAAAATTTTCCGAATATCCATAAGAAATCGTCGAATCATTCTTGACAAGCCAGATACTATCTTGATAATACCAGCCTTCGCGCACAGCAATAATCGTGGAAGGGTAGAGCGGAACGGCATCGTTTACCCGCCACGCACCTGGCAAGCACACGTATAAGCCATTTTCTTTTGGGTTTGTTTGTCCTGTTACAAGGACGGTTTCACCTCCCCAAAGCCGCACTCCGTCTATGATTTGCTCACCTGAAAGGGTGATGTGTTCGGTTGCCACGACGCGCACAGTCAGGTTGTAGCCCGTTACCAAGGTTATTTCGGTTAAGCTATCGCCGCCTGTTGTACGGATAGGGAAATTAACGTGGTGGGGAAGGATGGAAATTGCGAGCGAGCTTGTTCGTGCCATTTGAAGCCCCTTATGGTGTAGCGGATTGCTCAAACAGCAACAAACTTACTGTGTGGTCGTCTTCGATGTAATCCGTCGTAACGCTTGTTAATACGCCGTTTTCAGGGATATTGGTTAAGTATGAGCGCAATCTATCCACACGGTACAATTCACCAACCTTTGTTTGCGAGACCAGTACATACTGCGATACAACGGGAACGCCCTCAATAATATCTGTTCGCTCCACAACATCATTTCGTACCTTCCCAGAGAAGATAACACCGCGTTTTGGGATAAGTTGTATGGAGGTTTGAATCTGCCCCATACCCGCAAAACTCCACGTGTATTCGATGATGCCGTATTCGTTGTAATTCGTGGTGCGTTCCCAGATTTCTCGTTGGTGCAACGTACCCTGTGCTACGAAGAATTGCCTGATATTTTTATTCTCCAGAACAAATCCTGTTGCGCTCATTGCATAAAAAGCAGCATTGCCCGAATGATACACAACATCACCGATATTGATAGTAATGCCATCAATGACCACGCCTGGCATACCGACAGGAGAAGGCGCGTCATAAAAGGCTTTCACCTGAAATAACCCCGCAGCGTTATTCGTTACAATCTGCTCCGATGCCGCGAATCTACTCAGGAGATACCCTGCCACACTCAACCCTAAACAACTTGATTTCTGAAGGTTTGCCGCCACGTCTCGGAATTGGCGGCGTACAGTTTCCCAAGAGCCTTTTGCTGCGCTGTATTGAGGCATAGGTACGGTAGAGTCTCGCTTGGAAACAAAACTGCCATCTATCGCTACCACATCATTCACTCGAAAGCAGAGTCGGCGTGCTGCAAAGGAGGGTTGGGCAAAGTAATAGAGACCGTACCGATTATAGCCTTTCCAATGAACAACAACCGCATTCCCTGAAATATCTCCAAATGATGCGCCCTCCGAGCGGTCGCTCATATTACTTTTTCCAACCATTGGCATATTGTTGAGTACCAGCTCTCCGCTCCAGTTTTCATCATTTTCCGACCCTTCCAAATCCATACGATGTTGCGTCATATCCGCACTGCCTTCAGGGACATATTTTGTCGTGATTTCCACTCCAGCAATAAGCTCTCCGCCCTCTTCGGCGGTCGGTGCTTGGAGATAATGCTTGCGTTGAAAATGATTTCCGAAGTTCGCCCCTTTTTTGCCTGTCGTAGCAAAAACTCCTGAGCCTGAGGACACAGGCGCGGTATAACTGTTGAAATTCGTAAACAGGTCATTGGGGTTCGTACCGCGTCCAAAAGCAGATTTCCGAGCCAATCCCTGCACCATGCGCGAAAAGAACGCCCAAGCGTCTCCAATGTCCCCAAAACCACCCTCCATGTCGGTCAGCATACCCGTTCTTATGGGCGGAACCTCTTCGGAGTTGCCCATACTTGGGTCGTAGGTGTATTCATACGCAACGATGTATAACTGCTCGTAGGCGAGGCGTTTCCACATTGTTCCTGCGGTAACGGCTGCTTGAAGGTCGGTGTAGGTTTGAGGCATTCCACCCTCCGTGTAGTCCTGACGGGTGTAAAATTGTTCAAAGAACTCAATCCCTGAAAACACGCTGTTGCTTGCTTCAAACAGCACGGTATCATTTCGCATCAACCGCCGATAAATTTTTTGCGCCTGTCGAAAGATTGCTCTCTGCACCGCATGAAACGGAGCAAGTTTCACAACGCTCCCCGCGTACTGACCAATATGTGCCTGTGCTACGCGGTTTGCGCCGTCGGTATAGGCAAAATCATACAGACGAAATTCTGTTCGTAGAGCAAGGGAGGTATCTTCGAGTGCAAGTTTGTCGTATTCATCCGCAGCATCGGAAAGGCGCGTAGATTCAAGTACGTTGCGGTAAATATGAGCGAGATTGAGTTCGTAGGGGAGAGTTGTTTTTTCAAACGTGTATTTTGATTTTGGGTCGCGCCGAATCACACCGCGAAACAAGATGCGGTCTTCGTCGTCGTAAAGCGTGAAGATAGGCGTAAGCTCGACAGGCTGCCCCTCGCCCTTCAACAAGCCTGAGTTATCAGCGACAATGGGCTTGAGCAAGTATTCCCGCAGGTCTTTCATGTTATTATCCAATTTGTCGAACGTGTCCAGATTCAAGCGCAGTTTGAGCGTAGGAATGAGAGCAAAGCCAATTGGCAACCCTTCATATTTTGTTTCGCCCGTCAGGACATTATCGAACGGCGAACCCGATACATCCACCATATTTGCTGCATCTACATAGATTTTGACCACATTGGGCGCGGCGGGAAACGGTTCATTATCGGGCGGCATGATAGTCAAACGAAAGGTTTTATCCCGTTTGTTGCGGAAGCGAATTTCATAAAGTGCATTGCGCGGCATGATTTCCTCACGACTCCAAAGAGCGTTTTGCAAAGGTAAAAGTGATTTCAATTCGCCCGTTTCGCCGCGTCCGCGAATGTGAACGGTATGCCACGAGAAGCGGCAGCATTCCTCCATAGTAGCCACTTTGAGCAGCATCGTAGCGGGGCAAGGTTATTTCCGAAATCCACGTATAGGGCTTGCGGAGGAGCGCGAACAATTCTTCCAAGTCCTGACCGTCCTGCGGGCGTTTGGGATTGGTGCGGTCAGCAAGATAGTTTTTATGAGGGTTCACAAGGAAGTCCCACAATTCAACTTCAAATATCTTGCGGAAGAGCAACGGTGCTTCCTCATAGCCGTCTAATGCCTCGCGGCTCTCCGTCGCAGCTTCAGGGTCTTGGTCGGCAACCAGAAGGCGCAGACGTTTTGTAACAACGTTCTCCGTACCTGTGGTGTTTGACGCACCTTTGAACTCTATAAACCATGGCGACATAGTAGTAATGCGAATTAAAAGTTAGGTTACATCATTGATTTTTCTGACACTGATTTAACTGATAAAAATGATTTTCACAGATACATGATGTGAAATGATACAGCAGAAATCTTTTCAAGTCATTATTTTTCAATATTTTATCAGCTTTATCGGTTCAATCATTTTTATCAGCGTCAAAAACTATCTTTCAATTCGCATTAGTATTCCTCGTTTAATGCCGTGCGCGTTCCTGACGATTATTTTTTGTTACCGCATTTGCGACCGTTGTTTTCCACGTATCACCTTCCATCGTCATTTTGCCGCGCACATTCACATTCGTTGTATGCTCGAACTCCGCCCGCATGAGGCGCACTTCGCGGAGAAGTTCCGTGTGCATTCGCTCCTGTTGAAGAAGCTGCTTTTTGAGAAGATTCTCCGCACCGTTTGAATGCAAGACTTCAGCGCGAAAGGGAGCAGCACGAACGACCTTGTGAGAGCCGTCTGCAAGCGATGTTTCCTGAAGGCGCGTCAGCACATCGGTTTCGCTGAGGCGTTCACTGGTGCGCGAAATCAACGATTCCATACGTCGGCGTGTTGCCTCGTGTAGGTTGTGGCGCAAGGTTTCGCGAGCAGTCTCCGTGCGATGAATAAGCTCGGAATACATAATTTTTTCAAAAGTTTGTTGCTCCATTCTCCTTTCAATGGTAGGAGCATATTTTTTCG
The DNA here is from genome assembly GCA_013298775.1 of Ignavibacteria bacterium. Taxonomy (GTDB): domain Bacteria; phylum Bacteroidota; class Ignavibacteria; order Kapaibacteriales; family UBA4661; genus PH2015. The sequence continues at coordinate 20,147 of JAAFIV010000024.1, read as the reverse complement.
CAACGTATTCGTCAAGCGTTCCGCGCTCGTGCAGATGTTTGAATAAGTCGCGGTTTGCCGCCGATACGTCGGGACTAAAAATATCTTCGCCCGGATGCACCCGCACAATGAACGGGTCTTTGCTCGCGCCTGGAATGCGGATAGCACCCTCACCTTGATAGTTATGCGCCCCTTCAAAGAAGCCGGGTGCGCTGCTACCTCCAGAGGCTGCACCTGAGAGCGCACCTCGCGCAACACCCAACAGTCCCATAACAGTAGCGATTGCCGCCACCGCCGCAATCGGTCCCGCGATTGGTCCCAAAAGACCGATAGCGGTCGTGAAAATCGCAGGTGTGTAGGTGAGGATAAGCTGCTGCACGATTTCAAGAGCGGTCGCGCCAATCGTTGCCGCAAACGATTCAAAGGTCAGTTTACCTTGTGCCGCAAGCGCACCTAATCTCGCTCCAACAACAGCAACAGCCTCAATAGCGGCTGATTCGAGGTTCTTGAAGTTTTCTTTTCCTGCTGCGGTGGTGGAATCAAACAAGGTTGTGAGATTTCCGCCGACGCTACTGACCGTTGCTGTAAGGTTCTGCATCACACGTTGCAACCGTGTTTGCAGCGTCTCAGCAAGAGTGGTAAAACTGTCCCCGATGCCGTCGGTGAGGGATTTGAAAAAAGTATCTGTACCAGGACCAAGCTCTGCCTCCAATTCTTTTTGTCGTTTCCGCAAAGCAGCGCGTTGTTGCTGGTAGTCATCATATTGTTTTGCGCTGGCAGTTTTCTTGGAACCGCGTTGTTTCTTCATGTCCGTTTCAAGCTGCTCCATTTTGTCGAACAGTTCTGCCTCTTGTTGTTTGATGTTTTCCAATTCCTCGCGGGCTTTGTTCGCACGGTCTTTATTGGCATTTGCGTTCCGCTCAAAGGCTGCTGCAATTTTTTGGGGAAGAATCTCCGCCAGACTAAGAGCCGCATCGTAGAGAACATTACTTTTGCGGGCGTATTCCTGTTCGATAGCGAATTTTTCTAACTGAAATTTTCGCTCGGCTTGCAGGCGCAGTGCGGCATTGGAGGCAGCCGCTTCCAATTCTTTGAGGTAGGTTCGTTTTGCGGCAACAAGACGCAGTGCGTATTCTCGCTCTAACGCGCTCGTGAGTGCTTGTGCCTTTGCTTCGTCAAGTTCCAATTCAATTTTGAGTTCTTCGGCTTTTCGTTTTGCCTGTTCGCTTTGTATGCGGAGTTGGAACTCTTGCATTTGCAAAATTTGATTACGAACCGTGTCAAATGCCGCTTGTGCCTGCGCAATCTCGGAAGTGTCACCCGTCAGCTTCACCTTGTTGAACTCAATCGCGGCTTTTTTATAGGTTTCGTTTACCTCAAGCAATTTGTCTAATTCCTGACCCGCTTGAAGGTCGAGAATCTGAAGGCGGATGCGTCCGCGCTCACGGATGCTTGCTTCGTCGGCACCGCGCAATAATTGTTCCTGTACTTTCAAGAGTTCAATCTGCCGCTTGACCGCTTCATCCCGTGCTTTGTCGGTACCTTCAACCTCTTTCAAGGCAAGCTCGTTCAGGAATTTATTTCGTTCTATGGCTTGCCGTTTCAGCAATTCTGCTTCTTGTTTCCTCAGAATTTCGGACAAACTGCCTTTTTTCTCGAACTCTGCTTTTTTGATGTCTCGCTCCAATTTTGCACGTTCATCGCTTGCTTTGATGTCGAACTCTTTTAGCTTGCGCTGTGTTTCCGCCAGTCCTTCCAACAAAATCTGCTCTCGTAAACGCTCCAATTCGCGCGCCTCGCGCAAAAGTTCTTCTTGGTCTTTGAAGGATTCTTTTTTTCCTCGACCACTACCAGAAGAGCTGCCTTTGAATTTCTTGATAGCCGCTTGCTCAATTTGCACCAATTCACTCAGCGTTTTGTAGTACTGTTGCTGCGAAATTTTGCCTTGCTCAAGTTCGCTTTTGAGGGCAAACTCCAAGAGTTCGCGCCGTCCTTTGAGTTGTTCGGGCGTGAGGGTAAAGGCAAGTTTTTTGAACTCCGCAACCTGCGAAGACACGGATTTCTTCGTGATATTGTCAAACTCCGTCGCCGCTTCTTCTTGACCTTTTACGCCGTCTTTGGCAGCATCTTTTTGTGCTTGTGCGCCTGTTTGAGCGGCTTGTGTGGCTTGATTCCAGCCTTTATCGTATGAGGCGGCTATCTTCGCCCCTGAGCCAGAGAACGCTTCAATTACGCCTTTGATGTTGAAGTTGGACATAGCCCGAAATGCTTCGCCAATAACTTCTTTGATGGTCTTAAATGCCTCTGTAACGCCGCCAATCGTGCCTTTAATGTTGATAAGCGTCTGAAGGACGGTTTGGAGGGCTTGTTTGAAGAAACTTGTTTGCTGACCCGCGCCCTGCACCGATGAGCCTAAGTCTTTGGTCGTTCCGCTTGCTTGCTCTGCCTCACCTGTAAAGGCGCGAACAATGGTAGTGATAATTTCAAACGGAGTTTTGAGATATTCATACAAAAAGCCGCCTACCTGACGCACCACACCAAGCAGTTCAAAAAATACGGGTTTCAGTTCATTGAAGACTTCAATCGCATTGGTGACAAATTCATTGACGGCTTGTTTGATGTCATCAAAATTGTCGTAGAGAGCAACCCCAATCGCCGCCACAGCCGCAATCGCCGCTATCACTAGCCCCACAGGTCCAGTAACCGCTGCCCACATTGCCCGTGCGCCTGTTCCCACGGCAGCAAAGACCAATTTCAATGTACCAAGCGGGTTCTTGAATGCTGAGACAAGTCCAGTAGCCACCGATGCACCGAATGACTGCATTGCGGGTAATGCTCCCGTCAGCAGGCTCCGCGAGGACGCGAGAAACGTCTGTGTATTTGCCGCAAGAGCAGCTCCCAAAGTGGAGAATGCCGATGTTGCCTGTGCGGGAAACGCACGAATACTTGCTAAACTTGTCTGCACCGCTCCTGCAAGTACGCCCGGAACTGCCGCAAACCCTTTCTGTACCGTTGCTGCGACCGTAGCAGGGAATGACTGCAACGATGCCGACGTTTTCTGTAAGGCGGCACCTGCTGTTGATGAGAGAGAAAGAAAAGCCGTGCCGATATTTCCTACTTTCCCGACCACACCCGTGATGCCGTTGCTTAATGAAGTGAATGCTCCTTCAGGGACAAGTTGTTTGACAGAAGCAAGAGCCGTGAGCGTGGGAGCAAGGCGGGCAGTCGTGTTGAGCGCGACTGTCGCACCTGTACCGACTTTGCCGAACATCTCTATAAATCCCGCATTGATGGTGTTTATCATCACACGAACACGCGACTCAATTCCTTGCGCCTGCACGTCAAATCCTTCTTTTACGGTGTTGCGCTGGCTCACGTTTTTGAGGTCAATCATTGCTTTTTCAGCATTCTTGCCCCCCAAGAACATAACGGCAGAAGCCGCTTCAACACTGGCGAATATTTGGTTTGTGTTGAGACCAAGTTCTTTCGTGGTGTAGCTGATGCGTTTTGCCGCTTCCTGCATCGTGAGCGTTCCGTCGCGGAATCCCTGCAACGTTACTCCCGACCGCTCCATGACGGCAGCAAGTTCTTTGTTCGGTTTCTGAAGAGCAACAAGAAATGAGCGGAGGCGGTCCGTCGCAACAGTAGTGCGAATGCCCTGTTTGGTCATTGTTGCCAGTGCGCCGCCGACCTGCTCAAGGCTCACACCAAGTCCTGCGGCGGTCGGTGTGATTTCGTAGAGATACTTGGAAAGCTCCTTGACGGAGGAAACACCGTAGTTGAACGTATTGAAAATTACGTCCGATACTCGATTTGCTTCCGACGTACTGAGACTGTACGAATTGAGCGTAGAAGCCAAGCCTTTGACGGCGGTTTGAATATCGGTGTTGCCCGCAATCGCCAGTTTTGATGCGACCTGGATAAATTCCGATGCTTGTTGAATGTTTGCCCGACCGTTCTCCACTGCAATCACACCCGACCCGACCGCTTCGGCAATCGCATCGCCAATAACAGCGGCGGAGTCAGGAATAGTCTTGGATAATCCAACGACTAAGCCCTCAAACTCCGCAAAGTTTTTTACCCCCAACGCACCGATATTGCGGAGGGAAGTATCAAGTTCAACAAAGGGCGCAGAGAGCGTTTGAGCGGTTGCCGCAATGCGTTCAACCGATTGCTGAATTTGATTGAAGCCAAAGGCAGATTGGGCAAAGGTACTTGCGCCGGAGAAGGATTTTTGTAACGATGACGCTGCGTCTTCTGCTCTCCGCTTCAGCCCGTCGAGGCTTTGCTCTACGCTTTCGGTGCCGATGCTTATTTTCACATTTGCAAACGCGGATTTGACCGCATCGGCAAGATTCTTACCTGCGTCCTGAGCGCGTTTCAGACCGTCCGTAAAGGCGGCTGCGTCGAGCGAGAGTGTAACGGAAAGACTTGCTGCCATAAAGGTCTGCCATAGAGGAAACATCAGGGGTAATTAGTAGCCAGCGTCGTAATCTTCATGGTTGTTTGAATGGTGCTGTTTCATGGCTTCCTGCTCTTTGCGGGCGTTCATGGCACGCGCATCAGCATACGCAAGCGAGAGATAGAGCGGCTGCCGCTTGATGGCGAGATGCTTCAACACATCACCATCCGAAAGCAGCATCACCAACTGAAACCAGTACGTCGGCGGACGCTCGTAAATAGAAGCAACGTAGCCCTGTGTCTCTTCCAAATACTCTATATCCGCCGTGTTTATGCCGTCGCGGTCGTCTCCGTCGTCGGTGTTGCTTGCTCGTCTAAAGAGATTCGGAAATTTCCCCGACCGAAGCTCTTGACGGAAGCCAAAAAACGAGTAAATGCCTCCTCAATGTCCGCATGACCAAGTTTTACAATGTCGTTCGCAAGGTCGGCACTGCGCTGTGCCTCGTTTACATCCCCGTTATCGGGATTATTGGGATTGTCGTGATTATCGGGAGCGAAGAGATTATCGGGAGCGAAGAGACACGCAAGGATTTCACGGTGAATTTTCTTTGAACGCAGCAAGGTATAAATCACGTGAAAATCGAAGGTGAGCGAGACTTTACCATCTTCTTGGGGCGTTATCATCTTCAGAATTTGGTCAAGCACGGGGTCGAGCAATTCAAGGATTTGTTCGTCCCGTTCAATCGTCCATTCGTTGCTGCGGAAATCAACAATGTGATACTTCCGACCGTTCAGCGTAACGGTATAAGGTGCGAGAAAAGCCGTATTCATCAGGGTTTGGGATGCTTGGTGAGGTAAAAAACTGTCGTAAGAAAAAAGGGCAAGCGCGTAAATGCGAATGCCCTCACAAGGAAAGAATTATGCCTATACTTACGCTATATCAAAGAGTTCGTAGTATTCGCCGCTCGCAACGCTGACCGTTTTCCCTGTAAAGTCGGAGCGCATACCCGCGACAGCAGCCAAGTCGCGGTTTGCAATCGCTGTGGAAACAACAATCGCGTTGAACATAAATTTTGGGTCTGGATTGGGCAACTTTACATCAAGTTTCGGCTCAACCTGCGCAATCGCCACGTACAAGTATTGATGACCTTTGGCGAGTTTTCGTGAGGTGTTTTCTTTCAGAATTTCAAAGTATTTGCCGCGCATATCCTTGATGATTGCCCGCAGCGTATCGGTATCGCGTTGCATAGAAGTAACTTCAAGCGTTACCTCGCGTTCTCCTTCAATCGGATACTTATCGCCACCTTCGTCGGGCTTTTTCTCAATTTGCGTATCATCTTTCAAATTACTGTCTTTGACGATAGGCATTTCCATCCAGACATACGCCGTCAAACCTGGACCCGTGCCATATCCAGCCGCCGTTTGTTCGGCAGCAGACAAAAGCGTACCGTCCGCATTGACCTCGCGGATAAGCATTCGTCCGCTTCCGAGACCGATAATATTTTTCGCATTCCGTGATAGTTTTGGTGCTGCCATGATGTTTTCTCCAGATTGATAGGCGTTTGTTTGAAAAGCAAATGTGAGTTACGATTGTTGTCTCTTAGCCATGCACCACAGGCGGCTTTGCTCCATGACGACGGTCGTTCTTTGGCGGCGCAAGTGGCTCCCCGTCTTCATTCGCTGTTGCTTCATTCGCTGTTGCTTCATTCGCTGTTGCTTCATTCGCTGCTGCTTCATTCGCTGCTGCTTCATTCGCTGCTGCTTCATTCGCTATTGCTTCATTCATAGACGAGGATGCTTCTTCTTCGCCTGAAGAATGTTCATTGACAAGAGTGAACGGAATCCCTGCCGCACATAAGCCGCTAAGGAATTGCTCATCGCCTTTGACCGATTCGCCCGCATTGACAATGACATTACCAATGACGGCGCGAGTGAGGATGCGGATAGTGTGTGGCATAGTCGTAGAAAAAAATTATTTCAACGTGAGAGAATAAACAATTTCAGTATTCACCAGCACCTGTCCGTACCGTGCTTCGCGGTCGTAACCGTCCAGCATCCGCGTAATATCTACGGTTTCGATACCGATAACCAAAAAATCATCCTCGAAGGAGGCAAGGTCGTTGTCAAGAACAATGCTCAACAATGCTTGCTGAATGGCGTACATGACCGCGCTGCTTGCATCGGTCAGCCAGCCTTGATGTTCGGTATCATACCCATCTACACCAAAGCCCGCCAAAACAGCAACCGTTTGAACCTGCTTGCTCACAAGCTCCGCGCCTTCATCCAGCCACTCCCGCCGCGCATCTTCGCCCAAGTCGGGAAACGCCCACGGCGTAGCGTACTGACTTGAAGGAGCAAAAGTTTTGAGGACATTTTCAGGTTTGAATGTGCCTTGTTCCTCTAATGCCGTGCGGACAACTTCAAGAAAATACTTGCGTGGCGTTGGCATATCTGGCGTGATGTTAGCCATTCCAAACTCCTTGAAGGAACACCGTGAGAGAACGTTCCAGATACTGAATACCGTCTTTTTCATACTTTCGCACGGCGGGCATCAAGTACGGACGCGGTTTCAAGCGAAAGCCGCCGTTTTTCTTTGCCGCAAGTGCCAGCACTTTGAAGAAATTCAGTTGTGTATTTTTGTGCATTGCCCAGAAGTAGCCTATCATGCGAGGTGTAGCCTGAATTGTTCCGCCAAACTCCTGTATTGCCGCATACGGCAGCGACGAGCCGTAGGTAAGCTGCAAACCGCGTTCATCCGCCGTTCCTTGAAAGATATTACCTTTTTGTCCTGCTATGAATGACCTCACAAGCGCACCAGACCTTGTGTAGAGCGTATCGGTGGTATTGAATGCTGCGGGGTTTGCGGGCGACGAATGCAGGTTTTCGTTGATGTATGCCTGCATCACAAGCGGAAACTCCTGCTTTGCCTGTTTCATAAACCCTGCAAACGTGGTTTGCAGCATCTTGATACGCTCGTCAAAATCATTGGTCATATCAATATCTCCTACACGGGTAAAGGTCGAAATCGCGCCAAACGTTCTTGCCAGTTTTCGTGCATATTCCGAAAGGTTGTCATTACGTTTGTTCCTGCAAGCGATTCCGAAATGTTGCTGATACCAAGACGTGAAGCGGTTGCAAAGTTTGATTCCTTGTGGCGGACGGTTATCATTTCAAAGAAAATTTCAATGATTTCTGGCGGTATTTCTTCATAACCGACGTGGAGCAGAGCCAGATACGTTTTGCTCGGTTCAAAGCCATTTCGTTTCACGATTGCGCCCTTTGCAACGCCAAAATCTGAGCTTTGGAGCGACGTAAACGCTGTAAATCCTGCTTCTTCGCGTAATACTTCCTTTAGCTCCGTAATTCCGCGCAAAGGGAAGTAGGGCGGCGTGTACGAAGGTGTTTTCGCCATCGGTGTAAACTCGTAGCTCACCGTTGCCGCCGCGATAGGCTGCTCACAATAGAACGTTTCAATGCGGCTGATAGCCCCTTGTCGCCATGCCGTTATAGCATTCGTCAGGTCTGGCGGTATGGGATTTGCATTTGTTGATTTCAAGCGCAAACGCTCCACAACCGCATCAATATCGGGAAAAACGGCGGGCATTGAGGCAGCACCTTATTTGGCATCGGCTTGGTGAGCCGCGTCGTTACTGCCTGTTTTACTGCCTTTGTGAGCGGTTTTGGTTTCGGGTTTGTATTCCTCGAGAGAATCCTTCATTTTAAGCGCGTCCTTTTCGGAGAGCTGCACAATATCGCCTTCGGCATAGCGAAGCGTACTTTTGATGACTTTATAGACTTTGTGTTGCATGACGAGAGAAATTTGGGATGATAAATATTGCCGTACACAATCAGGTCAAAGCCGTGCGCAGCATCGCAAACGCGCTCGGCACAGGGAAACCAAAGCCTTTGCGTTGATAGGTCGCGTAGGCAAGCATACCACGTGAGGAGAGCGGCACCGCACCGTAGCTTTCGGTGAAAATTTCCTGCTTCATATCGCGGCGCAAGCCCATTTGAGCATATTGCGTCAGCGAACCAAAAATGACCGCCGCATTGCCCGCTCCGTCCGTAGGCAAAATGCCGTTGGGAATGACGTAAATAGGGAAGTCGCCCGGTCCCGTGTAGCCACGAGAAGCGATTGCGGACATACCAATTTTCGGCTTGATACCGAATTGGTTGAATATCCGCAGAATGCCCGTAAAATCGTTGATGGGGCGACCGTTGGCATCGGCTTCCTTGCGTACTTCTTTGAACACCGCTTGCGACATGAAAAACGCTGCATCCACTTGATGGTCAGGCTCGACATTCTGCGAGAGTTCGACAAGGTCTCTCCATGAAACAGTTGAAAAGGATGTTCTGCCAGAATTTGACGCACCGCCCATATAGGCGACCTTCGCACCGGACAAATTCAAAATGCCTGTAAATGGCGCAGCATTGCCCGCAAAGCCCTGTTTATCCTCTTCTCGAGCAAAGGCTTTTGCTGTTTCGCGGGTGAGGAAATCTACCACATTCGGCTCTGCGTCGTCAATGAAATCTCGCTTGACAATCACCGCACCCGCCATACGTTTCGCCTCAATCTCTGTGGAGATGAAGTAGTTCGTTGCGTCGGTTGTTGAGGTGTCGGTGTTGTCATCGGGGTAGGAGATAAGGATGCCGCCGCCCGTGTTCAATTTTACGGTTTTTGTTGCCATCGGAATTACTTGCGCGAGTTGGCGGAAGAAGCCGTATTGCTGCGTTACTGAGAAGATTTCTTCACTCCACACTTCCGGCACAAGATAGCCGCCTTGACCATCCGTAATATCGCTAAAGGCAGCCTTGTTCACCCCGAAATACAAGGATTCATGCGTCTTTGCAAGCTCTCGCAGCGTAGCGGGATTATTTTTCTGAACGCCTGTAATGAACGTTTTGATAACGTGCAGTTTATCTGCCGCACTGTCCACGCTTGCGTTCAAGCCGCGAAGAGCCTCTGGGGTGATATTGCGGGCTATCTCCGTGCGTACTTCCTCCATGATTGGCTCACGGAGGCTCTTGGAGAGTGATTCGGTTGCTTTTTCGAGTGCCTGTGCGGCGGCTTTCTGTCCAAAATCTTGGAGTTGTTCTTCGGTGATGCTCATTCCCATTGTGGTTGCCTTTAAAAACGTTGAAATTTTTGGTAGTTGTTGTGCGCTGTTATTGCACGTTGAGACGGTTTAATATTTCTAGTGCCTTTGCATCCGAATATGTTTCATCGGTTTCCGATTTTTCCTCTTCGCCGCCACCTGTATCCTTGCTCTTGTCGTCATTCATAAACTGGTTTGGCGAACCGAATAATAATTCCCGAAGGTCATCCTTCCGTTTCTGAAGAAGATTCTGAAAAAGATTTTGAAGAAGAGCGGGGTCGGTTCCCGTATCTTTTTCCGTGTCTGTCTCTGACACGAGTTTTTCGATGCTGCCTTTTATCTCTGCGAGCGAGGTGATAAGCAGCCGCATATCGCGGTCATATTGTTTGCCCGACACGCCTTTTTGCGATGTTTGTTGAGATTTTGCAGGAGCATTATGAGAAGCTGCAACGTCATCGTCATTGGTTGTGGTATCAACTTCAGCAATCACATCACCTAAGACTTGATGCGCCTGTTTCAACTTTTGCAAGCGTTCACTGCTGATTTTCGCACCTGCTTTTTGTTCACCTTCAGGGAGAGAAGAAATCTGCGGTGGGCGCGATACGGCGCGACTGAGGATGTTGAAGAGGGGATTATCGGCATTGAAAATACCTTTAGCAACCAACGCCTTCATTTCTTCCTCCGCAAGCCCACCAAAACTTGCCTGCACAGCATCGGGATTCATAGGAATTGAGCAAGGCGAACACTCAATCATTTCCGATTTTTTATAACGGCGAATCTTCGTACTCCATGACGGGTAAACAGTGGAGTACAAGGCGCGGACATTATCATCAATTTCAACATCATCCCACTGAAGTGGGATGACACCAATGCTACACGCCTTTATTACCCGCGCCAAGCACAAGAGACCAACTGTTTCGGACAAGGTTTTTTCATCGCTCAAGCCGTGAAAATTGAAATCCATCGTAATACTGCTATCACCCAGCGTCGGCAGAAAACCGCTTCCTATCGGCATTCCCCACGTATTATGATTCCAAAAAAGAACATTATTTCGTTCATATTTTTTGAGGTCAATCCCCGCAGGTTCGATAATATCGTTGCTGCGGTCAAGCGTGTTCGTGTTGATAGTGAAATTGATGAGGTGCTGATTGAGCGTCTTTTCGCTACGCACTTTCTCGACATACTCATAGACCGTTGCAAGGTCGGCAGCCTTTCCCAGCACTTCCGCGCCGCTCATCGTGCGCACCATGCCATATTCAATCTCACGCACCGAGCCGATACCGACAGGCTTGCCGTCGCGTTGAAGAACGAAGCTGCTTGGTGCTGCGTCGGGATTCAAATACCGTTCAAAGACGTGCGTATCCATAACGTTGCTGAGGGGAAGATTGCGAGAAAAAACTGAACAAAAAAATGGGTGATAGAGAACGTCATCGCCACAACGACGTTTCTATCACCCGTGCGAACTTTTGTCATGGACGAGAGCGTCCCTGCTCCATCCATGACCGAAATACCAACACTGAACCAACCGAAAACAAAAAAACACGGGCGGTAACCTTGAAATTGTTCAAGTGTTACCGCCCGTGCATATTCTGAAGAGAGTGTCTCTGCGTGGGAGATATGTATGTTTCCCGTGCCGCCGTGCGTAAAAACGTCGTGGGGCGTGGGAGGAATGTTCGTGTTACTTCGTCAAGTGCCACATCCGCGCTGTTGCTTCCAAAAGCACAACTGTTGCGGGGTCGGACAAATCGGCGTTTTCAAGTTTGCCGCGAACACGATTCCGCAAGGTGCGTACATCAATACGTCCTTCGTTTGTGCGGTCATCGTTTGGCTTGTTGCGAAGATAACATTTCTCTTGTGATTCCGCAAGAGATGTTTTTGTTGCCGTACTTTTTGCCTCGGAAGGCGAAAAAGACTGGGGTTGGGTCGTCATAACTCATTTTTTGTGCTGTTGAACAACGGGTGCTGTGTACACGGACACAGTTCCCCGCACAACAGGACGCACGAGCGAGACCCAGCGTTGCGGGGTCAGGTCGGAACGTTCTGCGTAGCACAATCCATACTCAGCAAGCATTTTGCGTGTTTCGAGAAGCGTCGAAAAAGGAGGGATATTGTTCTGCCAGAATGCCATAAAGCGAAGCGAAAAGATGAAGCACGAAGTTACAATATTTCATCGTTGAATACAAGAGGCATATCAAAAAAGTGGGTTACACCTCAACTCTGCACTGTGCGGTATGCGATTTTTCGCCATAATGTTCTCCTTTTTGAACAAATATGGTGCAGAAATATTATCTACACTACCTGTCCAAAAAATGAGGGAAGCTCAGTTCACAGTTCGGTGTGGTTTTTTGACAATACGGAAAAAATTTCGTGTATTTGCAAGATGAAACAAATTTCTATTCATATTGACCGTTTAACGAACTCTATCACCAACGTCGTTTCTGGCGACGTGTTTGATACAGAGCTTCATGCGCTCACTGCTCACGACAAACCGCTTTTAAAAAAAGGATGGTCGTTTGATTGGTTAGTGGAGATGCGCTCATTTGAGGTGTTCAAACTCGTAATTGCCAAGAATCCAAGCGTGATTCAAGGTTTGGTGAGCCTTTCCGACCGAGGTGACCATATCTTTGTGAATCTCGTGGAAAATGCGTACTTTAATATCGGCAAAAACAAAGTGTACGAGGGCGTTGGCGGCAATTTATTTGCCTTTGCGTGTAAGCTCTCGCGGGATAAAGGATACGAAGGATTCGTTACGTTTTTTGCCAAGACGCAACTTCTCAGACACTACGAGCGAACACTAGGCGCAGAGCGTGTCGGTCAATCAACGCGCATGATTATTGAACCAACGGCGGCGGAACGCCTTATCATACAATATTTCAGCAAAAAATAAGGAACAGTGTATGGGCTATATCAAAGACCCTGAAGGTGTTGTTCTCTATGTAGAGCATCGCCAACCAACCGAAGAAGAAGACCGCGAAGTGAGCGAGTATATTGCGCGATACCGCGCTGCTCACGCGCTTCCTGCTCTTCCCACGCGGAAAAGTGCGCCGCTTCCGAAACGCTCACCGCAGCAAACACCATCACGTCAAAAACGACAAGCCCATTCATAACGAAATGGGCTTTTTTATGTGCCTTGATGAATAGGTGACCAAGAAAACCCAGATAAGCTGTATATCCTGAACGCTTTCGGGAATAATCGCCAAGAAGAGCTTTCCTGCGTATTATGAAAAAACGGCGGCTGTGCCAATGCTCCGCCGTAAATCTTGTGCGCATTCTTGGTAGGCGTGAATCATTGCCGCCATTTTCTCTGGCTCGTAGCGTTGGAGACACTCGACGAGGTTTTCCGTGAGGAGCAGTTCATATTCACGGGGAATATTTTCACTGGCAATTATGGCAAAGGCAGATTGTAAGGTAGCTAGAGCGGATTCGTACTCTCCCTGCCGCATTGCCACGACCGCCCCGATATTCAGCGCGAGACAAAGCGTTTCTGGTTTTTTGACCATCTCGGCATAATAGCGAGCTTGTTCGGATGTTGCGACCGCCAACAACATCTGATTCAGGTGCAAGTACACGAGGGCAGAGAGCGCGTTCCATTGGCTTTTTTCTTCGGGCATCAGCACCGCTTCAAAGCGTTCCCAATACTCTTCTACAAATATTTTTGCTCCGATGAATTCTTGATGACGAAGCATTTTTTGCACGTGCGCCTGTGCATCGAGAAACGAAATACTTCCTAAGAGTTTGAGCATTTCCTCCGTTTTTTTGGCGTGTTGCGGCGAAGAGTCTTCATTCTCTGCAGCTGCTTGTTCTGCGTACTCGCTCTCGTCGAAATTTGTGTGGAGTGTTTGCTGTTGCTCATCGTCTGGTATGAGGATGCTGCTTTGCGTATGCAGTTGTTTATGTATTTGCTGAACAAGCGCGTATTCCTTCGGTGTAACGTACTCTGGATGCTCTTCTGCCGCCTGGATATATGCTTCATACAAGCGTTCGGTTTCTTCCACAGCACCAAGATTAGCACTGGCTTGCATACTATGGTACAACATGGTTTGCATGGTTGCATAATCCTCACAGGCTTCGGCGTGAAGGGCAATAAACGGGGCGATTTCCTCTTGCGCAATGGTGCGAGAAGGGGCGGAATCAAAGAGCGTTTTGAGGTGCGTAACATATTGCCGATGAAGGATTTGCCGTTCTTCATATTCCAACAACGATTCCAAATAATCGTAGAATGCGCCATCGGTAAATTCATACTCGGTGGTGGTCAGATTATACTTGTGGGTTGTTCCTGTACTTTTGATAAGTTCGGTTTGCCACGAGACCAGACGCAATCGCTGAACAAGCGGTAATATCTCGCTACCAAGCATTTTTGCTAGTAAATACAGCGTGAACTTTTCTCCTTCGGCGCAAGCAATTGTCATCAGCAAACGGTCGTGGTCGCTCAAGGATTCAATTTTATGACGGTACACTGCGCGGACATTTTGCGGTAACGTCGCTTCAATGCTTGCGTATTCCATCTGAAGCAGCGAGGAGAGGTTTGTATCTTCGAGAAAGCGAAAGAATGTTCCGGGCTTTCCATCGGTTTTTTCGGCAAGAATCCGTGCGATTTCGGGCAGCGTTGTGGTCGGTTTGCTGGGCGTAATTCCCGCTTCTGCACAGCGTTGGTGTAGGATTTGTTCGATGTCGGTGGTCGTAAATTTGCGTAATTCGATATGCTTTGAGGACTCTTCATGGCGAAGAATATCGCGGTAGGTCTCAAAGGAAATGAGGGATTTATCTCGGTTTACGTCGTTTTCATTGTAAGCGCATATCAGTACAAGCGGCGTGTCTGGGTGAAGATGAAGATATTGTGCTATTTCTCGAAAGCAATCGCGCGTTTGTGAATCGCAGGCATGAAGATTGTCGAATATCAGCACTATCGGATGCGCCTTAGCAAGAGCGCATAATGACTGAACAATTTTCTCCATTAGATTTTCGCTAGCTGTGAGTGCGGTGCGGGATTCAAACGCAGCAAAGAATTTATCAAGATTGCCATAAGGTTCTGATTTCTTGTTGGAACGAATTTTTAACAAAAAATCATAGCACGTTCTATGGAGTCTATTGACGGTGTCTTTAAAAGGAAGTTCGCCTCCAGAACGCAGTTTCGCACCAAGAGTGTTCCACAGCACATCAATCACCAATTTTCCTTGTGTCCGAAAGGTAAAAGTCCAAAAGGAATCTTTCTGTTCGAGTTGGTCAATAATTTTGCGAAAGGGTCCGAAGGGTTGGAGTTCGGTAACGTTTTTTGTTCCGAGGAGTTCCTGACAATCGGTGTACAAGAAATACGCAGGGCGGTAGGTATTGTCATGTTGTTCTGTGTGCTTCTTATTTTCGGTTTCCATGAAAGAACGAATCCTACGAAGAAAACTGCTTTTCCCGAATTGATGCGCTCCGGTGATAACCACTGTAAACCCACGTCCTTCGGTGCAAAGGCGTTGATAGACGCTGCGGACAAGCTGCATTTCTTCCGAATCATTGTGCAAAGGATGAAGCGCGGTAGGAAGTGCCTGAGTCATGCGCGTCCTTTCTCAGCAGAAGGAGTAGCAGAAGGAGTAGTGGAAGTCATCGTGGTTTCACCTTGCTCCGAAGTGCTTGGTACGTTTGTTTCCAGCGAGCGATGGAGGAACAGGGAGAGCGAATCCCACAAATGCTGGTACTCTGAGCCAGATGCCTGGTGTGCGGGAGCGGAGAAATACTGCTCTTGGTTGTTGAACATATATTCTTGCGAATTGGACTGAATCGTGCCGTTGGTATCTTCTTTGGTGAACATCGTTAAAATTGCATAGCCAGAAAGCAAAGAAAACTCCATGGATAAGCCAAAGAGAATGCCCGTAGGGTTTTCGGCGGGAATAAATTTCAATCCGCGCAAACCAATAATAAGTAACAAGATAGAAGCACCAATATAGACTAATCCCAAGACATTATTTGTGTAATTATTGCTGAAATAGGCATGCATATAAAATCGGACTGCTGCACCGAACTTCCGCACCCGCGACCAATACGAGAGCCTGTTGTGCGGGGAAAGCCAGAGAATTGCCGAGCGCAACGAGAGAATATCCTCGAAGGGTAAGCGGTACTGCTCGGCAAGGCGGTGTAACTCTTCGGTTTTCATGTCGAGAATGACCGCGTACATATCTGTTTCGGGCGTGGTGCCAGCGTGGTGCGAGAGCAAGCGGCGCAGGGTATTGATGGTGGCAATAATTTCCCGCTCAATTTTTCTACCAACATACCCTTTGCGCAAAAAGAGCGCGTCGGCGAAGAGTGCAAGCAGAATACCGAAAAAGACCGCCAGACATCCGAGCGCGAGCAGAGGTCGTATTTGGTAGCGTTGGGGGTCTAATTTTTCGCTGAGTAACTGTGCTTGGTAGGCAGGTGCTTTGTGTTGTGTGCAGTATTCGAGGGAATCCCTGTATCGTTGCTTTTCTTGTAAGAGCAGAGAAGGCGCGGCAACAGCAGAGAGGCTGTCTGCGAGGTGGTCGAGGGCATCTATTTTTGTGTGCAGATAGAGCAGTGCTTGCCGATAGCTGAGTTTGCCAAGAGCAGAGGTATCCATTGCTACCGATGGAACACCGTCTGCACGTTTTTTTGCGGAATCGCGGGCAATTTCTATTTTTTTTATGGACGGTGCGTCGTAGTAGCCCGCTTGAACCCAGAGCAAGAATTTATCGGCGGGAGCTTGTTCGCTAAAGCCCATCCACGGAGTGATGCTGTGGGCGAGAATAAACGATAGTTTCTCACCTTGTGCATAGCGGATTTCGCGTTCTTGGTCGGCGGTGAGAATGAAGCTATCCCAGAAGGTGCGGACAAACGGCGCGGTGGTATCGCGGCTGACGATGATGATTTGCTCCAACGGGGCGCGGTCATTGGCGAAGGAGAGAAACGAGCGAAAAGCGCGGTTGGCAATCGGCATAAATACAAGCAAATACACGGCAAATGCCATCAGCACAACGCTTATCCAAAAACGGAGAAAGGTTGCCAGATGAAAACTGGTGAGTGCGAGATAGCGTTCGCGCTCTTTTTCGGTTACGAAGGGGATTTCTTGGTCGCGGGGTTTGGGCATACTATCACGGGGAAGCATCAATGGTGGTTGTGGTACTTCTTGCGTTGTTTAGTTTGACGGGTTTTCAATCACAATATCGGCAAACTCGTTGGCATTGCCTGTCGCGCCATCAATCACAAAGCCTATCAAGCCAGTAAAGAGGAGATTCAAAATACCCCATCCGATGCCCGGAACCTGCTTTGCGAGGTATTGTTTTTCCGCGCCTTTATACCGAATCGTAAGAATATGGCTGGTTTGAGCAGGGAGTTTTATACCAGGTTTTCCCTGAAGCATTTCCACTGGTATTTGGGTGCTGTCCTTATAGATTTCGATTTTGTCTTCTGGTTGAATGCCGACTATTTTTGCGGTGCTGTAATTTCCTTTCAAAATCGTTGCACAGCTGGAAAGCAAGACGTTTGCTGCGAGGAGAAAACAGATGATAAGGGCAATGGAGCGAGAGAATTTGGGCATAGTGTCTTGTGGAAAAAATAAACAAAGGAGGAAACAACGGGGGCTTGAATTCAAGGATTATTTGGGCAATTTCTGTTCAATTTTGAAGAAGAGATTTGTTGAATAATCTCCATTGGCAAAGATGTTTGTTGCCATTTTCCGTTCAGTGATAATGTAGAGCGTTGTTTTATTATCGCTCCGTTTGACGGCAACAACGCGTATGACCTCGCCCCAGCTAAATCCGTTGGGAGGAGTTTCGCTAACAATCATATGCGTTTTTTCATCTACCGTGCTGTCGTATGCAATGGTCATTTGCTCTTCTACAAGTGCCTGCCTGAGTGCGGGAAGCACAATGCTCATTTCACGGTTGAATGTTCGTTCATTGCCGTTGGTGAGCGAAACGTTGCGAATAGACTGGGTGGTAGAACAAGACGCAAGGAAGCAACACATGGTCATTATGAGCATTGCTACATACCATTTGTGAAAAAAAGAAGTATTTCTCATCGTTTTGATTTGTAGTGTGATTGGAAAATAATATGGAAAAGCGTAATCATCGTACCGCCTTGAAGCAATAAAGTGTGGTGTACGTAGCGGCAAAAATTTTATCACCTGTACCCGTAACAACATCCTGAAAACCAATGCCTCCGCGTGGGTCTTCGATGTTCATAAGAATTTTCCCATCGTTGGCATCCAGTCCGTAAAGCCTACCATTGGCGACAGAGGTAAAATAGACAACACCGTTTAAGAAAAATGGTAGAGAGCCGCCTCCTGCGGTGCGTGTTTGCCAGAGTTTGTTACCATTTTCAGGGTCAATACAGTAAGAAAAACCGTCGTTGTTGTTGCAGTAGATTTTGTTGTTGTAGATGACTAAGCCGGACTGAAAGAAGATGCTGCCGAAACTTTTGCGCCAAAGTTCGTTTCCTGTTTTAAGGTCGAAGCAAAGAATAAATGCGCCTGCAGGGAAATAGATTTTGCTGTTATGAACAAGAGGTGGATAGCTAAATGCCCCAGAAGTATCACCAGGAATGGTTTTGGTATAAACCTCTTTATTTTGGGTTACATTGTACACGGTAAAAAAACTAGCACTTTCCCCCACTGGTGTACCATATGGTAAGATGGCAAGAGTGTCATTTTGGTGAGCTTCAGGTAGAAGGTTTGGTGGGGCATTGAGAAAAATTGTTGTTGCAGAATGATTAGTTCGGATATTGGGCGTAAGTACTGGGCTCGTATGAATGTTTCCGGTACGAGTAAATCCTGTAAAATACGTCGGATACCATGTATGAATCAGAAAGCGGTTACCAAGTCCTGCAATATAATCGGTATTAAATCCTATATTACTCACAATGTTTTGCCGCCATATTGTTTTTCCTGACAGTAAATCAATAGCATATACCCGTCTAACATTGCGCCAAATGAGAATGTTCTCAAAAACGTGTACACCGTCAGTTGTTGCTTCGTGCTTAGTAAATAGGTCACTCCACGACCATATCTCTTGTCCTGTGATAATATTCAGGGCAGCGAAAATAGCACCACCCTGACCTATCTTATAGGTTATCAGGGCATTATTATGAATAAATTGCGGAAACCAGCCATAGGCGATGCCGCCGCCCGCTCTGGCTTGAGACCAGAGCGGTTTTGGTATGGTATCAATAGTAATAGGAGGCTGAGTCGGCGGTGGCTGGCAAGCAAATGATTGACAACATAATCCAACAACAAGTAAAAGTAACTTCCAGAGTTTCATTATTTCTCCACACGGAAAGCATCTATAACTTTTTGTAAATTAGAAGAAGTGCCATCCATAGTTTTCTGAAGTTGTAATTTCACGGTGGGATGATTAGCTTGGGAAAAGTGGTCTACCTTGTTAGCATCGAGATTTAATCCAGAGGTTCCACTTCCGAATCTCCAATTACGTTCCAAGGGGCTTTCTTGGGTATTCGCCCCCACGATGCCGTCGTTTGGTAAGCGAATGGGGTAGGTGATTTGCACGTCCACGCGTGGGTAGTCGCCGTTGGGGTCGG
This sequence comes from Ignavibacteria bacterium, assembly GCA_013298775.1. Taxonomy (GTDB): domain Bacteria; phylum Bacteroidota; class Ignavibacteria; order Kapaibacteriales; family UBA4661; genus PH2015. The sequence goes on along the minus strand of JAAFIV010000024.1, from coordinate 1,137 downwards.
GTTCGGGCAGCTCCTTGATAGCGGGGTTGGGCCATGCGATGCGGGAGACGGTAACGGTGGTATCTTTTGTCGCCCCGATGACCACCGCCCAGTGAGTATCGGCTTCGTTTTTGACCCACTTGCTGCCTTTTTCAAAGCTGGCTTTGATTTCGTCGCATCTGCTGGAATATGTGTGTAGTGCAGTCATCGTGCCGCCTTGAAGCAATAAAGTGTGGTGTACGTAGCGGCAAAAATTTTATCACCCATACCCGTAACCACATCCTGAAAGCCAATGCCACCGCGTGGGTCTTCAATGTTCATGAGAATTTTCCCGTCGTTGGCATCCAGCCCGTAGAGCCTGCCATTGGCGACAGAGGTAAAATAAACCACCCCATTTAAGAAAAAGGGCAGAGAGCCTCCACCTGCGGTGCGTGTTTGCCAAAGTATTTTACCATTTTCAGGGTCAATGCAGTAAGAAAAGCCATCATTGTTGTTGCAGTAGATTTTGTTGTTATAGATGACAAGTCCCGACTGAAAGAAGATGCTGCCGAAACTTCTGCGCCAAAGTTCGTTGCCCGTTTTGAGGTCAAAGCAAAGGATAAATGCACCTGAAGGGAAATAGAGTTTACCATTGTGGACTAGGGGTGGATAACTGAACGCACCAGAAGTATCGCCAACCATAATTTTCGTATAAATTTCTTGATTTTTCGTGAGATTGTAAAGTGTAATAAATCCAGCAGTTTCACCAACAGGCGAACCATATGGTAATACTGCGATAGTATCATTAAGTTGAGCTTGAGGAATAGTATTTGGTGCTGCATTAAGGAAGAGTGCAGTTGAAGAGTGATTAGTTCGGACGTTGGGAGTAAGAATCGGATTAGTAATGATATTTCCTGTTCGGGAAAATCCAGAGAAATAGATAGGATCCCAACCGTGAATGAGAAAACGATTTCCAAGTCCAGCAACACCATCCGTATTAAATCCGGCATTAGTAACAATATTTTGCCTCCACACGGTTTTCCCGGTGAGTAAATGAGATTGTCCATTTTCTAGTTGAAATTCGTTGAAATAGCCTCTAAAAACAGAGGATAAAACAAGCTATTTTCTAGTTGAAATTCGGATTGGAAATTGCTGATGAAAGAGCATTTTTTAAGATGC
>JAAFIV010000023.1 GCA_013298775.1 Ignavibacteria bacterium | reverse complement strand
TGCCGCATTCAGCGCAAAAAAAGTGAATGCGTCCAGTACGTGAATACCGCGCTCTGCGACATGATGAGGCTCAAACGCGAGAAACAAGATATTCAGCGACAGCAAAACCCCAACGCCGAATGAATATCCAATCACGATATTCCTCGACAAGCCCACAAATGCTGATGTTTGGGCGTGGTGCTTCCTGAAAAATGCGAGGAAGTTTTCGGCGATATGGTCGAATTTTTTCATAGCTCGGTGGATGCCCCTATTCTGCTGCAAGGCTGATGGAATCTGCATTTTGGGAACGTTTCCGCTCCATGAACCAAAGAATGACGCTTATCGAAGCAAACATCATACAAAGAAGCGAGATATAGTACGGTTTCTAGTAACTGGTCAGGTATCTTCTCGTCGGGCGGCTGTTATCACAAGTATAGTAGCCGTCCGGCGAGTGTAGCCGAGACGCTTGCCGAAAGAAGAACTCGCCGGACGGTCAAGAAACCGCCCGACGAGATTGTACCTGACCAGTTACGGTTTCTGTACAAATTGCGCGAGAAAAGGTGTAATGAGATTTTCATTCCCAGACCACCGCTCAATGCCCCACGCAAGGGCAGCAACAATCGCAAGAAGAGCAAACAATTTCCTGAATGCTGCATAAAATCGTGTTTGTGCAAGCAGCATGAGAAAAGGAAGAATGAACGCCATAATCACGCACTGCATCGTTTCAATGCCCAGATTAAACGCCCCAACAGCCAGCAAAAGCTGCACTGTGCCTAGTTGCAAGCCCTGAAGCGATTCCGCAAAAGCCAGACCATGCACCAAGCCAAATCCCGAAGCAATCCAGAGTTCACGCCCCGCAAAAAGCGGTCTTAGCGCATGAACCGCCGAAACGAGAATGGAAGCCGCAATGCAGAGTTCAACGGCTTTTGCGGGAATTGGTATTGTGCCAAATGCGCCCAAAAGTAGCGTCAGCGAATGACCAATCGTAAATGCAGTAATCACCTTCAAAAGCCTGACATTGCCGTATTTCCAGCCACCAAACTCTTTCCATGATTTGTTTCCGGCAAGAAGCGGTGCGGGAATGAGCAACACCAGTAGAAAGAGCAAATGGTCTATACCCTCGCCGATGTGCGCCATTCCGCGTTGCAGCATCGCAAAAAAGCCTTTCCACACGCTACTTGACTGCACAGGAAGCACAAACGGTGCAAGTGTATTGGAGCGGATATCCCACGCGACAACACCGATTTCATGCGGGTTGTTGCTCGTTTTCTCCTGCACAATTCCTGATTCCCAATCCTGCCGCACCAACACGAGTGCTGAATGCGTAACGACTTGATGCAGGATTACGTCGTAGCGCCAAACGAAATCTCGCACTGATGCGCCTTGAGGCGGCTTCAGAACAAGCCTTGCGCGGAGTTCCACGAATTGCCCGTTGATTGCTGTACTCGTTGAATCAAGCGAAATGTTCTTGCATTCGACAAACCAATTTTGACCATTTTTTGTTTGCGCGAAACTGTGCCGAACAAGATATGATGCGACTTCCAAGCGATATTGCTCAAGAGCGTGTGCAGAATTTCCCGCAAATTGCTTGCCAAAGGCACGTTCAAATTCCTGCAAAGGAAGCTGCAACTCCGCTTCAATACTGCTTTCGTGAACGTCCAGCAAAATGATGGTGTTCGGCATCGGGTGTGCGCAAATGTGCTTTGGTGCAAGCAAACTCACCAATATCATCAGCAAGAGCAGTAAGCGCGAAAGGCGCATCATATCGTGGTTCCTTCATCCAAAATGGAATTTTGCCATTAAAAACTTCCGCCGTAATCCCGCGTTCTGTCGCGGTAAATGCTGTGAACGTGCGGTTGATTGCGGTAAATGATGCCTCCGGCATAAAACAGTTCAATCCAAATGCTTGGACCATCAATGCGAACATAATCATTTTGCGCCGTTATGCCAGCATTGCCTGCAAAGGCGATAAATGTGCCGTTCAGCTCGTTTTGGTACGTGTTCATCAGGCATTGCGCGGTTTCTGCGTCGAGGTCTTGCACGTAGGTTCGCATGGCGGCAAGCACGAGTGCCTTTTGTGCATCGGAAAGCATCGAAACCGCCACGCCGACTTTGGTTGCGGGAAATTGCTTATCCTTGCCCGGACCCAGCACAATATCACCAAAACTTGTGGAGAGCTTTGCCGAAGCCGCTTGCGTGGTAGTGAGCGAAGCAAGCATCGCCCGAAGTGCTAATTTTTCCTGACCCAGAGGGTCGAAGGTTGTGCCGCCCGTTGTCCACGTGTCGGGTTCAACAGCTTCAAATATCGGCGTTCCACCAGCAACAACGCCGTCTTTGTAGGTGATGTTGTGTGTAATATGATGTCCTGTGAATTGCAGTTGCCACGTTCCAGTAGCAGCAGGAGAGCCATAAAACGCGATGTAGTATTGGAAATTACCGTAGCCGTTGGGCTGAAGCGTTCCCAAAACATCATCCGCCGCAATGACTTGATTCACCTCGTCAAAGCCTTCATTCGGCACTGTTCCTGTGGCGGCTTGAACGATAGCAAGTGCCAACGTGCGCTGTTGCTGGGTTAAATCCGCCAAGCGAAGCCCGTTCCGCGCTGAAAGGCTTGCGGGAAGGTTCGACCATTTGTAGGCGTTGGCACTCGTGTAGGCAAGCTGCACAGTGGCGATTTGGCTGGCGGAAAGCGTCGCTTTGAAGGCGTTCACAGCAGCCAGCACTCTTGCCGGAGATGCTGAAGGACACATCCCTGCGGTCGTTGTTCCGCCTGAAGCAGCGACGGTGAGAGCAAATCCGCAGGATTGACCACCGAAGGAAATACTAAAATTCGCCGTGCCGGAAGCAGAGGGCGTTCCTGAAATGGCGTAGGTAAGCGCACCATCGCCTTTGGCAAGCGTTCCTGCTTGGAGCGTTGCCGTCAGACCTGTTACGCCAGTGGAAGCGATTGCTGTTCCTGCTGGAAAGGTTGCACCATTGCCGCCCGTGTAAGGAACCGTCGCCGTGCCGTTGTAAGCGGTGCCGCTTGTGGCAGTGGCGGAAAAGGTTGTTGAAGTACAGTTCAAGGCGGAAATGCTTGGGCTTGTGGCAACGGTGGTATTGTCCTGACAGGCGAAAAAGATGCCCGATGCTGTGCCGAAAGCAAGTATCAAAGCGAGTACCCATGCGTTGTTGCGAGATTCTTTCCAAAAGTTTTTCATGATGTTCCTTGAGAAATGAAGGAATCGTTGATTGTTGGTAAAATACACGCGAAACACAAGCCGTTACAGAGATTTCGGGTGAAGTGGTAAAATTGCAGGGTGAAAAGGAATAATTGGCAAGTGAGTTGTACCGATTTGCCTGCACCGTTTCCGTGAGAAATCCTCGTTTCCTGAAAACAACAATGCCCTTCAGACATGAGGTTTGAAGGGCATGAGAGAATAGACAACTCATTTCGAGGATTACTCAAACACTTCCTCAATCGGAATTTCAACATCTACCGCCGAATCGCGCACCATGCCTTGCGTGAAGGTTTTCGTTGGTTCGTTGGGATGCAAAATCGAAATAATCTTGAGTTCTGGCTGCACAATCCAGCAGGATTTCACGCCTTGAGCAAAGTATTTCCGCGCTTTATCGCGCATTTCTGTGAATGTTTGCGAGGGAGAAATGATTTCTATTGCCACAAGCGGTGGTTCTACCATGACGGCTGGCTCATCTTCTTCCCATTCAATGGCAAAATGCTCATAAATACTGATGTCTGGCACGGCAGTTTTTTCGCCGAGTTCAATGGTGAGTTCGGAGATAAAACGAAATCGCTTTTTGTATCGAACAATAAGTAGTGCAAGTAAATTTGCTTGTGTCGTACCGTGTTTACGTGTTGGCATGGGCTTTCCTCGTTCTAATTCGTAATCAGAAATGGTATATTCACTCTCCATGAGAGCAATATCTTCTTCAAAATCAAGTTCTAATGCGGTTTCCATAGTATGTGCTTCTCAAAAAGTATTCAAAAGATTTATGGTGATACGTGAATTCAACCTACTATTCAAACACTTCCTCAATCGGAATTTCAATATCCACCGCCGAATCGCGCACCAGACCTTGCGTAAAGGTGATTGGCGGTTCGCTGGGATGCAAAATCGAAATAATCTTGAGTTCTGGTTGCACAATCCAGCAGGATTTCACGCCTTGAGCGAAGTATTTCCGCGCTTTATCGCGCATTTCTGTGAATGTTTGCGAGGGAGAAATGATTTCTATTGCCACAAGCGGCGGTTCTACCATGACGGCTGGCTCATCTTCTTCCCATTCGATGGTAAAATGCTCATAAATACTGATATCTGGCACGGCAGTTTTGTTGCCGAGTTCAATGGTGAGTTCGGAGATAAAACGAAATCGCTTTTTGTAGTACATTGATAAAGCAACAAGCAAATTTGTTTGAATAGTGCCGTGTTTACGTGTTGGCATAGGTTTTCCTCGTTCTAATTCGTAATCAGAAATGGTATATTCACTCTCCATGAGAGCAATATCTTCTTCAAAATCAAGTTCTAATGCGGTTTCCATAGTATGTGCTTCTCAAAAAGTATTCAAAAAATTTATAGTGATACGTGAATTCAACCTACTATTCAAACACTTCCTCAATCGGAATTTCAATATCTACCGCCGAATCGCGCACCATTCCTTGTGTGAAGGTTTTGGGCGGTTCATTTGGATGCAGCACGGAAATAATCTGCAATTCTGGCTGCACAATCCAGCACGATTTCACGCCGTGTGCGAAGTACATATCGGCTTTGTCGAGCATTTCCACCAGTGTTTGTGAGGGCGAGATAATTTCTATTGCCACGAGCGGCGGCTCGGCTTTTGCGGCAGGAACACGTTTTGCCCAATCCAATTCGTAGTACGGGTAGATGGAAATATCTGGCGTTGCTGTTGTTTCACCAACTTTAATCGTGAGTTCGGAAAATAATTTATTCCGCTTTTTGTAGCGCGAAGTGAGCGCAACAATGAGATTTGATTGCGCAAAGCTATGGATTTCGTTTGGCATGGGTTTTCCTCGCTCTAATTCGTATTCAGAAATACCGTATTTTGGCTCTTGAAGGGCAATATCCTCTTCAAAATCAAGTTCGAGTGCGGTTTCCATAGTGTTTTTCTCAAAAAAATGTTGAACAAGTTCACAGGGTAAATTGCATATTTTTCTTCTCAGTTCAAAGCCTTGCAATTGCGCAAATTTTGGTTATTCAGCGACGATTTACCGCCATTCAGCGATTTTTGCACAAAAAACTTCCTGCAAATGCGTAATTTTCACGCATGGAAACCTTCTTCACAAACCTCGTTTTCTCCAATGCCCGCTCTTGGCGTGCGGCGCGGCACCTCTGCTTTTGGCTCTGGTGGTGGTTCTTTTTGTCGTGGCTTTATGCTGTGAAACTCGCCAGTGAAAATCCGCGCACTCTTTGGGGCGTGAACACCGCATATATCCTATCGCTCACGGAATCATTAGTGTTTTTGCCATGTCATTTGCTGATAACCTACAGCCTGCTCTACGTCTTGATTTTGGGGTATTTTCTCCAAAAACGCTACATTGCCTTTGCGCTGGGCTTTCTTGCCACCTACACCGCAGCAGTGCTGATTTCCCTGCCCATAACGCACTACGTCGCCATTCCGCTTCGCACAGCATTTGGCTTTGCTCCGCCGTGGAATTCTACGTTCGCAGCGTTTTCTACGGCAGTTAAAGGCGGAAGCTCTATTCTTGGCTTTGCCATTGGCATAAAACTTCTCAAACTCTGGTACGAAAAACAGCGCGATAATCAAATTCTCGTACAAAAAAACCTCGAAGCCGAGCTTTCAAGCCTCAAAGCGCAGATTCATCCACACTTTTTGTTCAATACGCTCAACAGCGTGTACGCGCTTACGCTTCAAGCCTCGCCGGACGCTCCCGAAGCGGTCTTGCGGCTTTCGGCAATGTTGCGGACGATGCTCTACGACTGTGCCGCAGAGCGCATTCCGCTTCGCACCGAACTTGAGCTTATTCGCAATTACATCGAACTTGAATGTTTGCGATTCGGCGACCGCGTAGATGTCTCGCTTGCGTGGAATAATGCGGACTATGAGGCGGTTGCCATTGCGCCGCTTCTTCTCTTGCCCTTTGTGGAAAATGCCTTCAAACATGGCGTAAGTGCAAGCAATGATACTGCTTGGATAAGCCTTGAAACTAGCATAAAATCTAATGTTCTGACCTTTCGCCTGATGAATAGCAAACCAGAACCCTGCAATGAAATTTTCCATCAAGAATACGCCCCAAGCACGATTCCAAGTGGCTTAGGGCTTCAGAATGTTCGCAAACGTTTGGATTTACTCTATCCCGAAAAGTACACCCTCAGCATCAATGATGAAAGCGAGACGTTTGTAGTCGTGCTGAATGCTCAGTTGGAGACCAGTTCGCTTTTTCCGTCGCAAAAAAACACCCTCTATCACCACAATTTCGAGGAAGGTCTTGTATGAATCGCCGTGTTATTTCCCCGTTTTTCTTTATTGCTTGCCTTGTAGGGCTTGTTATTCCTCGTGTTGCTGCTTTTGCTCAACAGCCGCAACCGCCTCAGAAATCAGTCAAAGTGTATGAATATACCTTCATCAAATCGCTCGAATCCAAGCCTGATAAGGCTATTGAGTACATCGTAAAAAATTGGTTTGCGCTCGATAAAATTGCCGCCGAACAAGGATTATTACTGGAATACAACGTTTTCGAGGCTGGTGCAGATGAAAAGGCAGAGTGGAACATCGTCGTATCCGTCGGCTACCCAACGGAGCGCGGCTATGAAGCGATTGTGGAGGAGTTCGGGAAAATACGGCAACAGCACAAAAAAGTGCTGGTGGATGGCAAAGAATTTAAGGATTTGGCAACGATAGTCGGCTCACGGAAAATGTTCCCGAAATACCAATCCAATACCCAACAAACCAAGTAATTACGCCATACTCAAGCCCTCACACTATGCGCTGCCTCCTCATTGACGACGAACCCCGTGCGCTGGATGTGCTGCAAACGCACGTCGCCGCACTGCCAACCTTACGGCTCGTAAGCGTGTGTCCAAGCGCGGTTCATGCCTTCGAGATACTGCAACGCGAGGCACTGGCAGGAACGCCTGTGGAACTCATGTTTTTGGATATTACCATGCCACGCCTGACGGGGCTAGATTTTCTGCGTTCTCTGGAGAAACCACCGCTCACAATTCTCACCACCGCGTACCATGAATACGCGCTGCAAGGCTATGAATTGGACGTGGTGGATTATTTGCTGAAGCCGATTTCGTTTCCGCATTTTCTCCGCGCTGTGCAGAAAGCTGCGCGACGCTTGCATTTGCCAGAAATCGCGCCTACTCGTGGAGCAAGCAATGATGCGGCTTCTCAAACACCGTCAGACGAGCGATTTCTCTATTTTCGGGTCGAGAGAAAAATGGTAAAAGTGTTTTTGCGGGACGTTTGCATGGTGGAAAGTCTGAAAGATTATGTGCAGATTATCGTCCAAACACCGCATGGCGGCTTGCAAAAACTCATTACGAAGCAAAGCATGAATGCGCTGGAATTGATGCTGCCTTCAGAAGAGTTCGTGCGCGTCCACCGCTCGTATATCGTGGCGGTGAAGAAGATTTCCTCCTACACCGCATCCACGCTGGATATTGCGGGGATGGCGATACCGATTGGGCGAGGGTTTAAGGGGAATGTGGTGGAGATTTTATGACGCAAACATTGGCGTTTTGTGTAATGATTCTGCTGGGAATTCAATGACCGTGTCTCCACAACGTTCTGGTCTCAGATTGGTACTGCTTCTTCACGTTTTTTTGGATGTTTTCGCATGAGGTTTCACACGTTCAGGATTTAACTCTATAAACTCTTTCCACGATGAAGCCCGCTTTGCTCCGCCTTTTCCGCTGAGTGTTTGTAATTGATAGCAGTGGCAAATCGCAACCGCAAGAGCGTCGGTAGCATCATAGAAATCGGGTGTTTCCTCAATGTTTAAGAGTGTGCGTACCATGTATTGTACCTGTTCTTTGCTGGCATTTCCATTTCCAGTAACGGAGCGTTTAATAGAACGCGGTGCATACTCAGCCGTCGGGACATCCGCCATCACTGCCGCTAGTACGGCAGCAGAACGGGCATGCGCGAGTTTGATAATGGAGGGAACACTTTTACTGTAAAAGATAGTTTCTATTGCCAATTCATCCGGCAATGAACGCTCAATGACCTTTTGAAGACGTGTGTAGATGGTTTTAAGGCGCAGAGGCAAGTCTTCATGCTGGCGTTTTGCTTCAATTACGCCGTATTCTATTAAGGTAATATTTTTTCCAATTTTCTCGACGACACCATATCCGCAAACGACACTTCCGGGATCCACGCCAAGTACACGCATTGTTTCAATTCCTTATCATTTCTTGTGTTGTACGTTGTTGTAATGAAATTCTTTTAGCTATCACGCTCTGCCAAACGTTTACGAATACGAGATAACGAAGGCAGCTGAATACCCAGAAACGATGCGATGTGCGAGAGTGAAATACGCAATGCAAGGTTAGGATACACCGCTTGAAAACTCAGATAGCGTTCTTCTGGCGTTTGAAAGAGAAAACTCTCGGTGCGAAGCTGTGAAACGGTGAAGCAATCTTCAGCGAAGCGTCGCCCGAAGCGTTCCCAGCCATGCGAAGTGCGGTATAATTCTTGTAAATCGGCAAAGCTAATTTCTAAGACGAGCGCGTCCGAGAGTGCTTCTACGTAGTATTGGCAAGGGGTTTGGGTGGTAAAACTCTTAAAGGAAACGCAAAACTGGTGTTCGGCAAAAAAGAAGATATTAATTTCCTCGCCCTTTTCATCAAGATAATACACACGGAATACGCCTTCAAGCACGTATCCAAGCGATGTACAGACATTCATTCGCGAATTAAAGAAAGCATTTTTCGCATACCGTTTTTCGTGCCAAAGCGGCGCGGCGCGGCAGATGTCTTCATCGGAAAGTGGAGTATATTCTCTCAGGAAGCGCACGAATACTTGCTCGTAGTATGGCGAATCGGTTGGAAGTGATATATCAGTCATGGAACATCAAAAAGCGAAAAGAAGATTGCTCGGCGAAATTATACGTACATTCGTGCCGCAGTGCTTGTGCATCATGGCTCTCTGCTTATGACAAGAACTTTCGTGAAAGACATCGAAACTGAGCATATTTACTGAATTTTCAAAATGGTATTTGAAACTACTAGTCTGTCAAATGTATTTGAAGAGGCTTGAGACAAGAGTGTCTGTGCTACCGAAGCCAGTATTGTGCGGTAGCGCAGACACTCTTGTCTCAAGCCACAAGACGCTAAACATTTGTTTGACGGACTACTACTTCTAAGTTTTATTGCTCTTGAGTTCAAGGCTGTATCACGTGCGACATGAGAAATATCATATCGCGTCCGATTTCCTGCACGCGCTCGTCATACTTCGAGGTTTCAAGCGGTGTACCGTCGAATTCTTTGGGGTCATTGTACGGCAGAGATAAGCGTTTGTTCGCGCCAGAAATAAAAGGACAATGCTCTTCGGCATGACTGCATACCATCACGGCAGCAAAGTGTTGATGCGGGTTTGAGGGGTGGTCGTATCTTTTGGAAAATGCCGTAATTGCCGTCTGAGTTTGTCCAAAAGAAACCCGATACACGGGATTTTCCGTACTTCCTTTTCCATTTTCTTCTTCAACAATAAACCCCACACGTCGCATTGCTGCTACCGCACGAGGATTAAACGCTGTTGTTTCCGTACCACCGGAATAGGTTTCTACTCCCCGTATTCCGTAGTATTCTGCTGCTGCTTTCGCCCAAAGTTGAGCAATGTGGCTGCGCCGTGAATTGTGCGTACAAATAAAGGTCAATCGCGCAACACCATGTTCTTTATTTGAAGAGCGCACAAAATCTGCAATGCGGTGTAGTTGCTCTTTTCTTTCCGATGAAATTGCCGCAAAATCCTGCTCCAAACGTTGAATAGTTGTGTTCAATGTTGGAAATAATTTGGGAAAAGAAGTCACTGAAGATTCTGAAGGGCGCATAGATACGTGTTGAGATGAAGATTGATGTAATGATTGAGCAAAAGTACAATGGTGGTCAGTCATTATGAACAATACTGCTAAAGTAAGTTTCCATGCGGTGTTCACGGCTTTTCTCCTATAACCGTGATACTCAGCAACCGTGCGCCAGATGCGCGAAATGTTGCAATTTCATCTGCTGAAATGTACGCGCTCAAGAGTTCATCAGGCAGCATAATTTCACGCTCTTTCGGGATATGTACGCCCGTAAAGCCGAGATTGCTGATGATGGATAAATACTCATTTTTTTGAATTGCTCCCGAAACGCATCCCGCATACATTTCTGCCGCTTTCAGAATACCGCTTGGCAACTCGCCTTCCAGTACAATATCGGAAATAGTGAAGTGTGCGCCATTTTTCAGAACACGGAAAATTTCACGAAAGGCAGCCTCTTTTTTGGGAACAAGATTCAATACGCAATTACTCACAACCACATCTGCAAGCGAGCTTTCAAGCGGCATTGCTTCAATATCGCCTTGAACAAACTCCACATTCGGAAAGCCTAGTTTTGTATTGTTTTGTCGTGCTTTTTGAATCATTGCTTCGGTGAAATCAATGCCAATCACGCGTCCTGCATTGCCGACAATTGCTCGTGCGACGAAGGCATCATTGCCCGCGCCAGAGCCTAAATCTATTACCGTATCGCCAGCTTTGATGTTTGCAAACTGTGTTGGGATGCCGCATCCGGGCGATAAATCCGCATCAGCGACATAGCCTTGTAAAGCAGAATAATCCTCGTTCATAATGCTGTCGGTGCTGATGGAAACTGGTCCGCAGCCACACGCTGGACCACAAGCATTAACGCTCGTTTCAGCGATTGCAGCGTATTTTTCTTGGACAATGGATTTGAGTTCATCTGAAGAATGAACGTGGAAAGAATCAAGTGTTGGTGCAGTATTCATAGTAAAAAATAAGAAGAAAAAAAATAGAAAATTATGCTGGAAGGCAGCATGAAATCTTAGACACAGCCTTATTCCAAAGTTTGACGCTTTGAGGATGAGCCACAATAATATGCACCAACGCAAGCAAAATCGCGCCCGGTAGCATTTGCAATGCTATCCATGAAAAGATGGAATACCAATACACACCATCGAAGGAAGACACAAGGCTGACAGAGTCAGGATTGATGCGGATTCTGGCAACATAATACACCGCTAATCCAGCAAAATGAAAGCCATTCACAAACAGATGCAAAATGTACTCCCAACGCGGCAAACCGCCCATAAATGCTCGGCTTTCACCTTCCATAAAAGCATCTACGCCGAGCGTGATAAGGTCGAGTACGACAAACGCTGTTCCCACCCAAAAAGCAAGTGTATCGGTACGGAGATACAACAAGATGAGAATTATCGGAAAAATAACCGCTCGCACGAGATGCGTCCAATGTTCAACCTTGCTTTCGGGATGCTCATAGAGACGGTATTTCAGGATGTGAAGGTAAAATCCATCGAACATTGCCAGCCCAGAAAACATGAGCAAAAGCAAACACGCAACAAAAAAAATGATTTCCATAGTTGTTCAAAATTGGAGTAAAAATGTTGTCGAACAGATTGCGAAAAATGTTTACGCACACTCAAACGTTCCCGGAAGCCGCTCCGATGCTACACGCAAGGTTTTGTGCATGATTGCCACCGATTGTGGACACAATCCGCTAAACTGTCTCGTTTGGCGGATTTCTTCCGGCACGTTCTCCCGCGCAACCCGCTCATAGCCTAAGCGCGTGAGCCATTCTTCAATCGTTGTCGTCATGGCAAATACTTCTTTAAAACCCATCGAACATGCGTGTTCTTCGGCTGCACGGTACAATTTCGACGCAATTCCCTGTGCGCGGAATTCCTCTTTCACCGCGATAGACCGCACCAAACCAAGAGATTTTCCGATTTGCTCCACACCCGCCACACCGACAATATCGGTGCCTTCGCGCATGACAAGAAAATGGCGCAAATGCTGTGGTGTAAGGTCATCTATGGGAAGTTTTGCATCGCGTAAAAGTGCGTACACTGCCCGTTCATCCTGCTCCTCCTGAGCGAATCCGAGTACCATTGGTGTTCCCTTTCGATAAAGGTTGTTGAAATAGTCAAAAAAAATGAAAAGTCTCGCCCGAAAACCGCGTAAACACGTAATGTTCGGGCGAGATAAAGATAATATTAGCAGCAGCCCGTCGTACCACCGCAGCAGGAAGTATTTCCTTCGCAGCAATCGGTTGTAGAAGCGGATGCGCCGCCACAGCAGATGATTTCGTTTGTATTCATGGTTGTTCTCCAATAAGAGTAAAAAGTGAGTTGTCATGCGCTTTGGCGCGGTTGCGGTGCTAGCTTCCCTTCCGAAACCTCAGCGCGATGATTGTTTGAGCAAATTTGACAGATAACCTCACCTAGCAACAGCATGTTGCTGCCGTTTGAAATAAGGATTGAAGCAGTGTTTGAGCCTTTTTCAGTCCTTCAGGATTGATACAATAACACACCGACGGACCATCAATCGTACCTTGAATCAAGCCTACTTCCTTCAGTTCCTTGAGATGCTGCGAAACGGTTGCCTGTGCAAGCGGCAATTCATCCACAATATCCCCGCAAACGCAGGATTTGCGCTGCGCGAGAACTTTGAGAATCGCCACCCGTGCCGGATGCGATAATGCCTTTGCGTATGAGGCGCATAAAACCTCATCTTCTTGAAATAAGTCTGCTTTTGTTTGTGCCATAGTTGGTATTTTGGTACGTTTTGTTTGCTGTATGTCTTTGAAGGTTCATCAATACTGCTTTATCGCCTATCGTAGATTTACGATTAAACTACAAAAAATTTCACTTGATTGCAAATTTTTATTGGGAAAAGACTTTCACACCAGAGGCTTTCAGATACGAATATCTGTGCCACCGAAGCCACGTTCTCCAGTCTCTTCGCAATATTGTCGTGTGCCAAGCTCATTCTTATCGTCCATGTCGTTACGTTAAGCCCTCACCCCGCTCTGCGAGCGACCCTCTCCCAAAGGGCTGATAAGGGTAGATATTACTGGAAGCCTCATAAAATCTCGTGTTTATGAAAACATATCGAAAATACAAGACTAAGATTTTACGCCAGGTGTGAGGGTCTCAATTCTTACTCAAGGCTCTCACTTCTTCTTCTCTGTGAAGAAAGTGAGAGCCTGACGAAGAAGTCAGACCCTCACACAGAACATCAGTTTTTATGTGCCTTCTGGAATACCTACCCTTGTTAGCTCCCAAAGGGCGAGGGTGTAGAAGTGGCTTTGCATCTTGCCCCTCTACCTCTGGGAGAGGGTCGCTCGCAGAGCGGGGTGAGGGAAAACACTTAACTTAATGACATTCATTCTTATCGTCCATTCACAATATAGTTCATGGCACGCTCCAGAATGGCATCGCGAGAGCGGTCAGCGAGATTCATCGTTACGCGAATATCTACTGGCACACCGCCCTCAAAATTGTAGCCGACCTCGGCATCCACATCGTGATTTGCGCTCGGAGCTGCCGCCAATGCTTGTGCGCGAGTGATGCGTCCTGCGGGAATAAACGTTTTTGTACCAGAAAAACGGTACGTCCAGCCATTTGGAAGTTGAAAGTCAATGGGCAAGCCGCTTCCACCGCCAGTGTGGTCGCCGATAAGACGCACGTGCGAAAACTCTGGTGCTTTCAGCATGGCAGGAAAAAAGGATGCTGCACTGTACGAATTACGATTGATAAGCACTGCCACTGGCTTGTCGCTAAAGGACGGCTGTGCAGTGCTTAAAATCAGGCTTTGTGGCGGATTATAGTCCTTCGCGCCTGGACCGTTTTTCGTCATTTCCGTCAGCACGGTGCAGCGTCCTGTGGCAAGGCGCGAGGCAAGAAAATTACAATTGTTAATCGCGCCGCCGCCGTTGTTGCGAATATCCAGAATCATTCCCGCTACATTTTCTTTGCGAAAGCGGTTCATCACAAAACCCCACGACGCGCTATCCAAACCCGAAAGAAAACTACCGTATCGAATATAGCCAAATTTCTTGCCCTCGCGCTCGAAGATAGCATTGACGAGGCTTCCCGTATAGAGTTCTTGATTTTTCAGATAGACACGATTCAAAATTTCGGAATCGAAATTGAGCGAATCGTTGAAAAATGGACGTGCGCGAGAAAAATTGAACTTGCTGACAAGATTGGTGTGGTCGTCTTTCAATTCGTTCAGCATTGCCGCCAGAACATTGAATAATACTTCATTGTCGGCGGCTTGGATGGCGCGATTACGATACTTCTCACGCATCGCATTCCAATCAATACGCTTAAATTCAAAGAACGTGTATTTATCGCGGGCTGTTTCCCACATCGAATCAAAAACCGCAGCATTATCTTTTGAAGACGGCGGTGCATCAAGTAAAATCTGCTCGCACGAAACAAGCAAAAGAACAATACCAAATGCAAGTATTGATGCGATACGGAGGGTAAAGAAACGAGAGAATTTTTGCATAACATTGAGAGAAAAAATCAAAGGAAATGGTATGAAAAGGAGAAAAAACGATAGTTAGAATTTAAACAGGAATGCGACCGAAACCGCGTGGCGTGCGCTTTGTACCTTGTTGAAATGGGTGTACGAATAGAAATTCCAATCGTAATTCAAGGCAATGAAATTACCGCTCCCTAGCATAAACTCTAGGCTGTTGCGAAAATCAAGGAGAGGAAAAGCAGCAATGGACACACCGCGCACTTCGCTGAATGCACCAAGCGGATTCGAGAGTGCCGTTGCTGGATAGCGCAAGGTGGTGGAATACGACGGACGACTCGCAATACCAAAAAGCGGCAAACTCAGTTGTGATGAGGCACGGAAGGCTTTTCCAAACAATGAAAAATCTTTTTCAATGCGCCCAAATGCACCCAAACCGAAGTAAATATCATTTGCAAGCGCACTATTTCCGAAAGCTGATTGAATTTTTATATGAGCAATCCCCTGCAACGTGCCACCGGCATACACACGCAGGGCGTGGGCTTCTTCATGTGTCACGCGAAACGCTAATGCAAGGTTTGGTAGCACCTGCACGCCCGTGATTTGCGCAGGGCTAAGGTCATTACCAATGGAAGGAGAAAGAAAACTGGCTTGAACATCCATCGCAATGCTGAGAAACGTCGTTTCTTGATACGCACGATATTCCACACCGCCAAGCACACCCGCGCCAAGATAGCGCAAGGGCGAGAGGGCGGCATCTTGCACAATCGAAGAACCACCACCCAAGCGGGCGATGAGATACGAAGCATTGCCCACAGGCGGCATCACGACTGGTGGAGGAGGTGGTGTGATAAAATACGAGCTAGACGCGCTCGCGCTAGAGTCCTGTGCCTGTGCGGGTTGCAAGCAAATACTCCACGCGCTTATGCACAAGAAAACCATAAGAGTACGGCGCATTCTCACGGTGAAAACGATTTTTTTTATACAACATTTTTCCATACGGCATTTTTTTTAATACGGTTGTGAACAGAATTATTTTTGATAGCACAGACAGACACTTTATGTCTTTGGAATGGTAAAAAATTAAGTGTTCAAAGTCAATAGTGGCACAGACATTCTTGTCTGTGTTTGTCGCTTGAAGTCCGCGCTAACACTCACAGACAAGAATGTCTGTGCCACTAAATATTTCTGAAGTTCATTCATTTAATTTTTGAGCCTTCCTTTATCAAGGAGAGGACTTTTGTACAATGCTCGTTTTCTGTTACAGACAAGAGTGTCTGTGCTACCGAGGACACGTACAATCTGCCTCAAGTAGTAGCGCAGACACTCCTGTTTGCGCCATTTGCGGAAGTCCTAAAGGATATCTTTGTCAAGGATGTTAAAACATCCGTGTCTGTTTCGAGTGTTGTGGTGCAAAGCAAGATAATGAGAAAAGTAAAAAAAATAGATATCCATAATAGTCCATTTTTTTCGCCCAATGCCTCTCATCACTCATTCTACAACCGCAACAATACCTCAAAAGCATCTATTCATGCTGGATTGGTCGAATTTAACTTAGGTTAAATGTTTCCGGCTGTGAGTGCCGTAATTTTGTACCATGTACATCATTCAATCTTTCTTCACTTCAATTCTCAAATCTGGTATGAACAATATTCTTCTCGTGTGCGTAATCGCTGTAAACCTTGTTGTGACGGCGTGTTCAGGTGGCGGACAAGTTACCAAAATTGATTACCCAAATTTGCCTTCTATCGAGGCGCAAGGCGGCGCGGTCGGTACGTTTCGGGCAAAAGATGGCGTAAGCATTCGCTATGCCTCCTTCAAAGCCGCATCAAATCAAGGTTCTACGCAAGCAACAGCAAGCGTAGGAACGGTGGTTCTGACGACAGGTCGCACACAATTTATCGAAGCCTATTTGGAAGTAATTGCCGAATGGCAAAAGCGTGGCTACGACGTGTGGGCAATGGATTGGCGAGGACAAGGCTTGTCCGACCGCCTCATTCCTGATGCTCGCAGCAAAGGTCATGTTGGCAATTTTGATGACTATTTGCAGGATTTAGACTACCTCGTACAGAATCTCGCAAAACCCGCACAAGGCGCACAGAATGTGATTGTTGGGCAATCCATGGGTGGCGGTTTGGTGATTCGCTACGCTGCCGAGCATGAAGGCGTATTTCAGCGCGTCATTGCGGGTGCGCCGCTTATTGACTTCGCCGCGCCAGCATTTTTGAAGGGCATTATTTCAATGGCAGCATCCGCAAACCCGCAAGGATACGTGCTTGGCGAGGGTGGCGATTATTCCCAAGCAAACCGCACGTTTGAGGGAAATGTTATCACGCACGACCAAAATCGTTTCAATCGTTTTCATGCGTTTATTGACCGCGAACCCCGCCTAGCTCTTGGTGCAGCGACCAATCAATGGGTAAATGAAGGCGTAAAATCTTGCAATAATTTTACCAACTCTGCGTACATGGCGAAGCTAAAAACACCTGTTTTGATGTTCGGCGCAGAAACCGATAAATTGGTTTCGGTGGATGCGCAAAAAAAGCTCGCAGAGCAGTATCCAAGCCTCATTAGGCGCGTCGAACTTGCGGGAACATACCACGAAGTCTTTCTCGAGACCGATGCCGTTCAACAAAAAATCTGGTCGGAAATTGATGGCTTTTTGAAGAAGTAAATTTACACCGATACCAAACAAATGCTGTGAGGCTCTCAATTCTTATTGAGGGTCTCACTTTTTTTTGCAAACACTTTTTTGCAAAAATGCTACCACCGAATGCTACCACCGAATGCCCTTGCGTTTCAGCGCAGGAATGCCTATCTTTCGGGCGTAATTGCTTGCGTTTCACGTATTTTTATGCCCGTATGCTCACAAATACTTCTTCTCTCGCCGTAGAACCTCAAACATCGCATCAAATCTCACTTGCAACTGAGCAAGTTCGCCAAACGCTCGAAACATTTTTACGCAAAGACCAAATTCTCACGCAGCCGATTGAGCGTATCGCCTACGCACACGACGCAAGCTGCTACCGCCTTGTGCCAGAAGCAATCGTGCGCCCTGAAACGCTCGACGACGTGCGGCGTTTGTTCCTTTGGGCGCAGCATCACCGCATTCCCCTGTGTTTTCGGGCTGCGGGAACAAGTTTGTCGGGGCAATCCATCACCGATGGCGTGATTGTCGATATGACGCGCGGCGCGTGGGACAACATCAACATTCTCGACAATGGAGCAGTGGTGCGGGTTGGACCCGGCATGATTGGCGAGCGCGTAAATCAACATTTGAAAAAATACGGTCGAAAAATCGGTCCTGACCCCGCTTCCATGTCGGCAGCTATGATTGGCGGCATCGTGGCAAACAACGCAAGCGGAATGTGTTGCGGCGTGGTGCAAAACTCCTACCACACGCTTGAATCCTTGAAGTTCATGCTGCCAAACGGCGTACTGCTTGACTCCGCCGATGCAGATGCAAACGCTGTGTTGGAGCGCACCTCGCCTGAGATTGCGGAAGGGTTGATGGAATTAAAGCGTGAAATCGAAGCAAACACGCCACTTGTAGAGAAAATTCGCCGCAAATATCGCATCAAAAATACGATTGGCTACGGAATAAATGCGTTCTTGGACTACCACACGCCGATTGAGATTTTACGCCACTTGATGGTAGGCTCGGAAGGTACACTTGGCTTCATTGCTGAGGCGGGCTTTCATACTGTGCCTGATTTGCCGATGAAATCTACCGCGCTACTCTTTTTTCCGACGGTTGCCAGCGCGTGTGCTTCGATTGTCGCCCTGCGTGATTCTGGCGCAGCCGCGCTCGAACTCATGGACTACGCCTCACTTTCTGCCATGCGCGACCAATACGGCGCACCGCGAGAAATTATCGAAAAGCTCCCAACAACAGGCGCAGCCTTGCTTGTGGAATATCAAGCAAAAACGACAGATGAATTAAAGGAATTGCGCACGGCTGGAACACCCGTCATTGCTGGTTTGCAGCTTGAAGCGATGCTGGATTTTACCGAAGACGCAAAGCAGCAAGCAATTCTTTGGAAGCTCCGAAAGGGCGTAATTCCTGTGGTTGCGGCAAAGCGTCGTCCGGGAACAACGGTAATTAACGAGGATATTGCCTTTCCGATTGAACACCTTGCGGACGGCGTGATTGCGTTGCAGGAACTGTTTATCAAGCACAATTACCCCGAAGGCGTGGTCTTTGGTCATGCAAAGGATGGAAACCTCCATTTTACGCTCGCGCAGAGCTTTGACACGGAAGCCGACGTACAGCAATTTGAAGGCTTGCTGGATGACATCGCAACGCTTGTCGTGGAGCGGTTCGACGGCTCCTTGAAGGCAGAACACGGCACAGGACGGAACATGGCTCCGTATGTGGAAATGGAATGGGGTGCGGAAGCGTATTCGATTATGCAACGCCTGAAAAAGCTGCTCGACCCGCATAATATCGTGAATCCGGGCGTAATTTTGAACGACAATCCGAAAATTCACGTGCAGAATTTGAAGCCCATTCCGCAGGTCGAAAAGGAAGTGGATAATTGTATCGAATGTGGCTGGTGCGAAAGCAAATGCCCAAGCCAAGGACTCACGCTCACTCCACGCCAGCGAATTGTCGTGCGCCGAGAAATTACGCGCCTCCGCGAGGCAACTCGCACTGGAGTTCATTTGGCAAACGCGACTTTTACCGCATGGGAACTGGAGCGCGACTACGATTACTACGGCTTGGAAACCTGCGCCACCGATGGAATGTGCGCCACG
Organism: Ignavibacteria bacterium; assembly: GCA_013298775.1. Classification (GTDB taxonomy): domain Bacteria; phylum Bacteroidota; class Ignavibacteria; order Kapaibacteriales; family UBA4661; genus PH2015. The sequence continues at coordinate 63,406 of JAAFIV010000023.1, read as the reverse complement.
AACTGCCCCGTGTATATCAACACCGGCGATTTAGTCAAGGTTTTACGCGGTAAGCAGCATTCAGACTTCGCGCAAGACAACGCCCGCACGATTGCCCGCAACTTCGGTTTTGCTGAAACGGTTGCCAAGTTCGGTGTCCGCGCAGGGCGCACCATTGCTGACTTTGGCGGCGGTGATGTGTTGAATAAAGTTGGTGATTTTGTTGGAGACTTGTTAGGTGCGCGATTGCCGTCGTGGAATAAAAACATTGCCGCGCCGATAAAATTGCCCGCGACAAGCCGCACCAAAGCTGATGCTATCTACTTCCCCGCTTGCGTTACTCGCATGATGGGCGGCGAGCGCGAATACGGACGCGAGACAGGCGTGAACCAAGTGGAGATGCTCGTGCGCATCGCCGAGCGAGCAGGAGTGCGGCTCTGGATTCCCCCAACAAGCACACAGTTTTGCTGCGGCACTCCCTTCTCCTCGAAGGGCTTCAAACCTGCCTATTTGGACATGATTGGTGCGACGATTGAAGAAATGTGGGACTGGTCGGACGGCGGGCGATTGCCGATATTGACCGATGCGAGTTCCTGCACGTACACCTTCCGCAACGCTGGTAAAGACTTGGCGGACAGCCCAAAATTGCTTGAAAAATTCCAACAACTTCGCATTTTGGATGCGATTGAATTCGCGCACGACGAACTCTTGCCAAAGCTCTTGGAACGCGGTACAATCACGCCGTTGAAGGAATCAGCGATGCTGCATCCCGTCTGTTCGGTGATGAAAATGGGCTTGACGGAGAAATTCCAAAACCTTGCCAATGCGTGTTCGGAAAACGCTACTGTGCCGATAAATGCTGGCTGCTGCGCTTTCGCGGGCGACAGAGGCTTGATTGCACCAGAACTCACAGCAAACGCGACCATGCTCGAAGCCCGCGAAGCGCGTGAACGCCCCTTTGACGGGTATTATTCCAGCAATCCAACCTGCGAACTTGGCATGACGACGGCGGTCGGCAAGGAATATCGCTCGTTTGTGTATTTGCTGGAAAAGGCTACACGCTAGTCTTTGTGAGGTTCTCGCTTCTCAAGCAAGGGTCTCACTTTTCCAAGCACGAGGGACGGAGTGAGACCCTCATTAGGAAATGAGAGCCTCACGCGATGAGCGATGAGTTACCCATTGCCAGCATTCAGAAAAAACGTAATTTACCGAAGTAGTTTACCAAAATAATTGCATCTCTTTTGATTTTCTCCCTTTCCTTTATGCTAACATCCTTGCATCTTCCAGAGCGCGTCACATCTCGTGTTTGGCGCAATACTGTCGCTCAAAAAACTGGTTTTATTGTTGCTGTGTGCTGCATGGCATTGTTGCTGCATTCTTGCACGGCACTGAACGATATTTTCAATCCGCCACCGCCAAGCTACAAAGCCACGCCTTGGTTCAAAGACGGCACCATTACTGGCTTGACAAGCAATACGGAGGCAGCAAATCTTGACATCAACGACTTTTTGTATTCAGGAATGCTGGATATGTATTTTTGGAATACTCGCGTTCCGAAAAATCTTGTTCCATCGCTCACGAATTTCCCTATGCCAGATTCGCTCCTCAATCGCACCATTACTCGCCCCGACGACCGTTTTAGTTTTATTGTCAAGGACGGGCGAGGATATTTGCAGCAGCTTCAAAGCGGCGCGATTGCAAATCCTCTGTTTGGTTTTGCGACATGGTATTTTAGCGACACGAATCTTCGTGTAACACGTGTATTTGCTGGTTCTCCAGCGCATATTGCTGGCTTGCGGCGTGGAATGCGTATCACGGCAATTGATGGGAAGCCCGTTCCTTCGAGTGCAGAAGCGTATGGGAAAGTTATTGAAGCATGGGGAAATTCGCTCAGTTTGGAAGTGGAAGATTCCACCAAAACCCGACGCACCCTGAGTTTTATGCGTGCGTTCTTCACAATAAAATCTATTCCCTTTACGAAAGTATTCAGCGTTGCGGGAAAAAATGTTGGGTATTTCCCGTTGGTGAATTTTACGGGCATGGTTGGCGACGAGCTAACAAGCGCGTTTGCGACCTTGCGCGATGCGAATGTACAAGAATTGGTCGTGGACTTACGCTCGAATGGCGGCGGCTTCATCGTAGCGGCAGGGCAGCTTTCCAGCTTGATTACAGGGCAGTTTTCAGGCACACCCTACGTGCAATATACCCACAACGACCTCTACAAAAACAATAACCGCTCAATCAACATGACCTCTCTGCCGAGTTCACTCCGCTTACAGCGCGTGATTTTCCTTGTCAATGGCGGCTCTGCCTCTGCTAGCGAACTCACTATCAATGCGCTCAAGCCGTTTATCAATGTGGTGCTGATTGGCACAAAAACCTTCGGGAAAGCCGTTGGTTCATATTCTATTTTGCATGAAAAATCTGGGTATTTGTTGCAGCCAATCGCGTTCAAATTCACCAATGCACGCGGCGAAGCAAACTTTTTGGATGGCTTCCAGCCTGACCGTGTTCTCACCGACCCCGTAGATCGCGACTTCGGCGATGCGCAAGAAACCTACCTTCGCACGGCATTGCAATACATTCAAACAGGCGTGTTCCCAGCAGCGTCGGCAAAAGGAATGCTCTCCAATGCGTTTTCTACGCAAGAGCCACGCATGATGTCGGAGCAAAACGAGATTATACCTGCGATTGCGCCGATTGAGAAACGCTAAATACACGATTCTTGAATGAAGCAACAAGTATTTGGAACGCGGATGAAGCCCGGACTTTCAGGATGTTGAGGACGTTTCTTTATCCTTAAATCTTTATCCTTAAATCTTTATCCTCAACATCCTGTCAATCCTCAAAATGCTTCGAGGAGAAATGAAAAAAGCCCCAGATGAACATATAATCATCTGGGGCTTTTTGTTGCTCGAAATGTACGACGGTAGAGACATTTTTACAAGGTTTCATGCGCTGTTTCGACGTTTTTGTGCGTTGCCGTCGCTGGATTTGCCTCTTGCGCAAACGCCACCGAAACACCCTTTCCCGTGATGTAGGTGTAGAGCGCGGGAATGATGTACAAGGTTAGGAACGTTGAAAATACTAGCCCGCCAATAATTGCAATGCCCATCGAAACACGACTTTCCGCGCCTGCGCCGAGTGCGAGCGCAATGGGAAGCGTTCCCAACACCATGGCAATACTTGTCATCAAAATCGGTCGAAGCCGCTCTACGGCTGCCTCTTGGACGGCATCGGCAATGGACAGTCCGTGCGCTTTGCGTTGGTTGGCAAATTCCACAATCAAAATACCGTTTTTCGCCACCAAGCCAATCAGCATGATAATTCCAATTTGGCTAAAAATATTCAGCGTTTGATTGAAATACCACAAGCTAAGAAGCGCACCAGCCAAAGCGAGCGGCACGGTCAGCAAGATAATAAGCGGGTCGCGGAAGCTCTCGAATTGCGCTGCCAGCACGAGGTAAATCAAAACGAGTGCGAGAATAAACGCCAACGACAAACTCGACGAACTCTCTGCCAAATCACGCGCCTCGCCGTCCAGACCTGTTGTAAAGGTTTCATCCAGCACTTTTTTCGCAACCTCGTCCATTACTTGAATGCCTTCGCCAATCGTGTAACCACGCGCCATGCTGGCGGAAACCGTTGCCGCAACGGAGCGGTTGAAGCGGTACAGTTGCGGGGTCGCGCTTTGTTCTCGAATGGAAATCAAATTATCCATTTGAATAAGCTGCCCCGCGTTGTTGCGGACGTAGAGCGAGCGCACATCCACAGGCGCGTCGCGGTCGCGCTTGCCGACTTGCCCGATGATTTGATACTGTTTGCCATCGTAGAGAAAATAGCCGAAGCGTTGCCCAGAAAAAGCAGCTTGCAGCGTTCCAGCAATATCCAGCGTCGAAACGCCAAGCGACTGCGCTTCATTGCGCTTAATGTCAATAATTGCTTCGGGTTTGGTGAATTTCAAATCGACATCCACCACGTCGAACTTTGGATTTTTGCGGGCTTCATCAAGAAATTTTGGCAAAATGGCACGTAGTTTCTCAATGCTCTGCCCGCGAAGCACGTACTGAAGCGGCAGCCCGCGCCCGCGTCCGCCTGTCGAAATAGTCGGCTCTTGAAGCACCGCCACACGCGCCTCGTTGCGCCGCCGCGCTACTTGCGAAAGCATTGCAGCAATATCTTGTTGAGTGCGGTCGCGTTTGTCGGGGTCGGGGAGAATAATGCGCACAAAGCCTGAATTGGTCGCGCCTGTGCCAAGTCCGGGCGTGGTAACGGCGATAATTGCTTCACTTTCTGGCACGTAGGAGCGCACGGTGTCGCCCATCGTTATCATCATTTCGTCCATTGCTTGAAACGACGTGCCTTCGGGCGCGGTGAGCGCGAGACGCAAGCCAGAGCGGTCTTCGAGCGGCGCGACTTCGGTCGGCAAAAGCGAAACAAACAGCACAATTAAGCCCAGTGATACCGCCATTCCCACAAAACCTAGCCAGCGATGCCGCATAAACGTTGCCAATCCAGCGCGATATTTTTCAGTCATGTTTACAAAAAACGGCTCAGTTGCTTCGTAGAAGCGGCTTCGCGTCTTGTGGCGTTTCAGGAGGCGCGAACACATCATGGGCGTAAGCGTGAGCGCGACAAAGGCGGAAATCACCACCGAACCCGCCATCACCACGCCAAACTCGCGGAAGAGCCTTCCCGTAACGCCTTGCAAGAACACAACGGGCAAAAACACGGCTGCAAGCGCGACGGTGGTTGCCAACACCGCCAAATACACTTCCTTTGCGCCCAGCACGGCTGCTTGCTTTGCGTCCATTCCTGTTTCAATTTTTGCATAAATATTTTCCAGTACCACAATCGCATCATCCACCACAATCCCGATAGCCAGCACGATTCCGAGCATCGTGAGGATATTGATGGAAAAATTGGAAATGTACATGATGAAAAACGCGCCGATGAGCGAAACGGGAATTGCCAGCACAGGAATCAAGGTAGCACGCCAGTCGCGGAGGAAAAGGAAAATTATCAGCACGACGAGGACAAACGCAATGGCGAGGGTTTCAATTACTTCGGTAATGGAATTACGAATGTACTTGGTTTGGTCGAAGCCGATGCCGAGTTCAATATCTGCGGGAGCATTCTTTTTCAGCGTTTCCAAACGGCGGTAAAATTCATCCACAATTTTCACGTAATTCGCCCCGGGCTGAGGAATAAGAACCGTTCCAACCATTGGCACACCGTCGCGGCGAAGCAGCGTCCGATAGTTTTCCGCGCCTAATTCGGCATAGCCAATATCCATAAGGCGAACTTTTTTGCCATCAATTTCGCGCACCACCAAATTGTTAAATTCATCCAACGAATTGATGCGCCCCATCGTCCGCATGGTGAGTTCCGTAACGTTCCCCTCGATGCGCCCTGAGGGCAATTCTACGTTTTCGCGTTGGAGCGCGGCGCGGACATCTTGCGGGGTGAGGCGGTACGCAGCGAGGCGTTGCGGGTCGAGCCAAAGGCGCATAGCATAGAGCTTCTCGCCCCAAATCTGTACTTCGGAAACGCCCGGAATAGAGCGGAAATTTTCCTTAAAAACATCGTTGGCAATTTTGGAAAGCTGCAATAAATCACGCTTCGAGCTTTTGATATTGAGAAATACAATCGGCACCGCGTCAGCATCCGCTTTTTGGACGATGGGGCGGTCTGCATCTTGCGGAATGCGGCTCACCGCCTGCGATACGCGGTCGCGCACGTCGTTGGCGGCGGTTTCGAGGTCGGTTTCAAGCGTGAACTCAACGGTAATGACGCTACGCTGCTCGCGGCTGGTGGATTTGATAGAGCGCAAGCCCGGAATCCCGCTCAGTGCCTCCTCCAGAGGCTCGGTAATTTGCGCCTCAATCACATCAGGGTTCGCGCCCGCGTAGGCGGTCTGCACCGTCACCACAGGCGTATCCACGCTTGGATACTCGCGCACGCCGAGAAAAAGAAAGCCAATCACGCCAAAAAGAACAATCGTGATGGACATAACGATAGACAACACGGGGCGTTGAATGCTCGTAGAAGTGAGGCTCATAGCGCGTATTTCCTTGAAAATTTTCTTGAAAGGTGAGCGGTGAAAGTGCAAAACAATAAACTGCGATTTGGACAACACATAAAATACGGAAAAATTTGTGGAATGTTCGCATTTGTGCGTTGCACTGGTGAGAAAAATGCTGTATCTTTTGGGCTTGTTTGTCGGTTTCTCCCGTCGGGCGGCTGAGGAGTGGAGACACGCTGCCGTCCGGCGGGTGAATCGGTCTGCACACCACCCGCCGGACGGCTACTGCGCTAGTAATAACAGCCGCTTGGGCGGGAATACCTCAATGATTACCACACGAGAATAGAAACAATGCCATTAACCAAGAAAATTGTCATGGAAAATCTCATTGAACACAGCGTAGAATCTGAGGTTGCGGAACTTGAATTGCCAATACATGAATCAAGTATTGAGCAAGATTCTTCCGTACCCGAATGGAAAAAGAAACCCCGTACAATGTTACCGGGCGGCATCGAAATGCCTCCGCTCGAAGATGAATTGCCCTACTCTGACGGAGAACCAACGGAATCAGAAAAACACTTGTCGCAAATGACCTTGCTCATCCAAACGCTGACGCATTATTACAACGATCTTGGCAGGAAAGATGTTGCCATTCACGGGAATTTGGCGATGTATTTTAGCTTGGAACAGGCAGAAAAGCAGAGTTTCCGCGCACCAGATTTCTTCGTCGCGCTTGGCACGAAGCCACGTGCGACGCACCGAAAATCGTGGGTGATGTGGCAAGAAGGACGCTCGCCAAATCTCGTTATTGAACTGCTTTCGGACAGCACCAAAGCAAACGATAGAGGCATCAAAAAAGAGATTTATCAAGATGTACTGCGGGTTCCGGAGTATATTTTGCATGATGTGGACCGCAACGTTTTTGAAGCCTATCGCCTTCGCGGGAATGGGAGCAAGCATTTGAATTATGAAGAAGTAGAATTGTACAAAACCGAGTATTCGGATGTGGTCTTTATGAGCGCGGAGCTTGATTTGGAGCTTGTTCTGTGGGAAGGCGAGTACGATTGCCGATGGGATACGTGGCTACGCTGGCGCGACCCCGCAACGCACGAACTCCTACCCACAGGACGCGAGCGTGGGCAACGAGAATGTAAGCGAGCCGAAGAGGAAAAGCATCGTGCAGATGAGGAAAAATCTCGTGCAGATGAGGAAAAATCTCGTGCAGAGCAAGCAACTATCGTTGCCGCACAAGAACGTGAACGCGCTGAACGTCTAGCAGCAAAACTGCTTGCACTCGGCATCAATCCTGAGGATGTATGAAAAAAACTATGCAATCAATGAAACAATTCCTTCGGTCATGTACAATCGCTATGCTGCTCTTTGCCGCATGGTTACTTGCTTTTGTGTCTGACTCTGCTCGCGCCGGTGCTGGTGCTTCTACCAATGTCGGACTGCAAATGCCGCAGACCTCACAAAACCTTGATGTCAGCAAGCTACCATTTTTTACGTTGGCAACGTTAAACACAACCACGTCTTCCCTTTCGACAATACCCTGGCGATATTTTGCAGGCGACGAACCCAGTAATCATGAGCTTTTTGCGTCGGCAGACTTTCAAGATAGCGCGTGGAAAGTTGTTGGTGCTTCGGTGTTTATTTTGGATTCATTGAAAGAGCAGGATTGGAAAAATATTGGCTGGTTTCGTACGCGGTTTCGGACAGATTCTGCCGCTTACACACAGCTTGTGGGCTTGGATTTAGGGCATCGTGGCGCGTCGGAAATCTACGTGGATGGCACATTATTGGGCAACTTCGGTACGCCCGCCGCAACCCGCGCAAACGAACAAACTATGCGTCCCTTCGGCGACCACGCCTTGCTGTACTTCATGCTGCGTCCCACGCCGAATGATGTTCACACGATTGCGGTGCGCTACTCGGATACATGGACGTGGGAGCGGTATCGTCGCTGGATTGCAAGCCGCAACGTTGTAGGATTCAACATGGATTTTGCCACTGCTCGTCTGCTTAAAGAAAACTTCCGCTCGCAGGATAGTTGGTACACGTTTATGCTGCTTATCGTGGGCGGTATGGCGGCTCTGTGCTTTCTGCACATCAATTTGCTCATTTTCACGCGCTGGAGGGCGCATTTGCTGTATAGTTTGTTTACAGGCAGCATTGCGTGGCACTTTGCGGTGCGCGTGGCGGAAAAGTGGTTTGAATATCACGTGGAATTGCTGACGTGGCTGCTTTTTTTCAATCAATACATTCTCATCTTTGGTTTTATCGCGTGTCTAGGCTTTTTCTATGCAATGTTTTCCACCAAACGCCCGATAGGTATTTGGCTCGTAGGCTTTTCGCCAATCCCGCTATTTTGGGGTTCTGCCGTTATTCCTTTTTTGCAGACGGGCAATCGTGCATTCTTGCTGTTTATGGCAATTATTTTTGCCGACATTATGCGGATTGTCATTCGCGCAATTCTTCGCAAACAAGCTGGGGCGTGGCTTCTGGGGTTTGGCGGCTTTTGTTTTGCGATGTGCTTGGGGCTGGCAATTCTTGCGGAAAATACGTACATTACCTTGCCTTTCAACGGCTCCATCCTTGTTGTTATCAGTTTTTTCAGCATTCCACTCGCAATGTCAATCTTTATGTCGCGGAAAATTGCTGCAACCAATAACGAACTTGCGGGAAAGCTCGTCGAGGTACAAACCCTCACCGATGTAGCAATTACGCGGGAAGTAGAGCGCAAAGTCCTCCAAGCCGACAACGACCGCAAAACCCAAGAACTCGAAGACGCTCGCAAACTCCAGCTTTCTATGCTGCCTCAGACCATGCCAAGTGTACAAGGCTTGGATATTGCAATGTTCATGCAAACCGCAACCGAAGTGGGCGGCGATTACTACGATTACTTCATTGCGCCAGGTGGAATGCTCACCATTGCTATTGGCGATGCCACTGGACACGGCGTAAAAGCTGGAACAATGGTCGCGGCAACAAAAAGTTTGCTCGCGGTGATTGCGCAAGACGAGACGATAAGCGGCTCGGCGAATGTCTTGAAGCCAAGTTCGCCAATTTTGAAGCGCATGAATTTACGGTCAATGTTTATGGCATTGGCGGTAGCCCGCATAAAACCTAGTCTTCAGGGAATGCGCGTATTGCTGTCGAATGCAGGAATGCCGTCCGCGCTCGTGTTTCGGGCGCAAGAAAACAGAATAGAAGAGGTTTTGCTGAAATCAATGCCACTCGGCACAATGGCGAATTTTCCTTACGAAGACCGCGAAATCGAGCTTCTACGCGGCGATGCACTGATTTTAATGAGCGACGGTTTTCCTGAACGCTTCAATGCGCAGGACGAAGTGTTAGGCTACGATATTGCCAAAGAAGCCTGTGCCAGCGTTGCGGGGATGTCAGCGCAGGAAATTATCACGCATTGCATTCAGCACGCGGAAACGTGGGCGAGCGGTGCGCCTCTGAACGATGACATGACCTTTGTTGTGGTGCGGGTTGTGTAGGATTATTGCAGAAAACGTTCAAAGCAAAAAAGGAAGTACAGTGATACATTGTGCAACGCGACTTTTCTCGTTTTTGCTATATTTGTTGTCCATACAACACTTCAATTCACGACAACATTGTTTGTGCATTGGTACTGATTGGTACTGATTGGTACTGATTGGTACTGCAAACTCATTCCTGAATTTTTTTGCTTCATTCTATGAAACCAGAAACCATCGAAGAACAAATCGAGCGCAATGTGCATGGTTTGGTAAACCACATCAAAACCTACGCCAAGCAATGTGCTACGGAAGAAGCCGCGAAACACGCTCTGGTGCTGCCTTTCTTGCATTACGTTTTGTGTTGGAATATTTTCAATTCTTTTGAAGTTGTGCCAGAATTTGTTGCGGATATTGGCTTGAAAAAAGGCGAGAAAGTTGATTACGCGCTCTTTAAGGAAGGAAAGTTGGCGTTTATCATGGAATGCAAAATGCCTGGTGCAAAATTGGAGCGCGACCATTCCTCGCAGCTTTTTCGTTATTTCACTGCGCTCACTGCCTGTAAAATTGCTATTCTTACCGATGGCATTCGGTATCTTTTTTATACCGATAGCGATAATCCGAATGTTTTAGACGATTCCCCGTTTTTTGTTATTGATTTCACCAAGCCGGAGCTGATTATGATTGAAGAATTGAAGCACTTTACGCGGGAATTTCTGAACTTGGATAATCTCGCCGAAACCGCCAATCACCTGAAGTATTCCGAAAGCGTGAAAGCGTATTTGGTGCGGCAATTGGAAACTCCAACCGACGAGTTTGTGCGCCTTCTTATCAATGCCAGCGATGCCAACGCAAAAGTAACTACGAAGAACATTGATATTATGCGGGGTATTGTAAGAAAATCATTGCACAACCTCATTCAAAATAAAGTTCATCAAGCCCTGAAAACTTCACAGTCTGGCGCGGCGCAAGAGCAACATTCTCTCGAAGTGAACAACGGCGCGGTTTCATCAGAAGCAAGTAATCAAGCGGCTTCCGCCGCAAAAGAGATTGTCACAACGGCTGAGGAATGGGAAGGCTTCTATACTGTGCGGGCATTGCTCTACGATGTTGTGAAGCCAGAGCGCGTCCAGCCGAAAGACACACTCAATTATTTCAATGTGCTGCTCGATGGCAATACAAAGCAGCAAATATGCCGTTTCTACTTCAACACTCCGAAAAAATATTTAGGACTTTTTACCGAAGATGGCGAGCAAAAGAAGGAAATTACGAGCCTCGCCGACCTCTATTTGCACAAACAAGCATTCGAGTACGCCGCAGCAATGCACGATAAAAAGCCATATTTGACACAGGCAGTCTAAATTATGAAGGTAATTGACATTATCAGGCTTCTGGAACAACATGGCTGGACAATCCAACGACAAAAGGGTAGTCATCGTCAGTTCAGACATCCTCAAAACCCTCATGTTATCACTGTTCCGGGGCATCCTAGCGATGATATTCCAAAAGGGACAGAGCATAATATTTTGAAAAAGTCAGGTCTCAAAAAATAACAGGAGCGCGAAGAATGTACGCATATACAATTATCATCGAGAAAGCACCAAGCAATTACGCCGCTTACAGCCCCGATGTGGAAGGCTGCGGTACAACGGGCGCGACGGTAGAGGAAGTATTGGAAATGATGAAGGAAGCTCTCGAATTTCACTTTGAAGGTTTGATTGAGAGTGGTCAAGAAGTACCATCTCCCAAAGGTTTGCACTACTATATGATGAAGGCAGAAAACGATGCACCACTTTTTCATCATCCTACGGACATGATTGCTTTTATTGAGCCAAATGTTTTGCATGAGAATGGTACTTTAGCTGAACTCTAAGGTAGCAAATATACCATTTGAAGCATGTTTTGCCTGTCTTGGATTCAACATTGAATACATCCCATACAAAAAAACTTCTACGATAAAATCTGTTCTTCTTCCACCCATTTCTTTCCCGTTCACCGATGGAATTACGCCACATCACGCCTTCTCGCTTTGCAGGAACGCTTTCTGTTCCGACCTCCAAAAGCCTTACACATCGTGCTTTGATTATCGCTGCATTTTCAGCATTGCAAGGACAAAAAACTGCGCTCGTGCATTCGCCGCTTCGCAGCGATGATACGACGCTGACGCTGGCAGCTTTGCAAGCAATGGGCTTTGAGGCGAACATTGTTGAGCAGGAACGTCTGATTGAGCGGGTGGAATTTAGCGGAAAGCGCTTCATTCCTCGTTTTCCAGTAACAATTGACATTCACCATTCTGGCACCAGCGCACGTCTTCTGACCGCAATTGCAGCAGTACAGCCACTTGCAGAGTCTTCGCTTGCTGGTGGCGTGGAGAGCTTTCTCGAAATTGACGGCTCGTCGCGCATGCGTCAGCGTCCGATGCAAGAGCTTATCGCACCATTGCAGGAGCTTGGCGCGGAACTGCAGTCTTCTCACGGCTTCTTGCCGATTCGCATTACCAAAACCTTGACGCGTGGCGGTACGGTAACAGTAAATGCGTCGAAATCTTCACAGTTTCTCTCGGCATTGCTGCTCATTGCGCCGCTTCTGGAGGGAACAACACATATTCGCTGCGAAGGTGAAATTGCTTCAAAATCGTATTCCGATATGACCATAGCGCAAATGCGGCAAGCAGGGATTGTGATTCACGAGGAAGCCTCTGGCTACCGTATCGAAGGCGGGCAGCACTACAAGCAGCATGAATACACGGTGGAGGGAGATTATTCTGCCGTTTCGTATCCGCTCGCGGCGGCGGCTATTTGCGCCAGCGACGTTACGGTGCGGAATGTGGTACACGATTCTTTGCAAGGCGACCGCGAAATTATTGATATTCTGCGCGATTTTGGTGCGGAAATTACGTGGCTGACCGAAGGCGGCGTGCGCGTACAAGGAAGTAAGACTTTACGCGGTGTTGAGCGTGATATGAATACGTGTCCTGATATTGTTCCTACGGTTGCTGTTATCGCGCTATTCGCCGAAACAAAAAGTATTTTGCGGAATATTGAGCATTTACGCTATAAAGAATCCGACCGCATTGCTGCTGTGATAGAAAACATTGAGCGTTTAGGCGGAAAAGCGTACACCGAAGGCGATGCACTCGTCATTGAACCAAGCGCACAGGCACTGCACGGCGCACAGCTTCCTACCTTCGACGACCATCGCATTGCAATGTGCTTTTCACTTGTCGGCTTGCGTGTGCCGAATGTTGTTATCGAAAATCCAGCGTGTGTAGCGAAATCATATCCCGAATACTGGCGTGATTTCGAGGCAATGACGAAGTAAAGCTGATTGTTTAGAGAAAAGTATAAATTGTCTGTTAGCGAAATTTCGCTGAAAATGTAATTACGCTCATTGTTAATGTTCAATTCATCGAATATTCATAATCATCCTCGTATATTTGTACTGTGAGTTACGGTAGCGCACCAAATTGATAACGCGCCCAACCATATCATGTATGCACTCTCACTGGTGCATAATCACTTGTTTCACTATACTGAGGTTCGTATGAATCCCTTGATGTTTTCCCCCAGCCGTCGCCTCTCTGGCGTACAAACACCCGCACAAACGCCATCGCGTTTTTCTCGTCTTCTTGTTGCCGCGTTTTTTGCAGCAAGTTCTTTCCTCGGCGTACACTCATCCGTTGTTGCGCAAGAAGCAGAATCCAGCAAACATTCTGGAAATACATCCCTTCCTCTTGCAGCATATAGCAATAATGCGCCACGTGCGAATAGCGAGTCCACCGCACCTGTGCAGCAAAAAGCGATTCTTCCGGAATCTACACAATACACCTACGTTCCGGCAAGTATCAATAAGACCGATTTGACGAAGCATTTGCAATACCCGATGCCCGCACTGCTTCAAGGCAGAGAAGCTCAAATTGATGTGATTGCGTATCTGAATGCAGAAGGAAGCATTATGAGCTTAAATTTTGTAAAAGATGCAAGCAATATCGAAGAAAATGAGTTTACTCTTGCTGCCTTCGATGCCGTAAAAAAATGCCGCTTCACGCCCGCATACCGCGATAACAAGCCCGTGAACAGCATTGTGAAAATTCCGATTCGTTTCGTGCAATAAATCAAGGTTCCCTTCGACATCATTCTATCGCCTCGTTGCCTTTGATATTGATGAATACCGTTCTCGAATGATGTTTCTCTAAACTATACGGGGTCTCACCTTCAGCCATTTTGCTGAGTGTGAGACCCCGTTTTTTTTTGCTGTATCTTTCGGACGTAGGGAAAAAAAGCATTTTGTGGCGAGAGATTGGATTGCTCTGTCTCTTGCCTTTGTACACGACAAAACCTCTGAAAAGCTCGTAGAATCAGGCTTTAGTGGCTTGAGACTTCCTGTCTGTGTTTCTCCCCTGAATCCCGCACCAACACCCACAGACAAGAATGTCTGTGCCACTGCTGAAGAAGTTTTGTCGTGTACAAAGGTCTCTTGCTCTTTTTCCTTTTGCAGAAGTGGTATGATAAAAAAAAATTCTTGCGTTAATGAGATTTGAGCTGTGTAATCTTTCTATACGCAATGATTAACGCAATTTTGTGTGCATTTACTGAACCGACAAACGCAACCGATATTTTTCCTGAAGCTCACGCTTGACTTTTTCCGCGCTTTCCAGCGTCGGGAAGCCCCAGAGTTTCAGGCGATAGACGGGAATGCGATTGATGAGAAACGCCTCGTAGTACGCTTCGTAACCACGCCCGTTCCATTCCGCTTCGAGGCGCATTGCGTCTTCTTCGGTGGAGACAACTTGGGCAAAAATTTCAAACGGCACAAGCGAGGGGTCAAGCCAACGTAATTCCACACGCCTGTTAGCGCGGGATTTCCAGTCTTCCTTTTCAAAGTAAAAAATCGGCTTTTCGCGCCCGACGCTGCGAAGGCGTATTTGTGCGGGATTCACGCCCATAAGTAGCAAATACCGCTTCACGGCTTGCGCCCGTCGAAGGGCAAAATTACGGTTATTTTCGTCGTTGCCTGTTTGGTCGGTATGTCCGATGAGTTCAATCACCTTCGTTGGATTATCTTTCAAGGTCTCGCCAAGCGTGGAAATAAGACCTTCGTAGTCGTCTTGAATCGTTGCCGAAAGCGGGGCAAAGGTGGCAATAATTTGATGCTTGGGAAAATACGCATCCTGCGCAGCAAGATACGGTGCGGCTTCGCGGATTCTTTGCGTTGAAGTATGTTGTACATTGCTCGTCAAGGTAAGTGCAATATCCGATTCAGCACAAAAATCACTCGAAGAATCTTGATTTGATGCGGTGTTCACGCTCGGCGTGATTTCATAAAAAACTTTGTATGAATTGGCAATTTCCTGCAATACGGCAATAAGTTCGCGCGTAATATTTGACGAAGCATTTCCGAAAGAAACCTCATCCACCGCATAAAACCGACCGCCAGAGCTATGTGCCATTGTGCGCAGCGCGTAGGTGTCCGCGCCCGAACCGAGTGCAATCGCATAGACGGTAATGCCTGAAGCCCGCACCACTTCTAGCACATCGCGCAAGGTATAGACAATCGAGGCATCGTCTGCGCCGCCCGAAAGAATGACGAGAGCTTTGTGCTTGCGCTCGGAGTATTTCAAGAGCGAAGCCGCTTTGTAGCTTGCTTTGTAGAGGGCAGTCAAGCCCAGATTTGGCGCGGTTTCGCCTTTCATTGCCAGCGAATCCGTTGCTATGCGGTGGTCGTATTGGACGCGGATTTTCTCAACATTTGCACCAAATGCCGAGAAAAATGCTTGATACGCCACTTCCGTTTGCGCCCCGAAACGCTGCATATATCCCGCTTTGTCGGTACAGAGCGCGATGCTGAGGTCGCTGGAATTGTACAATGATTGCTCACGAATGCTTTGAATGCCGAGCGCGGAAAGTGCTTGCGATGTGGGTGCAGTCTGGCTTTTCATTTTCACGCATTCTGCCACAAGCAAGAATTGATGCGCGGAATCATTGTGCAAACTCGGTAGAAAATTTCCCAAGCCATCCAGCACAATCGCTGAAAGGCGCACGTTTGCTTGCGGATTCGGGTTTGCGAAATCACCATTTTGTACATTTCTCTCGGTGATGCGCATGATTTTTACGCGGGAGGGAAGCGTTGTCATTGTTGTTTCCGTGCGCCGCTTCAAGCCTGAGAAATACTCGCTTTTCGCGCCCGATGCCGAGAGAATTGCAAAGATGCTATCGGGGAGTTCATTCGCTTTTTGTACCGTCGGACCACGATAAATACTTGCGTTGGAGGAATCTTGTGCAACGCTGCGCATGGAAAAAAGGGCAATGATGCAGATTGCGCACAAAAGAAATTTTGTGCTGTTATCCCTCACCCAACCCTCTCCCAGAGGGAGAGGGCTTTGGATACGCCCAATTTCCTCTTTCTTAGCTCCTTCTCCCACTGAGAGAAGGCGGGGGATGAGGGAAAAAGTGCGAGGATTCTGATATAGACCAGCATTGATGAGCTGTTTCATGCTTTTGTGATTCCTAATTCACCATTCATGTTCATATCTACCTGCACGGTGTCGCCAGAAACAATATCGCCCGACAAGACCTTGATTGCAAGCGGGTCGGCGATGCTTCGCTGAATGAGCCGCTTCAAGGGACGCGCTCCGTAGCTTATTTCGTAGCCGTGAACCGCGAGCCAATCAAGCGCAGTATCGGTAATATCTAGTGTCAATGCGGTTTCCTTCATCAGTTCTTCCAAGCGTTTTATCTGCACCTGCGCAATGCTGCGCACATCTTTTCGCATAAGCGGACGGAACAAAATTACGTCGTCAATGCGGTTAAAGAACTCAGGACGGACGCGGGTTTTGAGCAAGTTTACCACTTTGTCGCGCACTTTATCCAGCGTTTCTTCAAGCTCGAATTGACTTTTGCGGTCATCCAGATTTTGCAAGGAATCTTGGATGATTTCTGTGCCGATGTTGGAGGTCATGATGATAATCGTATTGCGAAAATTCACTTCGCGCCCCTTGCCGTCGGTGAGGCGACCGTCGTCCAACACCTGCAACAGCACGTTAAACACGTCTTGGTGCGCCTTTTCGATTTCATCAAACAAAATTACCGAGTATGGGCGTGTCCGCACGGCTTCGGTCAGCTGTCCGCCTTCATCGTAGCCGACGTAGCCGGGTGGCGCACCAATCATGCGGGAGACGGCGTGTTTTTCCATGTACTCGCTCATGTCGAGGCGCACCATTGCTTGCTCGTCGTCAAACAAAAACTCCGCCAACGCGCGTGCAAGCTCGGTTTTGCCAACGCCTGTTGTTCCCAAGAAAATAAACGAACCGATGGGACGATTCGCGTCCTGCAAGCCCGCCCGTGCGCGGCGAATGGCATTGCTCACAGCCCGCACCGCTTCTTGCTGCCCAATCACGCGCTCGTGCAAACGCTCTTCCATTTTGAGTAATTTTGTCCGCTCGGTCTCCAGCATTCGCTGAACAGGAATGCGTGTCCAGCGCGAAATGGTTTCGGCAATGTCGTCGGCATCAACTTGTTCTTTGAGCATTGTGCCTTGTTGTTGTGCGGCTTTCAGAGCCTCATTTGCTTCTACGACTTCTTTTTCAAGCTGCGTCATGCGCCCGTAGCGGATTTCCGCCACTTTGCCCAAGTCGCCTTGCCGCTCGTATTCGGCAGCCTCGTTTTTGGAGAGTTCGATGGCAGCTTTCAAGCCCTGAATGCGCTGAATCGCTTCTTTTTCCACCTTCCAACGAGCTTTTAAGCCGTCGCGCGTGGAGCGGAGTTCGGCGAGGTCGCGGTCAATTTCGCTGAGGCGTTTGCGTGTGGATTGTTTGATGGTGAGGTCGGTCATAATTCAAAATTTTTGACGAAGTTCAATAATTTGTTCACCGCGTTCAATAAGCGGTAGAATTTGTGGTAGTGCCTTGCTTAGAACACTCTTGATGACTGCATTTGAGGTGTTTCCAAAAGAAATCCAAAGAATTTGCGGTGGAATACCAAACTGCTCTACAAGCTGCACAAAATCACGGTCTTTGGTAATGACAACTATACCTATTTTCTGTGCAGCAAAGAAAATATTTTTATCATCGGCATTATGGAAGCCCAAAGAGCGCACGGAAACGGCATCTAGGCTGTGTTCTGTGCGCAACCATGAAGCAAGTGCTGGCGAGAGTTGTTGGTCAATCCAAAACGTCATACTGCAACCACCGCAAAATCAAGTTGTTTTGCCGCATACTGCAAACACGCATGAATATCTTCGCGCTCAAGGTCGGGTAATTCTTCCAGAATTTGCTCAGGATTCAAGCCCCCTGCAAGCAATTCAAGCACATCAATGACGCGAATGCGCATACCGCGAATACACGGGCGACCACCGCATTGCTCGGGGCGAATGGTGATGCGTTCCATACTTACTTTTGGAAATGTGTGGGAGAATTGTTTGGTGTTGCTGTCATGCGCAAATTTATGAAAAATGCGGGAGATACTTCTTGAATTCAAGTTTTACCAAGATGAAAATATGCTGAGAAAAGCATTCTCAAATTCTTTAGCAGCACCTCTTCCTAAATACACCAGCCCAGAAATTCCGAACCACGTATTGCCCTCAAATCCAATGGTAGGATTTACCTTGATTTGCTGATTTGAATAAACATTTTGATTGGGATTTAGAACGGTTTGATTGGGAACTGTTGTTGAATTATTGATGCCAAGTTGATAAGCTAATCGTACACCTGCAGCGACACCGACCTGTGCAGAAAGTGAAACCGAAGGCAAAACAAAATATTCAACTCCAGCAAATACGCTACCTCCAATCTTGTACGAATCAATAAAATTTAATGATTGCTCACCTGAACTGCTTTGTGAAGTAGTTTGGTATGAAGCGGCAGGAGCATTCGTAAAATATGTTGAATCAGTAAATCTTTTGGATTGAGTATTTCCTCGTATCAATTGGCTAAATCGTACACTCACATCAATTCCCACTCCCAAAAATGGCGATATTGTACGGCGAGGAAAGATATGTTTTTCTATACTCAATGAAGCACTAAGGCTTGAATTATTAGATACTCCAGGATAAAAAATTGCATCAATTGACGAGGTATTTTGAACAGTACGTTGGTATGGAGCATAGATCTGTCCGCGATCTATGTTCACTGGTAAACCAAGCTGAAGATTTAAGCCCATATTCAAATAAGCCCTTATCACAGTTTGCTCGGTAACCCACAATTTTCCGCCAATTCCTACATCGGATGTTGAAAGAGCGGTAACGATAATTGCAGAATCATCCTTCCGAGAGAGAGAATCAAGGGCATTGGACGAGGTTGAATGTACTGTTGCGTAGGTGGAAACGATAGATAATTCAGTAACGGTTTTGTAAGCAGATTCAAGGCTCTTAGGAAGTCTCAAGGTCGCTTGGGTACTGTGTTCTTGTACTATTGGCTGTTCTTGAGCGTATGCTGGGAGTTGAATAAAAAGTATTATCGCCACAAAACAAGTATTTATCAGGGTTTTCATAATGTGCGAGGAAAAATGGGTAAATAAAAAAACGAAGTGTAGCCCGCTCCAAAAGCAAGCTACACCTTGTATCTGTCCCGTCCTACGCTTTCTGAAGCGTAGAACGGGTTTCACGGAAAGATTTCACGGAAAGGTTTCACAGAATGGTTTCACAAAAAGATTCACAAAAAATTACGGAAACAGCGCATACACATACTTCCGCACCGTTACAGGCTTCACAGGTGGTTTTTTGCCAGAAGAAACATTTGTTTCCGTTACGCGCCCGTCTGCATCGTAGGTGTGGACGAGCTTGGAGGTGAGTTGATTTTTTGCATTGGTCTCTGCTTCGCTTGTGAGATTGCCTTTGTCGTCGTAGGTAAAGACTTTTTTGCTCACCAGTTTTGCTGTTTTTTCATCGAACTCCATACCGCCAAAGACCGCAATTTCGCTCAGTTTGCCATTCGCATCGTACTTGTATTCTTCTTTCTTTTCGATGCTGTCATCAATGCGAAAACGCATAGATTTCGTGCAAACGCCCTTATCGTCGTAGGAATACACGTCGCGGTAGCCGACTTTATCTTTGGTAATGTAAAATTTTACCTCTAAAAGTACACCGTCATTTGCGGTAAATAAACCTTCGCGGTAGTGGAAGGTCTGACGCTGGCTAGATTTGCTCATCTCGCTTGAATACACGGCTTCGGTGGGGCGACCTTTGTCGTCGTACTGATATTTCCACGTAAAGCCGGGCGTGTTATACTGCATGAAGGAAGTTTGTTCAGCAAGATAATTTTTGTCGTTGTACACAAATTCCTGCTTCGTATCAATTTCCGCTTTGTTGTAGCGACCTTCCAGCGTTTTATTGCCATTTTTATCGTAGCGAATCAGCATATCCATTCTGCCTGTTTTCTCAGGTTTATTGCCCTTGAGAGCATATTCCCAGACCACAACGCTGTCAATTTTCTGCGCTTGCATTTTCGCACGTTCTTTGTCCAAGATTGCACGTGTCTGTGGTGGCTGCGCTTGAGCAATGGTGAGGCTTGCGATGAGGACAAGTGCAATCAAAAATGCCCGTGAAAACAACTCATTCGCCCCCTTGATAAAGGGGGAACGGGGGATTTGAGTGTGCGCATTGCCGAAAATCCCCCGCTCATTGCATTCGCTGCCCCCGCCACGAAGACGTGATTCAAGGGGGCTGAAAGAGTTTTTATATTGGAAGTTCATTATTTTTTCTCCTTTCCAGTTTTGTCAATAATCATCGCTTTTCCAGAAAGTTTCACGTTGGAAACGCCATTTTTGAATGCTTCTGCTTCGTCGAATTGCGGCGCAATCGCTTCTTTGCCCGTCGCATCCACAAAGCCAACTTTTCCTGCCAATGAAACCCGCGCCAAACCTTCGCTCATGAGGTCTGCGGCATCATATTTCGGGGCAACGAGTTCTTTGCCGTCAAGTGCCACAAAGCCCCACGTGGTGCCGAGTTTGGCGGGAAGGACGTTCTCTGCAAAGGTTTTTACAGAATCGTATTTCGGCGCAAGAATTTCCACACCGTCTTTGCCGACCAAGCCCCATTTTCCGCCCGCTTGCACACGTGCAACGCCGCCTTTTATCGCCTCTCCAGCATCATATTTGGGAGCAGTTTTTTCTTTGCCATCTGCGCCCACGAAGCCCCATTTTCCAGCATTCTGAGCAAGTGCAACGTTTTCGGAAAAGGCTTGCAAGGAATCGTATTGGCATGGCACAAGCTCTTTTGCATTTGCGTCCAAGAAGCCAGTTTTTCCGCCACGTTTCACGCGATAGAGCATTGGTGCGCCTTGTGCAGGTTCATCGAACGCGGTATATTCCGTACCTTCGGTGGTGAAATAGCTTGCTTTGCCCGCCAATACTGCCATTGCAAGCATTTTCATCATTTTTACATCGTCGTATTTTGGCGCAAGATATTCTTTGTATTCCTTGCCCGCACCATTCGGACAGACCGCACCAAACTTCCCGCCCGACTTCACTTGCGCACGACCATCTAGCGCGAACAAGATTCCATCGTACTTGCAGGGGATAAGCAGATTTCCTTGCACGTCGTAAAAACCAACTTTACCGCCATTTTTCACTTCAACGCGGTCGTTTGCCACAAACTTCACTTCGTCGAATTCTGCTGGAACAATTTGCTTGCCGTCGGTGGTGAAATAGCCAGTTTTGGTGCCGAGTTTCACCTCCGCGCGACCATTGGTGAAAAACTTTACGGCATCGAATTTTGGCGGAATAATTTCTTTGCCCGCTTCGTTCAAATAGCCGATTTTCCCGCCTTCGGTTACTTTCGCACGACCGCTTTTTTGCATTTCAACGGTTTCGTATTTTGGTGCGATAATTTCCTTGCCTTTATCATCCAGAATGCCCGTCTTTCCTGCAAGTTTCACAAACGCGCGTCCGTCTTGACCCATTTGGATTTCGTCGTACTTTGGCGCAATGAGTTCTTTGCCCGCACCATCGGTAATTCCTGACTTTCCAGCCAATTTGATTTCATATTTTCCATTTGCGTAGAGGTCAATCGCATCGTATTTGGCAGGGATAATCTCTTTGCCGTCGGCGGTAGAAACCACGCCACTTTTGCCATCACCAATCACCAAAAAGTTGTCATTTTGCAGTTTCTTTAGGTCAAGCGACCCAAATTTTGGGGTAATAATTTCTTTCCCCACAGGATTCATCAAACCATACTTGCCACCGAGCTTGATTTTAAGCCATCCGTTGTCCAGACCGCCCATTTCATCGTACTTCGGTTCGGCGAGAAGGGTGTTGTCGGCGGCATTCATCAGCCCCCATTTTCCGCCCTTCTCGAAGACTTTGCCTTGCGCAAAGGCAGAATCTGGCGTACCACAGACTACACCAACAGCAAGTGCCAGCAAGCCCAGTCTTTTCGCCACCCCACAACGAGCAGCATTCAGGAATGTGTTCATTACAAAAAACTCCATAAAAAAGTTGAAAAAATTGAACAAAAAAAGGCGTTACCTCAATGTAGAGCAACGCCTTTCGTGTTTTTAATCGTTGTAAGTTACGGGAAAAATATGGAGTAGCCAATAAAAAATATCGTAACTGGTCAGGTACTATCTCGTCGGGCGGCTGTTATCACAAGCGCAGTAGCCGTCCGGCGGGTTCTTGGGCGCGTACTCAATAAAAGCGTCCCGTGTACACCCGCCGGACGGCTACTGTATCTGTGATAACAGCCGCCCGACGGGGGGAATACCTGACCAGTTACAAAATATCGTTGTTGGGGCAAAATGAAAATCTGAAGAATCCTCTGAGTGTTACTCCTCAAACCCAAGATTTTTCGGCTCTTTGGGCAGCATAACCATATCTGTAACTGGCACATCTTTTCCAACGAATTCAAGCTGCAAATCATCCACCCACATCTGACCTTTGCCAGAGAGCAAGCTACCGAAATACACCGCTTTTGCTTCATCGCTGACATCCAGCACAACCTCGCATTTACGCCATTCTTGCGTACCTTTTACTTCGCGTCCGTTTTGCATATTATCGAAAGCAAGACTTCTGGCTTTTTCATCTTTTCCATCAACACGCATCCAGAGCGAGGCTTTATCGGCATCGGCGGTTTTGATGTAGCCCGTCAGGCGAACACGCTTACCGTGATACATATCGGCAGCAATGCCCTGCGTGATAGTACCGAAGGCGTTTTGCTCAACTTCTTTTCCCGTAAATTTAATACTGACACCCGCTTTTCCTGTGCGCTTATTTTGTGCATCCAGCGAGATTTCATAGCCTTTCCCGCCGCCTGTCCAGTTTTTGGGAAAGGTTTGTTGCTGCGCAAACAAGAGATGATGTTCGGAAGAAGCGAAGTAGCAAAGAATCATTGCCGCGCACGTAATCATGCGGCGTTGAAGAGTATTTTGAAAAGTCTTCATGGTTAAAAAAATAAAAAATATGAATGTGCTGCCACAGCAAAGGTGGTACCGTACCTCGGCAGAAGCAGCATGAATTAAAAGTTTTTTTGATGTTTTTATCGAAATTTGAATTCAATGGAGAAAATATTTTGCAGATAGTAGTTATATTTACTATATTGATATTTACTATAAAATAGATTACTATCTACATCACTACTATTCTGACGGTACGTTATGACAACACAAGAAATTTCCGGACAATTTCGCACAACCTCTTCCGCTTGGAAGCAAGCACTGACGGGCTATTCTAATGCTCAACTCATTGCCCAGCCAGATGCTGATTCGTGGTCAATCGGGCAGGTGTATTTGCATATTTTGGGTTCAGCGTTGCGTTTTCATGGGAAGCAAGTAGAAGTGTGCTTGCAATCGGAGGAAAACAGCGCAGGCGAAACCAATCCTTTTGCTCTCGAAATGCTTGCCAAAGGCGAAATGCCGCCCGACCCAATAAAAGTGCCACCGTCGCCGCAATATACGCCTCCGCAGCCAGAAAGCCATGCGCAAATTGAGGCAATGTTTACGGAAGTTGAGGCGATGATGGAACGCCTCGCCGCAAGTATTGATGAGGCTGCGAAGGCAGGGAAGGGTACGGGAAAAACGCCCCATCCGCGTTTTGGCTTTTTGGGCGCGAAGGATTGGTATCATATTTTGGCAATGCACTTTAAGCATCATCAGCACCAGAAAGCACGTATTGATGCGTACTTGACGGCGAATGGGATTGCGTGATTTTAGAACGTTTTTTTATTTTTTTTCTCAAAAGTATGCCCTCTCAACGCAAGCAAACATCAAACTCCGACGGCTTTAGCTTCAAAGAGCCTGAAGAAAGCACGGGCTTTTTGATGTGGCAAGTTTCGATGCTCTGGCAACGCCGTATCAATGCGGCTCTCAGCGACCTTCACCTCACGCATGGGCAGTTTGTCGTGCTTGCTGCAACGGCGTGGCTGACGCGCTCTGGTGCGTCTGCCACACAAACAGATATTGCCAATCATGCTAAAATTGATAAAATGATGATGTCCACACTCGTTCGGTCGTTGGAAGAGAAAGCATTGGTGAGGCGTTTGGAGCATGAAACCGATACACGTGCAAAAAAAGTAGAGCTTACCAAAGAAGGAAAACTCTTGGTCAAGAAAGCTGTAAAGCGCGTAGAATCTGCTGATGACACATTTTTTGACCTTCTCGGTCCACAAGCTCCCGCTTTTGCGCGGGCGTTGCTGAAGCTCTTGCGGGAGGAAACTGCTTGAGGAAAAGATAAAATCTGAAGTGTGAGGAATGAAGTGCAGAATTCCTCTGTACAGGACAAAACTTTCTTCATCGTGGCACAGACATTCTTGTCTGCAAGTATTGGTGAGGGATTCAGGCGATGAATACAGACAAGAAGTCTCAAGCCACCGAAGCCTGATTTTACCAGCTTCTCAGAAAGGTTTGGTCGTGTACATGGCACAATTGCTTACAAGCTCGTTGCGACGCATTGCAACGGGCTTTTTGCGTTTCTGGGGGAATGCGTTCCATTTTCTGCGCGTTCCCATTTCTTTGTTTGATTTGCTGCAGACTTTGGCTAATTTACTTGCCTCTCTGGTAGCAATTTTACCAAAGCATTTTCCTACCAAATCTGTCGTATGAGCCACGTAGAACAAGACGTACACGAGCTTCGCAAGCAGCTTGACATCACGCATGACGAACACCAGCGCATTGACCTTTTGAATCGTATTGCATTTTTATACCGTTTTGTTAATACACCTGAAGCAATTCGTATCGCGCATGAATCCTTAGCTTTCGCGGAAAAACTCAACTTTGAAAGTGGCATGATTGGGGCATATTTGAGCTTAGGATTTGGCTACTACATGCTTTCCGACTACGATACTGCGCTCACCTACCAAGTAAAAGGGATGTATCTTGCCGAAAAGGTCGGCGATAGTGTTTCTGCGGCTCGTACACGTATGGCAATGGCAGCATTGCACTGGTCCACAGGCAGTTTCGACCTCGCCCTCACACACGCTTTTGCAGGAATCAAGGTTCTTGAGCATGAGCAAGATGAGTTTTCGGGCTGGGGCTGGAATATCATGGGCGGAATTCACCAAAGTATGGGCGATATTGACCAGTCGGTTGTGTATTTTGACAAGTCGTTACGCGCCTTTGAGCATATTGGCAGTATCATTGGGCAAGCCCGCGTGATGAATGGTCTCGCGCTTGCCTTAGAAGCCATGGGCAATAATGAAGAATCCTTGGAATATAGCCGCAAAGCACTGGAAATGCACCGCTCGTCGGGCAATGCGCTTGGTGAGGCGCGTTCTCTGAACGATATGGGACTTGTGTATTTCAAACTCGGGAATATTGCTGAAGCAGAAAAATGCCATGAAGAAAGCCTGTCTCTGCGCCGTGCGGTGAAAAATCGTGCAAGCGAAATTACGAGTTTACTTCATCTCGGTATTGTTTATGCTACGCAGCGAGAGTTCGCAAAGGCGCATACACACTTGCTTACGGCATTAGAGTACGCAGAAGAAATTGGTGTAAAGCCAAAAATTTATGAAATTCATCACGCACTTTCAGAATCCTTCGAGCGTGCAGGGCAGGTGGAAAAAGCCTTCGAGCATTTCAAAAAATTTCATGCCATCAAAGAAGAAGTGCTGAGTAATGAGACCGCAACACGGCTTCGCACCTTGCAAACAAGCGCGGCAACGGAAAAATCTGAGCGCGATGCGGAAATTGAACGATTGAAAAACAAAGAACTCGCGGCAGCAAACGCCGAAATCCATCGCCAAATGGAGATTCTGGACGAGCAAGCATCAAGTATTGAAATTGCGAATGCGGTTTTGGAAGAGCGTAATATGACCATTGTCCAGATGCACGATGAATCCGAGCGTTTGCTGCTAAACGTCCTGCCAAAAGCAATAGCAACGCGCCTCAAGCAGGGCGAAAAGACCATTGCCGATAGCTTCGATAATGTTACGGTTCTTTTTGCCGACATCGTAGGTTTTACGCAGCTTTCCGCCCGCACCACGCCGCAAGAATTGGTCGAAATGTTGGATGTAATTTTTAGTGATTTCGATGCGTTAGCAGAAAAGTACGGCTTAGAAAAAATCAAGACGATTGGCGATTGCTACATGATTGTTGGCGGCATTCCCACGCCACGCGCCGACCATGCGTGGGCAATTTGTCGCATGGCACTTGAAATGCGAGATTCTGTGCGGCGTTTGAGCGATGCAACTAATGCGCAGTTGCAAATTCGCATCGGTGTTCACACGGGCGCAGTGGTGGCGGGTGTGATTGGCAAAAAGAAATTTTCCTACGACCTCTGGGGCGATACCGTCAATACGGCAAGCCGCATGGAATCTCATGGTGAGGCTGGTCGCGTTCATATTTCCGATGCGGTGTATGGCATTCTTATGCAACAATTTTCGGACGAAGCACGTCAGTATCGGCTGACATTCGAGCAGCGCGAGCCAATGCAGATAAAGGGCAAAGGCATGATGAAAACATGGTTCTTGGTTGATGACGAATAATGTTCGTAACTGCTTAGGTCTTCCCGTCGGGCGGCTGAAGAGTGCAGGAATGCTGCCGTCCGGCGGGTTTACTTCTTGCGCCGTACCCGCCAGACGGCTACTGTACTTGTGATAACAGCCGCCCGACGGGAGAATACCTCACTCGTTACTAATTTTCTCTCCTACAATGCTTCTTCAAAGGGAAATACTGCTTGGAATAAAAACACTCCTGCGCAAGGTTTTGTGCGGGTTTGCTGTGCTGTCTCTTTCCTTTCTTTTCGCACAACATTTCGCTGTTGCCAATAAAATTGATAGTCTGCACAATGCCCTCCGAACTGCCTCCGATACAACACGGGTGCGGGTTCTGAACGCTTTGTGCTGGGAATATCGCAATAAAGACGAACTTCGCTCCTTTGAGTATGCGAATGAAGGCTATAGGCTTGCCAAAGAGTTGAATTTTTTTCAAGCAATGGCGGAGAACCGCAATTTTACTGGGATTGTCCATCGCAATATTGGTGATTATCCCAAAGCAATGGCGTGTTTTACCGAAGCACGTGAGATTGCCGAGCGGCATGGTCTCACGGTGGAACTCGCATTTTCCATGACGAACATTGGTGAGGTGTATCGCTACGAAAAGAACCTCACGCAAGCTCTCGCCTACGTATATCGCGGCTATGTGATGTTTCAAAGTATCAATCATATTCAGGGGCAGTATTTCGCCAATATCCGTTTGGGTGAAATTTACCAAAGCGAAAAACGGCTTGATTCCTCGCTTGCAGCGTACCAGCGTGCATTGCAGATTTGCGAAGCCACCAATGACGGCTACCGTGCGGCGGGTTCGCTGCGGAGGATTGGTGCGGTGTACAGAGCGAAAGGGAATTTTGAAGCGGCATTAAACTCCTACAAACAAGCACTGCACTTTTCCGAACAAGCAAAGGACAACGACGAAAGTTCTGCAACGCTGATAGATATTGGAAGTTTGCTCGCTTCGGTGGGGAAATATCAAGAAGCACTGGTATCGACAAAGCAAGGTTTGGAGCGGGCGCAGAAAACAAGCGTGAAAATCCGCTTCGCCGAAGGCTATAAAACACTGACGGGCATTTACA
This sequence comes from Ignavibacteria bacterium, assembly GCA_013298775.1. GTDB lineage: Bacteria > Bacteroidota > Ignavibacteria > Kapaibacteriales > UBA4661 > PH2015. The sequence continues at coordinate 35,927 of JAAFIV010000023.1, read as the reverse complement.
TTGCGCTAAAGCAATACGAACAAGCAACTGTGTATCAAGAACGCTATATCGCTCTTCGGGACTCGCTTTTCAGCGAAAGTGGTCGCCGTGAAGTGGAGCGTATGAGCGTGAAATACGAACTTCAGCAGCAACAGCAAAAAATTGAAATGCTCCGTAAAGAGCGCGAAGCCGAAGCGCGTGTACGGAATCAACTCATTGCGCTGATGATTGTGGGCGTGGTTTTTACATTGCTCCTGCTTGTGGGGATATTGTACACACGCCGCTTGAATACACGTTTATACGAGCGAAATCAAGAAGTGGTGCGCCAGCAGCATATTTTGGAAGACCAAAAAGATGAAATTACGATGGCGAATTACGCACTTATGGAAAACAACGAAGACTTACAAGCTGCCCGCAACCGCGTTCAAACCTTGCTTCTGAACATTTTACCTGCCTCTATTGCCGAGCGTTTAGAAAAAGGCGAAACCACGATTGCCGAGCGGTTTGATTCCGTCAGCGTACTATTTATTGATGTCTCTGGCTTTACCAACCTTGCAAGCCGCACCGAACCTGAAGAACTCGTCGCTGTGCTAGATGAAATGTTTTCTCGATTCGATGCCATTGCCGAAGAATTGCGCTTGGAAAAAATTAAAACTATTGGCGATGCCTATATGGTTGTCGGTGGCTTGCCGATGCGCTCTCAAGACCATTCTGAGCGCGTTGCGCGAATGGCTCTGCGTGCGATAGCGGAAGTAAAAAGCATTGCGCAGGAATTGAAGCTGGACGGCTTAAATGTGCGCTGCGGCATCCACACAGGCGCAGTGGTGGCGGGTGTGATTGGCAAAAAGAAATTCGCCTACGACCTGTGGGGCGATACGGTAAACATCGCAAGCCGTATGGAATCTCACGGGGAGAGCGGAAAAGTGCATGTTTCGGAAGCAGTAAAAACACATCTTTGCAATGGGGAAACGGAGCAACATCTTGGCTTTACGTTTCTTCATCGCGGGGAAATCAACATCAAAGGACGCGGGAAAATGACGACGTATTTTTTACAGGAATAATGCCCCTTTCAACGTATTTTGCCTTGCAAATAGCATGATTTTTGTAGATTGAGGGGAATTTTGTTGAATCACCAGTTGAACCACCAAACATTGAGATATGCTTGCATCATTACAACAAAACCTTTTTCATCTCGCTCAACACTCTTTACTTCCTCACAAGCGAGTATATATGAGGCTTCTGTGCTTTATTCTTGTATGCTTTTTTCTTTTGTCTTTCTCCCGAACAACAACTACTGCTCAAGAAAATCAGCAGTTGAAGTTCGATGGCAAATTTGAGACCTCATTACTCAAAACACTCCGTCCGCCCTATTCTGTGGCTGATTATTTCTTGCTTTTGCCAGAGTCTTTGTTCGAGTATGAAGGTAAAATGAAGCCATTCGATACAAAATCGCGGCGACTTATCTTACAATCTGGCACAAGCGATTCTGCTCGGATGAACGGTGTTGATTTTTTCTTGGGTGCGCTGGAAACCTTCAAAACATTCTTGGTTATCAATACGCCAGAAAGCGATAAAGGGACATCTTTCTCCGTTGCGCAGTGGACGTATAAAACGCTTCCTCCGAAAGCAAAGAAACCAATAATGAAGCCACTTATCGGCTGGTGCAAACGCCGTTGGGCGGGGCAGGGTTCCACAAGCGAAGTGCGTTTTTTTACGTTTGAAAATGCCCAATGGCAAGAGGTAACGGCACGAGTTTTTGCTCCTGTAAAAATGACTGAATTTTTTCAATGGAGCGGCTTAAAGAAATTACCCAACTTGAAAGCACCTGTTGATTACGAACTTGCCCGCTCCGAACAAGCAATTATCGGACGTTTGGATATGCAGCTTCTGGCGAGAATGCCGGAACTTCAGCCTATTGCGGGCGGTTTAGAGCGCAATGTACAAATCCGCACAGTGGAAATGCGCTTGAAAGATAGTGTGTTCGCGATTACGAATAAGTATTGAGGGGTTGTACTCTATACCTCCCTCTGAAACGCAGTGTACACTATATCAGAAGTACACTATATCAGAAGTACACTATATCAGAAGTACACTATATCAGAAGTACACTATATCAGAAGTACACTATATCAGATGTACACTCTACCTATCTGTACCGCACAGAATGACATTTTACAACATTCCTGAAAAAATGACGTAGCATCGTGGAAGTTCTCCTTCATGAATTCAAATCTCCTTCATGAATTCAAAATTGCTTATTTAGATTCAATCCAAATAAACCTTGCAAGCCAACAAAACTTGTCATAAATTTGAACTGCTATTTAGATTTAGTTCAAATAAGCTATGGCAATTCATTTCTTTTCACTAATTTTGTTGGTATGAAAATGCAACGTTTTTTTGTGTATGCAAGTATTTGTGCGGCGTTTGTCGCTTCGCTTGTTTTGACTTCGTGCGATTTATTCCCGCCCGAAGCACTTACTATTCCCCAAAGCTACGATAGCACAAATTTTCGCGGTAATGCGGCGACGGAACTCCGCTTGAAATCTACCGTTGCGGCAATGTTGGATTCCCTCCGAGCAGGACGCGCCGATGGCTATAAAATCAGCGAATCAACCTTGCAAACGCTGTATTCAAGCGGTTCTCCAAGCGTGAGCAGCCTTACGCTGCCCGCAACACGCGCCCGCATCAACACATACATCACCGAAATCGCCAAAGCAAGCGGCGGCACCTACGACCCCACGCGCACACCCGCACAAAATGGGCAAGGTGGCGTGTTCAGTGCTGGAACAGCGCGGTATTTGCTGGATGAAAACGGTTTGGAATTAGGCGAAATGATTGAAAAATCTGTGTATGGCGGAATGCAGTACAATCAAGCAGTAACGCTGCTTACAGGCGATGTAACCCTTGCCAATGTTGATAAAGCGCTCGCACTCTATGGCACGACACCCGTTTTCCGCAATAGCGACAACGCCACACGACACGGCGACCTCCGCGATTTTTTCCTCGCTGCCTACGCTGCCCGCCGGTGCGACAACACGCCAAGCGGCTTGTATCGCCGCATTCAAGCAGATTTTATCAAACTCCAAGCGGCAGTGAAAGCGGGTTCGCGCTACAATTCTGACCGCACCGCCGCCGTAGATTCGCTCTTGCTGAACTGGGAACGCGCCCAAGCCGCAACCGCGCTCAATTACTGCCTCGCCGTTACAACAACGATGAGCAAAACCACCACCACACGAGAAGACCACGCCCGCGCCTTGCATTCGTACAGCGAAGGCGTAGCCTTGCTTGCAGGCTGGCGCGGCATTGCACGAAAGCGTATCTCTGATGCACAAATTGACCGCTTTTTGACGCTCTTGAAAGCACCTATTGACGGAACACCTGCAAATGGCGCGGCAACCGCATCGCAGCTTGTTACCGACCCCGTGAATTTCTTGGCAAATGTACAAACGGTCATCACGGAACTACGTGGCATTTACGGTTTCACCGATGCACAAATGGACTTGTTCCGTCGCAATTTGGTAAATGAGCAAATGCGCTAAAACCCAGTAAACACAACATTTGTGAGGCTCTCGTTGTGAAGCGAGAGCCTCCTTCATTTCACTTTCTTCAATCACCATGGAACGACCACGCATTCTTACCGCAATCAAGGAACAAACACGTCCGCAGCACGACAGCATCGAACAAAACCGCTTCACCAAGACCATGATGGACGGTTCAATGACGCTGCTGGATTACAAGCTCTATCTGCAAAAATTTTATAGCGTTCATAAGGCAATCGAGCAAGAATTTGAGCGGTTTCAATGGGATGATTTTCGCTTGAATATGCAAGAACGCAGCAAAATAGAATTCATCGCCGCCGACCTCCGCACCCTTGGGATGAATGCGGCGGAAATTGAGAATCTACCAGCCATGCAGCCCGCACCGCAGTTTACAAGCATTGCCGAAGCCTTTGGCGCAATGTACGTGCTGGAAGGCTCAACGCTCGGCGGGCAAATCCAAGCGCGGCACGTCGAGCGTATCATTGCTCACGCTCACCCCGACACTCCGCAAGCCTCCGCATATTTCTCCAGCTACGGCGCACGTGTCGGCGAGATGTGGAAGAATTTTTGTATGGCACTTGCTACCGTTGCCAATAACGACGAGGCGACGGAAAAGACCATCATTGAAGCCGCACAGCGCACCTTTGGAGCAATCGAAACATGGTTGGTTGCTGAGTAAACGTTGCTATACAAATATCATAGACCAAGAATTACACCACCACAATTCCAGTATTCATGCGCCTTTTCAGCCTTTGTTTGATATGCCTCTGCGCCATATTTTTGACAGCGTGTCCGCCAAACAATCCCAGTCAAGGCGGCACAAATACTGGCTTCGACCGCAAAAAGATGCTGGAAGACTACGCCGATAAGCTCATTCTTCCAAACTACACCGACCTCCAAACATCAGTAAACGAGCTAGAAACGGCGGTCAATGCGTTCACCGCAACGCCAAGCGCGACCACGCTTACCGCCGCGCAAGCCGCATGGGACAAGGCATACACGGCATGGCAACACTGCGCGGGCTTTGATTTCGGTCCCGCCGACCAAGCACTTGGTATGCTTTCTCAAGAACTCGGCACTTTCCCAAGCGCAAAAAACCTTATTGAAGCAGCAATTCGCCAACGTAATTTCACCACAAATAATTTCCAGCGCGACACCCGCGGTTTTCCCGCAATGGAGTATCTGCTCTTTAGCGATTCCACACTTGCACCACCCGCAGAACGTGTTGTGATGCGCTTTACAAGCGATACAGCGCGGGCATCGGTGCTGCGGGCAATGATGCTGGACATCAAAACGAAAGCTGGGAACGTCGTAACAGCGTGGCGCACCAGTTACCGCGCGGCTTTCATTGCAAATGACGGCACAAATGTTGGCAGTGGAACATCCTTCCTTTTCAATACCTTCGCTGGACATTATGAGCAATTAAAAAACTTCAAATTCGGCGTTCCCGCAGGACTTCGTGCTGGTCAAACCCGCGCAGAATCTCAGCGTGTGGAGGCATACTGGAGCGGACAATCGTTGAAGTATGCGAAAGAACATCTTGCTGCTGTTGAAAATGTGTGGGCAGGAAAAAGCAAAGCGGGACAAGATTTCACGGGCTTTGAAGAGTATTTGAACAGCGTACAAGGCGGCAAAGACTTGATTACAAACACCAAAACACAACTGGCAAATACCAAAAACGCCCTCGCCGCAATCCCAGTAACCACCACGCTTGCACGGAGTATCGAATCAAGCGCACCAAGCGTGAACGCAGCATTTACCGAGCTTCAGAAGATGACACGCTTCTTCAAAAGCGATATGTCCTCGCTTCTCGGCTTGCAAATCACTTTCAGCAGCAGCGATGGAGACTGAGGAAAGGATGAAATCTGAGGTTTGAGGGATGAAGAAGAATACTTTCGCAAACGACGCAGACAAGAGTGTCTGTGCTACCATCAGAACGAGATTTTATGCGGCTTCGGTAGAGCAGACACTCTTGTCTGCTTAAAAAAATGCCATTTTGCGAAAGTCCTCATGAAAATAATTCTTACCAAGTATTTCGCCCAAACAAGTAGTAGTGCGCCTCTGGCGGTTTTTCGTATGCTGTTTGGTGCGGCAATGGTGCTGAGTACGGCGCGGTTTCTTGCGTTGGGCTGGGTGCGTGAGCAGTACATCGCTCCAAAAGTCCATTTTCCGTACTATGGCTTTGAATGGGTGAAGCCTTTGCAGGAATACGGCTTACCAGAAGCAAGTATGTATGCGGTCTTTGGCGTAATGATGCTTGCCGCGCTTGGAATGATGCTGGGTGCGTGGTATCGTGTGGCGAGCGTGGCGTTTTTCCTTGTGTTCACCTACGTCGAACTCTTGGATAAAACCTACTATCTGAACCACTACTACTTCGTGAGCGTGATGAGTTTTGTGCTGATGCTCCTTCCAGCGCACCGTACATTTTCGATAGATGTTCGCCGCAAACCCGCACTGGAACTGGATTCCGTGCCGCGCTGGATGATTGACGTGGTGAAATTCCAGGTAGGAATTGTGTACGTGTTTGCGGGCATTGCAAAAATAAACAGCGATTGGCTGTTTCGTGCAATGCCGCTTGCAATCTGGCTTCCAGCAAATGATACGATGCCGCTTGTGGGCTGGGCGTTACGCTACAAAGAAACCGCGTACCTGTTTTCGTGGGCGGGAATGCTGTTTGATTGTACCATTCCGCTCTGGCTGTCGTGGAAACGCTCACGGATACTGGCGTACACGGCGGTTGTTGTCTTTCACGCGCTTACAGGCTGGATGTTTCAAATTGGTGTTTTTCCGCTTGTGATGTGCCTTGTTACGCCGATTTATTTTTCGGAAGAGTGGCACAAGCGCGTAATTGCTTGGCTGCAAAGAGTGTTTCCCTCACCCCAACCCTCTCCCACAGGGAGAGGGAGTTTAGAAAGCCCCTCGCCCTCTGGGAGAGGGGTTGGGGTGAGGGAAATTCTTATCATTCACTGCCTCCTCCAACTCCTGATTCCATGCCGCATCTGGCTCTACGACGGCAATACGTTCTGGACTGAAGAAGGCTACCGATTTGCTTGGCGCGTGATGCTGATGGAAAAAGCTGGCGACGCAACATTTTTCGTGAAAGACGCACAAACAGGGCGCGAAGGCGTGGCTCTGAACCGCGAATTTTTGAACGCGCATCAAGAAAAGCAAATGGCAATGCAGCCCGATATGATATTGCATTTTGCAAAAGTGTTGAAAAAACACTATGCCGCGCGAGGCGTTATCAATCCTCGTGTTCGGGCGGAGGTGTATGTAACGCTCAATGGTCGTCCGAGTCGCTTGTACATTGATTCCAGCATAGATTTGACGCGGCTTCAGGACGATTTTTCTCAAAAAAAATGGATTCTCCCTTTTCGTGAATAAATGCAATTTTTACATTTACATAGTCTTCTCCTTTCATTGGCTCGAGACTTCTTGTCTGTGAGTATTGGTGCGTGCTTCAAATACAAAACACAGATAAGAATGTCTGTGCCACTATTGATGATTTTGTGGAGTATTCCTGCAAAGGCGCAAGAAACCTCAACTGTACGTGGTTCGGTTGCAAATGGGAAAGCTATTGCGGGTGCAAGAATTATCCTGAACGGCAGTAATAATGCGGTCTTTGGTGCGATTTCCCAAGCAGACGGTACATTCGCAATTCCCTCTGTACCGCATGGAATCTACCGTTGCATGGTGTCGGCAGCGTTGTACGATACCCTAAGAATGAACCTCACAATCCCAACGGAACAACTTTTGACGCTCCGTTTGAAAGAACGCGCCTTCACCACAAAACAAGTAATGGTGCGGGATAGAAACGACAACGGCATGGGAATTGGTGCGCTGCGCTCGGTGGAAGGTGCGGCAATTTACGAAGCAAAAAAAACGGAAGTGATTCGCTTGGACGACATCACGGCAAATAAAGCCGCCAACAACGCGCGGCAAGTATTTGCGAAGGTTGCAGGCTTGAACATTTGGGAAAATGATGGTTCGGGCTTGCAACTGAACATTGGCGCACGCGGGCTGAGTCCGAATCGCACGGCGAACTTCAACACGCGGCAAAATGGCTACGACATCGCCGCCGACCCGCTTGGTTATCCCGAAAGCTATTACACACCACCAGTAGAAGCATTGGAGCGGATAGAAGTGGTGAGGGGTGCAGCGAGTTTGCAATACGGAACGCAGTTTGGCGGAATGCTTAATTTTATGTTCAAACGTGGCGCAGCCAATAAGTCAATCGAGGTTTCAAGCCGCCTCACGGGTGGTTCGTTTGGCTTTCTGAATTCGTTTACGTCGGTTGGCGGAACGATTTTATTGAATAAAGACACCTCAAATGACGCATCAAATCTTGCTTTGAACCAATTCACCCCAACGCTCAATTACACTGCTCTCTACCAATTCAAGCGCGGCGACGGCTGGCGACCAAATTCCGGCTTCTGGCAGCATCAAGCATTTGCCTCGCTCCAGTGGAAACCCGCACGGAATCTCACTTTGACGAGCGATTATACCTTCATGCAATATCAAGCCCAGCAGCCGGGCGGCTTGACCGATGTTATGTTCGAGCAAAACCCGCTCCAATCCACGCGCGAGCGGAATTGGTTTCAAGTAAAATGGAACTTGCTTTCGCTGACGTTGGACTATCGCATTTCCGATGAAACCCGCTTGGAAAGCCGCTCGTGGGCGACCTTCACGGGACGCGACGCGCTGGGGATTTTCGAGCGCATCAACGTCATTGACTTTGGGCAAAATCGCACCATGATACGCGATATGAACCAAAATCTTGGCAATGAGACCCGCATCGTGCATCACTACACGCTTCCGCTCTTTGGGCATGACAAACCTTCGACAGCACTTGCGGGTGTGCGGCTTTTCAAGGGCTGGACGGAAAAGCAGCAAGGCGAGGGCGATAATTCCTCGCTTCCGCGCTTTCAGTATCGCAATCCGAGTAATCTTGAAAATTCCGACTACATTTTCCCAAGCAGCAACGTTGCCGCGTTTGCCGAACATATTTTTGCGATAACGCCTGAACTTAGCATCACGCCTGGTGTTCGTTGGGAATTTATTGGCACCTATGGCGATGGCTATTTCAAAAATCGCGTGTTCGATTTTGCAGGAAATATGGTTGCCGAGACGCGCACGAATGAAACGATTAACCGTGAACGCTCGTTTTTGCTGGCGGGCGTGGGGGTGAGCTACAAACCCCGCATGGAATCTATCACGGACGCTCGTGGTACGATGCCGGTCGCGCTCGAAATCTATGGAAATTTTTCGCAAAACTATCGTGCGATTGAATTCTCGGATGTGCGCATTGTGAATCCAAATTTTGCCGTCAATCCAAACTTGCAGGATGAACGCGGCTTCAATGCTGATGTGGGAGTGCGCGGGCGCGTGGATGGCGTGTTGTACTGGGATGTGTCGGCATTTGCAATGAACTATGACAAGCGTATTGGGCTTCTGTTGAAGGCAGACGCGCCGCCCTTGTACTTGCCGTATCGCTATCGTACGAACATAGCAGATTCGCGTACACTCGGCATAGAATCTTTGGTTGAGGTGGATGTGTGGAAATGGTTTTTTGCGCGAGAGATTGAAGGAATTGGCTCAAACGCAAGTAATGGCGGCTCTCGCAGCGTATCGGTCTTCGTCAATTCTTCCTTCACCGATGCTCGCTACATCAACACCGACGACCTTTCTATTTTGAACAAAGAAGTGGAACTCGTGCCGCCGATGATGCTGCGCACAGGCATAACATGGCGTGAATACACGCTTTCAGGAATGTTTCAAGCAACAGCGCAGTATTCCTACGTCCACCGCCATTTCACCGATGCGACCAACGCCATTCGCACTTCAACGGCGGTGAACGGCATTATTCCGAGTTATGCGGTTTCGGATATTTCTGCAAGCTATAAATACCTTGGAGACGGCATCAAATGGACGATTGAGGCGGGAGTGAATAATTTGTTTGATGCACGATATTTTACGCGCCGCGCCGAAGGTTATCCTGGACCTGGCATTATTCCTGCGGAGGCGCGAAGTGTGTATGTGACGGTGGGTGTTACGTTGTAGTCCTGAGCGGTAAAATTACAGTGCCAGAACTATTCTCACAAAGCTAGTATTTATCAGCTCTTCAGACTTTTTCTGTTCTTATTATTTATTTTAATTCTGCATCACACTAAACTTGTACGCATCAATACGCAAGGATTGAAGCGCATTCTGCCAATGTTCTGGCGTAAATGCGCCGTGTGAAAATTGTGCGATTGTCTGAAAAATATCAGGGGAATAACCGCCAAGCCGCAGAATATCTGCTCTTTCCGTTTGTGGGGTAGAATGCTGCACTGGGAAAGTATCTGGCTGAAGGTCGTAGCAAAGCAAGCGTGCATCTGGCTTGCGGTGGCGAAACTGCTCCCATTCCCGCATAAAGGCTATGTTTGTAGGTGCATTGAGTGTTCTCCACGATTCATTATCCGAAAGCAGTATCACCATGTCGGGCGAGAGCGCGTGTTCATTCACATAGCGCAAAGCCGCATGGCAGCTTGTTTCTTTGCCATCAAAAGCAGTGAGCATGGTCGCAATTTCCGATGTGCTTGTTTCCGTCTCAATGCGCAAGGGGATTACGTTTTGCGCAAACGCAGCGCATTCTACGCTTGGATTTGCTTGCTTTAAGGTAGAAATAATTTCCGCTGCAAGGTCGAGAAAACGCACAGAGGGCGCGTATTCGCTGTGCAGTGAACGCGAAACATCCACAAACACATGTACTTTGCCGTGCAATGTGGGTATAGGCTTGCTTTCTGATACTGCTGCTTTTGGTTGAGATGCGTCTAATTCTGTTGCACGTACAATCACGGGCAAATCTGCCTCGTCGTAAAATCTACCTAGCAAAAAACCGTACAATGCTCGTCGTGATGCGGTTTCTGGCTTTGGATGCACCATGCGAATAATATCGGTGAGTGTTGGCAAATGCCCTGCCACACCTGATGTTTCCAGCGATGCGTGATAAATTTCTTCATCGCTCCGTGCAGCAAGCCAGTCCAACACGAGGCGTTTGGGTAATGTTCCGAGCGAATGCCGACCAATCATTCCGGAGCGCATGATGTACACGAAAAGGCGTAGAAGCGGCACAGTATCTATCGTGCGAGGAAAAACGGCTTTCAGCAATTCTGTTTCGGGGCGTGTGGAAAGAAGTGCCGTCAGAAGGGCGGGAATAGTGTGATTTTGTGCGGTGTACAGCGATTGTTGCGTGCTTAAATTCTTTAGCGATTCCCGTGCAAATATTGCAGCTTTCGCCAGAACGAGCGACGGAATAATAAACGCTGCAACAGTCTGTACGCGGCTTTCATGCTTGTTCTCCTGCTCTTCTGCCAAGCAGAGCGCACAAAGTTCATCCACCTGCGTTTCTGCGGGAGCAATGACGGTATTGCTGAGACTGCCCATGCTTACAAGCCGCATCAGTGCTTCATTGGGGAGGATTGTTCGCTCTTGTATGCGATGCAAGGCTTGTGCTGCAATCGTAGGGAGAATATTCGGAGGGAGAACATTCGTAGGGAGAATATTCGGAGGGAGAATATTCGGAGGAAGAGTATGTGGAGGGAGAACGCCGTCGCTTGAAAGCCTTGTCTTTGCTGATGTTTGCGGAGTTGCCATAGAAAAAAGCGAAAAGTATGAGAGCGGGGAAATCATGAAAATAGGGCAATTGACCTATTACGCAATCACTATCGGCAGCGCACGATGACGCTTGCCCGTGGCGGCAAAAATAGCATTCGCCAGCGCGGGCGCAAAGGGCGGCAAACCTGGCTCGCCAACTCCACCAGGCGCATTTGTACTGGGCATAACAACCACTTCAATCGGCGGAATTTCGTGGATGCGTGGCACGCGGTACGTGTCAAAATTCGACTGCTCGGTGCGACCATTTTTGAACGTGATTGCGTCCTTCACCGCCGCGCTCAAGCCCATCACCACGTTGCCTTCAGTTTGCGCAATCACGTTATCCGTATTCACGTGCATCCCGCAATCCAGCACCACGACGACCTTTTCAATCGTAATTTTTCCTTCTGCGCCACTGCGCACCGTAACGGCATGAGCGCAAATGCTCTCGAACGAGCGGGCAATCGCCACACCACGCGCCGTTCCTTGCGGGAGTTTTTCCGTCCACCGAGCTTTTTCTTTCAATGTCGTCAAGACCGCATGAAATCTTGCTGCAATGGGGTCGGTGCTTTTTGCTAAAAGTTCTAAGCGAAATTCTAACGGGTCTTTTTTCAGTGCGTGGGCAATTTCATCCACAAAACTTTCATGCCCGAACATATTTGTTGAGGCATAGACCGAACGCCACCACATGACGGGAACGTCCGCCGGACAGTGCGCAAATTCTACCTCGAAATTGGGAATGAGGTACGGGCTGTCGGCAGGTTCTACGCCTTCGGTCGCCCAATCATCGGCTTTTCCTGCGGAGTTGGGGTTGCTTTGAAATTGAATGGATGGACCAACAATGCGGTGCAGCAAGCCAGTAACCACGCCATTTTTATCAATCGTTGCTTTCAGCGCATTCACCATGCCTGGGCGAAATGGTCCTTGCGTGATGTCGTCCTCGCGTGTCCAGATGAGCTTTACAGGCGCGTTCACGGCTTTCGACAAATGTACCGCTTCCATGATAAAATCGTCCAGACCACCCTTGCGACCAAAGCTCCCACCTAAAAACTGCGGATGCACCGTGATATTTTCTACCTTCACACCAAACTGCTTGGCAATGGAGCGTTTCGTCCAGACAGCACCTTGCGTGGAGGCAGAAACCTCAATCGTACCATCGGGCTTGTAATGCGCCACAACTGCCTCTGGCTCAAGTGGGGCGTGCGCAACGAAGGGCGTTTCGTACAGGGCTTCGAGTGTGGTCGCGCCGTTATTGCTTGTTTTGTAAAATTCGCCTTTCGAGCTTTCTACGCGAATACCCTGCTTTTGTGCGGTCTCTCGCATGGTTTTGTAGAAATCATCCGTATTAAATTTGTCCGATGGCGCGGATTCCCATTTCACTGCCAATGCTTTGCGTCCCTGCAATGCCGCATAATAGCTATCGGCAACGACCGCTACACCCTGCAACACTTTCCCAAAAAGCGGACGCTCGGATTTTAGCACATGCTTCACACCCTTGATTGTACGGGCTTTGCTGTCATCGAAGGAGGCAACTTTCGCGCTAATCGTGGGAGCGCGTTCAATGCTGGCGTAGAGCATTCCGGGCATTGCGGCATCAATTCCAAACTTGGCTGTACCATTGACTTTGAGCGGAACATCGGGGCGGGTACCGGGTTTGCCGAGAATGGTGAAATTTTTGGGGTCTTTGAGTTTTGGTTCTTTTGGAATAGGCATGGTTGCTGCTTTTGCGGCAAGTTCGCCGTAGCCAAGGGATTTTTTGCTGGGCGAATGAATCACGCGACCATTTTCCACGTAGCACTCGCTCGCAGGAACGCTCCAGTCCTTTGCTGCTGCTGCAATGAGCATTTCCCGTGCCGCCGCGCCCGCCGTGCGAAGCGGAATCCACAAGCCCCGCACGCTGCCGCTACCGCCCGCGTTCTGGCTGCCATGCTTTTCCGCACCTTCGGTTTGCACAATGCTTACCTTATCAAGGCTGATACCAAGTTCTTCGGCGAGCAAGGCTGGCATGGCTTGAAATGAGCCTTGTCCCATATCGGGACGAGGATTGAAGAGCGTCACTGCGCCACTTGCAGCAATCATCACAAACGGCGTGATTTCATGCGCTGTTGGGGCGGGTTCCGTGAATGATTGTTCATCAAGCGAGGTTGCGGCAAAAAGCTCCGATGACGCGCCAACACTCATCCCCAGCACCAAGCCTGTTCCGAGTGTTGCCGAAAGTTGTAAAAAATTTCTGCGTGAATTTTCGTGTGCAATTCGTTCTGAAGCAAGTTCTGATGAGCCTTGCAAGGAAGTTTGTGGAGTTTTCATAGTGGTAATTGGTGCTAACTGATTTGAGTTGAAAAAATTAACAACCAATGGTAGCACAGACCTGAGGGCTTCCTTCAGCTTGTCTGTGGGTATTGGCGCGGGTTTCAGACGACAACCACAGACAAGAATGTCTGTGCCACTGAAGCCTGATTTTACAAGGCTTTGAAGAGCTTACAAGGGTGTTTCATCCCTCATATTTCATCCCTCATATCTCATCCCTCATCCTTTCTTTTAATTCGTTCCGTTTTTCTTCATCGCCGCAGCGCGGTGGATGGCGCGGCGAATACGCGGATACGTCCCGCAACGGCAGATATTTCCTTGCATTGCATCGTCAATATCGGTATCGCTTGGGGTTGGATTATTCGCCAAGAGTGCCGCCGCCGACATGATTTGTCCGGATTGACAATACCCGCACTGCGGCACCTGCTCTGCAATCCAGGCTTGCTGAAGCACGTGGGAGTTATCGGCGGAAAGCCCTTCAATCGTCGTGATTTTCTGTCCCGCCGCCGCCGACACTGGCACCGAGCAAGAGCGCACGGGCGCACCATTCAGATGCACGGTACACGCGCCACATTGTGCAATGCCGCATCCGAACTTGGTTCCCGTCAGTCCAGCAGCGTCGCGAATGACCCACAAAAGCGGTGTTTCTGCTTCCGCGTCCACGTTCACAGCTTTGCTGTTGATAGTCAATTTGAATTTTGCCATAGAGGGCGCGTCCTTTCGGGCTTGTGAGGGTTTTGTGGAGGGAAATTGCTTGTTGAAAAAGCAAGAAGGAATCTACGAAATTTTAAGGAAATAGTTGCAAGTAATCACAATGACTGACCTTATGAGTAACAATTGCAAACATCACTCCCCGCAACCAATTGGCTGCCCAGGCGGCGCAGGAAGCGGCTTCGGAAGAACAACAGTTTTCGGATTTTTCACAAATTCAGCAATCTGCGTAGAAGCTAGTAAATACGCTGCTTTCTGGCTGTCGTTTGTGCTTTTCGCCCGCTCTTTTTCGAGCCACATTCGTACATTTTCAAGCTGCAACAGCGTCAGAGCGCGAACCTGCGCACTTGCGTCTTCATCCTGCACAAGCCGCATCATTGCTTGCAGTACAGCCATGTTGATAGTGCGTTGTACTTCTGCTTTGTAGGAATCTTGGATTGGAGCAGCTTTCCAGGTTTGTTGCATCAATTTTTCCAACACTTCACCGAGCGAGGGAAGCTCTTTATTGCGGGCGTTGTATTCCACAAGCCGCGCCGCACGTTCTGGGTGGAGCAAAAAGCTGAGGGTAAAATTTGCGGCGGCTTCGGGTGCGGCAAGTGCGTCGAAGGGAAGTCCGGTGCGGTGTTTGAAGGATTCGCGGGTGCGGTCGAAGCCGTAGGCGGGCGGTGGAATGAGCGCGAGGAGGGATTCCGGCAAGGCAAGTGCTTCTACGTTCAACGTGGACAAAAGTGCTTGCAATGCTCGTCGTTGCTCGCTTGCAGAGATGATGTTTGCTGCTGGTTGCCCATCGCCACGCAGCGCGTAACGGTAGTCCAGACCGCCCAGAATCTTGCTTACAGCATCGGTTTGGTAACGGTGCAAAAAGTACATTGGCACGAGCGTTTCGTCTAGCGTGGAAAGTGGTCGTCCTGTGGGGATGTTTTTTGCTCCAAAGCCGCGTAAAACCTCGCCTCTCAGCTTGAGTATTCGCTGCAATTCATCAATCGCATTTTTTCCGTTATCCCACAAATGCGCCGCAGGGTGCGCCCCACCTTGCGGGCGAGCATCTTCGTCGGTGATGAAGTAATAGCCACGTTTTTGGGCATCGCTCAAGAGCCGCTCTAGTTCTTGCTTCTCGTTTGTTTTGAATTCTTCATAGCCATAGCGAATAGAAATCTTGTCCCATTCTCCAATACCGCGTGAATAGGCGTTTGCAAGGCTGATTGCGCCTGTGGCTGAATCCTTCACGGCGAGCGGATGTGGGTAATCCATCACCGAAGAACGCCCGTCCGCGCCCATCGTACTTGAGGCGAAATTATGCGCCAAGCCAAGCGTATGCCCGATTTCATGCGCCGAGAGCTGCCGAAGCCGCGCCAACGCCATTTGCTTCAGCGATTCTGGCACTTGCTTGCCTTCTTCGTAGGCAGCAATCAAGCCAGAGGCAATCAAAAAATCCTGCCGAACACGCAAAGAACCAAGCGTTACGTGTCCTTTCAAAATCTCGCCCGTGCGCGGGTCGGTGATGCTCGCACCGTAAGACCAGCCTCGTGTTGCGCGATGCACCCATTGAACAACATTGTAGCGCACATCCATCGGGTCGGCGGAATCAGGTAAAGTTTTCACCTGAAATGCGTTTTGGAATCCCGCCGCCTCAAACGCCTCATTCCACCACGTCGCGCCCTCAAGCAGTGCCGAGCGAATTGGCTCTGGTGCGGCATGGTCAATGTAATAGACAATCGGCTTCACAGCTTCACTTTTTGCCGCATCGGGGTTCTTTTTTTGCAAACGGTGGCGCGTGATAAACCGCTTCACTATTGGCTCGTCAATGGGCGTGGCGTAGTCCATGTACATCATGGGGAAATAGCCAGAGCGCGGGTCGAAGCTGCGCATAGAGTAGCTTTGCGAAGAAGCATTTTGCGAAGAAGCATTTTGCGAAGAAGCATTTTGCGAAATGTTCAATTCAGGCAATTCGATAAAGGAATGATGCTGGCGGACGCTGACAAACTGCGGCGTAGGCGTTACATCGCGGATAAATTGCCCCTGCGCCTCGCCCGTAAGCGTGATAATTGCCTCAAACTCAGTGTTTTGCGGAAAGTTTTTTGTGCGCGGGAGATACAACGCAGATTGCTCCAAGGCAAGCGTGTACGTGCCTTGTCCCGTGCGCTTGAGTGTCTGCGCTACCCCGTGAGCATCGCGCAGCAAAAACGAGGTTGCATCAACGAGCATACGTGTTCCTTCTTCGGCTTCAACCTTGAAACCGTGCAAGACCGATTGCGCAAAGGATTCCTGCACAGCGCGTTGCTCGCTCGCATTGGTGGTAATGGCGCGAAAACTGAGGTTTGGCTGTACAAGTAAAATTTTTGTGCCATGCCGCTCGAAGCGCACAACGCGCTCGCCGCTTAGTTGTCCTCTATCCAAGCCAATATCGTTCGAGCCAATGCCTTGTGGCAAGGAAACGGCGTAGAGAACATCGCGATTGAGAATGGATTTCTCCACTTCAAGCCAGATTTTATCAGCTTTTGCATCGTAGTAGAACGTGAAAAATCCCGTGAATTTTTGCATCGTTGCAACTTTGGTAGAAATCGTCGCGCTTGTAGTTTGCGCAATAACGCTTGGGAGATGAATTGTGGCAGACAATGCAATGATAATACCTACTACGAGGCTAGTTTGAATGCGGTGTTGGTGCTGCATAGCTGATAAAAATAGGCGGTGGAAATGTGTTCAGAAGCTCTTTACACGACAATTTTTTTTTCACAGTAGCACAGACATTCTTGTCTGTGAGTGTTGGTGCGAGGTTCAAGCGACAAACACAGGCAAGAATGCCTGTGCCACTGAAGCCTGATTTTACGAACTTCTCAGGGGTTTTGTCGTGTACAAAGGTTCAGACGTGAGAAGTGAAATGTTTTTCGAGGTTTCGCCAGTAAAATCACGCCCGTAAAGCGCGTGGTTGCTTGCTTCCCTGAATATTGCGTGGTGCGTTCCCGCTTTGGTCAATGACAAACTGCCCAATTAAACGGCGGAGTTCATCGGCAAGCTCCTGTAAGCCGCTTGCAGACTGGGCTATGTTGCCAACATCCTGTGCCGATTCTTCAATACTTCCCGTGATAACGCTCACGCTCTGCGCCATGGCATCGCTGGTGCTGGATTGTTCCTCGCTTGCGGTGGCAAGCTGCGACATTACGTCGGAAACGCGCTCGGTGCGCTCCAGAATTGCATTGAAGGCGGCGGCAGTTTGTTCAATTGTTTTTTCGCCATCCTGCACAAGTTTTGTCCCTGTTTGCATGGAGCTGACTGCTTCGTAGGTTTCTTTCTGAATAATCCGAATCGTTGATGAAATCTCCTTTGTGGCTTGTTGTGTGCGCTCGGCAAGTTTTCGCACTTCATCGGCAACGACCGCAAAGCCGCGTCCTTGCTCGCCTGCACGGGCAGCTTCGATAGCAGCATTGAGCGCGAGCAGATTTGTTTGGTCAGCAATTTCATCAATCACCTGCACGATTTCGCCAATCTGTTCGCTGGATTTCCCAAGCGTCGAGATTTTCTCTGCTGCTTGAATCACGACATCCGCCACACGCCGCACATTTTCTACCATCTTGGACATTGCAGCATTGCCATTTTGCGCGTCATCATTGGCAAGCGAGGCTTCATGCGCTGCGACGGAGGTTTGCTGCGTCGTTTCGGCAATTGTCGCGGACATTTCCTCCACTGCGCTTGCTACTTGAGTAGCTTGCAGCGATTGCTGTCCGGCAGCATTTGCCAGACCTTCGGTGGCAGAAGAAATATCACGCACGGCAGTAATGGTACGGTTCGCGCTGTCGGCAACTCTGCCGAACATGGTCTCAATGGTTTCAATAGTTTGATTCAGCGAGCCAGCAAGTTTGCCAATATCATCCTCCGACGTAACGGGGATGCGAATGGTTAAATCGCCATCTGCCACGCGGCGAATGCTCTGCAAGATAGTATCTATGCTGTGTGCAAGGTATTGTTTTTGGGCTTCTGAAGCAGCAAGGTCGGCGACAGCGCGGCGTTCATTTTCCACTTTTAATTCTTCCAGTTTGTGGTAATCTTCCGCCGCTTTTTTTGCATTCTCTTCTTGCAATGTATCTACCATTGCAAGTGCTTCATCTTTTGCGCGTATGAACTGTACCACTAGCCCCGTGATGAGTATTGCCAAAAAGAAGTAGGTGATAAATTGCTGCCGAAATAACACTTCTTGCGCAAATGGTGGTATCGGAAACGCATAACTATTGAGATTGAGCGTGAAAAATATACTGCAAATCACCAAAACAATGCCCATATATGACCATGCCGAAACGATACCGTTTGCCAACGCCGCAATAATCGGGGCTGCTAAGAAAAAATACTGCCCAATCGACGCTTTTAAGCCACTATTAGAGAAATAGCAGATGAAGGTAATAACCAACAAGTAGATAATCGTGAGAAAATTCCCGCTCAAGCGCACCGATGCTCGCGAGCGAAGCAAAAATAATCCTGCAATACTCAGCGCATTCGCACCTGTCATAATCCCTGTATTAACGGTCACTCCCACGACAGCTAATCCCTGCAGCAAGACAAGAAAAGACAACATGATAAGCGTCAAGGAGATAGTAACAATCAGGCGTGCGCGGCGAAAAGTATCGGGATTCGTGCGCAAAGAGTCGGGAATAAAATACTGAAAAAATGGCTGAAGCATGGCAACGGTTCCCCGCAATAGTGGTGGAAAATGATTGGAAACAATGAAGAAAACGTGGTAAATGAATCGTTACAAAATACAAACTTTTTTCACGAAATAGTGAGTATTCATCAATGGTTGAAGAATTATTTGTGCGATTATCTGTTCAACGTTACAAGCATTCCGTATTAGACATTATATGGATGAGTGATTTTCGTTCTTCAGTAGTGGCACAGACATTCTTGTCTATGAGTATTGGTGCGGGATTCAGGCAACAAACACAGACAGGAAGTCTCAAGCCACTGAAGCCAGTATTTATACTATTTCTAGCCTTTCAGAGCCTAATCTGTATAATGTCAATTATTCATACGAGCGGCAGTTTATCTGGATTCCGCACGGAGTACAGCTCGGTGATGCCGTCGTCGTCGGCTTCTAGGGTCAGAATGGTAATAATTCTTCCTGTCTCATTGTGCCGTGCGCTTGCACCAATACGACCATTGACCCAGCAAGGGAGCCATGTTGCGGGTTCTGCCTTTTTTGCCCATTCCGCAATATTGAGCAATGCAAGAATACACTTTTCGCGTCCTTGCACAACGATTCTGGAAGCAACTACTTTTCCGCCGCCGTCGGAATAGCTGCACGCATCTTCTTTCAAAAGGCTGCGAAGCTCATCAATACTGCCTTCTTGCATGGCAAGCGAAAATGCTTGAAAGAATTGCACATGCCGCTCACGCGAAGCGGTGAAGCGTTGTTTGCCGCCTTCTAGCTTTTCCTTTGCGCGTTGGAGCTGTTTTCGGGCAGTTTCTTGGGAAATATCCAGCATTTGTGCGGTGTCGGCGTAGGATTCCTCAAAAAGCTCCACCAGTACATACACAGCACGTTCCGACGGCGTAAGAATCTCCATAAGGCGCAATAAACCAAGGCTCACCGAGTGTTGGTCAAATGTTGGTGTCGTTGTGAATTCATGCACCTCTGGCTCTGGCAGCCACACGCCCCAGTACGATGCGGCAATCTCGCGCTGCATCGTGTGTTTGCGGTTCAGAGCGCGGTTCAGAACGGCTCTCCCAAAATATGCTTTGGGATTGGTAATGGTAATGGAAGCGAGCGAACTGCTTTCAACATCAGTATTTATGATCTCTTGCACCTTTGCTAGCATTCCTGCAACAACATCCTGCACAATATCTTCCGCTTCTTGCCGTACTCCCAGAACGTTGTAGGCAAGGCGCGTCAAATAGCCGCGAAGCTGCATGAAATCTTGTGCGAGAGTGTCTGGAGTGTGCTGCATAGTGGAGTATATTTTGGATAAAACTGTTACAATTTGCTGCAGTTATGAATTATTCGAGAACATCCTCAATCTAACAAAAAAAGACCCCAACGACAACGTTAGGGTCTTTAACTTGTGTGCAATTATCATGCACAATTCTGACGAAACTGTTTCCGCTTAAAACGTAAAGCGCAAGCCAAGCTGCATCTGCCAGCGTGAGATAAGATTATCCCGTACAAAGACCGAGCCGCCTTGCGGTGTTTGGAAGTCCAATTTCATGCGTCCGTCGGTTTCGTAGCCGTTAAATTTCGCAATGCCGTAGCGCGTTTGACCGCTAAAGTCGCCTTGCGATGGGCGCGTAACATACTGAATGAAGCCCCACGATGGATTGAGCAAATTTAAGACGTTCAGCACGTTTGCCGTGATTTGCACACGTCCTAAACCTGTCGGAATATCCTGCACAACGGTCAAATCCAATTCATTTACCCACGGCTCGCGTCCGGAATTGCGGGGCGCGAAATCGCCGCGATATTGCGAAAGCGTTGGGTCGGCGGTAATGAAATTGTTGAGTGCTGTCCAGCCTGCATCGCTCATAGATACTTGGCTGCGGTCGCGCGGAACAAAAAACAGTGCGTGATTAACCTGCTCGCCAAACAAACCACCAAGATTTGCTGGGTCGCCGTTGTAGGCATAGCTAAAGGTGCGTCCAGAGCGTCCTTCGTAGCGCAAGCTCACGGTCGTTGCAAATGGCGCAGTTCCTTCGCCGCCGCCGTATTCAAAGCGGTACGACAAGAATGCTACGATGCGGTGCGGAATGTCGAAAAGCGAGCGTGTAAGCGGCAAGTTATTCGGGTCGCGGGCGGGAACGAAGAAGTTTTCATCTGCAATAAAGCCTGGATTCGAGTTCACATCCCAGGATTCGCCGTAGGTGTACGCCAAATTCATTCCGAAATTTTTCCAGACCGATTCGCTTGCATCGCCCTTTACGCCTGTGTAGCCAATCGGTTTCTGAATTTGTGCAATGATATTAAATTGATAACCTTCCTGCGTGTTCGTGAGCAAGAACGCATCGCCGAAGCTATTCGCAACCATGCCTGTTCCACCGTCGCGCTTGAAAATTGGACGAGTATCAATGCGGTTTGGTGTGGATGAGCCAAGACGCAAGTTTTGGTACAAGGGCTGATTAACCAATTTCGAGTAAATACCCTCCACCGAAGCACTGAAGCCAAGCGGAAGCTGTTGCTCAAAAGCGACGTTGCCGCGCCATGTTTGTGGCAATTTGAAATTTGGGTCAATAAAATTCACCGTAGCGAAGTAATTGCCAGGCGTTAAGCCCGTTTGCTGTGCGGGTGGATTATTCGGATTCATAAACTGCTGCGGATAGCGAGCGCGTGTCACCGAGCCATCGAAGATGAAGTTTGAGGAAATATCAACGCCCGTGTTGCTGTACTGATTCGAGAGCCACACAATCGGCGAGCGACCTGTAAACAAGCCTCCACCGCCACGCAGCTTGGTTTGGCGGTTGCCGTCGGACAAGTCGAGGTCGAATCCAATGCGCGGAGCCAGCAAAATAGCGGCAGCGGGAACGGTCGAAGTAGAGCGGTTAAATGCTTGTTGTGCGGCGGGATTTTGGTATGGTTGTGTTGGAAGCAAGAACATATCTGCCCGCACACCAGCCGTAAGGCGAAGAATTTTGCTCACATCCCACTCGTCTTGAATGTACAAGCCAAGTTGCGCGGAAGCAAAGTTTGCTGTCGGAGTTTTGCCGTATTTGCTTACGTCTGTGCTGAAGCGGTTGATGTAGCCAAAGGGTGTGCCTTTGTCGAAATCGTCCACGCTGCCAAACAAATAATTGCCAAAATACCACGGGAAGAAGACGTTTGCAGAGTTGAAGAACTCGTTGTGCGTCCCGATGGTCAGCGAGTGGCTACCCAAAAACATCGTAAAGTCGTTGGTGATTTCAAAAATACTTTGATTGAGCGAATTTGCTTGCGAAAATGGCTCCACGCCCATCGTTACAGCCTCGCCTTTGGGTCCAGCAAAAATGGTAACAAATGGAAACACGCCGCCCGCAAAATCACCACGACGGTCGTTAATGCTCATGTACGACACGCGGAATTCATTTGCCGCATCGCTACCAAAGTTGCTGTTGAGTTGCAAAACGGTGTTGTTTTGAACACTCGAAAACACGTACTTCAAGCCAGAAAACGAGAGTGCAAGCGGTGTTCTATCTACACCTCTGTCCTGCGACGCGCTCACGATGTTGTGCCGGAGTGTGAGGCGGTGCTCGTCGGAAATGTTCCAATCCAAACGCGCAAAACCTTTGATGTCGGAAATTTGCTGATTGAAGGTATCGTAATTGCCCGGGTCGTAGTTGTAGCGCGACATGGCGATAGATTTGATGCGGTCGAGCGTTGCGCGGGGAACAGGGAAATTGAGTGCCGCGCCTGGCTGGTTAATCGCCAATTCGAGCGGTTGCGAGACGCGGCGTGTTTCCACGTTGGCAAAGAAAAAGAGTTTATCCTGAATAATTGCACCGCCCAAACGTGCGCCAACGGTAAAATCGGTGAAATTGGAAAGGCGTGTCCGTTGCGCGGCTTCATCGCTGGGGCTAAGACCAGAGAGGTCTTGATTCCGATACAGTGCATACGCCGAGCCACTGAGCGTGTTTGTGCCAGAGCGCGTAACAGAATTCACCAAGCCGCCTGTGAAGCCACTTTGACGCACATCGAAGGGCGCGACGGACACTTGAATCTGCTCAATCGCATCCAAGCTAATCGGCTGTGCTGCTGCTTGCCCGCCGGGCGCACCCGTGCTGGAGAGTCCAAACAAATCGTTAATCACCGCGCCGTCCACTTGGATGTTGTTGTAGCGGTTATTTTGTCCTGCAATGTTGATACCGCCGACGTTGTCGCCCGCACCGACGTTGGAGCCGACAACAAGCGCGTTTGTGCGGGTCATCTCTTGCAAGGAGCGGGAAATGTTCGGTGTGCGCTCAAGCTGTGCGGTGGAAATCTCGCTACCGGCACCGATGCGCGAAGCCGCTTTTTCGCGGTTCGCCGTTACTTGAACGCCCTTAATTTCTACGTCTTGTGAATTCATAGAAATATCCACGCGACGATTTTCGCCCAAACCCAGCGTAATATCTTTCAGCTCTTCTTTTTTGAAGCCGAGCATGGTCACGGTAATCGTGTACGGACCGCCCACGCGCAAGCCGCGCAGGTTGAAATTACCATCAGCACGAGCAATCGTGTTGAATTGCGTACCGCTTGGCACGTGGAGGGCGGAAACACGCGCTCCCGGAAGACCGCGCAATTTAATTTGGTCCATTGTGATTTTGCCCGCAAGAGCATCATCCATTTGGCGTAAATAATCCGTTCCGTCGGAAATAACGCCCGACAAAGCAGAGGTTGTAACGCCCTGCGCACGGAGATTTGGTGCGGCATTGAAGAGTATCAAGGCACAAACACCGAAGAGGAGAAACACTCGTTTCATAACATTTACTTAGATGGTGTTAAAAAGAGGGATTTGCTGAAAGAAGCGAATTGAAAGAAGCGAATTGAAAAGACCGAGATGATAATAGCTATTGCACAATGGCGTGCTATACAGCGCGTAGAGTCTTGTTTGTAAAGTACAATGATAAAAAAAATCCATATAAGAACCTCGTAAATCCTTTGTTATCTCGTCGTAAAACTTTTCCACAGCACGCAATACCACGCAATGCAAGGATTAGCCAATGGTAAACTTACTCACTACGCCTTGTAATTTGTATGTTAATGCCTCAAGATTATCTGCCGCATGAGCAATCGCCTGTGTTTTGGAGGCAGATTGTTCGGTCGTATTGCTCACCGCACTGATATTTTCAGCAATGAGCAAACTGGTATCGGCTTGTTCACGGCTTGTGGCGGTGAGTTCTTGCATGAAATCCGCAACATTGCGGGTCTTCTCAATAATGCGTAGCAATGCGTCTGAAGTCTCCCGAACATACATTTCACTTTGCTCAACAAGACTGCTTGCGGTATTCATGGCGGAAACGGCATTGCTGGTGCTGGATTGAATGTGCTTGATAGTGCTTGAAATCTCGCGTGTGGCTTGCTGAGTGCGCTCGGCGAGTTTGCGCACTTCATCGGCAACGACCGCAAAGCCGCGTCCCTGCTCACCTGCACGAGCCGCTTCAATGGCAGCGTTCAGAGCGAGGAGATTGGTTTGGTCGGCAATTTCATTGATAACCGACACAATGTCGCCAATGCTTTCGCTTGCTTGCCCAAGTTGTTGAATGGTGGACGCAGAATCCCGCACCGCATGGGTTACATTCGTGATATTCGACTGCATTTTTTGCATTGTTTCGCCGCCTCGCACCGCTACAATACTGGATTCTTTCGACTCATCGGCAATCGTATTTGCTACGTCGGCGCGAGTGGTCATGCTCACACTTATCTGCTCCACTGCCGAAGCGATGTCGAAGGTTCGTTGTTTTTGCGCTTCCATGCCAGAGGCAATATCATCGGTGCTGCCCGCAATCTGTGTACTGGCGCGGGCAATTTCCTCACTCGCGTTGATGACCTCCAAAACGAGTTTACAAATATCGAAAACAACATCGTTAAATCCGTGAAAGAGTTTATTCAATGCCTCATCGGCATCATACGGAAGTTTGGTGGTGAGGTCGCCTTTGGCAAAATTCTGCATAGCGAGCAGCATACGTTGAATACTTTGTGCAAGTTGAAGTTGTTCTTCTTTCAGCTGCTGCTGCGCGGCTTGTGCAATTTGTACCGCCGTTGCCGATTCCTCATTTTTTATGCGAATCTCCGTCAGAGAATCGTTCAAACTACCAAGCATTTCATTGAAAGAATCTGCCAAACTCTCCATTTCATCACCTGTTTGAAGGTGAACACGAATAGTGGCATCACCTGCGGCAATTTGTTTCGCTGCGCGAGTGAGTGTGCGTACTGGCTCTGTGATTCGTCGTGCCAGCACGAGAGCTATCACCAAAGCAAGGACAAAGCTGCCGATAATCGCAATGCGCGTAATTGCTTGATATTGGTCTGCTTTTGTATCGCGGTCTTTGACAAGTGCATCCATAGTGGGCGAAATCACAAGGGCGATGCTGTCCAATGCTGCTTGCTTTGTGGTGATACGCTTGGTAACCGCAACATACTCATCAAATCCTTGCTGATACGTCAGCATTTGGTCGCGTAATTGACGCTTCGTATCGTCTGGGAGCGAGGTTTTATCAAGGTCGGAAAGAAATTTTTGAACTGTTTCGCGGGTACTGACAACGTATTTTTCCGAACCACGATTGATAAAGTCTTTCTCGTGCCGTCGCGCAAGGTACATATCGACAAGGAGGAGCAGTTGGTTGGTTTTTGTTGTTGATTCTTCAACGGCGCGAACTTGCTTTCGGAATTTCCCCTCAATACCTGAATCTTGCGTCAGACCACGCTCTTTGAGAGCTTGTACGAAATCTTGAAATGCTGTTTTATAGGTTGTGAGCGGTGCTTGGAGATCTGTAATTCTTGTGTCATTGTGCGCAGAAAGTGTTGCTTGTAGGGAGGTTAATGAGGTTTCGGCGTTACGATGGTACTTTTCGATACGTTTGCTGAAAAAGTCATGTTCGGCTTGACGTGCTTCCAAAAAGAGGGTTTTCGCTAAACGCAAAGCACCACGCTCATTGAGTGCTTCGCGTTGCCACATTGCTAAAAGAATAATTACTCCGCAAAATACGAGAATAATGAGAGCCAACCCCACAATTTTGCGGTATAAGGATAAACGCAAACGTACCATGAGCCTCGCGTGATAAAATCCCAAAAAACACCCTCTTCATCTAAGAAATGAAGTTTTGGCAAACATACAAAAAACACCCCCACGCATAGCATAAAATCTTGCATGTTAAGAAATGGTAATATCTAAAATCTTAACCATTTTCCCCTATTTTTACCACATTCTGCTCAATAATTTCGCGGACGCTTAATTCTGTTTGGTTAAAATAAATGTTGTTATGAAAATCGCCTAATTCATGTAGCACCTGCGCCATTTCTTGCTTTTGTTCGTGCGTCAAATTTCCCGTGATGATAGAGCTTATCTCCAAAAGCCGCACAGATGCTTCCTCCACGAGCTTTTCCCCTGTGCGTGTCAGCTGGACACGTTTTGAGCGTTTGTCATCAGCATCATCGGATTCAATAATCAAGCCATCAGCAATCATGCGCTTGAGCAGTTCTGTTCCAGTTGTTTTTTCAAGTAAATTGAAGTTAATAATGTCGGTTTTGCGCGGGTTTCCGAGTGATTTTATACCCGCCAAAATACCAAACTCCGTTGCATTGCTAATCAGTAATCCCTGAAATGCTTTTTTCGTGTAGAAGATAGAAAAACGGTTCATACGCGTCAGAAGTGCGGCGATTTGCGCCTCCAAGGGTAAATATTGGTGAAATTCCATCACGCCCTCCTCACCGCGTTGCACGCGCCTCTCAAACTCTGCACCGTTCTTCATCACTGCTTCTCGCTGCTCTTGAAACGACATCTTTCCTTGCTGCTTTTTGCTTTTTTTGAGGTCGCTTTTTGGGATGTTGTGGTTGAATTTTTCTTTGAGACCTTTTTTGAACTCTTTTTTGAATTCTTTGTTGAATTCAGCACTGACGCGCTTTTCCTCACTCACGCGGCGGCTTAACCAGACGGCAAAGCGGCTAAAATCGTACTCTTTTGCTTCTGTTTTTGCAAGGTCGTGGGATTCCTCGAGCAATTCAAATTCTTGCCAAAGGCTGATGATTTCTTGGATGCGAGCGTATTTCATAACAAATCTGCAAAATAAAATTCAAGTTTGAATAATTTTACTTGCAAATATAGTACGCTTTTGAATAACTTTGCAAATATAGTTCGTCATTGAATATGTTTTTTGATAAAGTAATTCAAAGCCGCACTACAATAACTAGATTTTCATTGCGTCTTTGAAAGCAATGCTCCTCCCACGGGTTTCACGGTACAGCTATCACCACTTCTGGGAAACCCGTTCTACCGTTAAGAAGCGGTAGGACGGGAGGATTCGTACCAAATTTTTCAAGGCAATTTCACCAAAAACTATGTTCATTCTCACCACCACCGCACTCGCGCTTTTTCTTGCGTGGCAAACCTACATGACCATTATGGCAAACAGCACCGAACAGCAGCAATACCGCGTTCTGGATGGGCGTGGCAATGGATTTGAAATACGCTTTTATCCGCCAGCGCACCGCGCCAATGTGCAGGTGATGAGCCGCGAAGGAGATTACGATTTCATGCGCAATCGCGGCTTCCGCGAGCTTGGCGGCTACATTTTTGGCAATAATGAACGCCGCGAGCAAATTGCCATGACCGCGCCCGTTGTGATGACCGTCGGCGCAAGTGATAGCGGGCTTGCTGGGACAATGGCGTTTACAATGCCGCAGAATTTTTCGTTGCAATCGCGCCCGCGTCCGAACTCTGATTTTATCGCCTTTACCACCACCGAACCCATGTATGCGGCAGTCCTCAGCGTAAGCGGCTTTCCACAACTTGCAGAGATGAATGCGCTCCGAGACCGCTTGTTTGCTCTCTTGCAGGCACAAGGTGTGCAGCACGACGGCAACGCAGAGTATCTCTACTACAACCCACCAACGCAAATGATTGGTCGCCGAAACGAAGTATTGGTGCGCCTTGTGGGATTCACAGAGTAATTTATACACTATCTTTCTCTTTTGAAAATCATGCTCCTTTTTACCTTCACCCTTGTCGTCATGAGCCTTTCAGCCATCACAGCCGATTTTTCGCTTGCTGACCAATTCGAGATGCAGCAAAATATTGAGTTCAAAGGCAAACAAACAATCGTGATGATTGGCGACCGTGCGGGATTGAAAGAAATGCCACGGTGGGAAGAATCATTGAGGAAACAACTGTCCTCGGAGCCGCTTCACATCGTGCGAGTGGCGTATTTCAAAGGAATGCCGTTTTTCGTGCCGAAAAGCTGGGCGCGGGATGAAGTGAAAAGTACATACGCTAAAACTCCCGTTTTATGCGACTGGGACGGCATTATGGGCGACAAATACGGCTACAAAGACGGTTTTACGGCACTCTTTGTGGATGCTTCAGGGCAAGTGCGGACGCGGGTTACGGGTGAATTTGCCGAAGGGCGCGTAAAATCCTTTGTTCAGGGGATTCGATAGCTAATGAGGCTATTCGTCAGGGAACGTCGTCAGGGAACGCGGATTTTGAGGACTTTGAAGGACTGATTAGGACTTTTTTTGTTCCAAAATTATCACTCGCGTCCTTGAGAAGTCCTCTTCAGTCCTCAAAATCCGCGTTCCTTAATCAAAGACCAGTTGTAAATTATGCTCTTTGTATCCGCCCAAAACACGCTAAATTTGTGCGAATTTCTTTTTGGTTGGACAACATTTTTTATCGCTATGAACAAACAACTGACAACAAAGCAAGAAATGTTCTTGCTTGCAACGCTTGCACTCGTGCAGTTTATCGCGGTGGTGGACTTTATGATTATGCCGCCGCTCGCACCAAAGCTCATCAAACTCTGGAGCATTGGCACAAAAGAATTTGGTATTGCGGTGGGCGCGTACATCCTCACGGCGGGTATTTGCGGCTTTTTGGGCGCGTTTTTCATTGATAAATACGACCGTAAAAAGCTCCTCACGCTGCTCTTTGCTGGGCTGACGGCAGCAACGCTTCTGTGCGGGCTTGCGCCGAATTACCCGACATTGCTTGTAGGGCGCATCATTGCTGGAATGTTCGGTGGGCTTATGGGAACAATGGTTTTTTCCATTATTGGCGATGTGATTCCCGCAGAACGCCGCGCCCGCTCGTTTGGCTTGGTAACAGCGTCGTTTTCGCTTGCGTCTATTTTGGGCGTTCCGGGCGGGTTGTACTTTGCAAATTTGTGGGATTGGCACGCACCGTTCCTTGTGTTGGTGGGATTAAGCCTCATTGTGCAGGTGTTGGTTGCCATTGCCGTTCCCTCGCTCACGGGACACTTGAACGCGCCACGCCGCACACCGCCTGAGGTTATCACGAGTATTTTGAACGACCGCAATCAACTCTTTGCGTGTGCGCTCGTGATTTCGATTGCACTCGGGCAATTTTCCATTTTACCATTTTTGACCGCTTTTTTGGTGGCAAACGTCGGCATCACCGAAGCGCAACTCCCGCTTATGTACTTGATTGGTGGCGCGACGACGGTGGTGGCTTCACCAATTATCGGCATCATGGCGGATAAATTCAATAAAGCTCGCATTTACACGGTCGCTGCAATTGCATCTATTTTCCCAATTTTGATTATTACGAACTTTCCGCCCGCAACGCCCGTCGTTGCTGTGTTTTTCGCTACAACGCTATTGTTTGTCTGTATTAACGGGCGCATGATTCCTGGCATGGCTCTCGTGCAAGGAACGGTGCTGCCGCAGCACAGAGGCAGTTTTACAAGCATTAGCTCGTCGGTGCAGCAACTTAGTTCCGCCGCAGGGACGTTCATTGCAGGTTTTGTTGTAGCAAAAGGCGCGGACGGGCTTTTGCAGCATTACAACTGGATTGGATTTTTCGCCGTCGGCGTGACGGTTCTTTCGCTCTACATCGTGCGGCAAGTGCAGCAACTCCCGATGCCAAGCGGGTTTGGGCAAGGTCAAGGATCGCCACAAGAATCAAGTATCAAGGCTGAGGCGTGAGGCTCTCGCTTCTTCAGCGAGGGTCTCACTCGGCAACGAAGCGAGCGATGGAGCAGACAACGAAGCAAACAAACAAGCGGGAAACAAAGCAAGCAATAAAGCGAGAGCCTCACGAAGAAGTGAGACCCTCGCGCCGAGAGCAGTATGTATCAGCTTTGTAGATATTTTTCTTCAATACATTCACCACAAAAATAATGACAATTTCACCACCAACTAGCCAAACAATCGCCCACGTGCGCGGCGCGTCGAAGGTCTATAAAACGGGCGACACCGAGATTATTGCGCTGCAACCAACCACGATGGAAGTCCGCAAAGGCGAGCTTTTGCTTATCATCGGTCCATCGGGTTCGGGCAAAACTACGCTTCTTTCCTTACTTGGCTGCGTAATTTATCCGTCGGAAGGCGTTGTAAACATCAACGGCACGGACACGAATAATCTGAACGCAAAGCAAATGGCGGATTTGCGCCTCAACAACATCGGCTTTGTGTTTCAAAGTTTTAATCTCGTCGCGCCGCTTTCTGCCGAAGAGAACGTGATGATGCCACTTCGCTTGCAGGGCATTCCCGAAAAAGAAGCTCGTAACCGCGCCCACGCTGTGATTGAGCGCGTTGGTATGAGCGACCGCCGCAAGCAGCTTCCGCGCCAGTTGTCGGGCGGTCAGCAGCAGCGTATCGCCATTGCCCGCGCCCTTGTGAGCGAGCCAAAACTCATGCTCTGCGATGAACCAACGGCTGCGCTGGATGTAAAATCCGTTGAAATCGTGATGAAGGAACTCCGCGAGATTGCTGATTCTGGGCGGGCGTTGGCGGTTGTTACCCACGATATGCGCCTTCGGCACTACGCGCACCGCATTATTGAAGTAGAAAACGGCATTGCCCGCGAAGTAACGGCAGAAGAACTGGTTGCTAATCATTCGCATTAGGCGAAACAAGCGAAAGTGAGACCCTGACGAGGAAGTCAGAGCCTCACGCCGTCTAGGTTTTGCCGCACACATCAAGAAAATATCACCACTTTTACCATTTCTCAGATATTGTATGAAAACTATGTTGTTCATTTCTCCACTCACCTTTCGTCGCACAGGTATTGCCCTTGTTAGCGCGTCAATACTGGGCTTCACAGGGTCGCTCGTCACAAGTTGCGGCTCGAAAGACGCAAAAGCTGCCGATGGCGCGAAAACCGAAGAAAGCGCGAATGCTGGCACAAAGACGGTATCGTCTGCACAGCGCATCAATCCTAGCGAAGTCAGCAAAGTAACTGCCCTTGGGCGCGTTGAGCCAGAAGACCAAATCACCGCTCTCAGCATGGAAACGCCTGGTATTGTCAGTAAAGTAACGGCACAGGATGGCGATAATTTGCAAGCAGGAAGCACCATTTTGGAACTCGACCATAGCGTGGAGTCCGCACGGTTGCAGCTTGCGGAGGCACGTGTACGCACACAGGAAGAAGATTTGAAGGGCATTCGCTCGCAAATTCAATCCGCAGAAACCAAAGCACAAAACTTCCGCGAACGCTACAATCGTTTGAAAAATATCTTTGACAATGGCGCGGAAACTCGGCAAAACCTCGACAATGCAAAAACCGATTTCGATACCGCCGAGCGCGAAGTAGAGCGTTTGCAATCCTCATTGCGTTCTGCCGAAAGCCGCCTCGCGGAACTCCGCGCCGATGCTCGCGTGTCGAGTGCAGAGATTCGCCGAAAAGTCCTGAAAGCACCAACGGACGGGGTGTTGCTGAAGCTCACGCCAAATGTTGGTAGCGCGGTGGCTGTTGGTGCGGCAGTGGGCGATTTTGCTCCAAAAGGTGCAGTTACGGTATTGTGCGAGGTGGATGAATTATTTGTTTCCAGCGTGGCTGTTGGTCAGAAGGCACAGATTCGCTTGCAGGGAAACACGGAAATTGTTGCCGATGGCGTTGTGAGCGCGATTGGACCGTATTTGAAGAAGAAATCGTTGTTTTCTGATGAAGCTGGTGCGCTCGAAGACCGCCGTGTGCGCGAAGTGCGGGTGCGCTTGAATAATGCTGGTGCGCTGCTCTTGAATAGCCGCGTGGAGTGTGTTATTGCGGTGAAGTAATTTTTAGATTTTTTTGACACTGATTTGACTGATGGAACTGATAAAAACTGATGGAATAGAAATGATATGAAAATGATTGAAAAACAGTACAAACACAGTGATATTACACAAAAAATTATTGGTGCATACTATTCCGTGTATAACAATCTTGGCACGGGGTTTCTTGAGAAATGTTATGAAGAAGCCCTCAAAATAGAGCTTCATGCAATGGGGCTTTCTGTAGAAACGCAAGTGCCTATAACAGTTTACTACAAAGGTCAAGTTATTGGAGAGTATCGGGCAGATATGATTGTAGAAAAAACGGTTTTGGTAGAGTTAAAAGCCATTAAGGATATTCATGAATCGCATTTTGCTCAACTTGTCAATTATCTCCGCGCAACTGAAATTGAAGTGGGACTTTTATTGAATTTTGGCACGATTGAGCCAAAACCTCATCGCAAAATCTTTGAAAATCATTTGAAAAAACATTTACCTCAAACTCCGCATCATTCCTCATCAGTCGAATCTGTTCAATCTGTGTCAAAAAAATCACCATAAACAAATAATCAAAAACATCATGTTAAAAAACGCATTACGCTTCCTTCTCTACGACAAACCCAAGTCGTTTGGCGCACTCTTCGGCATCATTATTTCCATTTTCCTCATCGGGCAGCAGGTCGGTATTTTCTTGTTCCTCACAGGACTGATGGCAGGGCTGCCGAACAGCACCAAAGGTAAGGTCGGGCTGTGGGTTATCAATAGTGCCACGACCAATGCAAATTCACTCGGACTCTTGGATAGCCGCCTTCAACGCGAGGTAGAATCTATTCCGGGCGTGGCGCGGGCGTATCCGCTTGTGCTTGCGGCTGCCGAAGCAAAATTTGAAAATGGAAAAACGTCTGCTGCCGTGATTGTCGGCTCGCAGTATCCTGAATTTAAGGGCGGTCCGTGGAATATGAGCAAAGGAAACGCCCTTGACATCATGCCTGAAGGCACGTTCACGTGCGATGAATTTGACCAAAAAGCACTTGGCGGCGCGACGCTCGGAACAAACTTTGAACTCGGTGGCAAAAAAGCCAGCATTGCCGCACAAACACGTGGTGCACGGGGATTCGGCGGGGTGTATATGTTTTCAACGGTGGAACGCGCCCGTGCGTACGGACGCATCTCGTCCGACAAAGTGAGTGCGATTTTGGTAGATTTAGAGCCAGGTGCAGACACCGCTGTCGTGCGAGACCGCATCAATGCAAGTATTTTTGGTGTGCGTGCATGGAAAGCGGAGGATTTATCAAGCTCAACGGTGTCCTTTGTTCTTAGCACAAGCGGTATCGCCATTTCCACAGGAACGCTCATTGTCTTCGCAATTTTGTCGGGCTTGATTATTATCGGTCTCACGCTGTACTCAGCAACGATTGACCGCATTAGAGATTACGCCACCTTGAAGGCGATTGGCTCTACAAATGGCTTCATTACACGGCTTATTTTGTTGCAGTGCGTTATTCTCGCACTTGTGGGCTATGTGTTTAGCACAATTCTTTTGCAAGGCTTCAAGTTTGGCATCTCGCAAGGCGGTGTGCTGTTTGAGTATTCACCGACAATTCGCTTT
Organism: Ignavibacteria bacterium; assembly: GCA_013298775.1. Taxonomy (GTDB): domain Bacteria; phylum Bacteroidota; class Ignavibacteria; order Kapaibacteriales; family UBA4661; genus PH2015. The sequence continues at coordinate 2,512 of JAAFIV010000023.1, read as the reverse complement.
GGATTTTTCGTCATTACCGTTGTCATTTCTGTCTTTGGAGCGGTATTTGCTATTCGACGCATCACCACACTTGAGCCGGCAACGGTCTTTCGCGGTTGATTTTTTTTGAACGCGGATTTTGAGGACTTGAGAGGACTTTTGAGGACGTTTGCGCCAATGTTCCTCAGTCCTGACCAGTCCTCCAAAGTCCTCTAAATCCGCGTTCCCCAACTATTTTAGTCCAATTTAATTTCCCAACCATGAACCGCATCATCACTACATTCCTCACGCTTTGCCTTTGCGCCACCAGCATTCATGCGCAAACCAAGCAATTCACCGTTCAAGAAGCCGTCAGTTACGCGCTTTCCAACAATCCTGCTTTTCGCAATGCTCTCGTGGATGAGCGCATCAGCGAGGAAAAGGTCAAAGAAGCAGGAAACGCGCTCTTGCCAAGGCTGACAGGTGCAATAGACACTCGCTACAACACGCAACTCGCCACGCAGGTTTTGCCAGCCCGCACCTTCAATCCTCGCGCTGCGGAAGATGAACTCACAACCGCAGTCTTCGGCACAAACTGGAACGCCAGCGCGTCGCTCGACCTCAATGCGCCGATTCTGGATTTTGGTGCAAGCGCAGGCGTAGAGTACGCAAAAGCCGCACAAAATCTTGCTTCTGCGAATACTGCCTTGTCGAAAAATACCTTGAAACTGAACGTCATGCGAGCGTACTACGCCGTTGTGCTGAATGAAGAAAAGCTCCGCCAAGCAGAAACGACGCTCTCGCGGAATGAAAATTTGTACAGCAATGTGCAATCAAAATTTCAAAATGCCAACGCCCTCAAAACCGAGCTAAACACCGCATACTTAAACGTTTCCAATGCAAAACTCCAACGCCAAAAAGCTGCCGACGCGCTTGCTGTGAGCCGCATGAATCTGGCTCTGCAACTGGGTTTCGAGGGAAATGCTGCGGATATTCGCCTTGCTGATAATTTGTCCAATTTGCTGGGAAATGACACCACTTTCGCAAACGCAAGTACCGATGCGGCATTTGAAGGACGCACCGATACTCGCGCCGAACTTGCCCAACGCGAAATGAACGTGCAGAGCCTTCAGCGCATACAAAAGCAGAATTACCCAACGCTTTCGGGCTACGGCTTTCTCGGAACACAAGGTTTTGCCAATGATGTGAGCAAACTGAACTTCTTCCCGTTGTCGTATCTTGGGCTGCGCGTCAATGTTCCCATTATGGATTGGTTCACGCGCACGCCGCTTGTGCAGCAACAGGCATTGCAGCTTGATAAAAACGAAAACACGCTCCGTTCCTTGCGCCAGACGATGCAATACGAACTGAGTAACACGCAAACATCGCTTAAAAACTCGCTTCGTGCGGTGCAGATTCAAAAAGAAAATATCGGTATTGCCGAAGAAGTTCTTTCCACGACCACGACGCGCTTTAAGCAAGGACAAGCCACGCAGCAAGACGTTCTGAACGCCGAGCAGACGCTGCGCGACACGCAAGGCTCGTATTTACAAGCGGTGTACGATGTTTTGGTGGCGAAATTGGATTGGGAAAAAGCAAACGGGCGACTGTAAATACCGATAAAATTACATTTCCAGATTCAACCTCTTTTTAAGTGAAAACAAATATGAAACCACTGGCAAATCGCATAAGAGACTGGGGTTCGACACTCCATCTTCTTGTTATCATTCTGCTAATTTTTGCACTCTTTACGTTTTGGACCTATACATTAAACGCATTTAGTAGTTTGTTTTTTCAAGTAAGCGGACAACCGTTACTTGATTTGGAAAATAGGAATAGCATACTAAGTGTTGATGCGGCTATGAACCTGATTCGCTCATACAATATCGAAGCTCGAAAGATGTATTGGTCATTTTTTATTCTTGATAATGCAGTGCCGTTTGTTGTTTTTGGGTCTCTTAGCCTTCTCTGGGTGAATATTCTCAAACGCTACAATCACTCTTTTGCTCAGAATCTTCTGAACAGCTCATTTGTGCTGTTACCATTGGGTGTGGGGCTTTTTGACATCGCTGAAAATACGTGTTTTGTAACAGCAATTAGTTCCTCTGGAAGTCAAGATGTGAGTAGTTTTATTTCTGTAGGCTTAGTTTTGGTGAGGATGAAAGCACTTTGTCTTTTTAGTAGCTTTGGCGTAACTCTTGGGATTGTCTTGTGGCATATCGGATTTTCTTTGCGGGCATTATTCAGAAAACGTGCAGTTTAGTTGCAGTACGAAGATTCTAGTTAGATTTCTAAAAATTTCAGAAAAAAACATTTTCCATCCGCAATATGGATGTTGAGATGCTTTCAGGCAGTGTACGATGTTTTGGTGGCGAAATTGGATTGGGAAAAAGCAAATGGGAAATTGTAATACTTTGTAAATCGTATTTGTATGGGTTCAAAAGATTATACTCAAAAAATGGGTTGAGAATGGGTAAATTTGTGCTATGAATATCCACTCAAATGCCGCTCTGACGGTGAAGCAGAGAAAACGCCTTCACCAGTTATATGCCAC
>JAAFIV010000022.1 GCA_013298775.1 Ignavibacteria bacterium | reverse complement strand
ATCTGAAAGAGTTTTTTTTTGCATGAGGGCAGCCAAGCCAGGTGCCAACACTCTGCATATAATCAAGAATTGTCATCTGATTTTCTCCAAAATAAAGCAAATGTAAGCATTTCCGTAGTTTTCAGATTTAAGTAATAAAACACGTTGCAAAATATCGCTTGGTACCATAATTCATTGAATATTTGATGAGGAAATTTACGCTCGTTTCAAAGAAGCAAATACCTCCAACACCGCATCCACACTCATCGCACCCTTATCACCTACACCATGCTCGCGCACGGCTACCTGCCCCGATTCCACCTCTTTTTTGCCAATCACCAGCGCAAACGGTACTTTTTTCTGCTCCGATTCCGCAATTTTGCGATTCACTTTTTCGGCGCGGTCATCCAATTTTGCGCGGTAGCCTAAATCGGTCAAACGCTTAGTCAGTTCTTGCGCGTAGGGGATTTGGTCGTCGGTAATTGGCAGAACGCTCACCTGCACGGGCGCGAGCCAGAACGGGAAGTTTCCAGCATAATGCTCAATCAAAATGCTCAAAAACCGCTCCATTGAGCCAAATGGCGCACGGTGGATAATCACGGGGCGGTGTTTGGCATTGTCGTTGCCTGTGTATTCAAGCTGGAAGCGTTCTGGCATAACGTAATCCACCTGCACCGTACCAAGCTGCCACTTGCGCCCGATGGCATCGCGGACAATAAAGTCAATTTTCGGACCGTAAAACGCCGCTTCGCCCAAGCCGATAAAGTATTCAAGCTGCATTTCGTCGGCGACTTCCTTGATTTCCTGCTGTGCGCGTTCCCAAAGCGCGATGTCGCCGCCGTACTTGTCGGCATTGTCGTCGCGGAAGGAAAGGCGCGTGGTTACGTCCATGCCGAAGGTCTTGAACACGTGCTGCGTGAGTTCAATCGTGCTTTTGATTTCGTCTTTCAACTGGTCGTCGGTGCAGTAAATATGCGCATCGTCTTGGGTGAAGCCGCGCACACGCGAGAGTCCGTTCAATTCGCCCGATTGCTCATAGCGATAGACCGTTCCAAATTCCGCCAAGCGCACGGGCAAATCCCTGTACGAGCGCGGCTTTGCGGCATACACTTGGTGATGATGCGGGCAGTTCATGGGCTTGAGTAAATACTCTTCTTCGCGTCCGGTTTCATCGGTAAATTTTATCGGCGGGAACTGCGAATCGGCGTAATACGGGTAATGTCCCGATGTTTTGTACATTTCCAAATTGCCAATATGCGGCGTAATTACTTCTTGGTAGCCGCGTTTTACCTGCTCATCGCGCAAGAATGCTTCGAGTGTTCGGCGCACCAACGTACCATTCGGAAGCCAGACAGGAAGCCCTCCGCCGATGGTTGGGGTAATCATAAACAATTCCAATTCTCTGCCGAGCTTGCGGTGGTCGCGTTTTTCGGCTTCTTCGCGCATTTTCACAAAATCTTCCAGCATCTGCTTTTTCGGAAATGCAATGCCGTAGATGCGCGTTAAAACCTGACGATTCGAGTCGCCGCGCCAGTATGCACCAGCAATGGAGAGGAGTTTGGGGAATTTCAGAAAGCCCGTCGAAGGAACGTGCGTTCCACGGCACAAATCCGTGAACGCGCCTTGCTTGTAAAGCGTGATAGATTGCCCTTTGAAGCCTTCCAAGAGTTCCAATTTGTACTGGTCGCCTTTTTCTTGGAAGTATTTCACGGCATCGTCCCACGAGATATCTTCGCGCTGAAATGGCACGTCGCGTTTGACAAGTTCCGCCATTTTCGCTTCGATTTTGGGTAAATCTTCGCTGGAAAGTTTGATGCCGTCGGGCAGATCCACATCGTAGTAAAAACCTTGCTCAATCGCTGGTCCGATGCCGAATTTCACGCCCGGATAAAGTGCTTCCAACGCCTCTGCCATAAGGTGTGCGGTGGAGTGCCAGAAAATCTGCTTGCCTTCGTCTTGGTCGAAGGTAACGATGCGGATGTTTGCATCCTCCGTGATAGGCGTGGAGAGGTCTCTGGGGCTGTCACCCAGAAAAATGCCAACGGCATTGCGGGCAAGCCCTTGAGAAATGGATTCAGCTACGTGCAAGCCTGTGGAGCCGCTTGCATACTCGCGTTTCGAGCCGTCGGGGAGAGTAAGGGTAATGTTCATAAATTCAGTAAGTGAATAGTACGTTTAGAGTAATTCTGAATATTCTTTTTGATAAAATGTGTGATTGCTAACCGTAGATTGATTGCTAAACAATGCATTTGGAAGCCGCTCAAATGCTTGCCCAACGGTTTGTATTGGCTTGAGCGGAAAAAGTGAACCTTCCACGTCGCCGTGCGTCGGCTCAGGAAGCGAGATTTTACCAAGACTATGGCGGCATCCAACAATAAAAAGCCTGTTTCTGCGCTGCGCTGCGCCGTAGTGCGTTGCATCCAAAACATTCATGTCGAGATTGTAACCAAGCTCTTCAAACATTGCCACAACACGCTTCAAGAGCGCACCACCAGCTACGCCTTTGAGATTGGCAACATTTTCCATAACGAAAAATTCCGGTTGCAATTCACTGACAAACCTCACAAACTCAAAGATAAGCATACCGCGCTCGTCATCATCGGCTTTTTGTTTTCCTGCTTGACTAAATGCTTGGCAGGGCGGACCGCCATAGACAAGATTTGGTGCGGCATCCAAGCCTGTTTGCTTTTGCCAAAAATCAAGTGGCGAAGCGATAGTGCGAATATCCATCTCGGCGATATGTATCCGCGAACCCGCATAATTCCGTAATGTTGCACAAGCATCATTCCAATTCTCAACCGCCACAAGCGGGCAAACGTGGGTTTTTCCGACTGCCACCTGTTCCGCACCAATATCGAAGCCACCTGCGCCGCTAAACAAACTCAAGGCACGAATTTCGTGCATAGACAGTGTATTCGCTTTTTCCGCTACTGCCGACAAAACCGCCTGTGCAAGCGGAATCGGAACAGCATTTCCAACTTGTAATTGCGAACTTGTCAGCGTCCCACAAAACTGCACTTCATCGGGAAAACCCTGCAATCGTGCGGCTTCGCGGACAGTGATAAAACGGTCTTCAATGGGATGAACAAACTTGTTAAAAATATAGCCCGTAACGGTCAGCGACGGTTTTTCGGGGTCGAGGCGAATCATACGGAGGTTCGGTCCACCCTTGCGGTTCGGATCTTCCTTGACGTAGTAGCGAAAACTTGGATGCCAAAGTTCTTCGGGTAAATCCTGCATTTTCTGCCCGATTTTGAGCGCGTCAATGCGCTGCTGGACTTCCGCACCAACGTTGCGGGCGATGTGGTTATGAATGGTCATCGGTGAAGGCAAAAAGAATTGATAACCAATGAGTTTTGAGGCTCTTGCGCGTAAACGAAAATAAGCCGTCGTAAAGATGAAACAAACCTTTATCGCGCATCGAATCATAGCCCCAAACAAGATCCTCAACGGGCTGAAAATAATCATCGTAGTGACGAATGGCGTGGATATTGGAGATGAGAGCAATGGTGAGCGAATACGGCAAGTCATTCTTTCGAGATTCCGCACCAATTTTCAGAAGCTGATAAATGCCTTTTTTTATATCATCCGTTCTGTCCATGCCAACGCTGGTTTTACTATCGGAAACGTTGATAGATCCCTTACTACCGCAGCCATTGGTGAGCCAGTAGAGAGGATGGGTGCGATCTTTGGTTTCGTACACTTTCAGAGCATTGTTCCAAAAAAGCAGGTAATCGCGGAATATCGTTTTGTCGTGCTGAAGTGCTTTGGCTAAACCTTCAAAAGCCCAGTTCTTATCAGACTTTGCGCCCAAGTGTACTCGCCGATATGACCATGTATCACCATCGCGTACTGGCATAAGCATAAAAAGCGGCGTGGTTGCTAAGGAATTAACGGCTGCTTTATCTTTGTGCTGTACAGGAACAATGCCTTGCGGCTTGGATTCCCGCCAAACCTCGCTGTCGGCTGCAAGCGGCAAGACGACAAGTGGTGCAGCCTTGATTTCGCCCAGCAAATACGCGCTTCTTTCGGTATCCGCGATAACATAATCTATTGGCTCCTGACCTGTTTTGACGACGAGATTTTGACCATTTTGCTGAAAAACTTCTGCCAAAAAGCGGAGAAGCGTTTCAGAAGTAATTTTACCAATTTTCCCCGATTCTGGCTTATTTCCTGTACATTTCACGATTTCACCGTTTGCTATCGTGCAGACGGGGCAAGCATTGACAAAAGGAAACGTGAGTATTGGATCACCAGGCGAGACTTTTGCACAATACATCCAACCAACATTGGCTATGGATTCTTGGTAATACGCCACTGACACCAGTAAATCGTATATCGCGGCAAAAACAATTCCAGTGGAAATCTTCAATTCACGAGCGTCGTCTCCTGCTTGTGGTAAAAGCAAATTCGTTATTGCTGTAAACTCTGGGAATGATTCTAATTCGTATCCCAAGTTTTCTATGTTGTCAAACCAAGCCATTACAATCACCGTCCTTTAGCGGAAAAATCCAAACGGCTACGTGCAAGCCTGTGGAACCGCTTGCGTACTCGCGTTTTGAGCCGTCGGGGAGAGTGAGAGTAATGTTCATGGAAAAAGAGAAATGAAAAAATTTGATGGAAGTTTGTTGGTTGTTTATTGGTCGTTTGTTGGTGAAAATTCAGTATTGATAAGGCTTTTGATAACCTGAATAAATTTTTCCGCTTTTGAAAACATTTCCAAAGCGGTCGTTGCATTTACTCCCGCAAAATTGCTGTAATCTTCTTCCTGACGCAGCGTAAAGATTTGAGAGTAAAAAGTCGTGAGTTCTGGCGCAATCATGTTTGTCAAAGCAAAGTGTTTATGAAACATAGTTTTTGTGCCAGAGTGTGATTTCGGAGTAATGTCGTTGGTAAGCAAGAGTGCGGTAACGGCGTAAAAACAAGCGTAGTAGATTCGATTAATACTATCGGAATACTCACTGGCTTCGAGTACTATTCGTGCAACGTGCAGACTCTTTTCCGAGCGTTCAAGCCGATAGGGAACAAGGTTTTTTCGGATTTCTTCACTCATATTGCAATTCCTTCCTCATTCACAGACTGTTGCAGTGAGTAAATGCGCCAATCTTGATTGTGCCACATTGATTTTTCACACATGATCGTTGAAATCGCAGAGCACGTCTCAATTTCTAAGCCAACTACCTGCGCAACAAGCCTAAATTTCCGGTCATAATCTACGTCGCCGTCCACCAGCACCAACACATCCCAATCCGAATCCTCACGCGCATCGCCACGCGCCCGCGAACCGAAGAGAATACACTCTGCCGATGGCTCTACGGCGCGGATAGTGTCGCGTAAGCGGTGAAGAAAATTATGAGAAGACATCATAAAAGCTCAGTATTGATGAGGCTTTGAAGGGTTTTGATAAAATCTTCGACATTTGCCAACATTTCATCAGCTACTTCAGACTGCACCGCAGCAAAGTCATCGTAATCATCTTCATGGCGCATATCAAAAATTTCGTTATAGGTTTTACCGTAGCTTGGAGCAATGCGCTCCGTCAGAACCCAGTATTTATGAAACATTGTCCGTACGCCGCTATGAGATTTTGCCGTATGATTATCAAGTAACAATGCCGCAACCACCGCATAAAAACACGCATAATAGAGCCGATTGATAGCATCAAGATACTGACCTTCTGAATGCAAGGACTTTGCCGCCCGCAACGAGGCTTGCGAACGTTCCAATCGGTAGCGGATAAGTTCTCGTGTTTGTTCGTTTATCACAATGCTACGCCTTCTTCCGCAACGTTTTGAGCTAACCACGTTTTATAGAACGTGGCTTCTTTATGCCACTGCTCTTTTGATTTAATAATGCTTGCCAGCACCATTCCTACTTCAAACTCAAGGTCGTAGAGTGCGTAGCGAATACGCCGCTTCCGTGCATTAGAATTTTCGCCGTCCACCAGCACCAGCACATCCCAATCCGAATCCTCACGCGCATCACCTCGCGCCCGCGAACCGAAGAGAATACACTCTGCGGACGGCTCTACTGTGCGAACCGTTTCGCGGATGCGCTCGCAAAGGATGTTATCGGTTTCAGAAAGAGGCATGATTGAATACGTGTTTGTGGAAAATATTGTAAAAAATGTTGTGGAAAAGTATGGGGAAAATTCGAGGAAAACAGTAGGAAAACTTCTTTGGTGCGCAAGCGGCGAAAGATACTCCTGTCATGCGGTTATATCGTAAAATTTTCCTATCTTAAATGCTTGTTTATTGTGCGAAACAATATGCAAAAGAACGATATAAAAAATAAAACTACCAGTATTGACGATACTTTGAGACGCACAGCAACAATTTGTTCGCAATACCGTAGAAGAGAAAAAGAATGAAAAAATACGCAAATTTTCCCAAACATTGACCATTGAACACTATGATGACCTCTTTTTCCGACTTTTCCTTCAGCGCGGAAGATATTCACAATATGAGTGCAATTTTGGGCGCAACACCGCATGAAACCGACGGAGAATATCTGTTCACGCTTGCAAACCAGCAAACACGCCAATCGCTTACGCTCAATGTCTCCAACAATGTAGATATGGGCGATGGAACACACGCTGCGCTCGTTATCGCTCAAACGCAGCATGGGTACTTTGAACTGCATTCTTGCACAGGATTTATGGTCTTCGAGCCGGATGAACTTATCTTCATCAGCGAAAATAACGACCTTATTTCTGGCTTGGTTGTTGGCAAACAATGCACGTGTTCCATGTTTACTAACGTCCGCCGCAGCAACCTTTCTGCCGATTTTACCGAACTTGACCCACGCCTTTTGATGTCGTCCATGCAGCTCTCCGTCGCAGAAGCTGTTCTTGCGTAATTTGAAGGTCGTTTGCCATTAGTCATTAGCTGGAAGACATCACCAAATGACCAATGCACCAATGGCTAATCACCAACGATGTCCTGCTGTGGAAAACTTGTGCGAAAAAGTTTCTAAAAAAATCGCTAAAAAAATTTGCCATGAAATTTGAAATTCACATTTTCAACGACACTACTTGTAAGCCTATTCCTCGTGCGAGGATGCAGCGTGTGATTGAAAATGTACTGCGTGGTGAAAAAATTTCAGAGGCTCGTGTGAGTGTGGTGGTGGTAGATGATGCCAAAATCCATGCGATGAACAAGGAATTTCTCCAACACGATTATCCGACCGATATTATCACATTTCCCTTAGAAGATGAGGATATTGACGGAGAAATGTACATCAGCATTGATACAGCACGCCAGCAAGCCGCAGAATATGGTGTTTCGCTCACTAACGAGCTTGCACGCCTGGCAGCGCACGGCACCTTGCACCTTGTCGGTTACGACGATGCAAGCACGGAAGAGCGTACAAATATGAGTAGGCTAGAGGACAAATACATGGCATAGTTTCGTGCCGTATTTGGTCATTTCACGGAATCACGCATCCCCCAAGCGCGTAGAATCAGTACATTTGAGAAATGCGCAGGCACTGAAGTTGTCACGGAGACTTGTATGCAAGAACATATCGTTGAAATTATTGTGTATTTAATGTCGGAACTGAGGAATAATCACGCCATCAACGAGCGGACAGTACATTCACTCAGTAAAAAAGGCTATTCGCAGATGGAGATTTCTACTGCGTTTAGCTGGATAGTTGATAGAACAGCCTCCGAGCGTGATTATTTGAATTCGGCGTTGGAAGGAAATCCTTTTTCTTTTCGTGTTTTGCATGAATTTGAAAAGATGTTTATTTCGTCGGATGTGCTTGGGTACTTGATTCAGCTGACCGAACTCGGCGTTATTGCCCACGACCAACGCGAAGAAATTATTGACCGGTGCATCATTACTGGAATGCAGCCGATTCCCCTTGATGCCGTCAAAAAAATTGTTGGCGATGTGCTGTTTAATGCAGCAAGCATTGCCGCACCAAGCCGCCGCGTCTTCCTTCAGCCAAGCGATGTTATTCACTAACGTCATCCAGCTTGACAGCGAAATTATTATCCCAACGGTCCCGTAGTTCAGCTGGACAGAACACAAGTTTCCTAAACTTGGTGTCGGAGGTTCGAGTCCTCTCGGGACCACCAAAAAACGCCAAAAGCCGCTTCATTACTGAAGTGGCTTTTTTGCGGGGTTATTCATAGGTTAAATTTTTTCACTGCTCTCTTGTTTTCATCACACAATACTTCCCAAAAACTCCTCGCCAAACTATACAAGCGTTTTTCTTCGTCGCGGTCGCGTGGAATACGCACCAAATCTACTTTCGTACCCTGCAACACACAAATCATTGCTTCACTCAAAAGTTATGTACTTCGTGCCTTTGCTTGTAAAATACAAAGGCAAATTACAACAAATGTTTTTTGAAAAATTCTAAAACGGATGCCCGTGCTTGCTCGGTGTATTCCTTGTTGTGCTTGGGATTGCTCGGATTTGCAAAACCATGGTCGGCATCGAAACTCTTTATTTCAAGTGGCTTTCCAGCAGCTTTCATCGCGCTTTCAAATTTTGCAACAACTTCGGGAGAAATCCATTTTTCTTGCTTTGCAAAAATACCCAGTGTTGGTGCGCTCTGTGTGGCAAGTTTTGTGGGGTCGGTTTCCGGCATACCGTAGTAAATGACACACGCAGTTGCTTGTTTTCCCAAAAGCAAGGTAGCCTGATGCGACCAGCCACCGCCAAAGCACCAGCCAATTGTACCAATGCGTACATTCGAGGCAAGCGTGCCAGCAAATGCTGAAATAATAGCTTTCGCACGCTCTGGCGAACAGGACTGCATATACTTTGCGGCACTATCGCGTGTTGTGGCTACTTTGCCATCATACAAATCTAGCGCGAGAACACGTACACCAAGCGTCTCTGCTAACATATCACTTTCCTGCTTGATGTGTTCGTTCAGCCCCCACCATTCGTGAATGACAAAAATCACAGCTTTCTCTTTATTCGGCGAGGCTGCCTGCGGAGCTGTGTCGTAGGCGAAACATTCTTTCCCATCGGTACTTTTTACAACAAGAGTTTTACCTTTCAAAGCAAGCATAGAAACGGTGTTGAGTGGTTCATCGTGCTGAAGACGAAAGGTACTTTTGGAGGCAAAAGCTGAAAAGGCGGCTGTCGCTTCGATAGCGGTTGCTTTATTGGATGTATTGTGCTGTGCCGAGCAGCATTCTTGAGCTGTTGCGGTGTTTTTTGCGCCAGAAGGAATGAACGGCGTTGGTGAAGAAACTCCTTGAATAAGAGCGCAAATGCCGATAAAACCTGATGCGAAAAGACTTGTACGAGAAAAATTCATAGCAAATAGGTAAAAAATAGGAAGTATGGTGGTTGAATCTCAAATATACGCAAATACGCACGGCTTTCGCACCGTAGAAAGTCTCGACTTCGCATTCTACAAATGCCTTAGCGCACACTCAAACAGCACAACGCCGATACAAACAGCTTTCTAAAGAAGATTTCTGAGAAGGAGATTTCTTAGAAGATATACTTGAGAAGCACGATTGTATCGGCGTTGTGCGCTTTTGCAAAGGCGTGAATCTTTGCGCTTATTTTTTGACGGCAACAATTCTATCAACACCGTCTTCTGGGCAACGCTTGCGGAGCTTGTAAGATGCTGATTGCGTTGTTATCGGCACAGCCAGCAACCTCTCTTTTGCAATCAAAATACCACACATTTTGCAAATCCCATAGACCTTATCATTGATGCGTTGTAAGGCTTCATCAAGTTTCTTGATGTAGTCCGAAATACGCTGCACGTGCGCATAGAGTTTTTCTTTCTCTTGTGCGTCTGTTCCTTGCTCTGCCATGTGCATTGAGTAGGAAGCGTTTTCGTCTGCCATTTCAGAATTGGTGAGGTCTTCAAGATTTTCGCGCAGCATTTGAAACTCCTCCATTGCTTTCTGGCGTTCCGAATCAATATGCTTACGAAACATCGTCAAATCAGTATCGGAGTACCGAACTGTCGGACGCTGTAAGCGAGAAGCCATCGGCACGGGAGCGAATTGCTCTGGCGCAGCTATTTCTACATCATCCGGTATTTCTTCGCTTTTTGTCGGCTGGTCAAGCGTGCGAGTAATTGAAACCGTTTGCCCTGGACGCAGCGTAGGCGTAGGCATTACTTTTGGTGCCGACGATTTCGCACTCCTCATTTTTGATGATGCCGATGCTTTCGTGACTTCTTTCTTCGCTACTACTGCTTTTGCGGGAGCCTTGAACGATGCAGCTTTCGTTGAGGCACTCTTTACAGGGACAGCTTTTTGGGAAGCCACTTTAGCGGACGAGGAAACTTTTGATGTAGGTTTGGAGAGAGACTTTGAGAGAGTCTTTTTTGCAGCCGCACTCGTTTTACCTACTTTTTTTTTTCGGGAGCCTTCGTAGCAGGTTTAGCAGCCGCTTTGGGGGCTGCTTTTTTAGGTGCAGCCGCTTTTTTCGCCGGAGCTTTCGCTACAGATTTTGCTGCTGCTTTCGGAGCCGCTTTTGCTACTGGCTTTGTAGCTGCTTTTTTAGGCGCAGCCGCTTTTTTTGCTGGAGCTTTCGCTGCGGGTTTTGCTGCTGCTTTCGGAGCCGCTTTTGCTACTGGTTTTGCAGCTATTTTCTTCGCCGGAGCTTTCGCTGCGGGTTTTGCTGCTGCCTTTGGAGCTGCTTTCGCTACTGGCTTTGCGGCTACTTTCTTCGCTGGAGCTTTCGCTGCGGGCTTTGCTGCTGCTTTCGGAGCCGCTTTTGCTACTGGCTTTGCAGCCACTTTTTTCGCTGGAGCTTTCGCTGCGGGTTTTGCTGCTGCTTTCGGAGCCGCTTTCTTTGGTGCAGCTTTTGAAGCTGCTGCTTTACTGGTTTTTGCCATAATGTTTCTCCTGAAACTTCGATAGAGCAATAGAAAATACACTATCGAAATGTGAATAACTCGTTATGCTGCTTTGATTTGCGATTATTGGTAATGACACCATCAAGGACATTGAAGCGTCAGAATTATGAGGAATATTAGTTCAAGAATTTCTGAATATTAACAGATATTGTTTCTTCGTTAAATTCAATCGTATTGGAAAATGGGTGTGTGCTAAAACTGAGGCTCTGACACAAGGTTTCATCAAGCACGTACGAACGCATTGATTCAAGTGCGCTTTGCACCTCGCTTGGCACGTGTGCTTCCAGCGTAATACGGTCGGTTACTTCAAAACCGGAATCTTTGCGAAGGTTCTGAATGCGGCTTACAAACTCGCGTGCAATGCCTTCATTCACCAAATCTTGCGTCAGTTCTGTATCCAACGCAACCGTTACGCCATTTCCCGAAGCCACAAGCCAGCCTTCAATGTCTTCATTCACAATTTCAACATCGTCCAAATCAATCGTAACCGATGAACCGTTTGTGCCAACGGTGATAGATTTATTGCGCTCAAGCTCTTTGATTTGCGCGGCGTTCAGTGTTTTTATTGTATTGGCGACGGTCTGCGTTTCTTTCCCAAATTTCTTACCAAGTGTTTTGAAATTCCCTTTGGCAGACTTCTGCACAATATCGTTATCGCCCGTCATAAACTCCACTGCTTTCACGTTAATTTCTTCTGTGATAATGTCTTGCACGGCTTGAATCTGACGGCGTTCATCGGGCGACGACACCGGCACCATAATACGTTTAAGTGGTTGTCGCGTCTTGAGTTTGGACTTCTCGCGCAGAGAACGCGCCAAAAATACAATATTTTGTGCTTTTTCCATGCGAAATTCTAATGTCGTATCAATTTGTTGCTCATTCGGCACAGGCATCGGCGCGAGATGCACGGAATCATGCGCTGTTGCGGGGCGTAAGCGTTGGTACAATACCTCTGATAAAAATGGTGCAAGCGGAGCCATCATGCTCGAAATCATCATCAACACTTGATGTAAGGTCTGATATGCAGCAATTTTATCGGCATCTTTTTCACCTTTCCAGAAGCGGCGGCGGTTGCGGCGCACGTACCAATTCGACACGTCGTTAATTTCAAATTCCTGCACCAAACGCATTGCTCGCGTGATTTCGTACTCGTCCATCAGGCGCAAGTATTCACGCAGAGTTGAGTGTGTTTTCGATAAAATCCACCTATCAATTTCGGGACGCTCGGCAAACGGGATTTCCGCTTCCGCGCCCGTAAAACCGTCAATGTTCGCATAGAGCGTAAAGAAGGCGTAGGTGTTGGTCAAGGAGCGGAAAAAGTCTGCAATGACCGTCTTTGCTATGTCTTCGCCGTTGAAGAGTGTCGGTTTCCACGGTGGATTGTTCGTGATAAAATACCAGCGAACCGCGTCTGCGCCGTACTTTTCCATCACATCGAACGGGTCCACGACGTTGCCTTTCGACTTCGACATTTTCTGACCATCTTTGTCCAAAATAAGCTCGTTCACAATCACATTGCGGAAGGAGGGCGTACCAAAAACCGCCGTAGCAATATTGTGCAGCGTGTAGAACCAGCCGCGCGTTTGGTCCACAGCCTCGCAAATGAATTGTGCGGGAAATGCCTTATCAAAAAGTTCTTTGTTTTCAAATGGGTAATGAAGCTGCGCAAACGGCATCGCGCCTGAATCGTACCACACGTCAATCACTTCTTTTACGCGACGGTAGGTCTTTCCGTTGCGCTCAAACACAACGTTATCTGCAAATGGACGGTGCAAGTCCAGTTCTATGCCGCCAGCGAGTGCTTCAGCAACGGGAACGCGCTTGCCGCCTTGAAAGTCTGCGTGTTCGTACAAGCCTTGTTTCAATTCCTCCACCGAACCGATTGCAAAAATATCTGTCTCATTTCCTTCACCTTCTGCAACCCAGAGCGGAAGCGGTGTTCCCCAATATCGGTCGCGGGAAATCGCCCAATCTTTCACTTCTTCCAACCAGTTTCCGAAGCGTCCTGCACCGATTTCGGGCGGTTGCCAGTTAATCGTGTTGTTGTTGGAAACAAGCTGTTCTTTGTAGGATGAGGACTTGATAAACCACGATTCACGCGCATAGTAGATGACGGGATTGCCCGTGCGCCAGCAATGAGGATAGCTGTGGAGGTAATCGTTTGTGGAACGGTAGATTTTATCAGCTTTCTTGAGCGCAATGACGATGTCCTTGTCCGCGCCTTCTTCGGTGCGTGTGCCGCCCGTTGCGGGGTCGGGGTAGGTAAAGGTTTTTACCGTGCGCCCCGCATATTCTCTTGCTTTCTCGGTAAATCGTCCACCCGGAGAAACGGGATTGAAAAAGGGCAAATTAAATTTTTTGCTCATCTCGAAGTCGTCTGCACCAAAGGCGGGCGCGAGATGTACCACGCCAGAGCCGTCGCTTGCCGAAACAAACTCGCCCGCAAGCACGGTGTGAAGGTCGCTAAATTCCTCACGTGTGGCAGGAATCATGCCTGGAAACGGTGCTTCGTAGCGCGTTCCAAGAAAATCCGCGCCTTTGAATTTTGCTAAAACTTCATAGCTGCCGTCCAATTTTCCCAGCAATGCTTCCGCCAAAACCAGCTTGTCTTCTACGGTTGCCTTGCTTTCGCCTTGCTTTACCTCGCGGGTATTTTGCACGAGAACGTAGTCGAGTTCTGCGCTCACAGCAAGTGCGGTGTTGGAAAGAAGCGTCCACGGGGTTGTCGTCCAGACAAGGATTTGTGCGCCTTCAATGGCTTTGAGCGGCGAAGATTCGACGGGGAGTTTGATGTAGCAATTCGGGTCGCGCACGTCCTTGTAGCCGAGCGAGAGTTCGTGCGAGGAAAGCGGGGTTTCGAGTGTTGGGGATTGCGGCGTAATGCGGAACGACTTGTAAATAAGCCCTTTGTCGAAGAATTGTTTTAATGACCACCAGACAGATTCAACGTACTCATTCGTGCAGGTGATGTACGGATTGTCAAGGTCGAGCCAATAGCCCATGCGATTGGTAAGCTCGCGCCAGCCTTGATTTTGCTCAATGTTCGCATACACAAACTTGCGGCATTCGGCATTAAATTTCGCCACGCCAAGTTTGTCAATTTCTTGCTTGTTCGCCAAGCCAAGCTGCTTTTCAACGGCAAGCTCCACCGGCAAACCGTGCGTGTCCCAGCCCGCCTGACGCGGCACACGGAAGCCGCGCTGCGTCTTGTAGCGGCACATCATGTCCTTAATCGTGCGCCCCATCACGTGGTGAATGCCCGGGCGACCATTCACGGTCGGCGGACCTTCGTAAAACATGAACACATCAGCACTGGCGCGTTCTTCAAGGGAACGTTGGAATGTTTTTTGTTCATCCCAAAATTTTAGGATGTCAAGTTCAAGTTCTGCGTAGGAAAAATTGTCGGGAAGTGGCGTAAACATTGGGCGTAATCTCTTCTGAATCTCTAACAAACAACGAGTTTTTATGCGATATTTTTTACGGCAAAAAACCGTGAAAAAATCAAGCTCGTAGTATAACATTTTTTGTGGAATGAGCCAACTATTTTTTTTGATATTGCAAACAAAAAACTCCTTACCGCACCAGATTTAACGCCTTCGATGCGCGGTCACGCTCCGTGTGTAGCATCACAAAATATTGCCCCGATGCGAGTTCTGACGCGCCAAAGGTATGCTCGTACACGCCAGCAGTACGCCAGCCTTCGGTAATTGTTTTTACGCGTCGTCCGTGAGCATCCACCAAGGTCAGCACAATAGCGGTTTCGGTAGCAATTGTATAGCGCACATTCACCGCAGAACCCGTCGGACTTGGGCTAACAACATCCAAGCTGGAAGCAGTGCGCGTTGCCAAGCGGCGACCGCCCGTGCGAGCTGTAAATATGCCGTTCTTGGGTTCTTCAACGAAAATTTGCCGTGTGCTGCTTTGCGCGTCGGTGAAGCGCAATTCTTCGAGTTCCAATGCGCTGACGGCAGTTTCGCCCAAATACACGCCAAGTGGCAGAGAAATGAGTAGTGGCGCACTTGCACCGTTCCATTCGGCGGGAAGAACTTGCGGAACAATTTCTGCACGAAGACTTGCATTGCGAACATCGCTATTGCGCATAAGGCGCGTAAATCCTTGCGTTTGAGGAACGGAGCTTGCGTTTGGATTCAAAATTGGAAGTAAAACATTCCGGTTCCATCGCACCGAACCCAGTATTTGTGCGCTACGTGGGAATGCTGTCGCGCCCGATGCGATGCGGGCTTCAAGGCGCAACGCCGTGTTTTGCCCAATATCTTGCGAATCTAGCACTGCCACGAGCGTCGGCTCTACAACAATATCGGTAGCACGCACTTCGCGGGCAGTGCCGAACACGCTCCCCCGTGCGGAATCCAGTCCCATTGTTTCTACCTGCACACTTGCCGAAAACGCCCCATTTGCGCGGGGTGCGCTTTGGATAATTGCCGAAACGGTATCGCCCGTGCCAACCCAGCGTGGCAGTGTTCCTAAGACGCTCAAGCCCTCAGTATTGCTCGCTGCGCTTGCCTCAAGCATAATTCGTACTGCATCAAGGCGGCTTGGTTGTGTATTGCGATTCACCACACGCGCACTACGCACGGTGCGCCGCCCGACGCGAACGGTATCGAACGCAGTTGGGAGAATTTGCCACGCGCCAGCTTGTGCAACAAGCACGGTATCTTGCGCCGCGCTCAAGCCTTGTCCCGAAGCCGTCAGGCGAATCGTTTTGTAGCCGCTTGATTTCGGCGCAAAGCGCACTGCGACGTTTGCTACATCGTTGCGCTGAAGAGTGAGTGTTTGTGCGGGCTGGGCAAGGCTAAAATTTGCTTCGGTGTCTTGCGCCAGCGCGAGCGTGAGCGACATTGGCTGTGCGCTCAAATTCATCAGTGTTATTGAGCCAGTGGTTGTTTCATTGGGGAAAATCTTTCCAAATGTATTGCTGCCAAGCGAGAAAAGAAGCGGGCGCGAAGGCGCAATGTAGGTAAATGCTGTTGTGGAAGAATCGCTACATACAGCACTCTGAAGCACCACGCGACCAGTATTGACGCTGCCCACCGCCACGCGCACTTCTCCAAGCGAAACAATGCGGAAGCCGCGCACAGGTACGCCGCCAATTGTTACGCCAATAACACCACCAAAATTATTACCGAAAACCGTGATACTATCAAGCGGACCGCCCGTTTGCGGTTGGACAATATCCACGCGAGGGCATGGCGTGAAAGTAAAGCCCACGCTTGCCGTTGTGGAGCCACCGCCAGTAACTACGCGGATTGGCAGGTTGTTCAATTGTTCCAAACCAAAATTGGGAATGCTAAAACGTACACCCAAGACGCTTCCCGAAGGAGAAGTTTGGACGGTAAAATCACGCACAGCAAGATTATTGATAAAGAGCGAATCAGGGCGCGTAAAACCTACTCCTGTGAAGTTTTCGCCGCGCACGAGAACCTCCGTTCCCGCGCCACCAGTTTGTGGGCTGATGGAGGAAATAAGCGGCGGCGGAATAACCGTCAGAGTACGGCTCGACATCGTGCTTTCACGCGGGTTTGAGACCTGAATAATGCCACTCGCACCATTGCGCACTCGCGCTTGAATGAGCGTATCGGAAACAACGGTAAATTCGAGTGCCGACACGCCGCCAAAGCTCACTGCATTCACGCCATCGAAATTCACACCGCGAATGGTGACAAGCGTTCCTGCAATTGCTGTTTCTGGCGTAAAACCTTGAATCTGCGGCGTGCGAACAACGGTAAACGTCATCGTTTGCGTTGTGCCAATGCTTGTTGCAAGGGAAATTGGTCCGCTCGCGGCGTTTGCTGGAACCCGCACCACCACCACATCCGCAGAAGTGGAAACAACGGTAGCAGAAATGCCCATTCCACCCGTCCGTGCGGGGAAAACAACGCTGCGGAGATTTGCTAAATCGTTACCAATGATACGCACTTCCGCGCCAGGAGCCGCCGCGCTTGGTTCTATGCGAGTAATCACGGGTGCGCCTTGCAAGACATTCACCGAAAAGGTGTGTGAAGCCGTGCCACCACGATTATTCCGCGCCGTAAGCGTAATCGTCCCGCCCATGCCAGCACGCGCACTGGGCGCAAGCTGGTAGCGCAAACGCGGCTGCCCGCCAGAGGGCGAGGTTTCAATGCGAACATTGAGCAATACTGTGGGGTCGGAGTTTGTTACGCTGTATTGTAACATTGAATATGTTTCATCCAAAAATACTGCGCTTGGGTACGCCTGCGTCGTATCTTCTCGGCTTCGGACGTTCTCCAAGCGTTCCAATTCTATATCATCCATTGAGCCAGGAGCAAGCATTTTACTGGGAATGGGATTCACGACGCGAATAGAATTAGTCGGGTCGGGGTCGTCCAGAACGACTGTCGCTGTGCGGCTTGTGGGGTCCACTTCGTAGGTGCCGCGTACAAGTGGGTCGAGCAGTTCCACCGTCAGCGTGCGTCGTCCTTGCAAGGCAGGTGTTTGTGGCTTATTGCGGTCGTTAATTGCATAATTTTGGTCACTCCATCGTGCAGAAAAGCTCATGGATGCTGAATCATAGCTAATAAATTCATTGCTAAAAATCGGCATCGGAATAACGTTTTCATTCAAGGTTAATTCTCTCGTGCCAAGCGTGCGAGCGCGGGGCGAGAGGTCTGGAAGAAGTCCATCAAAGGCATCATTGCCACGCGGTGGAAAGAGTTTAAGCAAGCCCAGGCTTTGCCCTACTGGAAGTGGTGGGATAGGTAAGGGCATGCCATTACGGTCTGGTGTACCATCAGAGACGTAATCAGCACCGCGAGGCTGCCACAAGACCGTGCCTGTGCTGTTCCGATAAGTGAGGCGTGTGAGAATGCTCAAACCGCTATTCCAACCGCGCCGCTCCAGCAATATCTCACCGCCGTTTGCTGCTTGCGGCGCGAAGTACGTCACAACGCGCTCTCGGAGGAAAAGCGTATCAGAGGCGATACGCGCATTGCCACGAGCATTTGCTGGACGCAAGGAAATACGCGGGATACGGAAGGAATCAGCAACAAACTGAAGCCTGTCGCGTGCAATGACTGGTCCGCCGCCCAGAGTGCCTACTTCCGCCGAAATACCAAAAGCTGGAACGCGCCCGAAAGCAGTGGTAATTGTACCAATCGTGCCAATGAGTGCTGTAAGCCGCGTTCCGTCGTCGGTGACGCTAACCGAGAGAGGCGATAACGTGTTGCCGCTTTGTGGGTCTCTGAAAAGCACCTGCCCACCTTGCAAATACTCGCCGTACAATATTACGGGCGTACCTGGTCCTGCCATTATCGGCGCAACTTCATTGATAACAGGGCGCGGAATAAAATTAAAGGTACAGGTTTGTGCCGTACCTCCAGGCGAGGTAAGTTCAATACAGCCTGTGCCGCCAACGCCCACACGGAGCATCATGCGCGTTGCACTTTGTTCACTCGCAATAATTTCCGCATCTTTCCGCCCAATACGCGCTTTGGTAACATGCTGTAAATTTGTTCCTTGTATAGTAATGAATGTATCTCTCCCGCCGCGATTGGGTGAGAAATTTGTAATAGTTGGCGTTGGCGTTGGTGTGCCTACTTCGCAGCTTAATTGCTGGCTGGATACATAAGTAGCATTTGTGCGGGGAAAGCGCACCGTTACTGGTCCTGTCGCGCAACCAAAAACATTGACAACGATTGTATCCAAATTGCGGCGTGGATTGGTCGTATTATCAATAGACTGCGAGCGATAGAGGGGTTGATAGGTGCGACCATTGATAATTACTTCCGTTCCCAAGCGAAAGCCTGCGCCGATGATGTAGATAAGCGTTGAAGCATTGGGAGTGGTTATTAAGGGCGTTACTTCATAAATTTCATATCCATCAGCAGGGTTGATACCAGAAAAGCAGCGTGAGGGAAAAGGCGGAATAAAATTTCCGTTAATAACTTTGCGAACCTCTACAAAGCTATTGTTCGGGGATGCGGATAATGTTACTCTAAGTTCTGTAGAGGTAGATTTTAGCCTGTCAATCGTTAGCTGAAATTCAGAGCGAGGAATGTTATTTGTTACAAGGAAAACTTCCGTATTGTCAAGGTTGCAGCCTTTAATCACTAAGCCTGTCCCAGACCCTCCTAATGCGCAGCCAGTAGTAGGATCATTACCTCTATCTGGAGAGTAAACTTCATAGATTACTGGCGTAAAGCCGTCTCCACACTGCGCCCACAAGGACTCACGCCCAACAACCAGCAACAACGTGCAGCATAAATACCAAAGACCAGAGCGCAAGAATTGAACAGGGGTAGCAGCAATTTTCATCATGGAAGATTAAGGAAAAATGAGGGAAATACATTCTATGGTGGAAGTTTTTCGGCGTGAGGCTCTCGCTTCTTCAGCGAGGGTCTCACTTTCGGTAACGCTATTGTGGCAACATGAGAGCCTTATTGGGAAGTGAGACCCTCATATAGTTTCCGAACAGTTCTGCGTCCTGCGAAAATTTGTCCGAAAATGAAACAGTTTTCGACCAGATGTGAAAGAGTGTTTTGAAATGAGGCAGTGCATTCATTTGAAGAGAAGGAAGCTGAATAGTTCTTCAATACTAGCTTTCCAACAAAACAAACACCGCAAATGCTTGTTTCATTGCGCATAAAAATACGCAATTTTTGGGAAACGATTGCTGAACTTTCAAAATCCGTGCCGAAGCTGCTTTTACGCACCAATACTGGATTTTCGTATTGGTATTGCTCGAATCTTTGCGTAATTTGCTGTGGGTGCAAGACTATTCCAAGCAACAAAGCAAGCAGGGGAGGAAAAGTTTTTTCAACATCGAACAAATCTTTATCCCTTTGCCCTTTTCCTTGTGCCTTTCCACAAACTCCATTTCCAATGATTCCAGCTCCAGACCGCGATTCCATTCTCGCTCTTTTGAAAAAAACTGCCCCCGCATCATTGCGTTTACACGATATTGCAAAGCATTTTCAGTTGCCCGCCGATTCCCCCGAATACGAGCGTTTGCGCATCCTGCTGACCGAAATGAGCGACGACAAAACGATTTACCGCTCCACGCGCCGCAAATACGGCGTTGGTACGGAGCCGGCAGAACGTACCTCGCAGAAAATCAAGCAGGAAATTAAAGAGCATCAGCACCGCGTCGTGCGTGGTGGTGCGCCGTCCAGCTTTGAAGGCGTGCTGTCCATTGATGGCTACAACGGCGTGGTTACGACGGATTCCAAAGAATTTCCGCACATCACCATCAAGCGTCCGAACTTGGGAACGGCGTTCAATGGCGACCGTGTGCGCGTAAAACTGCTTGCTTTGCGCAAACAGGCGAAAATTACAGGCGAAGTAATAAGCGTGCTGGAACGCGCTCCCACGCGCTTTGTGGGCAAATTGGAAAGCAACGGCGATTTCACCTTTTTCATCCCCGACGACGACCATATCCACGTTGATTTCCTCGTACATCCGCGCCAAATGCAGGATGCGCACGATGGCGATAAAGTGGTTGTGGAATTGCACCGTTGGGACGACCCGCAAAAGTCGCCAGAAGCCCGCGTGGTCGAGATTTTGGGTCGTGCTGGAACGGCGAGCGTTGAGTATTCATCAGTCTTGCGGGAGTTTAAGCTGGTGCGGGAATTTGCCTCGAAAGTGGAAGACGAAGCGGCAGAAGTGGGCGTTGCTATCTCGAAGGCAGAAATCAAGCGGCGTTTAGACTTGCGCAAGGAAACTATCATCACGATTGACCCGCTCGACGCGAAAGATTTCGACGACGCATTGTCCTTTGAAACCTTGGAAAATGGCAATGTGCGCGTGGGTGTGCATATCGCGGATGTGAGCCATTACGTGCGCGAAGGCACTGCGCTCGACAAAGAAGCACTCCGTCGCGGCAACAGTACCTACCTTGTGGATGGCGTAGTATCTATGCTTCCGCACATTTTGTCGAGCAATATGTGTTCGCTCGTACCACATGAAGACCGCTTGGCGTTTAGCGTTCAGATGGAATTCACGAAGCGCGGTGTGCTGAAAGATTATGAAATTTTGGAAACCGTCATTCACAGCAAACGCCGATTTACCTACGAAGAAGTGCAGGAAGTCTTGGACGGCAACGCCCAAGACCCGCTCAAAGACTTGCTTCTCCAATTCAATTCCTTCGCCGACGTGCTGCGCAAAAAGCGTTTCCAAACAGGCGGAATTGACTTTGAAACAACGGAAATCCGCTTCCTCTTGGATGAAAATAAGCAGCCTGTAAAAGCACTCGTGAAACGCCGCACCGATGCGACCTCGCTTGTGGAAGAGTATATGCTTGCTGCAAACCGCGTCGTTGCTGAACACGTGAAGAAATTATCAGCAAAATATCGTCTCAAAAAAACGCTGCCCTTCATGTACCGCATCCACGACGAGCCAGACAAAGACAAGCTCGACATGGCGTTTAATTTGGTGCGTTCCTTTGGCGTAACTGCGCCGCTTGCAGGAAAATCGGATACTGGAAAATCTGAGCAAAAATCAGCAACGAAATCTACAAAATCTGATAAGAAAACAGGCATCACCTCGAAGGACATCAACGCCTTTTTGGGTGCGGTGTACGAGCAAAAACATCCCGCACTTGGGGCGATAAACCAAGTGTTGCTGCGGTCTATGGCAAAAGCGGTCTATGCGGAATACAATATCGGGCATTACGGTTTGGGCTTTGAATTTTACTCGCATTTCACTTCGCCCATTCGCCGCTATCCCGATTTGGTTGTCCACCGTTTGCTAAAAGAGTACGCGCTTGAAAAGCCAAGCGCAGAGCGGTCTGCAGAGAATTTAGAAAAAGTAGCGTGGGCTGCGACACATTGCTCCACGACCGAGCGTTCTGCCGTCGAAGCCGAGCGAGCTTCCACCAAGCTCACCCAAGCCGCACTAGCGCATAAATACTTGGGCGACGAGTTCAACGGCACCATTACTGGCGTAACACATTTTGGCATTTTTATTTTGCTGGATGAACTGTGCTGCGAAGGATTGGTGCGGGTTACCGACCTTCCGCAGGATTATTATTACCACAATGAGCGCGAGTTCTCGCTTGTTGGGCGGCACTCGAAGCGCGTCTTTCAAATTGGAAATCGCGTGCGGGCGAAAATTGTAAAAGTAAACATTGCCAAGCGCGAACTTGATTTCTTCTACACCGGCGCACCAATGGACGCGGACGAACTCAAAGCCCGCAACCAAGCCCGCCAAGAGCGTTCCCAGCTCGACGTTACCGACAACGATACCACCGACGGAATGCGCGATAAAGTGAGCTTGTCGGGAATCCTGAAAGCCGCACAGCGCAAGGCGAGCAAAGAAAAACAACAACGCGAGCGCAAAAAAGAAAAACGTGCCAATACCGCAATCGCACGCAAAAAGAAATCAGGCAATAGTATAGACAATAGTACGTCAGGTAATTCCAAATCATACAGCCCCAAAGCAAGCAATACTGCGGCAAGCGGGAAATCAACGGCATCTGGCAAGCCGCCAGCAAAGCAATCTAGCGGCAAAAAGAGCGTGCAAGGCGCGGCGAAGAAGAAAAAGTAGTCGTCTGGCTTTATGCTCTCTGGCTTCAAGCTCTCTGGCTTTATGCTCTCTGGCTTCAAGCTCTCTGGCTTTATGCTCTCTGGCTTCAAGCTCAACGAAATCAATAAAAAATACACTTCATCTTTCACCATGAACACAGTTGCTATTGTCGGACGACCAAACGTCGGAAAATCCACGCTTTTTAATCGCATTCTCGGACGCGATGAAGCGATTCACGCCGAACAGCCTGGTGTTACGCGCGACCGCTTGTATGGCGCGGCAGACTGGGCGGGACATTATTTCACCGTCATTGACACGGGTGGAATCGTGCCAGACAGCGAGGAATTGTTTGATGTTGCCATACGCGAGCAAGCCGTGATGGCGATTGAGGAAGCGGAGTCTATCGTATTTGTCTGCGATGGGCGCACGGGCGTTACCGCGATTGACGAGGAAATTGCTCGAATGCTGCTCCGCTCTGGAAAACACGTAACAATGGCGGTCAATAAATGCGATGACCCCAAGCACGACCTCGGTTCGTATGAATTTGCATCGCTGGGACTTGGCGAGCCATTCGGTTTTTCCGCGCTTTCAGGACGCAGTATCGGCGAAATGCTGGATAATATGGTGATTCCGCTTGCAAAAGGCGAAGAAGAAATAGAAGATACGCGGCTGAAAATCGCGCTTATCGGGCGACCAAACGTTGGGAAGTCCAGTATTTCTAATGCGCTCTTAGGACAAGAACGCACGATTGTAACGCCAATAGCAGGAACGACGCGGGATGCAATTGATAGCGTAATGAAATTTTACGGCGAGGAAATTGTTCTCATTGACACAGCAGGCTTGCGCCGTCGCAGTCGCATCAAGGAAAATGTCGAGATGTTCAGCACCTATCGCACCCAGCGAGCCATTGAACGGTGCGACGTTGCAGTGGTGGTGGTGGATGGCGTTCAGGGCTTAGACGCGCAGGACAAGCGCATCATTTCTGATGTTGCTGAAGCTCGTAAGGGAATTATTATTGCGATTAACAAATGGGATGCGGTTGAAAAAGACCACAAAACCGCCGACAATATGACCAAGCAAATCCACGAAGAACTCCGCACGATAGACTACGCGCCCGTTGTGTATATTTCCGCACTGTCCAAGCAGCGTATTACCAAGCTCCCCGAAATGGCGAAGGAAATTCAAACGCGCCGCACAGCCCGCATTCCTACGTGGAAGCTGAACGACACGCTTTTGGAAGACATTGAAAAAACGCCACCACCAGCTGTGAAAGCACAAGATTTGCGAATAAACTACATCACGCAAACAGGCACAGCACCGCCACTTTTTATCTTTTTCTCGAATCACCCCGAACTTATTCCCGAAAATTACAAACGCTTTTTGGAGAATAAATTACGCGAACACCTTGATTTGGTCGGCGTTCCCATTTCGTTCCTCTTCCGCAAGAAGAATGCTCGCCGAGACGACTAGAAGAAAAAGGATGAAATCTGAAGTAGGAAGGCTGAAAAACCGTGCGCAATATTACGTTCAATCATTCTGACCATTAGCCTAGAACCCGCATGAACATTGGCATTATTGGCGGAAGCTATAATCCGCCACACATCGCGCATCTGATTATCGCCGACCGCTTTGCCGAGCAGATGCAGTTGGATTACGTGTATTTTGTTCCAGCATATCGGTCGCCATTCAAAATTGCTGACGATGCCGCCGATAGCAGCACCGCACAGCAACGCTTGGATATGTTGAATTTAGCGACGGAATCCAATCGCCGCTTTGGAGTAGATACTTTTGAAGTGGAGCGCGAAGAAGTGTCCTACACCGTAGATACGGTGAGCTATTTCCATAATAAATTTGGCGACAAGGCGCGTCTGCACTTGCTTGTGGGCGGCGACCAAGCGGCAGCGTTTACAAAATGGCGTGATTGGCAAGAGATTCTGCGCCGTGTACAGCTCTGCATCGCTCGGCGACCGTACACGATTTCACCCGACGTAGAACGTGCGATTGCCTTCCACCTTTCGATAGAATCTCGCTCGCCCGTGTGGATTGAAGCACCCATTCTTGCGGTTTCTTCTACCGAAATTCGTGAGCGCGTCGCGGCGGGACAGTCTATCAGCTATCTTGTGCCAGAAAGCGTTGAGCAATACATTTATCACAATGGCTTGTATAGCGCGTAGAATCGTTGAGTACGGAAGAGTCTGTCATTTTCAAAGAAAGAGTACATGCTCAATCTTTATTTCAAACTCTTTGCTTTCTTTTTCAATCACGAGCTATACCGAGTAAGGGTAGAAATTGCATGCCGTGAAACCCGTCCTACGGCAGCGTTCTTGCGCTCCTTGAGCCCGTAGGACGGGAAGAGTGTCGTACCCTTTTTGAGTATAGCAACTGGTTTCTGACGCTACCGAAAGTCCTAATCTCTATCGGTCAAAATCTCCACAATGCGAGCATTCGAGAGACCATCAGCCTTGAGCTTTTGAATCGTAGAAAGGCGCACGCCGCGCACACCAAGCTCGGCGATGTCGTCGGTAGAAAGTCCGAGTGCTTTCATTTCCTTTGCAAGCTCAGGCTTGATGCCGCGTACAGCGAGTTCTGCAATGTCCTCGGTGCGGAAACCTGCTTTTGCGTATTCTTTCGCTGTCTCAGGTCTTATACCGCGTACAGCCAATTCTTCGATGTCATCTCTGCGGAAACCTGCTTCTTGGTATTCTTTCGCCGTACTAGGTTTAATGCCGCGTACAGCGAGTTCCAGTATGTCATCCACGCGGAAGCCGAGAGCCTTATATTCCTTTGCCGTTTCAGCTTTTATGCCGCGTACACCAAGTTCTTCAATGTCATCACTCGAGAAGCCAAGTGCTTTCATTTGCTTGACATATTCAGGTTTTATGCCGCGTGTGCCAAAATCAGACGTTTCCTCGCGCGAAAAACCTGCATCGCGGAAGGAGCTGATATGCTCAAGATTTAAGCCGCGCACACCAAACTCACGAATCTCATCCGCAGAAAAACCTTTTGCCCGCATTTTCTTCACAAAGTCAGGTTTGATGCCGAGTATAGCAAATTCTTTGATGTCGTCCGTGCGCAAGCCAGCGTCTTTGAAAGCACGCACCGTTTCAGGTTTGATGCCGAGTACGCCGATTTCCTTGATGTCGCTTACCTTGTAACCAAGCGATTTCATTTGCTTGATATAATCAACCCGAATACCCAACACGCCGTATTCCTTGATGTCGTCCACTGGTACGCCTGCGTCCTTGTATTCCTTCACCATCTGAGGTTTGATGCCGAGTACGCCGAGTTCTTTAATTTCCTCAATCTTGTAGCCAAGAGCTTTCATTTCCTTAATGTACTCAACGCGGATGCCGAGTACGCCGTATTCTTTGATGTCGTCCACTGGCACGCCCGCATCTTTGTATTCCTTCACCATTTCAGGTTTGATGCCGAGTACACCGATTTCTTTGATATCCTCAACCTTGTAGCCAAGCGATTTCATCGTGTTCACGTATTCAGGTCGGATGCCGAGTACGCCGTATTCCTTGATTTCATCCACTGGAACGCCCGCATCTTTTAATTCTTTCACTTTGTCAGGACGGATGCCAAGTGCGCCATACTCCTTGATTTCATCAGTTTTTACGCCGAATTTTTTCATTTCTTCAACGTAATCTGCTTTAATGCCCAATACGCCCAGTTCCTTGATTTCATCAAGGTTGTAGCCATATTGTTTCATTTCTTTAATGTACTCATTTTTGATGCCTAATACGCCATATTCCTTGATTTCCTCGCCATTCAAGCCGTTTTGACGCGCTTCCTTCACAAACTCAGGTTTGATGCCGAGTACAGCAATTTCAACTGCTTCTTCGGTGCGGAGTTTCAAACCCGACAACTCGCGCAGTAATGCCATGTTCACGTCCGTAACAGCGAGCGTTACCAAATCTTTTTCCTCAACATCGTTGAACCCTAAGCCTTTCATTTGTTCAACAAATTTTGTATTTACTTGGAATTCGTATGTGCCGCCGCCCGCACCACTATTGGCTTCGCCAGTAAAAACAAAGGTGCCAGATTCTTTCACCAAACGAAACTGCACATCGCCCGACGACGTGCGTATTTGCGAAGCATTCAAGCCCTGAACTTCGCTGTACTGCAAACCCGTATAAACAGTACCATTGTAGCGGTTTTTGCCGCGTTTGTTTTTGAATAAAATCAGCGTCAGCGATTTCTCCTTAAACTTCGCTTCCCAAAAGCCCTCAATGCCGATGTTTCCTTCGTCCCAGTAATTGCTCCAGCTTTCCGGGCGAGATTTTGTGCGGTTTGAATCCGACACAAGCGGCGCAAGTGTTGAAGCGGGTGCAATAGGAGCAAGCGGTGGCAAGAGTTTGGCAGCTAGTCCCGATGCGGTTTTGCGAGCATTTTCCATGATTGGCTCCATTACTGGCTTCATCATGGGTTGCAGTGCGGGACTGGCAGTGAGCGTGAGGGCAAAGATGCACGTAATTACGAGGTATGCAGCCAAATATTCGAGCGAAAATGAACGTTCCGGCTGTTTGCCCAAAAGACGCTTCACGCGACCTAGTACATGCCCGTCGGTGGCAGCAACGGAGGCAGTTCCGAAGGCTGACTCGTGTCCAGCAAAATTGCGTTCTTCCAAAATGGCGAGTGCTGAAGCGAGTGCGCGAGAATCGCCGCAAACCCGCGCCGCGAGGTCGTCGGAGGCATGTTCGCGTTCTTCGCGCATGACCGAAGACATCCACCACACAGCAGGATGATAAAATAGCAAGGTTTCAATGGCGGCTTGCATAAGGCTGAGAAGGTAGTCTTTGCGCCGTATGTGGGCGAGTTCGTGTGCTAAAATTGCTTCGATATGCTGCGCTTGCAAGCCCGTCAGGAAGCCCATCGGTACGAGAATCACGGGTTTCAAGAAGCCCACGACCATTGGTACATTTGCCAAACCTGACTCCAACAACTGCGGAACGTGCGACGAGCCGAGTTTGTGCGCTAGTTCGTACACGCGGGCTTGCCATTCGCGGCTTGCTGGAAAGGCGCGGTAGGTCTTCATGCGTTGTGCGTAGGTAATGCCGCCCACAAGCCGCATTGCAAAGGCAATCATGCCCACAAACCAGAGCAGTACAAGCGTTGGAAGATATTGCTGAATACGTTCCATGAGTGCAAGCTGTGGCGTAAGTTTTACGGGCGAAAGCTGCAACAGTTCAAACGCACGACGCTTTGACGCGCTCACGAGCAAATTCTCATTCAATGAGCCACTGCGCACGTTCTGCAAGGCGTGGAGCTTTGTTTGTGCCGCTTTTTCTAAATCTTCTTTACTCACGGTTTTGGTGGAAGAAATATTCGCAATTTTTCCCGCATCAACATCGCTCACAAGTTCAGATTTCATCGCACGTGCAAAGCTGTTTTCTGCTTGCAACGCGCCTTCGGTGTCAATTGTTTCTAATCGCTCTTCAGCCGTAAAAAGCGCACTACTCCTGATGTTTGGCTCATAAATAAGTGCAAAGGTAAGAGCAATCAGCACAAACGTAGTAATCATGCCGCTTGCAGCAACAGCATAGCGCGTGCGTGCGCTGGCGCGGCGCAGCACAATAAGCGCAACACCAATGATAAATGCCACAAATGTTGCTTGCCACAAGGAATGAAGCAGTGTCCAGCCGAGTGCTTCGGAGAGTTCTGCTGGAAGGAATGTTGGAAAGGAGTTCATAGTTGTTCCTTAAAAATGCGTTGATTTAGGTTTATTTGCTTGATTTCTTGCGAGTTGTGGGCTTGCTTGCTGCTGTTTCTTCTGCGGTGCGATTGGTGCTGTTTTCCAGTTCTTCGTCGAGCAAGGCGCGTATTTGCTGGAGTTCGGAGGTGGAGGTCTTTCCTGAACCGAGTGCTTGCAATACCAATTTCATTGCCGAGCCGCGAAAGACCGAATCCATGAGTTTGCTCACAAAGGCTTGCTGTACCTCGTCTTCACGTACTTCTGCGGTGTATATGTGCGTTCTGTTCGATTCATCGCGCGAGAGCAAACCTTTTTCTGCCATGATTTGCATAATTTTCAAGGTGGTTGTGTAGCCAATTGTGTCGTCATTGCCCTTGTTGAGAGCTTCGTTGATGCTGCGTACCGTTGCAGCACCCTGTTGCCAAAGAACCTGTAAAATCTCAAGTTCTGCGTCGGTGGGTTTGTATTTCATGGTGTTTCTCCCGTGCGTTGGTGTAGTTGGTGAAGCGAGATGTTGTCAATACTATTGTACGAAGTATTTCGTATAAATTACGAAAGAGTTCGTATAATGTTGCAATTATTTTATTTTCTGCCACAAAAAAGTTGAGCATATTTCACGAGAACCCGCTTGATTACTTGTGTTCGTTATTGTCTTTTTTGCTCATTTCATTAACAAAAAAAATCGGGAGCGTGCAAAATTGGGAATTGTTTTGTAGATTAAGATGTTTACACGATACTAGATACAACCAAAAAGCATTCAAACACGGCATTACTTCTCGCGATACCATCGTTTGAAAGAGGATACGATACACGTGATAGAGATGTGAACAACGATAACTGAGGTTTTTTCGAGCTTTTTTAGGAACGATTTATGAATAACGGTACTGCAAACGGTATTGCATTGCACCACTCGCCACCGACGACGATGCCGCCGCGCGAGCGGACGTTCTTCCCACACCAGCACGAAGGACGAACTGGCGACCATCTCAAACCCTCACCACACATTGCTTTTGTGGAAACACCTCCCATCGAAAACGCCGCACAGCACTTTCAACAGCAGTACGCCTTGTACAAAGAGAGCGTAGAAACAACGCTTGCAAGCCTTGTTGATAAGCCTGTTCCCGCTTCGCTTTACGACCCAATGCGCTATATTTTAGGCATTGGTGGAAAACGCGTGCGCCCCGTACTTGCAATGATTGCAGCAGCAGCCGTCGGCGGAAATCCGCATGATGCCTTGTTTGGCGGGATTGCGGTTGAAATTTTGCATAACTTCACGCTCATCCACGACGACATTATGGATGCTGCCCCCACGCGGCGCAATATGCAAACCGTCCACGTAAAATGGAACGAAAGTGCAGCAATTCTCTCCGGCGATGGAATGATGGCAGTTGCGTATCAAGTAATGATGCGCTCGCCCAATCTTTCGCGTCTGAGAGAGCTTGTCGAGGCAATGAATACAGGCATTCTCGAAGTGTGCGAAGGTCAAGCATACGACCTAGAATTTCAAGACCGCCGCTACGTCGCGCTCGACGAGTATTTTGAAATGATTGAAAAGAAAACAGCAAAAATGCTGGAGTTGTCGGTACGCGCAGGTGGAATTTTAGGAAATGGCTCACAGGCGCACATTGACGCGCTTGCGAAGTACGCACTTGCTATCGGGATTGCATTTCAGGTACAGGATGATTTGCTCGATATTTCTGCAAAAGATGCCGCAAAGCTCGGTAAAACCATTGGTGGCGATATTATTGAAGGTAAAAAAACGTATCTGATTGCCCGTGCGCTCGAAAAACGCCCGACCTTCACCGAGCGCGACCAAGCCTTGCTCGACGAGTTTATCAACAATCGTGGTTTACCTGAAGAACGTGTGCCAGAAATGCTTGATTTATTCGAGCGAAGTGGCATTTTTACCTCAGCAAAAAATGAAGTTGAACGTCTCACGAGCGATGCACACAAGGCACTTTCAGCCCTTCCCGATAACGCAGGACGCAGCATGCTCCATCAATTCGCACTCATGCTGTTGGAACGCAGCCACTAGAAGCGCGGTATGAAGTATTTACGTTGATTTACTGAAGAGTTGATTTACTGAAGAGTTGATTTACGAAAGAACTATGACTGAACACGTTGTTACGATAAAGAACAAAGCTGGCTTGCACACTCGTCCGGCGGCAATGATTGTGAAAATTACCTCGAAGTTCAAATCCGAAATTTTTCTTTCGCGAGAAGGCTTTCGCGTGAACGCAAAGAGTATTATTGGTGTAATGACGCTCGCAGCCGAGCAGAATTCGCAACTCACCATTGAGCTGGATGGACCTGATGAAGAGCAAGCACTGAAAGAAGTGTTAGAATTTTTTGAAGCCGGATTCGGCGAGGCGTAAGCTCCATCGTAATCTCATAAAAAAAAGCCCGCATTACTCAACAACAAGGAGTAATGCGGGCTTTGGCTTTTTCTAGTGGTATTGGAATATAGAAACTACGTAAATGTTTGATGCCTAATCATACAACAAATACTTCTTTCGCAATTCTGTAAATTCTTTCACGCCACGTTGCGCAAAGCGGCGTATTTCCTCGTCTGAGGACTTTTTCACAAACAGCATTTCAAAGAGTTTATCCGTTCCCGCAACTTTTGCAAACATCGTTTTGAGGTTTTCAGCAATGTTTTTCGGATTAAAAAGTTCTGGCTGCAAGGTGCGCAAAGCCAGCATGAAATCTAGCCCCGCAGAGAATGGTTTGAATTTTTGTCCGTCGGGCGTGAAGATAAACAAAATGCCGTTGCAATCAGCATTCGCAAACTTTCCGTAAAAGGGGCGAAAGCGTGTGGGAATGGCAGTAATGCCAGAAAGGTTCTGCTTGCGTACGCCTTCTAGCAATAATGCGGTGTTCAGCGTTGGTGCGGCGAACATTTGAAAGGGCAAGGTATAGCCCACGCCGACACTGAGCAAGCCTAGTTCCCCGTACACGCCCGTGAGTGCCATGCCACGAATAGCGTCCGCCGTTGGGATGTGCGGCGAGGTTGGAATCCACTTAAAATCTGTATCTTCCCACGTCATCCAGCGTTGCCAGCCTTCGGCGCGAATGACCGTGAGTGAGCATTTACGGGCTTTCTTGCTTGTAGCATCGTCGGTGAGCCAGCCTTCGCCATTGACCATAAGCGCGAATTCTCCTGCCGTACAACCATGCACGTAGGGAATCGGCGCAATGCCTACAAACGAGGTAAATGCTGTATCCAAGACCATTCCATCAATAATTTTCCCGCCAAGCGGATTGGGTCTGTCCAGCACAATCAAGGGTTTATCGTACTCGGCGCAAGCATCCATCACCCAATACAAGGTGGAAAGGTAGGTGTAGCCGCGCAAACCAATATCCTGAATATCAAACACAACCGCATCGCAGGGCGCGAGCGTTTCTTTTGAGGGACGACGGCGTTCCTTCCCAAACAGCGATGAAGCCTTGATTCCACGCACGGTTTCGGCGGAATCCTTCACCGTTTCGCCCGCTCGCTGTACGCCAAAATAGCCATGTTCGGGCGTAAGAACGGATAAAATCGTACACGTTTTCGATTGCTGCAATGCTTCCAAGGTAGAAACCATCTGCCGTGTGCGCCCGCTTTGATTCGTTACCAACACAATTTTTTTGCCTTCCACGAGACCAAAACTCTGCGCTGCCAGAACGTCAATTCCATTTTTCACATCGTAGCGAAAGGTGCTGTTAGGCTGCGCAGATACGAGGCTTGCGGCAAAGGAGAATACGATAATGACCGAGAAAAAAAAGCGAAACACCATAAACCTCAAGAATGTGCATAAAAATTACAAATAAAAAGTGTCCGTGTAACCGCTTCCAAACTGGCTTCGGTGGCACAGACACTTGTTGTGGAATTGCTTGTGAGCTGCTCAAGTCTTCCTGTCGGGCGGCTGAGGAGTGCGTGAACGCTGCCGTCTGGCAGGTGTTTCCCTCGCACAGCACCCGCCAGACGGCTACTGCCCTTGTGATAACAGCCGCCTGACGGGAAGACGTTTGCGATTACCGTACTACGATAATCTTTCCTGTCTCCATGCGGCTTTCCGTCGCAATGCGATAGAAATACACACCGTCGGAAACCGCGTCATTGCTTGCCATCCAAACGTAGCTGTGCGAACCGCGCTCTAGGCGTGTGCTGGGCAGAAGCGTCGTGATTTCCCGCCCTTGCGCATCGTAAATTTTGATACTGACCGCGCTTGCTTGCTCCAACGAGAAGCGTATTTCTGCGGCTTCGGAAGCGGGATTCGGATACGCGCTGGATTGCATCAGGCTTTGGACGCGGTTTTCTTCTTTCACGCTCGTAACTAAGCCACTTGGCGGCGCAGGAAATGGCGTGGTGGAATAGATGCGGAACTCGCCTGGACGCAGCATGATTGGTGCTGCGGTATCACGAATCATTTGCATCGTGTTCGTGAAGAAGTCCGTCCACGTGCCGACGCGTTGGAAGTTCGGGACAATCGCGGCGGGGGTAACGCCGAAATTGCCGATGATAGTTACGTTATTCGTGGGGTCGGTGATGTTGATGCGCTTCAGTTCGCCATTCAGCGCGAGGCGGACGTTTTCGCTGCGGAAGACTGGCTGCGTGGTTTTCAGCTTTGCCAATTCTGCATACACCTGCATAAGCGAGCGACGGCGCGGGTCTTGGAGATAATCCCAGCGAGCGGGCTTGATGGCAAGGCGTGAATCCTCGCGTCCAGAGGGCCAGTTGATGGAATAATCAAAGCCAAGTTCGCCAAATTGCCAAATCATTTTCGCGCCCGGAATCGTGAAGAAGAACGCGGCGGCAGTTTTCATGCGCTCCAGAGCCGTTGCCGTGTCTTTGGTGGAATACGAGCCAGCACTATTTCCGAATTGAATATTTTTGAACATGAGGCGTTCTTCGTCGTGACTTTCCATGTAGCCCAGTAAGTGCGGGCTATTCCAGCCACGTTGTTTGAACCACAAGCCGCTAAAGTCGGAATTGCGTCCGCCGTTGCCGTGATAGCCCATTGTTGCTTCGTTGAAATTGAACACGTGATTTCCCCAGAGCATCATACCGTAATTTGCGAGTTCCGTTTCTTCGGAGTTGTCGGCGAAATGCTCCAAAATTACGTAAGCGGTCGAATCGGTGCGCCAGATAGCATCTGCCATGCGCTTCAGAAGGCGAATACGCGAGGTATCACGCGCACTCCACGCGCCAACGTTTGTGCCGCTATTGCGCTGGGTAAATCCTTTCGACAAATCAAAGCGGAAACCGTCAAAACGGTAGCGGCGAAGCCACCAGCGATTCACTTGGTCCACGAACAGTTGCGTTCCAACGTACTCATGGTTGAAGTCATTGAACACGTTGAAAGGATGCGTTGCAACGGCGTTAAAATAGGGATTCGTCGCGGCGGGATACATCTGGTAGAGCGGGCTTGAGCCGGTTGCTTGATTCAGCACCATGTCCAGCACTACCGCAATACCAAGCGCGTGTGCGCTGTCGATGAATGTTTGCAAATCCGCCTCTGTGCCGTAGTATTTGTCCACTGCGCAGTGGAAGGCAGGATTGTAGCCCCAGCTCTGGTTGCCGTCAAATTCCATCACAGGCATCATTTCGATACAATTCACACCCAAGCGTTTCAAATAGCCCAGCGAATCCATTGCGGCGCGGAAGGTGCGGCGGTCGTTGAAATCGCGGATGAGGAGTTCGTAGGTAACGAGGTCGCCTTTGGCGGGACGACGGAAATTATTCACTTTCCAAGGATAAGGAGCGCGTCCTGGCTGAATCACCCCGACCATGCCTGTTGTACGTCCTGTCGGGTATGCAAGCAAATTCGGGTAGCGTCCTTCGCTCACGACTTGCCCGTCGTTGAAGGGGTCGAGGATTTTGTCTGCGTAGGGGTCGGGTGTGCGCACCGTACCGTTGATGAGATATTGAAAAGCATACTCGCGGCGCGGTGTAAGCCCTCCAACCCGCACCCAGTAACGGTTTCCGTCGGGTGTGCGGTTCATTTGTGTTGTGAGTTGCCAATTATTAAAATCGCCCATCAAATAGACAAACGGAACATTGGGCGCGAACAGCACAAATACTGCGCTGGAGTCGGAATCGTAGGTGATGCCATCCTCGCGGATGCCCGCCGGAAGAGCTGCCACAGGGACATTTCCGCGAACAGTAATAGAAATGGAATCTGTAACCGTGTTGGTGCCAGAGCGAGCGGTAAGGCGCAAAAGTATTTGCCCTTCCGATGCCGTCACGACGTAGCGTCCTCTAAAGTCGAAGGTTGTTGCGTTAGCAATTTCGCGTCCATTCTCGGTAAGGCTGACAGTTGCTTGCGTTGAAGCCACAAACTGGATGTTCACACTATCGCCACGCTGTGCAAAAAAAGACTTCGTTTCGGGCAAAAGTAATTTCGCATTGAAGCTGCCAACGGGATACACCGTGTAAAAAATATCGCCGCCACGGTCGTCTTTGCCTTCGCGCGAGCCGTCCACATTGCGGAAGACAAAGGCGAGGCGCAGAACTTCTTCATCGGCGGGAACACCGTAGTAACTACGCACTTGAAAACGGATGCGGTGAAGGTTGTTTCCCAGAGCTTCCATGCGGACTTTGGGGTTATCCGTCCCCCACGGCGCGACGACGTATTTCCACTGATTATTGCTGCGATTGGTAATCACGCCTGTATGCGCAAAGACCGTCGCAACATCCCGCAAGCCGCCTGTACCCTTGCTTGCGTCGTAAATGATGGTAACGGAATCGTTTGCCGTTGGAAAAATGGGCGTTACTTGGATAATCTGCGCATTTGCCACGCTGGACAAAAACACAAAGCAGATAAGCACGCTCAGGAAGAGGAGAGTAGTTATGCGCAACCATGCCCTGCGAGCGAGTGGTGGTGCGGCAACAAAGGAAAGAGCATTCATAAACACACAAAATAGAGAGGTGAAAAAGAAAGGATAGTACGATTGTATCACGATTGTATTTCAATTCATTGTATTTCAATTCAAGAATGGAATATACAAAACACAGCCGAGAAATTCTTCCTGTTCACCCATTTCTTTTTTGCATACCCAAATAATGCCCTTTTTGCCTTACCCGCTTAGAGGTGAGGCACCAGTAATGCTGGCTTTTGCTATGACTTAGCCTTTTTGCTGCGCAGCGCGGCGGCGTGCGCGAAAGAGCGCGACGGCTTGCTGGTGTTCCGCGCCATTGCGTGTGAAGGTGTGGGTGTTTGTGCCATCGAGCTTTGCCACGAAGTAGTAGAAATTATGCGCTTCTGGAGCGAGCGCGGCACGAATAGCTGCACGTCCGGGCGAATTGATAGGCGCAATCGGCAGACCAGTGTATTTGTAAGTGTTATAGGGACTATCAATTTCTAAATCGCGGTAGAGCAAGCGTCGGCTCTCGCGTTTGGGGTTTTGTAAGTCGAGTGCGTATTGCACGGTTGGGTCGGCTTCGAGTTTCATTCCGATTTTATGACGATTCCAATACACGCCCGAAACGCGTGGTTTTTCGTCGTCCACAGGCGTTTCTGCTTCGACAATGGAAGCCATCGTTAGAGCTTGTACGCGTGTTATTTTCAGTGTTCCTGTGCTGCTCAGGCTTTCCCAGAATTCGTCTTGTTCATTCAAAAGTTTATCAATGACTTCTGCGGGCGGCGTGTGTTTGTAAAATTCGTAGGTGTTCGGCATAAGATAGCCTTCTATGGTCGCCGACGTGATATTACGCGCCTTGCGGAGGGAATCGGAAAAGAGAATACGCAAAAATTCTTGCTTTGAAAAACCAATTTTTTCGGAGGCAATATCCGCATATTTCCTGAGTGGAATACCCTCTTGGAAGGTAACATTGACCGTTTGCAATGCCCGTGCAGAAAAGAGTTGAGCAATGACTTCGTAGAGCTTCATTCCAGGCTTCACTTCATACACGCCGCGTTGAACACTTTTCCCTGTGAACAATGCCGTTGCACGAGCAAAGATGCGGGCTGCGAGTGGAGCTTGAACAATAGAACGATTTTCCAATTGCTCAATTGCGCCAAATAAACTGGTTTTTGGACCAATATAAAATTCTATTGGCGCAGCAAGTTCAACTTTCTGATTGAGTTGGTACGTAAAGTAGCCAAGAATGCCAAGTCCCGCAATACATGGAACGGCAACGAGAAGGACAAATTTTTTCAACAAGGACATATCTTTCGGGGCAAAATGATGGAAAACAGATGCAAAACGATGGTGAACACCAGCAATGGACGATAACGCTGATTGTATGTTGTGTACTGACCCTCAGTACACGACAAAATTTCTGCAGTAGTGGCACAGACATTCTTGTCTGTGAGTGTTAGTAAGGGGTTCAAGCGGAAAACACAGACAAGAATGTCTGTGCCACTAAAACCTGATATTATTAACCCCTCAGAGATTTTGTTGTGTACTTAGTTACCGACCTCAAAAATGCGAAAAATCCTTGATGCAGCCAAGTAGCGGCAGAGATGCGTGGAAAAAGTTTTCCTCGTCTTTCGTATAGCGGAAGCTCCAAACGACGGTGGTATTACGCATTCGTAATATCGGCAACTTCCCTCAATACCTGACAAATACTCGCTTGCAAGGTTTTTATTTTGTTTTCCACGACTATTTTGCTCTGTGTGGAAAACTGTGGAAAACTTTTCCTCAGCAAAAGAGATTTACCGCGTTTTTGAGCAAGTGGTTTCAATTTCAACAACTTTCCCGAAACTTATCCACACAGCACAGAAATCCAACAGAAAAATTATGCGGAGGCAAAAAAAATCTTTTTGGCGGGACGCACAAAAATCGCAAAATTGCTTCACCTCAATTTCAATGAAGCCCGTTCATTCCGAGTTGTACCTTTGCATGCGGTACTTCGACACCCTCTTCTCTCGGATAGTTGTTTTCACCATTCCTCGTGTGAAAGCGGCGCAGGCTTTAACGCTATTTCGTTCACAATATTTTGTGCTTTAACGCAGGTCGTGAAATCTTTGATGGGAAGATTTCATGACGTGAAGGATATTTATGCCCCAAGACGCTACAACACTGATTTCAAAAGAACAGCTTCCGATGGAGCATGCCAAGCACGTCACCATGCTTGAAAGCGACCCTCTTGCTGCCGAATTATGGCAGAAGTGCCTCGTGATTATTCGCGATAATGTATCGCAACAAGTCTTCAAAACATGGTTTGAGAACATTCGTGCGCTGTCGTGGAACAACAACAAGCTCACCATTCAAGTTCCCAGCCAGTTTTTTTACGAATGGATTGAAGAGCATTTCTATACGCTCTTACAAAAAGTCGTCGGACAGATTCTGGGGACAAACGCACAACTCCAATACCAAGTTGTGGTGGAAAAATCTGATGAAACGGCTGAAGACCGCACCATTCGGCTGCCCGCATTCCGTCAGCAACATCCTGTGCCTTCTACGCCCGTTACGCAAGCCTTCCAACAAAGCCATTTGCCCTTTGCGCAAGAGGCGCAGAGCGTTCCCCAGAATTTTCCTAGCTATTTGAATCCAAACTATACGTTTGAGAATTTCATTCGCGGTGAAAGCAATCAACTTGCTGTTGCTGCGGCGATTGCTATTGGAGAAAATCCAGGGCGCACGAAGTATAATCCGCTTGTTCTCTATGGTCATACGGGTTTGGGGAAAACGCACCTTATTCATGCCATTGGCAACCGCGCACAGCAGAACAATCCTCGCATTCGGGTTTTTTACACGAATAGCGAACGCTTTACGATGGAATACGTCAATGCCATTCAAAACGGTAAAATCAATGAGTTTACCAACTTTTACCGCAGCATTGATATTTTAATTGTGGATGATATTCAATTCTTTAGCGGCAAAGAAAAAACGCAGGATAATTTCTTTCACACCTTCAACGCACTGCATCAATCGGGCAAGCAAATTATTCTCACCAGCGATAAGCCGCCAAAAGAGATTCAAGGCGTGGACGACCGCCTCATTTCTCGCTTCCAGTGGGGTTTGACCGCCGATGTACAGCCACCAGATTTTGAAATGCGCATGGCAATTCTCCAACGCAAAGCCGCCGACGAAGGCACCGAACTCCCGGGCGATGTAGTTGAGTATTTAGCGCGAAACATTACTTCCAGCGTCCGCGAATTGGAAGGCTGCTTAATTAGCCTTCTCGCAAAAGTTTCGCTGGACGGACGCGAGCTAACTCACGACTTAGCAAAGGAAGTCGTCAAGGGTATTGCAAGTGAGCAGACACCGCGTGAAGTATCGGTCAAATCTATCATTGCAAGCGTTTCGGAGTATTATGATATTGCCTTGCCGCTCTTGGTGGGGAAAACACGCAAACAAGAAGTGGTGATTGCCCGCCAGACCGCCATGTACCTCATCAAGCAAAATACGCAGCTTTCGCTCAAAAGCATCGGCTCGCACTTTGGCGGACGCGACCATACGACGGTGATTCATTCATGCCAAGTTATCTCGAATTACCTTGAAACAGATGAGCGCATCCAAAATGCAATGCAAATACTGACCGAACGGCTTGGTATTAAGAAATAAATGAGGCAGGACTTTCGCAAATGCTTTGTTTCATGGGGCAGACAAGAGTGTCCGCCCTACCGAAGCCTGATGAAACCGAAGCCTGATGAAACCGAAGCCTGATGAAACCGAAGCCTGATGGTAGCGCAGATACTCTTGTCTGCGCCGTTTGCAAAAGTCCTCAATACATGTAGGACTTTCATAACGTTTGCTCTCATTGTGAGCTATCTTTTGCCCTTCATTGCTCGCCTTCACAAGGAACACGTTAAGGAAAAGCCATTATGCGCACTTTTTGGGGAAGACTGACAGAATACCTGCGCACTCATCGTGTTGTGGCTGCGCTTATGGCAATCACACTTGGTGCGACGTATGGTCTTCTCATGCGAATGGCACTCGAAGCAGAGATAATGACCATCAGCTTTATTTTTCTTGTTCCTTTGGCAATTGGCTACCTCAGTGTATGGTATTCGCCCGAGGAATGGCGTGCGAAATGGTGGTATGCCTTGCTTTTGCCCTGGCTCGCGGGAGCATTATTCCTGTGTGGCGCATTGCTGACAAACTTTGAAGGTCTTATCTGCGTGGTATTTATTTCGCCCGTTGTTGCGCTGATTGGTAGCGTTGGTGGGTTGTGTGCAAGATTTTTTGCACGCTACACATCAAGAACATCCGCCTCACAAAGCTCTCTCCTGCTTGCGTGCTTCGCTCTTTTTCCTTTCGCATTTCTTCCTCTTGAACATACCATTTCTGGTGCTGCTGGCACTGGCACGATAAAAACAGTTCATTCCCAGATACGCATTCACGCGCCGAAAGCCGTTGTTTGGCGGAATATTACCCGTGTTCCGGCAATTCAGATACACGAGCAAACACCCAGTTTTTTTCATGCGATTGGCTTTCCAAAGCCGATTGAAGCAACTCTTTCGCATGAGGGCATCGGCGGTGTACGCAATGCGCGGTTTGAAAAGAGCGTAGTTTTCACCGAAACAATTACGGAATGGCAGGAGCAAGAACGTCTCAGTTTCAGCATTAAAGCCAATACCGACAGTATTCCGCCAAGCAGTTTAGACGAACACGTTACCATTGGTGGGAAATATTTTGATATATTGAACGGCACGTACCGCATCGAAGAACAAGGAAGTGATGTCGTGCTGCATCTGTCCAGCGAGCAACGCCTCAGTACAACCTTCAATGTGTATGCGGGCTTGTGGACAGGAGCTATCATGCAAGATATTCAATCCAACATCCTGAACGTGATTCAGCGTCGGTGCGAAACAGAGCGGTAGTTGCATGATTCCGCATGGATGCAAACAAATCGTCCTCGTAACTGGTCAGGTAATGTTCTCGTCGGGCGGCTGTTATCACAAGTACAGTAGCCGTCCGGCGAGTCTGCACACGATGCTTTACCGAAAGAAGAACCCGACGGACGGTCAAGAAACCGCCCGACGGGACAGAACCTGACCAGTTACCCGTCCTCGTGCCGAAGAATTTCATTTGCCAATTTCTTTCTCAATCCTTCAACCATTGCATCCATGCTCACTATTCTGAATAATCCGCTCGTCCAACGAGATGTTGCCTTGCTCCGTGATACCCGCACCACGCCCGACCGCTTCCGTGCTGCGATGCAGCGTATCGGAACGGCACTTGCCGTACATGCCGCATCAAATCTTGCTGTGCGCACAACCCGCATCAATACTCCCTTAGAAGAAACCGATGGCTATGAATTAGCGCAGGATATCGTGCTATTGCCAGTGCTGCGGGCGGGAGTCGCGCTTGTGGAACCGTTTAGCAGCATGATCCCTGAAGCAAAGATAGCCTACATTGGGCTTGCACGCGACGAGGAAACGCTTGCCACGCGGGAATACTACTACAATGTTCCGAAGCTCGGTGAAAACTCGCTCGTCTTTATTTTAGACCCAATGCTCGCCACCGGAGGCAGTATTTGTGCGACGGTGGAGCGATTGCAGTCCGTTGGGGCGCGGGCAATCGTTATTGTGTCCGTAATTGCCGCACCGGAAGGCGTGAAGCGCGTCGAAACTGCCTTCCCAAGCATTCCGATTATCACCGCCGCGCTCGACCGTTGCTTGAATGAACACGGTTTTATTATGCCTGGTCTTGGCGACGCGGGCGACCGCTATCATGGAACGGTGTAGCATTCCTAAGCATTCACAATAAGCATTCGCTGTGAGCATTGGCACGTTCTACCAAGACGATACCGTAAGTGTAGATTTATGATTGGTGGAAATGTAGCACTTTTGTATTTTACCATTCTGTATGTTCGCAGAGCAAGTTTTGCTCTCTGTGTGTCTTCTCATTCAATTCACAAGTTCTTCATTTTTCGGGAATTACGATTGTGGCAACAATGATTATCGCTCCAAAGAACGCCTACGCGCTTATTTTGGGAGTTTCAAGTGGTTTTGGTGGCGCGGCTGCTATTGAGCTTGCCAGAG
This sequence comes from Ignavibacteria bacterium, assembly GCA_013298775.1. GTDB lineage: Bacteria > Bacteroidota > Ignavibacteria > Kapaibacteriales > UBA4661 > PH2015. Next base: position 44,173 of record JAAFIV010000022.1, on the reverse strand, counting down.
CTGGATATAACATTTTTGGCGTACATCTCGACCGCGCTGCAACGATGCCGATTGCAAACCAAACCAAAGCAGATATTGAAGCAACAGGGGCAAAAGCAATTTTCTTCAATGTGAACGCTGCCGACGAAGCCAAGCGCAAAGAAGTCATTGACGGCATTAAACAAGAATTTGCCTCCGTACAAGGCGACGACAAGCCTGGGATATACGTTCTCATGCACTCACTGGCATTTGGTTCGCTAAAAGAACTTGTTGCGGAAAACCCCGCCGACGCGCTCAGTCAAAAGCAAATCGAAATGACGCTTGATGTGATGGCGAACAGTCTTATCTACTGGACGCAAGAAGTTACCGCAGCGCGGCTCTGGGGCAGATATGGTCGCATTTACGCAATGACGAGCGGTGGCGGCGAGCGTGTTCTTCCCATGTATGGCGCAGTTTCAGCAGCAAAAGCGGCACTGGAATCCTACACCCGCCAACTCGCGCTGGAAATGGCTCCCTTCAATGTAACAGCAAATTCTATTCTCGCGGGCGTAACGGACACCGCCGCGCTTCGCAAAATTCCGGGAAGCGATGTTTTGATTGGCAATGCAAAAATGCGGAATCCTTTGCACCGCCTCACAACGCCAGAAGATGTAGCTAGGGCAATTACTATTCTCAGCCATGAATATGCGCAATGGATTAACGGCGACACGATTCACGCCGACGGTGGCGAAAATTCGGTTGATGTTACGTGGTGGAAAGAAGCATAAATGCTGGTTTGAACGGTATTGCATGAAAATTTCAAGGGATTCGGCTTTATGCGGAATCCCTTTTTTGTTTCGTTCCTGAAAAGCCGCTTGAATTCAAGTGCGCAAAACGCTACATTGCAAGTAGGAAACTCTTCTGCTCAGTATTGTTTTGAAGAAAAGGAACGATGATGAAAACTCTCATTATTGCTTGTTTTGCTACCCTTTTGCTGGGTAATTGTCTGCCCATAGCCGCACAAACACCGGATTCTACAAAAGCTGATTCCCTGCAAAAACCAGGCGAAGCATGGGTATGGGGACACGTTGGATGGTTCTTCATTGCAGGCGAAGCGGCTGCCAGCCTTGCGGTAGATTATCATTGCTTCACAGGGCGATACGCCTACATGGGAACAACTTCCTATGCTCCCGTAACACCGCGAACTGAGGATATAAGTTTTCTTTACGGTGTGATTTCACGCGGCGATTGGACATTTGCTTCGGCTTCGGTGGGTGTTGGCTATACTTATGGTACTATCCCTGCACCAGACTTTCGCACGGGAACAGCCTTTCAGACAGTCGGACTGGCATGGGAACTTCATGCCGCCGTGAAAGCGTATGCTATTGGGCTAGGATTTACCCTACTTGGCAATCTCAATCTGCGTCAAAGCGAGGTGCGGTATATGCTTTCGTTGCATGTAGGGTATTTGCCGTAATTTTTGTATAATCATTTTATGCAGTCATTTTATACCGTCATTTTTTGAGGTCAATCATGGAACCAATGATGCTAGATGTACGCTCTATCGGCGGGCTGACCGATGATGAATTGTTCGCGCTTTGCGCTTCAAATAAAATGTTACGTATTGAACGTACAGCACAAGGAGAAATTATGCTTTTGCATCCTACAGGAGGCGAAGGAAGCCGCCGAAATAGCAGGTTGAATTATTTTGTAGAACGCTGGAATGAAACCAAACATCTCGGTGTGGTCTTCGATTCCAATGGCGGTTTTCTGCTCCCAAATGGTGGGATGCGTGCGCCAGACACTGCCTTTGTCTTGCAAGAACGCTGGGAAGCACTCACAAGCGAAGAACGCCGCAAATTTATTCCGCTCTGCCCTGATTTTGTGATTGAACTACTTTCCGAGTCCGATTCTTTGCGCCAAACAAAGGAAAAAATGCAGGAATGGATGGAAAACGGCTGCCGTCTCGCATGGCTTATTGACCCGTTTGCAGAAATTGTCTCTATTTACCGTGCAGATGGCTCTACGTCTGAAGTTCATGGCTTTGACAATACTGTTTCGGGCGAAGATGTTTTGCCAGATTTTGTTTTGGAATTGAAGGAATTACGATGATAATGCTTATTCTTGCTTGCTTTGTGGCATTTTGGTTTGCAAGTTCTATTCCAACTGTGGCACAAACACTGGATTCCACAAAAGTAGATACCGCGCAGAAAGCCCGAGTGAATTGGTATTGGGTACATGCTGACGCTGGTCCAGGATTTGTATTCTATCCAAATGGTGCCAGTGGTGTTGCGGCAAAAGTAGGATTGGGTGCCTCTGTGGCTTTTTCCCATCATCTTATTACATTAGAGGGCGATTTTGTTCTTACGGGTTTTATCAATGGTATTGCTGTTGCAGGAGGAATGTACGGGTATATTCTTCGCAATGACTGGACGTTTTCATCGGTGTCAGCAGGCTTGGCGTGGGTAGCGAATCCTCGTACCAGCACGATTGGTCTGCTTCTGGAAGGACAGATAGCGGCGAAAGTGCCTGTCATTGGTCTGGGGCTAAAATTATCAGCAAATATCAACGCTTTGAATCCATATGGCGCACTCTCGGTTGTTGTGCCGTTGGGCTGGATGCCGTAATTTCTCAACAAAAAACTCAATCACAATGCCCTACACCGACGCAATCACTATCAACCCCGAAATACGCTTTGGAAAACCTTGCATCAAAGGCACACGCATTACCGTCCATGATATTTTGGGCTGGCTGGCTTCTGGCATGAGCGCGGAGGAAATTTGCAATGATTTTCCTGAACTTTCGGAAGCAAGTATTAAAGCGGCGTTGAGCTATGCGGCGGATAAAGAGCGGCGGATATTGATTGTCGTATGAGCAACGTTAAACTACTCTTCGATGCAAACTGTTCGTATCGGCTTGTGAAGAAATTGGAAGATATTTTCCCTGCTTCATTGCACGTCGGAAGAACTGGTTTGGCGATTCCCGCAACCGACCGTGAAATCTGGCAATTTGCAAAAGAGCAAGATTTTGTACTCGTTTCGCAAGATGAAGATTTTTGCGAATTATCATTGCTCTATGGCGCACCGCCTAAAATCTGCTGGCTACGCTTTGGCAATGCGCCAACAGAATTTGTTGCGCAGAAACTCCGAGAACATTCCCACAGTATTCATGAACTTTACGCATCCCAAACAGAAACAATTCTTGAAATTTATTAAAAACTACTATGCCACAAACACTCTTTGAAAAAGTCTGGAACAAACACGTTGTTTCGCAAGAACCCGATTGCCCCGCCGTTCTCTACATTGACTTGCACCTTATCCACGAAGTAACCTCGCCGCAAGCATTTTCGGAATTGAAATCGCGCGGGCTAAAAGTGCGCCGCCCTGACCGCACCCTTGCTACGTGCGACCACTCCACACCGACCATTTCCCGCGATTTGTCCGTTGCCGATGCAATGGCAGCAAAGCAAGTGCAGACGCTCTACGCCAACGCAAAAGAGCATGGAATCAGGCTCTACGACCTCACGAGCGACAAACAAGGCATCGTCCATATGATTGGACCCGAACTCGGCGCGACGCAGCCCGGCATGACCATCGTTTGCGGCGATAGCCACACTTCCACGCATGGCGCGTTTGGTTCGCTTGCGTTTGGAATTGGCACAAGCGAAGTTGGACACGTGTTGGCTACGCAGTGCCTCTTGCAGCGCAAACCCAAAACCTGCCGCATTCAGATTGACGGAACGCTGAAAAAGGGCGTTACGGCGAAAGACATCATTCTCGCGCTTATTGCTAAAACTGGCACCGAAGGCGGTACGGGCTATGTCTATGAATACGCCGGCTCTGCCATTCGCGCACTTTCGATGGAAGGACGCATGACGATTTCCAATATGAGCATCGAAGGTGGCGCACGGGCGGGTATGGTCGCGCCCGACGAAACCACGTTTGAGTACGTTTCTGGGCGTGAATTTGCACCAAAAGGCGCGGATTGGGATAAGGCTCTAGCGTATTGGAAAACGCTCCCCACCGACGACGGCGCACACTACGACCACACCGTTACGCTGGACGCAAACACGCTTGAGCCAATGATTACCTACGGCACGAATCCTGGCATGGGCATCGGGATTACGCAGCGCATTCCCGACCCAGCAACCATCGGGCATTTGGGCGAAAAAGCAACATTGGAAAAAGCATTGGCGTACATGAATCTCACGCCGGGCGCACCAATACTGGGTCAGCCCGTAAACGTTGTGTTTATCGGTTCTTGCACCAACGCACGTATTTCCGATTTGCGTGAAGCCGCATCAGTGCTGAAAGGACGGAAGATTGCGGATGGCGTGCGGACGCTCGTGGTGCCAGGTTCGGAGCAGGTAAAGCGTCAGGCAGAAGCGGAAGGTTTGGACAAAGTTTTTCTCGAAGCGGGCGCAGAATGGCGTTCTGCGGGCTGTTCGATGTGTATTGCCATGAACGGCGACGACGTAAAAGCGGGTGAATACTGCGTTAGTACGTCGAACCGTAATTTTGAAGGTCGTCAGGGCAAAGGCGCACGAACACTGCTTGCATCGCCTGTTACGGCTGCTGCGACGGCTGTTGCTGGACGTGTGGCGGATGTGCGGGAATTGCTTTCATAATCTACTTCGACATTGAATCATGGCAAAACAACAGAAATCTTCCTCAAAAGGGAAAACACTGCGCAGTGCACCGCTCTACATCTGGCTTATGCCATTGTGTATAGCAGTCTATGGTTTATTCTATTTGAATTTTGGTGAAATTATTGCGGTCAATCAGGGCTGCGGTTGGGATGGATGCTGGTTCCGAGATGTTGCTGCCTACGGACCGCAGCAATTTACGAACAAGCAATTTACACCCTACCGCGCACAACGCTGGTTGCCGAGTATGATTGTTCATTATGCCAGCTATTACGCCCTATTAATGATGCAGCAGTGGGGTATGGAAATGCCGGAAACAGCAACTTCCGCCATTGTCGCAACCTTTCGTGTTTATAATTTGGCATTGCTTATATGTGCCGCGTGGCTTTGGAGCTTGATTGCGCGGCATTTGTCGCTAAAGACGATGGTTGCTTGGACGGGATTTAGCATGGTCTTTGGCAGTTTTGCCATTCTAAAATATAGTTTTTATTATCCTCCTTTGACTGATACCAGTGCATTTTTCATCGGTATTTTGATGATGTACGCCTATCTCCTGAAGCGAGATTGGTTGCTTCTTGGGGCAATAATAATAGGGTTTTGGACATGGCAGACAACTTTTTTTGTTGGTATTGTGCTATATCTGTTTCCTTTTACTACTATTCCGCATAGCACTACCGAGATTAGTGATAAGCACCCCTCGGTGATGATGTCATTGCGCTTGCGCTATGGATTGACAGCGTTGTTTGCCTTTGTCCTTGCTGGAGGGATAATGCTTTCGGTAGGATGGTATAGTATCAATTTCGATGCTGTGGAGAAGCCTTTTGTACCGCTTGTGTACCTGTGTGGCTTACTGACGGTATTGTATGGAGCCTACACAGTATTTTTTTGCTCGTCGCTTTTGTTGCCTACTTCAGTTTTTATCGTCTTGCGCAATAAGGAACAGTATCGGCGTTTGGGTACTGCACTCGTAATTACAACGGTATTGTACCTTATCAAATCAATTATTCAGAATTCTGAACTGCGGAGCGAGATGCCTTTGTCACTTTTTGTAGGTGGAACGCTTTCGGCTGCGGTTTCCAAGCCGCTGTTAGCTCTTGCCGCAAACACAACCTTCTATGGTGTATCACTTCTGATAACGCTACTCTTATTGCCGCGTCTTGTCTTACACGTGCGGTCTTTGGGTTTGGGGTTTGTCTTGGTTTTCACGTTAGGATTACTACTCTCTGGTATTATGACAGAATCACGACAACTTGTCAATCTCATGCCATTTCTCGCTGTTCCATGCTGCTTGTTGCTAAATACAGTTCGTTCTGTAAGCACATTTGCAATTGGATGGTGGATTATTGTCATGATGCTTCTTTGGTCGCAAGCATATGTACCTATAAATTTTGCGGAAATGCATAATTTAGCAACCCAAGCTAACTTTACAGCATCTGCTATGCAAACCTATTTTCGTTTTCACGGACCTTGGATGGGCATAGAAGCATATATTTGGACGGGAATAGCAACAATAGGTACGGGTGTGATATTGTGGATGCTCTTACGTTCACACGTTCAATTCAGTCGTGCGGATGTTCAATGAACAAAGGTGTGTAAACACAGTTCATATCGTCGCTTACAATTGCATTAGAATTGCTTCCATAAATTTTTCATATTCTTGAGTCATGGGACAACAAAAGAAATCTTTCATACAAAAAACACCAAAAAAATCGACTTCACGTAGAGTGCCGCTCTATCTGTGGTTTATGCCCTTGTGTATAGTCATCTATGGTTTATTGTATTTGAGTTTCGGTGAAATCATCGTGGTGAATCAAGGCTGCGGTTGGGATGGATGCTGGTTTCGAGATTGTGCCGCATATGGCTCTGCACAAATTACGAATAAGCAATTGTCCCCGTACCGTGTCCAACGTATATTGCCTAGTATGATTGTACACTACATAAGCTATTATCTTTGGCAAATTCACAGGGCGACAAATATTTTATCGTATCAACACCCGTTATCACTAATTTTTGACGTTTTTCGCGTCTATAATTTCATGTTGCTTATTATTGCAGCTTGGCTATGGGGACTGATTGCAAGGCATTTATCATTAAAAACGCTTGTTGCATGGACAGGTTTTAGCCTAGTCTTCGGCAATTTTGCCATTCTGAAATATAGCTTTTATTATCCGCCACTTACCGACACAAGTGCATTCTTTATCGGAATATTCATGCTCTATGCCTACCTATTGAATCGCTCGTTGCTACTGCTTTTGGCAATCATAGTAGGATTTTGGACATGGCAAACGACCGCTTTTGTGGGGATTTTTCTCTATCTTTTCCCGCGTGAGCTGTCAATAGAACAATCTTTGAATCAAGAACAACCTTTCCATCATACAGCCCGCAGAGTTATAGCACTTTGCTATGGATTTGCACTCATGATTTTTGCTTGGGTCTCCATGCAAATGGGACTGAACTTTGGAACAAGCGTTGAGCAACCTTTTGTACCATTAGTGTATTTGTGTATGCTAGTGCTAATGATGTACGGGGCTTATACGCTATTTTTTACAAGCACACTTTTTTCATTAAGAGGCATTATACACTCAGTACGTCGCTCAGGCATGGCTATGCGATTGATAAGTATTCTCAGTATAATGATAGCGTTATATGGACTAAAAATTTTCGCACAGAATCCTGACTTGCGAAGCGAGATGGAATTATTATTATTTCTGGGTGGTACTTTCTCCGCAGCAGTAGCAAAGCCACTTATCGGTGTTGTTGCCAATACTGTATTTTTCGGTATCCCTCTTTTATTAGTCCTCATCTTGTTACCTCGCCTCATTCCAATTATACGGACGCTTGGGCTGGGATTTTCAATCATTTTCTCACTGACATTGTTACTTTCAGTAGTCATGACCGAATCACGGCAACTTGTTAATATGATACCTTTTTTTATAGTGCCATGTTGCTTACTTTTTCAATTTGAGCGTTTTACAATCGCGAATGCTTTACCTGTTATTGGCTTGACTTTCCTGTGGTCTCAATCGTATCTGAAGTTAAATATCCCACAGATGCAAGAATTATCAGGCGTAATTTCTACATACTCACAATTTCCGATGCAAACCTACTTCCGTTTTCACGGACCTTGGATGGGCATGGAGGCGTACATTTGGACAGGCATAGCAACGGTAGCGACAGCATGTACATTAATATTTTTGTTGCGCCCAATAGTAAAATTGAGTAAAGCAGATTTTCAATAGGCAAAGGCACACAGACACTGCTTGCATAATTGCCCGCGCCAGTGGTCAAGCCTGTACGACGCTGTTGAAGACGCGGAAACAAATAAACCAAAAGCCGAAATATCGGACTCCACAGAGCATGGGGCAGGAAGAAATATGGAATATACTCTATCGGCACAATCCCGAAACAAGGTTACGCAACGATAACAAAAAACTCTTTTGGTGAAACTTGTGTAAAACGTAATAAAGCCGTATCTTTCCGCTCATCTTCAGAGCATGGTTGGTGCTTTCAATTGGTGTCCAATTCGTCCTTGCGTACCGTGTGCAACGGTGCGGTCATGTTTGTTTATCAAAATTGAAGTATAATGGTGAATTGTCTGATTTCTCATGGTCGTGTCCTTTCGGTGATGATGATGTGCCTTTTTTGGTGCTATGCGCTGCTTGTAAGCGTGTGCGTACAAGGCACGTTGGCATTTGCACAGGATAAAACGAGTGGACAAATAAAGTTCGTTCAGATAGCTGTACCGCAAGGTGCTATCTTGGATTCTGCCGCGCTCGCGAAACAGAAAACGTATTTTTCGATTAAAGAAGCACTTAAAGAACCAACGAAAGTCTATAAACTTTCGCTCAGTTTTCGCAAACTCAAAACCTTTCCTGTTGAAATTGCGCAGCTTCGCAATATCCAAATCCTCGACCTTAGCAATAATGAAATGTCCTTTTTGCCGCCGCAAATCGGGAATTTCCCCAATCTTCAGCGTCTTGATTTGACGCACAATTACCTGACCGCACTTCCGCCCCAGCTTGAAAATTTGCAGCTTTTGGGCTATTTGAATGCCTCGCATAATAAAATTACGGCTATCCCTATACAGCTTGGGAATTTACCGCAATTACAGACCTTACATTTGATGTCGAACCAGATTACTGCATTCCCTCTGGAACTGTGTAATTTGCCCGTCTTGCGGACACTCGACCTCAACAATAACCGCATTCCAACGATTCCCGCGCAACTTGGCAAACTCCAAGAACTCCGCTCCTTAGCGTTAAATTACAACTACCTCACCGCGCTTCCGCCCAGCATTGGACGCTTGACGAAGCTCGAACAGCTTTTCCTTGTGGGGAATAAAATCACCGCGCTTCCGCCCGAAATTAGTGGCTTGGAAAGTTTGCGTGTACTCGATGTGGTCAATAATCGCTTAACGGTCTTACCGCAGGAAATCAAGTATTTAACGGCATTGGAACGCCTCGAAGCGAATGTAAACAAGCTCAAAACCTTGCCCCCCGAAATCGGTACGCTCACTAATTTGCAGATGATTGTTGTGAGTTTTAATCAGATTTCAAAATTGCCCGCCGAACTTCATAACCTCAGCAATCTACGAACCTTCGTCGCAACGGGCAATCAACTCATCACCCTTGATTCCGTTTTGACAGGGCTGACAAACCTGCAAAACCTTGATGTGAGTAGCAATAAACTGAAGGCTCTGCCCGAAGATTTAGGCGACCTCAAAAGTCTCCAAACCCTGAACATTAGCGATAATCAGCTTCAAAGCATTGTACCAGAAATTGGTAAATTAAAACAGCTTCAAATTTTGCTGGCAAGTGGGAATAAACTCACCACACTGCCGCATGAAATGGGCTTTCTGATGGATTTGCGCACGCTCTTGGTCAATGGAAATCAGCTCACAACCTTGCCCGATGAGCTTGCCAATCTGGAGCAATTACGCTCCTTAGAAGTAACATCAAATCCTTTTCCGCCAGCAGAAATGCAGCGTTTGGCGGCAAAGTTTCCGAATTTGCTCAATATGGAATAACTCGCCTTACGCACGCCGCCCTCACCCAACCCTCTCCCAGAGGGAGAGGGTTTCAGAACTAGCCTCCATTAACCCTCGCCCTTTGGGAGAGGGTCTCGCGCAGCGAGGGGTGAGGGTAGTGCGCAAGTTTGCATAAGGTGGTATGGAATAAGCATTTGTCTTGCAATCGTTCATTCATTCTTCCCTGACATGATGAAGCACTCTTTTAGCACACTCCTGCTATTGTCAGCGTTTGCGCTTGTATGCAGCATATCGTTCTCCTTCGCACAATCAGCCAGCACTGCGGTCAAACCTGAATCTATTGGACTTGAATCTACCAGACCTGAACCAGAGATTGCTCATTTGGGTTTTGGCGTAAGTATTATTCCCTATACTTTTCCCAGCAACGATACGTACAACCTCCAGCCAGCAGGTGTGCTGTCGTGGTATGTTCCCGTGCAGGTGGGTAAGTATTTTCGCGTGGAAACAGAGTTTGGTATTTCTTCAACACAGGATAAATTTCCCGTGAAAATTGATTCGACGCAAAGCACAGAAAATGTGCGGAATAACCTCTTTTTCCGCTTCGGTGTTGGCACGTATTATACGCATCCGATTGAGCAGAATATGCGCGTATATGGTGGTGTGCGCTCTGGCTTGGTGTCGTCGTCGGTGGAATGGTTTTCTACGCCGCCGCGCCAGACATTTTCTTACATTTACAATGAATCCGTTGCGTCGTTTTGGTTTGGTGGCGTATTCGGTTTTGAGTACATTCTCACAAAAAATATCACGATTGGCGCAGAACTACACGGCACAAGCTACACCACTGGACAACCCCACACCTCTAGCCCCATTCCCAGCAACTATCCGCGCCGCTTCAATCCTGACTTCTCGAGCGATGCTTTTGTTTCATCGGCGAATGTTGCGTTGCGGTTTTTCTTTTGAAAATTTCTCTTTGAAGTACCTAAAGGCAAGAACACATCACGGCTTGAAGCCTGTTTTTTGATTTTTGCACTTTGAGGCGGAATCTTCTGGAAGTATTATATAATCTCGTGTTCAGGCGTTTTGATTCTGAAGGTCAGTGAAATCTTGTACATTGCTCTATTGCTTGAACAAGCGATTTTTCTACCGAATTGCCGCGCGAATTTTCGAGGAAAGATAATCCATCACCCAGACAACGGCAGCAATCATAAAAATTATCAAGCCGACTTCGTGCCATTTTGCCAAGCCTTGATATTGTACCAAAAGCGTCCCGATGCCGCCACCGCCGACAAGCCCAATAACAGTCGCCATACGCACGTTGATGTCCCAGCGATAAATCGTGAAGCTCAAAAATGGCAGCACAATCTGCGGCACAACGGCAAACCACACCACCTGCAACGGTGCGGCTCCGGTGGATTCTATTGCTTCGACTGTGCCGTTATCAATTTCCTCAATCTGCTCGGAATACTGCTTCACAAGCGAGGCAATCGTATGGACGGCGAGTGCGAGCATTCCTGCAAAGGGACCAATTCCCACCCACACCGAAAAAACAATCGCCCAAATAAGTGGCTCGATTGAGCGCGTAAGATTTGCCAAAAAGCGCAAACCGTAGTACATCGCCATTACTGCGGGATGACCGCCGAAAATCTCTCTGGCACAGTTTTCCGCACAGAAAAAACTCAGCAAAAACGAGAATGGCAAAGCAAGCAACGTCGCCATGAGCGCGAGGTAAATCGTTTCGATAATCGCGTAAAATGCCTGCCCAAAAATGGAAAATTCTGGCGTAAAAAGCGCGACAAAAATCCGCTTCGCGCCCGCCAAACCTTCTTCGGAGAAGAAATCAGCAAGGGAAATTTTGGTGATAATCCAGCCTGCCACAACGGTCAAAATACCCAGCGTCCACGACCAGTGCAGCGCGACGGCTTCTCGCCACGTACCTTTGTCGCTGTCGTTCTGCAAGCCGAAAATGAGGCTCGCAGGAGAAGCGCGTAGAATACTCATCACCACGCCAAATGTGCTACCAAGCCCACAGACAAGCACATACCACGTTACGTCCAATGTTTGCGGTGTGCCGCTCGGATTGAACACGCCTTCCCACAAGGTTTTTTGGAGTAAAATGAGCAAATACATTCCAAAAAAAGCATCGCTACACCGCGCCGCAAGCAAGGAGCGGCGGCGTTTTGCGGCATTGTGGCGGCGTATAATTTCTGTTGCGGAGAGTTTCGCGCTCATGGTGATTGTTGCTAGGCGTGTAACGTGAACACTTGTTTTTATGCGGCTTTTAGACTTTACACGTAACTGGTCAGGTATCTCCTCGTCGGGCGGCTGTTATCACTGGCGCAGTAGCCGTCCGGCGAGTGCAAATGCGATGTTTTATCGAAAGAAGAACCCGCCGGACGGTCAAGAAACCGCCCGACGGGACAATGCCTAACCAGTTACTTCAAATTTCATCCCTCATACTTCAAATTTCATCCCTCATACTTCATCCTTTCCCTACGGTATGCTGCGCAGCACCGTGTAACGCAGTAAAATTTCAAGCAACAAAAGTGCGGCTGCCGCAAGCGCAAACGGATAAAACTCTTCGGAATAGCGTCGGAACTCAGTTACAAAGATTTTGGTGCGTTCCAATTTATCAATTTCGTTATAGACTTCTTGCAGTTTCGTGTTGCTGGTGGCGCGGAAGTAGCGTCCGTTGGTCATTTGCGCGATTTGCTTCATTACGTCTTCATCAATCTGTACTTCAAGATTTTGGTATTGAATGCCAAACGGCGTTTGTACGGGATATGGCGCGAAACCATATGTGCCAACGCCAATCGTGTAAACGCGAATGCCAAAAGTGCGAGCAATTTCCGCCGACGTAAGCGGCGCGACCGAGCCAGAATTATTCACACCATCGGTGAGGAGAATCACGACTTTGCTTTTTGCTTCGGAATCTTTCAAGCGGCTCACCGCCGTACTCAGCCCCAAGCCAATAGCAGTGCCGTCCAGCACCATGCCGCTTTTGATTGCACCAAAAAGATTTTTCAGCACGTCGTGGTCGGTCGTGAGCGGGCATTGCGTGAAGCTCTCGCCGCTAAAAACCACCAGCCCGATGCGGTCATTCGGACGCGATTCGATAAACTCCACCGCCAGCTTTTTTGAGGCTTCTATACGATTTGGCTTAAAATCTTCGGCAAGCATCGAACCCGAAATATCCATCGCCAGCACAATATCAATGCCTTCAGTTTCGACGTTTTGCCCTTTCGCGCTGGACTGCGGGCGAGCAATTGCTACAACAAGCAAGCAAAAGGCGCACACGCGCAAAACAAACGGAACATGGCGCAAATACACACGCACATTCGGCTTGATAGCGCGAAAGCCTTGCAAAGTGGAGAAGCGCACCTCGCCTTGCGCCGCACCTACTCGCCAATAGCGATAGAACAGCACCGGCAACAGCGCGAAAAGCCAGAAGAATTCAGGGTTTTTGAAGGTAAATGGCATAGTTGTCTAGCATAGTTTTGTCGTAACTGGTCAGATCTTGATTTGGGAACGCGGATTTTGAGGACTCAAGAGGATTTTGAGGACTTGAATTCAAGAGGGATAAAAATGGTTGAAAAGATGAAAAAAAATCCTCAAAATCCTTTCAGTCTGGGCTTCATCCGCGTTCCCTGACGAATGACTTGACCAATTACGTTTTGTGCATCACAATTTGTACGCAACAATGTCGCGCTCGCCTGAGCGACGTGGCACGGAATACGACGGCAAATCACCGATACTTTCTTTCACGTAATCGTATGTGTCTGTGGAAATAAGACAAGAATTTGGCGCAGTGGAGCGTTGGAGCAGCTTGGTAATTCCTACGCCGTCGCCAAGCATAGAATAGACCATTCTATGCGCCGCGCTGCCGTAATTGCCCACCAGTACGCGGTCGGTGTGTAAACCAATGCGCACTTCCAATTCATCGTCGTTGTGCGCGTTGTAATGGTCGAGATACTCGAGCATTGCCACAACCGCATCGGCAGCATTCATCGCATCGCTTTTGGGGTCGGCGGAGTCGAAGCGGGCGAGGATTTCGTCGCCACCCAAGCTGTCAATCACGCCTTTGCGCTCGGTGATAATTTCGGTAAACTGCGTAAAATAATCGTTCAGCATTTCCAACGCGCGGTCGGTTCCTAGCCAGTCGAATTTTTTGGTAAAATCAGCAATATTCGTGGAAACCATTGTCACAATGCGGGTTTCAAGCGGTGTCGGTCCGCCGCGTTCTATGTCTTTTACGGCATCGGTGCTGGTGTATTTTTCGAGTGCTTCTTCTTTTTTGCGACGTTGGTTTTGCACGACCAATGCCTTGACAATCCGCTCCAAATCTTCGGTTTTGAAAGGCTTGGTCAAATATGCCGCCACGCCAAGCGATTGCGCCTTGCGCTTGTCGGTAATGGTACTGCGTGAAGAAACCATTACGACGGGAATATCTGATGTATATTCGCTTTCACGCAAGCGGGCGCAAAAATCCCATCCGTCCATCACGGGCATATCATAATCGCTCGTGATAATGTCGGGCTGATGCTGCGTTGCAAGTTTCATGCCCTCTTGACCATCGGCGGCGGTCATTACGGTAAAGCCCATTTGCTTGAACATTTTGGAAATCACGTGGCGAATCGTAACGCTGTCGTCCACCACGAGAGCCGAGTATTTACGCCCTTTCTTGGGCGGTTTTACAATCGCACTGATGAGATTGATGTGCTTGTGGCGGTCGAAAGGATAGAGGAAAACATCATTACAACCAGCCTCGAAGCACTCTTCGACGATTTCTACGTCGTTGGATTCCATCATCACCACAACAGGAATATGCCCCAGCAAATGCGAGCTTTTTACGAGTTTTGCGAGTGCCGCACCGTTGCGTTGCGGGAGCGCGTATTCGCTCAAAATCAGGTCGGGGAATCTCTCGCCCGCCACTTTGATTGCCTCTTCTGCCGAATGCGCCCACGACACATTGTACTCAAACATCGCGCCCGCTTCACGCACTGTGTTCGGCAGCGCGTCGGACTTGCTCACCACCAAAATATGCTTGGGCAAGTTCAGAATCAGGCGTAGAATCTGGGCAAATTGTTCGTCTTTGAAGGGAATGGGCAGGAAGGCATCACCACCAATTTTGTAGGCAAAATCCGCACCTTCAGGGCGCGAAGCAAAGACCACAATAAAAGCACGGCTCAGAATATCGTCATTTTTAATCCGCGCAACGATATTTTCATCGAATTCCTCAATGATGGAAGCGTGCAGAAAGAGCAGGTCTGGTGGCGCAGCCAACAACTCATTCAAAAGCGAGGAATGATGCTGCATCTGGCGGACTTGAATGTCCTCCGCAACACACACATCCTGAACAAACTTCGACAGGAGCTTACTTGTCGAAGCGACAAATGCTGAAAGTGCCATACATACTGCCCTTCGGAGGGGATTTGTGGAATTGTATTTGAAATTACCTGTTCCCGTCGGGCAGCTCAAGGAGTCTATGAAGGCTGCCGTCGGGCGGGTGAGTCGCGTGTACAATACCCACCGGACGGCTACTGCTTTTGTGATAACAGCCGCCCGATGGGAACGGGAAAAATTACTTCGCAATAATCAAATTCACAGCCGTTCCTGTTTTTACCGAATCATTCGGCGCGGGATTCTGCTTCAAAACCGTGTTCGTAACAAAGGTTTCGTCGGCTTGCTGCGTGATGTCGCCAATGGTTAAACCTGCGCCCGTGAGCATATTTTTTGCGTCTTCCAGCGATTTCCCTTCCACATCCGGCACGAGCAAGAGAACAATTTCTGGTCCCAAACTCACGCGCACATCTACCGTCGCGCCAAAATTGAGGCGTTCTTTTGTTTTGACGCTTTGCTCAAAAATGATGTTCGCAGCAACATTTTCATTGAATTCATAATTCGCATTACTCAGCGATAAACCCAAGCGAATAAGCGCGATTCGAGCATCGCGGACGCTCAAACCCACAAGATTCGGCATCTCCAAGAGCTGCTTCCCGCGACTGAGCGTCAGATACACCGTGCGGCTTGATTTCACCATACTGAGCGGAAACGGCATCTGACTCACAATATGCCCTGCTGGAACGTTATTGTTGTAATACTCACTCGCCGTTTTCACCGTGAATCCCTGCGACTCCAGCATTTTTGCGGCTTGCGTAAAACTCATGTTGCGCACGTCTGGCATCCGCGTTATTTGGTCATGCCCGACGTACCACGGCATAAACACGAGGTCGAACGCGCCCACAACGAAAGCAATACCGAAAAGCAACACAAAAACACGGAAAATATAACGAAGCCATTCTTTGCCTATTTCCGTCTCCGCACGCCTTGTGACGCGCTCTTCAATGGAATGGACAAAGTCGCGCATTCGTTTCCATGCGCTTACAAATGGTGTTGTGATGTCTGTTGAAGAAGTTTCCATGCTTCGGAATAAGTATTAAATTTTGAGTGCTACGTGTTGAATTTCTTGGAAGCAAGATAAATGCAGCCTTGAGGCGAGTGCTAATTATTTTTTTAGGGCTTTCGTAAAATGCTTGTTTTGTGGCACAGACAAGAGTGTCTGTGCTACCGAAGGCTCGTAAAACCTGCATCACGTGGTAGCGCAAACACTTCTATCTGCGCCATTTGTGACAGTTCTAAATTTGAAAAAACTCAACACTCAACATTCATCACTTCTTAAAAAACTTACGCGCCCAGCACCCACGTATCCTTGCTGCCGCCGCCTTGCGAGGAATTCACCACAAGCGAGCCTTTGCGCAGCGCAACGCGAGTCAAGCCGCCCGGCATCACGTAAATATCCTTGCCGTAGAGAATGTACGGACGCAAGTCCACGTGCCGTCCCTCGAAGGCTTGATTGTCAATGATGGTGGGAACGCGCGAAAGGGAAATAGTCGGCTGCGCGATGTAATTACGCGGGTTTTCGGCAACAAGTGTGCGAAATTTCGCGTGGTCTTCGGGGCTGGCGTGTGGTCCGACGAGCATTCCGTAGCCGCCTGATTCATTTGCTGCTTTCACGACCAGTTGTTCGATATTATCCAGCGTGTATTGCCGTTGGTCGTCTTCCCAACAAACGTAGGTGGGAACATTTTTCAAAATTGCCTCTTCGCCCAAATAATACTGAATCATCTGCGGAACGTAGGCATACACGACTTTGTCATCCGCAACGCCCGTACCAGGCGCGTTCGCGAGAGCCACTTTGCCGTTGCGATAGACATCCATAATTCCCGGAACGCCCAGCATTGACGACGGCTCGAAGACTTTTGGGTCGAGGAACGTATCGTCCACGCGGCGGTAAATCACGTCCACGCGGCGGAAACCCTTCGTTGTGCGCATCTGCACGTAGCCGTCCACAACCGCCAAATCGCGCCCTTCGACTAGCTCAATACCCATTTGACGCGCCAAGAACGAATGCTCGAAGTACGCAGAATTGTAAATGCCTGGCGTAAGCACCACGCAGGTCGGCGAGGGTTTTCCGGCGATGTGATGCAGCACATCCAAAAGACGCGACGGGTAATCATCAACGGGAATAACATTCGACGTAGCAAAGACTTCGGGAAACGTCCGCTTCATCACTTGGCGATTTTCCAAGACGTACGAAACGCCTGACGGACAACGCAAATTATCCTCCAAAACGTAGAATGTACCATCCTTGTCGCGAATAATGTCGGTGCCTGTGATATGACACCAAATGCCATCCGGCGGCTCTAAACCTTTACACGCGGGCAAGTACGCTTTGCTGGAGCTAATCACAAACTCAGGAATTACGCCATCTTTGACGATTTTTTGCTCATGGTAAATATCATTCAAAAACAGGTTCAATGCCTTGATTCGCTGATACAATCCCGTTTGGAGCGTATGCCATTCCACATGTTCGACGATGCGCGGAAGAATATCGAAGGGAAAAATTTTCTCCACGCCTGCATCACTGCCATAGACGTTGAAGGTAATTCCCAAGTTCATCAGCGTAGATTCGGCGGCTTGTTGGCGCAAGCGAAGGTCGTCCGAACCCATTGTTTTTAAGGTATTCACAAGGCGGACTGCCCCAGCACGAGGCGTGCCATCGCGTTCAAAGAGTTCGTCGTAGAACCCGTCTGTTGTATAGTTGTCGAGCATCATAGCGTGCATCTCCTGTTCCAAAGTTTGTTCAATAACTTGGAAATACAAGGGTTACAAAAAAATGGACACACACAGGAAAGGTGGAAATATGAGGGCTGAGGGATGAAGGGAGTAATTTTCATACCCGCAATGCCGCATCACATCTCGCTTGCAACCTTTCTACACTACACTCACGTTTGTCGTCATCTTGGTCATCATTGTAACTAGTCAGATTGATGAACACAGATTTCCATGATGAAGAAGATTTCAGAGCGGAATAGTACATCTTTTTTCTCTGTCTTCATCTGCGAGAATCATGGAAATCATGGAAATCTGCGTCAAAAAAAATCATGAGCTGACCAGTTACCTTTCCTTTATCTTCTTCTTCCACCGCGCCCACGTCCACCACGCCCGCCGCGAAAGCGATTATTTCCGCCGCCGCGCCATTCGCGGTTGCCCTGCTCTTGCTGGGTGTTAGCAAAATCGCCGTCTTCGGGGAAATTATTATTATCATTGCTATTGCTGTTATCGTCGTTATGTGCCTCATCGCGAGCAAGAAGCACGGTTGTCTCTTCGCCTTCAAAGGCAGCATCTATCGCACTTTCAAGCGTTGGGTGAAATTCTGGTGCAAATTCTGGTGCGTCGGTGCGGGCGAAAAGTCCGGCGGGAAGCGGCTCAACATTGATGTTATCGTCAAGATTTTCAGCATCAAAATCATCTAAGCCTGATGGAATCTCGGCTTCGGTTGGTGCTGCTTTACTCTTGCCTACAAATTTGTCGTTCTGCTTGTTCGGTGTTTGATTGCTTGGTTGCTTAGAACCTGGCTGTTGGTTGTTTGGTTCTTGGTTGCTCGGTTGCTGAGGATGTGCTTTGCCTTGCGGAGGTTTTTGCTCTGACTTGGGTTGAGCGTTTTGTGCCATCAACGCCTGTTGTGCTGCGGGATTGAGCGCGTCAGCGAAAATTGGCTCAAGTTTACCCGCAAAGCGCGTAAAATGGTCGTTGAAGCGTTTCACAAGGTTTTGTGCGGCTTTGTCAAACTTTGCGCGGTCTTGCCATGCGTTGCGCGGATTCAGCATCGGCGCGGGCAAACCTTGACAAACGGCGGGAATTTGCAGCCCCAAAACCGCATCAATGCTGTATTCCACACTTTGCAATGCGCCGTTCATAATGGCATGGAGAATAGCGCGACTTTGCTCCACCTTCATGCGCGAGACTTTACCGCCCGCTTCGCCCTGAATGCCTGTATTCACCAGCCACGTATTGGAGCGGTTTCTACGCAATTTTTCTCGGAAAATGTTTGCATATACAAGCGGGTCTTCGAGCATCTGCACCTCGCCGAAGCAAGGATTGAAGCTGATGTGCGGCTCTTTTTCCGTGCCTTCTGCTGCGCGTGATTGATAGCCCGACAAGAAGAAAAACACCGCTTGCTCGTGCGTAAGCCGCGCCACAGGCGGAAGTACGCCCAGTGCGTCATTCACCAGCAGAATCACGTGTTTCGGATGCCCACCGCGATTTTTCGGCGACAATGCCGCTTCCATTCCAAGTGCAGCACGGGAAATTGTTGCCACACTCTGTCCGCCTTCTGCGTAAGCAATAGTGCGGCTTTGCGCGTCAATCTGCGCATTTTCCAGTACCGTTCCAAAAAGTTTTGTTGCCGAATGCAGCAAGGATTGTGCATCGTTAGCTGGAAGTGGCGTATTTCCTTGCGGTGCGCTCACTACACTCGGCTGAATACGAGTAAGAATGCCGCTTTCAAGGTTAAAAATACCTTCGTCGCCCCACGCATTAGCATCATCGCCAATCATTTGGCGGTTCGTGTCAAGTGCGAGAGCTGTTTTGCCTGAGCTTGCGTTGCCCATAAGCAAGGTCGTGTCGCCGTTTGGACTGAGTAATGATGCGCCATGCAAAGGAAGAACCTTGCGAAGCGGCATTGCATAGCTCATCACGGTAAAGGCGATATTTTTAATGTCGCGGATGTGCTTCGAGCCACCGATAATCGCCAATCGTTGTGAAAAATCAATGATGGCAAATGCTTCCGACGGCGTAGAATCTAGCTCTGGAATGGCTTTGAAGTTCGAGACGCATAAAATCGTCATGCGCGGGTCGAAGCCTTTTAACTCATGCGCTTGTGCTTCGGGGAATAGATTTCGTGCCGCAAGCGACTGTGCCGCGTTGTCGGTGATAATGCGGAAGGGTAGGCGCAAGCGCGTGTCCGAGCCAACAAAACAATCCTGCACATAAATACTTTTGCCCTGCAAGTACGCTGCGATGCGGGATTTCAGCGCATTAAACTTTGTTTGCTCGAAAGGACGGTGTGCATCGTTCCATGCGATGTATTCTTGATTAACTGGCTCTTCCACAATAAAAATGCGCTCGTCCGTTCCCGCAGAAGCCGCAGAAACACTCGTCGCAAGCGCACCCTGCGCGGAAATTGTGCCTTCGCGCAAAAAGAGAATATGCTCGTACAAGTGCGCTGTTCCTAGATTGGCGAACACATTTGCTGTATTCACAATGCCATGCTTTTGGACCAGAAACTCTGCAAGCGGCAAGGGCGGTTCGTTCTGAGGTTTTGGCTGCTGGGGCGGCGGTGTTTGCTGCGCTGGGGCGGCTTTGCTTGGAAGCGGCTTGGAATCTTGTTTCTGAGCTTCCTGTTTTTGAGCATCTTGCTTTTGAGCTTCGTGCTTTTGAGCTTCGTGCTTCGGATTCTCTTGTTTCAAATTCCCTTGCTTCTGAACGTCCTGTTTTGGAGCATTGTGCTTGTCCTGCTTCAAGGATTCCTGCGGCTTTGCAGGAATTTCTTTCGCGGGAATTTCTTTCGCGGGAATTTCTTTCGCGGGAATTCCTTTTGTAGGCATTTCTTTCGCAGCAATTTCTTTTGCCACAGGAGCTTGTTTTGGTGCGGCTTTGGGAGATGCTGGCTCGTTTGCAGCTTCAAGATTATTTTCCGTTGGAGCAGCAGCTTTATCCAGCTTTTTGACGGCAGCTTTTTTTGCACTTACCTTTGGTGCAGCTTTTACTTTTGCTTTCGGTGATTGCTTTGAAGCGGCCTCTAGGGGTGTTTGCTCAAGAACCTGTTCTTGATTTGGCGCACGTTCTTCTTGAGAAATTTTTGGAGAAAGTGCGGGTATTTGTGCGTTGTTCGCATCAGCTTTAGCTGAGGGTTTACGCGGTTTTGCGGGTCGTGCCATTGGGTAAAATAGTCGTCTGAAAATGATAAAGTAGAAAAGGTTGGAGGCGGGAAGAGAAAGGATGAAATATGAATAATGAAGGTTCAAGCGGCGAAACGGCATCAATGCACGGTCTCAATTTTGCACGGTGAACTTTTCATCATCTCAATTTTCAATGAGTCCTTTTGAAACTTCGCTAGGGCGAATGCCTCATTATTCCTAGTGCGGACAACCTTTATTGTGTTGCACGGGTATTGCTTTGTAGGATGAACTGTGTATAAAACAAACGATGAAAACTTATTCTAAAAGCCTGATACGAAGTGGCTTTTGTCGCTTCAGCCCTCATCATTCATCTTTCATCCTTCTCTTTAGTTGTTTGCTTCCTGAACGAGTTGTTGCGCCAGAGTGGATTGCTCATTTGCTTGTTCGCGTTCACGGAGGCGTAGTCTCTCGCGTTCGATAAAATCACGCACGGGCGGCTTTAATTGGACTTCTTCAAGCGAGAATTGTCCCAAGCCTTGTGCGAGTTTCGCTGCTTTTACGTCGGTCGGCAAATGGCGATTCAGCACGATTTTACGCTGCTCATACACCAAACAATGTCCACCAACGAAATTTCCTTTGTCAATAATGACGTGTACGCCGATTTGTTCTGCTACAATTTTTAAGTCTTCTAAAATTTTTTCTGGTTTCATAATTTCTCTTAAAGTTCAACAAGCCAAAAACCCTCATAAATACTACGGTTTCAGCCTTCATAATTCATACTTCATCCTTTATCTTACTGCCCCGTTTCGCCAATAAAATCACAATGGATTTTCTCATAATTTTTCTTCGGCGGAACAGGCTGCGTCGGGTAACCGCCCTTTTTCGCTTGCACCATCAGTTGCGTGATGCGGGCGCGTTCTTGGCGGATTTCCTCACGCATTTGCGCGTCGCGTGAGCGGTCGAAATAGGGAATGCCATCCACGAACGTTGTTTCGACGCGGGCATAGATGGAAAGCGGATGGTCGGACCACACGACAACATCAGCATCTTTACCTGTTTTCACGCTGCCAACGCGGTTCTCCACGCGCAACATTTTTGCGGGATTCAACGTTACAAATTTCATTGCGTCTTCTTCCGAAACACCGCCATATTTCACGGCTTTCGCGGCTTCTTGGTTCAAACGCCGCGCCATTTCTGCATCGTCGGAATTAAAGCCCACGTTTACGCCCATTGCGTGAAGAATCGCGCCGTTGTACGGGATTGCCTCTGCCACTTCTGCCTTGTACGACCACCAATCCGAGAAGGATGACGCACTTGCGCCGTGTGCCTTCATTTTATCGGCAACTTTGTAGCCTTCCAAAATGTGCGTAAAGGTATTCACTTTGAAGCCGAATTGCTCTGCAACCCGCATCAGCATTGTGATTTCAGACTGCACGTAGGAATGACACGTAATGAAGCGTTTGCTATTCAAAATCTCCAGAAGCGCGTCCAATTCTAGGTCGCGGCGGACGGGACTTGCGTTTTTGTCGCTTGCAGCAGTTTTCAATGAAGCCTCGTACTCGCGGGCGCGGGTGAAGGCATCCACCATCACCTGCTCAACGCCCATGCGGGTTTGTGGGAATCGGACGTTGAAATTATCGCCCCAATTCGACTGCTTCACGTTTTCGCCGAGCGCAAATTTAACAAATGGCGGCGCACCGTCAAACTTCATCTCGCTCGCGCTTACGCCCCAGCGTAATTTTAGCAAAATTGTCTGCCCGCCAATCGCATTCGCCGAGCCGTGCAGAATGTGCGATGAGGTAACGCCACCCGCCAACTGCCGATAAATGTTGATGTCTTCGGGGTTAATCACATCCGCCTCGCGCACCTCGCAGGTAACGCTTTGACTTGCTTCGTTAATCGCTTGAACGGCGATATGCGAGTGTTCATCAATGATTCCGGGCATTACGTGCTTACCCGTTGCGTCAATGACTTTCGCGCTTGCGTCCGACAAATTCTTGCCAACAGCAGCAATCTTGCCGTTTTTCAGCAATACATCTGCATTTTTCAGAACGCCGTCGGCATCGCTTGTCCAAACGGTTGCATTTTTCAATAGCACAGTTTCTTGCTTCAAGGGAGATTTCAAGCCATATTCACCGAAAGGATAACTCCGCGAACCTTGCGGAACAAACACGCCATTTGTGTCGGCAGTTTTTGTTGTTTCAAACGGTTTGGTGCGCTTTGCAGACCATGTGAGCCACGCGCCTGTTCCGTCTTGCCCTTTGCCAGACCACGTGTCTCCACCCATTTTTTCGCCGCTTGCTTTCGTATCAATCCAGCCTGTGAGCGTCATGTCTTGTTTTGCTTTTCCATCGCGTGGGAAGCGCATTGTTACGAGGTTTCCACTGCCAGAGCGTTCAAAGGCAAGCGTAATTTTCGTAGAATCACCATTTTTTACCAATTCTGTGGAAGGCGCATTAACACTACCTTTCAGCGTCAGCGTGTAGTCGCCAATTCCCGTAACGTTCAGCGAGTATGTGCCGCGAACATCAGCATTTATCGGGTTTACAAGCTCGTAGGGTTTGCCCAGAATCCAGTTTTGGAAGATGATTGTTTCCGCATCGAAAATATCACCCGACGTAACGAGGAAGTTCGCAAGTTTGCCCTTTTCCAGCGTTCCGACTTTCTCCGAAACGCGCAAAAGCTGGGCGGGAATGGTCGTCAGCGCGGCGAGAGCTTGCTCTTTCGTCAGTCCGTATTTGATGGCGGTGCGCAGATTCGGCATAAAATCAGTGCGGCTGCGCAAGCCTGAACTTGTGAGCGCGAAGCTAATGCCGTTCTTTGCGAGTGTGGCGGGATTGGTGGGTGCGAGTTCCCAATGTTTCATCTCGGCGAGGCTCACATTCAAGGCATCAAGCGGGTCGTCGAGGTTGTAGGCGAGCGGGAAATTGAGCGAGGTAATAAGCGCAGCTTTCGTTTTTTTCACTTCTTCCACGTACTGATACTCGTCGCCGCTTGTGCGGATGATGTATTGCACACCAAACTCATCGCCAAGCGCGTCGGCGCGGAAAAGGTTCAATTTTCCATTCACTTCAATAATTTGCGGCAAGCTCTGAAGCGCGTTCCACGCCTCTAACGCGATATTTACTTCTTTTGGCAAAACAGATTCTTGTGGGCGAATTTTCTTGTACCAATCCGCATCCAAGTAGGTTTGGCGCAAGAGAGCAATCACGCCCATCAGCGACGTAGGATAGATTTGGCGCGACGAGCCTTTTTGGAATGAATATTGTGCGGCGGCGCGGTCTTTCACAATCAATGTATGCGCAGCACCTTCACCCAGCGCGACCAGTGTGGATGCGCCTCGTGCGATACCATCATGCACAAACGAGTGCGTGATTCCGAACCCTAAACGGCGCAATTCTAGTGCTATTGTGGGATTGGGAACAAAGGCGGTGTGTGAGGTTTTATCGGACTTCAACGCTTCATTCCAAGCGTACGCGCCTTGTGTTTTGGTGTCGTATTGTGGTGTAGGGCCGAAGGGCGCAGGCGGCGGTTGTACGGGCATTCCGTAATCGCTGTCGGATTCGATAAACGAGGGATAGACTGATTTTCCTTTCAAGTCGTACACGACGGCATCCGCAGGAGTACTCACGTTCGCGCCAACTGCTTCAATAATGCCGTTCCGCACAAGCAGTGTTCCTTTTTCCAAAACACCCGTCGGGCTAGTAACAATGCGGACATTGGTAATTGCGTAGCATTCCGGCTTCGGATTTGCCGCTTCGCCGTTGGAAGGGAAGGTTTGCTGGGCGTGGAGAGGAAGGAAGAATGCACAAAAAAGTGCTGCAAAACTTGAAACAATGCGGGTACGAGAGAGTTTCATACGCTGAAAAATTGCGATGACAAAATCGGAAAAACGACGATAAAGAACAGCGAAGATAGTGATTATTTTGGCGGTATGCTAAGAATTTGTTTTGGGGCTTGTGCTTGATAGTTGCTCTCCGTATTTTGGGGCGTAGGTTTTCGTTTTTCTACCATTTTTCTCACTTGTCGCTAGAAATCATGCTCTCCAGTTTGAATATTCAGGGCTTTCGTAGTATTGAAAATGCAGATTTAAAACTTGGCAAAATCACCATTTTAACGGGGGCAAATAACTCTGGCAAAACCAGCGTTCTGTACGCGCTTATGGTTTTGAAAAATATTGTGATGAACCCGAGCCAAACGCTGGATAGCTGTTTTAATCTGCCTTTTATCAATTTAGGTGGATTTAAGGAAGTTATTTTTATGAAACGTGAGGACAAAAATATGGCGTTAATGTTTTTTACAGACTCAAGAATTTCCTACGGAGTTTCTTTACAGACCCAAGAGGCTACCTTTTTCTTCCGCGATTTATTTTATTTGGATTCCCCATACAATGATGTAAGGTCTATAAGGGTAGGACTACCTTATTCAATGCAGCAGTACGAAAAAACTGAGCTAGAATCTCATTTGGGCGAAAATATATTGATTTCATGGAACGGAATTGTCGGTACTGCTGAAGTTTCCCCTTTGAGCGAGCAATCTATTGAGCTAGAACTCGCGGTAAAAAGAATGCAAGTACGGCTCAATTTGCCCTCAGAAATACTCCGCACAACCGACATCATTCCCCTCCGCCGCACCTTCACCAAACCTCTGTTTTCGCCCGTGCCGCTTCAGTCCAATATCATCACCGAAGATGAATTGGCGACGCTTCTGGCAAACGACCGCAACTTGGAAGGCATGGTGGCCCATTATTTCGAGAAAATCACCAATAAAGTGTTTCAAGTGCGCCATATTTCTGGTACGGCACTCTTTCATTTGCAAACGCGCGACCGTGAAACAGGCTTCGTTACTGACCTCGTGAATGAAGGGCTTGGAACGAATCAAATTATCACCTTGCTTGCAAAATCGCTGCGCCCTGAAGCCCGATTTATCTGCGTGGATGAGCCAGAAGTGCATCTGCATCCAAGCATGATAACACGCCTTGTGCAGACGATGATAGACATAACAGCGCAAGAGGAAAAGCAGTTTTTGCTCTCCACGCATAGCGAACACTTGGTTGTATCGGTTTTGGAGGCGGTTCGTGCGGGCAGTATTGCGCCTGAAGATGTGCAGATTTACTACGTGAAAAAGGAGGGAAAAGCAACGGTTTTTGAGGAACAAGCGATTAACAATCAAGGGCAAATTGAAGGTGGATTGAAAAGTTTTTATGCCGACGAACTTGGGCAAATACAGGGTTTCTTGGGAATTGACGAAGAGTTTGCCTAACACATTTTTTCTTTTTTACCTTTGCTCCCAGCTATGGAACTGGTCATCAACGAATGGTTTCCTGAGTACTTGCGCCCTGGTACGCCGCCCGAAAGCCGCAAACAAGCAGTGCAATTCTTCCAAACTTTTTACAAGCGCGGCGATGTTTTGGTTGTAAAGCAAGACAGTGCCTTTATTCGCAAGGTATATGGATTCGACAAAGCCTTTCAATACGACCTTGATAGCAAAGACCTTTTCAAGCAATTTATTAGCCTCGTTTTACGTGACTCCAAACGTTGCCGACTACTGCAGAATACAGATATAGAACCGCTTCCTGACAGCGTTTTGCGAGCACTCATTCCACCTTACAACAGCGATACCTACCTTTTTGAAGCCGCAATGCACAGCAGCGACCGCATCATTATCACGACCGATGACCGTCTTGTCGCACAAACACTGGATAATGGCTTTATTCGCGTAGTTTTGCTGGAGGATTTTCTCGCTTCCTATTCGTCATAAGGCTGGAACACAAGGAGGGAAGCGTTGTTTCGCGCCAGAAGAAATATTAGATTGGAAAATGAGATTGAAGTGCAGTACAGATTGCATGCTTTTTCCACCTTACTTTTCAACTACCTCGTGGATGTTTCTCAACCCAGCGTTTTACAACACCTTCTTGATGAACTCGAAGGCAGAAAAAATCACACCAAAACAGAAAAAAACTCAGGTGATGCAGAAAACAACGGAGAGCGTGGAGGGTAGAGATAGGGAAAACTGCCGCAGAACGAGGGAAGCCAACGACTTCTCAATGCAGTTGTTGTGAGCTTTTGCAGGAGTTGAAACTCTTGAAAGCAGGACTGTTCGATTATTTATAGATTTCTTCATTAAAGGGCTTGAAAGCAGGATTTCATCTGGCTTTGAAGCCTGTTTTTTCATTTTCACACTTTCAACACTATTTCCCTACAAGCGTTATACAATCAGCACTTCAAGCGTTTTTTTTTTTCAAGGTCAGCAAAGTTACTTGGCGCGTAATACGTTGCGCTCATAATGTTATTTTTACCCAAAGCGTCCTGTTACATAATCTTCGGTTTCTTTTTTACCAGGATTAGTAAAGATTTTACGGGTTTTGTCGTATTCAATCAAATATCCCATGTAAAAGAATGCCGTGTATTCGCTTACCCGCGCCGCTTGCTGCATGCTGTGTGTTACGATGACGATGGTAAATTGATTTTTCAATTCCAAAATCAATTCCTCAATTTTTGCCGTCGAAATCGGGTCGAGCGCGGAACACGGCTCGTCCATGAGCAGGATTTGCGGGTTCACTGCGATTGCCCGCGCAATGCACAAACGCTGTTGTTGCCCGCCAGAAAGTCCCATTGCAGAACTCTCCATGCGGTCGCGGACTTCCTCGAAAAGAGCCGCTTTTTTCAGGCTTGTTTCCACGATGTGGTCAAGTTCGGCACGGTCGGTGATGCCGTTTAAGCGCGGACCGAAGGCGATATTTTCGTAGATAGATTTTGGAAATGGTGTGGATTTTTGGAACACCATTCCCACACGTTTGCGTAATTCCACCACATCCACGCTGCTATCGTAAATGTTCACGTTGTCAATGCCCAATTCCCCTGTAATGCGGATGTTCGGCACAAGGTCGTTCATACGATTGATAGTGCGCAAGAACGTAGATTTACCGCAGCCGGAGGGACCAATAAAGGCAGTTACTTCTTTTTCGTACAAGTCTATTGCGACATTGTGCAATGCCTTTTTCGCGCCGTAATACACGGATAAATCCTGCGCTTTGATTTTTATGTGAGGTGTTTTTTTGGACATACCGAAAACTCGTTGTTCCTGAATTGGACGAAGATGATGGGAATAATGTTACGCACTGACAAAGCCCCGCGAGCGCATAAAACCTTGTATTGACCGAATGCCGAGCATAAAAAGCGGCGCAAGCACAAGACCTGCTAGCACATCCACCGCATGATGATAGCGCAAATACACCGTCGAAACGAGAATACCCGCACAAATACTTGCGACCAGCCACCGATACCGTGAGCGAAAACGAAACGCGCACACGATATTCACCACCGCCGCAATCGTGTGTCCGCTTGGCATACAGTTCCGATGCGCCGTCAGATGCGGTAATGCCGTACCTGCGCCAGAGCCATTATTGATAATCATGCGAATCGTTTCGGTGAAAAACACACCCGGAAGCTCCGTGTTTGTGCGAGCAAAATCGTGGACGGTGAAGCACGGACCTATCGCGGGAAGGCAGAAATACAGCAAATATGAGCCATACAAGGCAATCATAAACTGTGCGGTGTATTTCCGAAAAACGGCATCTGATTTCGTGCGATGAAATTCAATCCCCAAACATAAGGGAATTATGAAGAACAACAAGTAACAGGCTTGTAAAATTTCCGTAACAATCGGATGAGAATACGCATACAGCCACACCGTCGGCGACACCCCAAATAAGGTTTTGTCAAGCGCGGCAAGCAGCGTGTCGTAATCGTGCGGATGCACAAACGGCACGTACAAGGGAGCTTGCATATACACAATCAGCAAGGTTGGGAACAGCAATAAACGCCGCGCTGGAGCAAGGAAACGCGGTGCATTCACGCTTTCGCTTGGCTGAACGTGTGCGTAGTGTGTATCGTTCATTGCCAAAATAGACATTACCGAAATCAAACCGAAATCCACCGCCGCAAGCGTGATTCCATGCGGGACTTGCGCCGAGTACACGATTCCTAAGAGCGCGTACAATGCTAGCATCGTTATTGTGGCAAATTCGGCAGTGGAAAGCGAGGTTTTTAGCGCATCAAGCGTGGAACCAAGCCCTTTCCGCGAAAGGACGGTAGCAAGCGGCTTTGTAGTAGGAAGGTGTGTTGCCGCATCATTCGTTTCGGCATCATGCTCGGAATCATGCCGCGTTGGGAATGATTCTCGCAACGATTGTCGGCGCATTTTACCTGCAAGCGCACGGTCTCGCCCCGTATGGTGCGGATGTACTTGCGAATGCAACGATTTCTCTTGCTTCGATGTATTGCGCGATGATTTCATAAATACTTCATAACACAGTGAGAACAAATGCAGAATAAATGCGGCTCTTGAAGTTGTTTGCCTACTCAAAACTCAGAACACGAGAAAATGAATAGCGCACGCCGATATTAAACGAAATGGGCTGAACATTGTACGTGCGCAAGCCTGCAAGCGGGTCTTGACCAATGATATTGTAATTCGATGGAATGCTCGTGAGTGGAAGAAACCGCACCAAACCATTGATAACAAGCCCTGCTTGCAGCACCAACGACAGCGTCTGCCCTTCAACAAACGACCACTCTGCGGGAACAATATCCAGTAACGCCTCCAAAACTGGCTCGGCGCGTCCCGCAGGGACGGTAAACGATTTCAATTCGCCTGTACTCGGCTTTGCTTCGCCTTGCACTTCAAAAATATCCACTGTTGAGCGGTACGATTGCTGCACAGGAAGCCCCGTGCGAATGAGAAATCCTACGCTCGGCAAGCCCGCCACGCGATGAAAACTCATTCCCGCGCTTGCAACAAGATAGGAAAAATTAGTGGTGATTTGAAAATCAGAAACAGGTCGTCCAGAAAAAGGGTCGCTTGAAATGGAGCGTGTTGCGTAAGGCTGATACCCCAGCGCGAGGATAAACCGCCCTTCATCGAAGCGATTGAGCGAATACGTGCCTTCCACGCCGAAAGCAGGAATGGGCGAGAAAGCAAATTCCGTGCGCGTCAGGGCGTTCAACGTCCTGTTTATGCCGCCTTGCGCCATCACATAAGCATTGATGCCAAGCGTATTGCGCGGCATTTCTCCACCGTTTACAACATCATGTGCGGCACGAAGATTCATTACAGCAAGGAGCAAGGAAATGCTCCACACAAAAAAATGCCTCCAAAAGCGCATAAAAACTTGCTCCGATAAAATGAGACGTGGTTGGTTGATAAAAAAATCACGTAACTCGTCAAGTATATCCCCGTCGGGCGGCTGAAGAGCGCGTAAACGTTGCCGTCCGGCGGGTGCGTCGCTTGAACACCACTCGCCGTAAGGCTACTGCACTTGTGATACCAGCCGCCCGACGAGATAGTACCTGACCAGTTACAAAATCACTACTCTCTGACCTTTTACGCTGTCTCCAAATATGAGGAAGGAACGCGAATTTGAGAACTCAAGAGGAGGACGAGGATAAAAAAAGTCCTCAAAATCCTGAGAGTCCGGGCTTCATCCGCGTTCCAAATAATCGTTACTTCATTCAAGAATTCATGTACTCAAATATCCTTCCCAAATTCCAACAAAAATGCTTTGATAAGGTCGTCTAATTCGCCATCCATGACCGAATGCACGTCGGTTACTTTCATTTCCGTGCGATGGTCGTTCACCATGGTATAGGGCTGAAAAACATATGAGCGAATCTGGCTTCCCCACTCAATTCTCTTCTTTGTTCCTTCAATCGCATCTTTGGCGGCTTGCTGTTCTTCGAGTTGCTTTTGATACAAGCGCGATTTCAGCATTTTCATTGCCCGCTCACGGTTTTGAAATTGCGAACGTTCTTGCTGACACGCCACCACAATTCCCGTCGGAATATGCCGCAAACGTACCGCCGTTTCTACCTTGTTCACATTCTGACCGCCCTTGCCGCCGGAGCGAAAGGTGTCCATTTCCACATCGGCGGGATTCACTTCGATTTCGATGTTATCATCAATTTCAGGATAGACAAACACCGATGCAAACGAGGTTTGACGCTTGCCCTGAGCATTAAATGGAGAAATGCGTACAAGACGATGCACCCCATTTTCCGCCTTCATGTAGCCATATGCCGACGCGCCTTGAATCTCCAGCGTCACTGATTTTATGCCCGCTACGTCGCCCTCCACTTCTTCCGCCAAGTAAATCGTGTAACCGCGTCTCTCCGCCCAGCGCATATACATTCGCATCAGCATTTGCGACCAGTCCTGCGCTTCGGTGCCGCCCGCGCCCGCATTGATGGTGAGAATAGCATTGCGCGAATCGTCGGGACCAGAAAGAATATTTTTTAATTCCAGCGTATTGACCAAATCCTGCGCACGGGTAATTTCGCTGAGTACATCTGCTTCCATGCTGCTATCGTCCATTTCTTCGGCAAGTTGAATCATTGTTGCGGCATCGTCCACCGCTTTTTGCGCGTTCAGGCAGCCGTCAATCCATTCTTTCAGCGTTGCGATGTGCTGCATGGTTTTCCGTGCTTCTTCGGCATTATCCCAAAATTTTGGTGCTTCTGATTCTGCTTCCAAACGCTTCATTTCATCAATCTTGGAATCGAGGTCAAAGAAACCTCCGTAGGTTGTCGTTGCGTTCACGAAGGTCTGCGAGCGAGTTTTTTTGCGGTTCAAACATGGTTTTTCGATATAAAGTTTGGTAAAAAATGCGTAATATTCCTCCATACTTTTCGGTGAAAGCACCGATAACATCAAGCGTACAGCGAGGTTACTGGTGCATTTTTTCATCACAAAAAGCTACAAATTTACACATTTTTCAGAAAATTCTATGATGCGCCATGCAATTCTTTTTCAACGAACAAGCATTCATGCGGCTTGTACGATAGCAATAGTGGTCTTGTTTCAATCCTCGTTACAATTCTCGCTTCATGCGCAAATAAGCGCGGGTGAGCAAGCAGTCGTCGAATCGCGCTACATCGTGGATATGCCGACGGCGGGCGTACTTGCACGGGCGAAATTCAGCGTGGATGGGTATTTGTTCGGCGATAGCGGCGCAATGCTGGAGTTTAACGCCTCGCCGTTTACGAATCTGATGCTGGGCTTGAGTTTTGGCGGTTCAGGTTTTCTGGGTAATGGCGGCGTGAGTATTCAAGCACTTCCAGGCTTCCATGCACGGTTTCGCTTCTTTGATGAAACGCTGACCGTACCAGCAATTACGCTGGGTATCAACACGCAAGGACGCGGGGCATTTAGCGGCGGACGCTTTGAAACGCAATCGCCCGGAATTTTTATTGCCGCCAGCAAGAATTTCTCTTTTTTAGGCGCGTTTGCTCTGCACGGCGGGATTTGCTATTCGCTCGAACAACAAGGTACAGAGCGGCTTCCAAATGCGTATATCGGGTTTGAAAAAACAATCGGTTCTATCGTAACACTCACCGCCGAATATAATCCGTGTATAGACGACGCACCAATGCGCCTTCGCGGGGGCTTGCTGAATGCAGGAATTCGCATCGGCACAGGACGTGGCTTCACGGTGGAAGTGCAAGCACGCGATATTTTCCGCCATTTGCGCGGTGCAACGCTGCCGTATCGCCTTGTGCGCGTGGAGTTTGTTGGGACGTTCTGAGAATTGCAGTGAGGCTCTCACTTTGAGGATTGCAGTGAGGCTCTCACTTCCGAGTGAGGCTCTCACTTTGGCTTGCGAGGAATGGCGCGGAGTACAGTGAGACC
Source organism: Ignavibacteria bacterium (assembly GCA_013298775.1). GTDB lineage: Bacteria > Bacteroidota > Ignavibacteria > Kapaibacteriales > UBA4661 > PH2015. Next base: position 11,658 of record JAAFIV010000022.1, on the reverse strand, counting down.
CTCACTCGGAAGTGAGAGCCTCACGTAGAAGCTAGTAATTACGCGGGCTTGCCGACTTTTACTTGGTAATTTTTCTCCGAAATTTCCTGCACAATTTCCTTCACGTGCGCGTGTCCTTTGGTTTCGAGCAAAAATTCTACTTCGGTTTCGCGCAGACTCGCCGCCGTAAACACGCGGTCGTGGGCGATGTTGAGGATATTTCCACGATGTTTTGCCACAATTGCCGCGACTTCAGCAATACTGCCGGGCTTGTCGGGAACAATGACTTTCAAATTCGCCAAGCGTCCGTCTTTTGCCAGCCCACGCTCCAAAATTTTGGAAAGAATCGTAATATCAATGTTGCCGCCCGTAATCACAACTGCAACACGCTTGCCGTCAATGTTTGGAATTTTTTTGTTATACACTGCCGCAAAACCCGCCGCGCCAGAGCCTTCGACCAGCGTTTTCTCGCGCTCAAGTAATATCATAATTGCGTTAGCAATTTCTTCTTCGCTCACCGTTACGATGTCGTCCACGTATTTTTGCACAATCGGAAACGGATATTTCCCAACCTTCGCAACCGCGATACCATCAGCAATGGTGCTGGCTCGCTCTACTTCGGTGATTCTTCCGTTGCGCACACTCGTCAGCATACTTGGCACCTGTTCTGCTTCCACGCCAATCAAGCGAATTTTTGGGTTAATTTCCTTCATTGCAACCGCAATCCCAGCAATCAAGCCGCCGCCACCAATCGGCACCACAACCGTATCTACGTAGGGATTTTGCTCCAAGAGTTCCAGACCGACTGTGCCTTGTCCCGCGATAATGAGTGGGTCGTCGAAGGCGTGAATAAACGAGTAGCCATGCTCTTGCTGAAGCTCCATTGCTTTGCCAAAAGCGTCGTCGTAGCCGCTTCCGTAGAGAATCACCTCCGCATCAAATTCCATCGTACCGCGAATCTTTGCAAGCGGCGTGGTTTCTGGCATCACAATCGTTGCGCGAATTCCTTGCCGCATAGCAGCATACGCTACACCTTGCGCATGATTGCCCGCCGACGCAGCAATTACGCCCGCTTCACGCTCTTTTTTGGTGAGATTCAAAATTTTATTCAGCGAACCGCGCTCTTTATAGGAAGCGGTCATCTGTAAATTTTCTAATTTAAGCGAGAGTTTACAATCCGTCATGCTGGAAAGCCGCTCCGAATAGGCGCAGGGCGTTTCGTGGATATAGCGGCGGATATTCTCCCGCGCTTGCTCAATATCCTTAAAACTCACGGACAATGCGGTTTCTACGCCTTTGCTGGGCGATTCTTTGGTGCTGTCTTTTGAACGAGATTGTACCATAACAACGCAAAAAAAGAGAAGTGAAGAAATACCGCATACAAGCAAAAGCGGCATGAATTCTAGGCTACGAGCAAGGTGTTGTGTGAGAGAATCAAAATACAAAAAAGCCAGCATCCATAACAATAATTTCGCATGAAAAGCATACACATTAGATTTTATCAGATATGCAGCACATCTCAGCACAAGAAACTGTCAGCATTGAAGAGTTTCTCCATCTCTCCAAACACGCGCCAATCCTTGATGTGCGCACTCCTGCCGAATACGCAAAAGCGCACATTCCAGGCGCGGTCAATCTGCCCTTATTCAGCAACGAAGAGCGGGCGCGAGTGGGAACGGCATACAAACAAGAAAGCCGCGAAGCCGCGCTTCTACTGGGCTTGGAGTGTGTTGGTCCAAAAATGCGTTCTTTTGTGGAGAATGCGACGCAGATTGTAGAAGACTGGAAAAAGACGCAAGAAAAGCACTCAAACACGAACAATGATGCTGCTTCAACAGTTCTGGTGCATTGCTGGCGTGGCGGAATGCGCAGTGCGAGTATGGCGTGGTTGCTGCGCTTTGCGGGCTTTCACGCGCAAAGTTTACAAGGTGGTTACAAGGCATATCGGCAGTTTGCGGGGGAATTGTTTCAGCGCAGCTACGATGTGCGGATTTTGGGTGGGTACACGGGTTCCCAGAAAACCCAGATTTTACGCGCTTTACAGGCGCGAGGCGAGCAGGTGCTAGATTTAGAGCAGATTGCAAACCATAAAGGTTCGGCGTTTGGCGCGCTCGGCGAAGAATCACAGCCTTCGACCGAAGAATTTGAAAATCAGATTGCAATGCAGTTATATTCCTTCAATCCCGCACGGCGCGTGTGGATTGAGGATGAAAGCCGTTTAGTGGGAAGATGCGTCGTACCAGAAGGCGTGTGGGAACAGATGCGAGATGCAAAAACGGTCTTTGTAGATATTCCCTTCGCCGAGCGCGTCCAGCATTTATGCGAGGTGTACGGGCAGTTTTCCCAAGATGGTTTGGTTATTGCTTTTCAAGACATTGAAAAACGCTTGGGTGGCGCAGCAACACGCTCCGCGCTTGAGGCTCTCGAAACAGGCGATATGGCAACGGCAGCCTCACTTGCCTTGCGCTATTACGACAAAATGTATGCACGTGGTCTGGAGCGTCGTGCGCCCGCAACGGTTCATCATTGCTCGCTTGCAGGGCTTTCGGTGGAGGAATGTGCGGAGGAATTGGTAAGGAAAGGATGAAATCTACCACGTGGTAAAGTTTCTTCAATAGTGGCACAGACATTCCCGTCTGTGTTTCTCAGCTGAATCCCGTACCAACACTCACGGACAAGAATGTCTATGCTATTGCTGAAGAAGTTTTGTCATGTACAGCTCTCCAGTGCAGATAACATAGAATATCTGTGCTGCTAAATATTTTTGCCGTTTGTCCAGTTAATTGTTCACCCCACAGATGGAAAGAATCGAGCAAAGATTGTGGCAAGTTTTGTATTTTTAATGCAGATTTTATACACAAACGTTCTCTCCCACACCAATCACGACAACTATGGACACAATGGAACATTCCCCGCTCGAAACAGAATCTTCTGCAAACGAGCAAACAAGCTGGCTACAAGGTTTTGCTGATATTATTATGCAACCCGAAGAACTGGCAACGCGTCTGGTGCAATATCCTGGACGCATTATCGCTTTTGCGTCATTATTGCTCACTTTTATCAGTGTTGGTGCGTCGTATTTGTATTCTGTCAATGACGGTATTAGCGGGCAGATGTACAAAATGCAGGCGCAAACTGTTGAGCGCATTATGCGCAAACAGGGCGTGGCGGAAGGGCAGATTGAACAAGAATTGGAAAAAGTGCGCGAACGCTTGGAGTTTTCTTTTGTTCGGACGCTCGGTATTTCCATTATTTTTGTGATGATTAGCATGTTTCTTTTTGGTCTGCTTTTTTGGATTTTGCAACGCCTTTTTAACAGCGAACCGCCACCAGTTTTGGCAATTATTGGTCTCACCAATTACGGTGCGAGCATAGCATCTATCGGCATTCTAGTTGGGTGCATGATTCAATTTGCTGGCAATTCAATGTTCCTTTCGCTTTCGCCCGCCGCGTTTATGGATTTAAGCGAAAACCCCGCCATGCTGCAATTTTATGGACGCATCAACCCATTTACTATCTGGGAATATATCGTTGTCGGCATAGTAACAGCGCGACATGTAGGAATGTCGCGAACACAAGGTATCGGCATTGGCGCAACAGCATTGGTGATTGTCCTCATGTTTACGGGCATATTTGCGTGGGCAAGCAGCAAATTGGTAGGATGAAAAAAATGATAAAAAAAATGACGAAAAAAAATGATAAGGGAAGACGCAAAGAGCGTGGAAAGAAAGCCGCATAAAGCCCGAAACGCGCTTGACTACAAGAGTTTAGTATAAAATTGCGCACAAAATATGCCGGACGGCAAAAAAAATCCCCTTTTCGGCGGTGAGATGCTTGTTTATGTGTGCCAAATAGAGTTATCTTCGTGCTTGATTTGTTTTCCCCCCAGCGTACGAACGCAGCGTCCATGACGCAGCATATTTCCATCGTTTTTCACACTCCATCCTCAGTTTGAGGGAGGTATCATGTCTCGACTTCAACATTACACACCAGAAGAAATCTCAACACTTCACTTAATTCCACTCTGGGTTTTTTATGCCGTTGCCGGCGCAGATAGTGTCATTGACCAGCGAGAAATCGCAACCTTTAAGCGTATGCTCAAGGACGCAGAAAACCTCGTGGAAAGTTTCGCTCGCGACGTATTTACGGGCTTGCAGAAGGAATTCGACGAAGCTGTTTTGCGTTCCAAAAGTGAAGAGCCAATCAGTGGCATTCAGAAAACAATGGAGCTTGTTTCGCGAAAGTCGTCTCCGTCGGAATGTGAAGATTTCAAGCTCTTAGTATTTGTGGTGGGCTGGTCGGTGGCGGCTGCTTCCGGCGACCTTACCGATACGGGCGAAGGCTCAAATATCTCGCAGGAAGAAATCGAAAATCTTACACAAATCGCAGAAGCACTCAGTCTCAGCACAGCAAAACTGAGCCGTGTGATTACCTCCAGCGACGGTGGGAAAATTTGGCATTCTTTCTTGAAAACCGCATAAATCATAGATGCGGCATCAATAGCCAATAGATGTATGAGATGTATAACGACAATGATTCGGTTTCGCGCATTGAATGGTTCTTGCATTCAAGGGTGATGTATGCAGCATTGAGTTCTCAAGGCTGATGTTCTCAAGGCTGATGTATTTTGTGAATAATTTCCACTTCTATTTTCATTTACCCTCATCGTGTGTTGGGGAGGAGTTTTTCTATGACGACGCATCCACTTTTGCAGAAATTTACCGCCGAAGAGCTTGGGGTCTTGTATCTGGTTCCTTTTTGGGTATTTTATCAAGTTGCTGGCTCGGATAGCATTTTCGATGAACAAGAAACGGAAGCCTTCCAGTCTATGCTGGACACCGCACCAAATCTCAGAGATGAGTTTTGCCGTGCTGTGTTTATGGACATGAACGCTTCGTTTATTGATATTCTTCATCGTGCAAAGAATGACCCGCAACGCGCCTATCAAGGATTGCGCGAAGCCGCTACTATCCTTGATTCTAAGCTGCCCCCGCAAATAGGCACAGAATTCAAAACGATGGTGTTTGTGATGGGTTGGAACGTTGCATCCGCTTCTGGCGATTTCTCCGATACGGGCGAAGGCTCGAACATTTCTGCTGAAGAAATTGAAAATCTTGTGATGGTTGCCGAAGTATTTGGCTTGAATTTCCCGAAACTTCAGCGCATCATTACCTCGAATCAAGGCGACAAAGTTTGGTCCACGTTTCTTGCAGAATAAGTTTGTAACAGCGTAATACGTAATAATATCCCGATTCTCCCTCCAACCTCTTCACCACACTCTATGGCTCTGTCACTGGCTACGGCGCAGTCATCCGCATTGTTAGAAATCTCGCATTTGGAGAAGGTCTATTCCAACGGCACACATGCCCTCAAGGGCGTAAGTATGAGCGTGGAGCAGGGCGAGTTCCTTGTGGTGATAGGTCTGAGTGGTTCGGGAAAATCAACGTTTCTGCGCTGCATCAATCGTCTGCACGAGCCGACAAGCGGGCAGATTCTCTTTCAAGGACGCGACGTTACCCATCTTTCCGGCGAGGATTTGCGGGCGTATCGGCAGGAAATCGGCATGGTGTTTCAGCACTTTAATCTCATCAAACGTCGCTCGGTCCTGGAAAACGTGATTGCAGGACGCTTGGGAAGGCTTCCTGTGTGGCAGTCTATTACGGGGAAATTTCCACAAGAATTGCGCAATGAAGCACGTGAAAAGCTAGAAATTGTCGGGCTGGCAGAAAAAGCGGAAGTCCGTGCCGATGCGCTCAGTGGCGGGCAGCAACAGCGCGTTGCCATCGCACGGACGCTCATGCAAAGCCCGAAAATCCTTCTTGCCGATGAACCCGTTGCCAGTCTCGACCCCGCTACGTCGCATTCGGTGATGCAGTATCTGGAACGCATCAACAAAGAACACGGCACGACAGTGATTTGTAATCTTCATTTTCTCAGCCTCGTGCGTCAGTACGCAAGCCGCGTCATTGCGCTCAAGGGCGGCGAACTGATGTTTGAAGGCAGTCCGCAAGAAATTGACCGTGCGTGGTTTGCACGGATTTATGGCGAAGAAGCTGTTGAAGTAGAAATTGACTAATTGCAACCCCGCTTAGGAATGGGCGAAAAATAAGTGATGAAAGTTCATAGTGGCACAGACATTCTTGTCTGTGTTTGTCGCTGAAACCCGCACTAACACTCACAGACAAGAATGTCTGTGCCACTAATATTTTGAAGTTTATCCACTTAATTTTTGAGCCTTCCTTATCTCCTCTGAAACTCCGGCGAACCCAAGATAATTCCCACAACTTGCGCAAGTCCACTTGCTGAGACCGCATTTTTCCTTGCTTTTCCGTCGTCTTGTTTTCCTGTTTTTTGCATGCCCGCGCTTGGCGCATGTTCTTCCCAATCCACATCATGTTCCGTATCGCTTTTTGCTTTTGGATTTGAGGATGCCTTTGCTCGTAAAGGCGCACCACTCCTCATGTTTTCTGCCATTGGCGTAGATACTTCTCCGCTCGCTTGCGCTGCATTATCCAGCTTTTGTGCAAAGGTGGGGTCGGCGAGAACAGGCTTCAAAAGGCGCACGGTTTCAGCGTTGTTGCGTTCTGGAAGAAGAAGCGTCGTGTAGGTTTGGAGCGCGTCTTCGAGCGATTGAGGTTCGTGGAAATTGTTCAAAGCAGCAAGGTCGAAGCTCACACCGCCAATATTTCCTGACGCGAGATTGATACCGAAATTCATCCGATTGAGCAGCGAACCCGTGTTTATCCATGCCGTTGCGCGGTCGGGAAAGCCCGTTGGTGCTTGGTATGCGTACAAAGGTTGTCCGATTTTGCGCACCCATTCCAGCACTTCGCGTGGACGTTGCACATCGGCATTCAAGGCACGAAGCGCACTCACGGCAAGCTCGAAGGGTGATTTTATCTTGCTGCGCAGGAATGTTGTTTGTGCTGTTGTTGTAGCAAAACTTGCCCCAAAAGTCTTGCCATTACTCACTTCTGTCGCTTTTTTCTTATTTGGTTTCTTACTTGATTTCTTGCCATTTTCACTCTTTTTATTATTTGATTGCGGAGTAGCCTGCGAGCTTACAAGTGCCGCCGTTGCTGGCGTTGGAGCAATTGCTATTGTCCAAAATTCTGGCGCAGAAACCATTGCCCGAAGAACTTCAGCAATATTTCCCTTACTTGCCGCAAAGTTCGCAACCATGCGCTGTACAAGCGGCTCTGGCGGAACATCTGCCACAAAGCGACGAGCGAGCTTTGTGCAGATAAACCGCGCCGTTGCTGGGTTTTCAGCAAGTATGTCGAGGAGTTCTTCCCCTTCATTTATCGTTCCTCCGGCTGGGAAGCATCGTCCTAAGAAGGTTTTTTCGGTTGCGTCGTGGGCATCGGCGCGAAAAAGGAAATCACCTTGCCGCATAAAACCAAGACTTTCTCCTCGTTCCAGCCATTCTGCCAATTTTTTCGCTCGTCCTTCGCGTGCGATATTGTACGGATAGACCGTCCAGCCCGTGAGGATTCGTGCGGCTTCGGTAACGTCGCGTTGTGTATAGCCGCCATCCACGCCGAGTGTGTGCAGTTCCATCAGTTCGCGAGCGTAGTTTTCGTTGATGCCGCGTTGTGGGCGCAATTCTGCTGGAATTTGTTGCAATGCCGAGTCGCGGAGAGCTTTTCCGCGTTTTTGCGCTCCATCAAGAAAACGCCGTTTCATTGCGCCCGCCGCGCCTTTCTCCATTTTGATGCTATCCAAGCGCAGTGAAAGCGTTGTTGGTGTGCCTTCAGGCGCGGTGGATTGGGCATTGTCCAGATATGCCAGCATCGCAGGATGTTTTGCGGTCGCGCCAAGCAGCGTGCGGAAATTGCCCACAACGTTTGGTCGAATAGCATCGCGCTCGTAGGGTAAAACGTACTGGTCGGCTTGATTATCGGTGATGGAAACATTGAAATGATTGAACCAAAAATCCGTCAAAACTTCGTGCAATTGATTAGGCGAATACAACGCCCGCAACATTTTCTGTGCATACATTTCGCCATACAACTGCCGCTTGGGGCGATACCCCTTGGACTCCCCGTATTTCCTCAATGTTTGACGATATTCGGCTTTCTCCATATCCGTGCGGTCGGCTTTAGAAATCACGCCATCCTGCATGGCTTGGCGCAAAAGCAGTCCGACATTGGGGAATGTATGTGCAATTTCTTCATTGCTCATGCGCAAGGTGCTGAAGTCCTGCAAGCGAGTTTGCAAGGGGTCTTCAGGAATTCCGCCGCGTAACTGCTCCTCAAACCACGCTACCAAGCCTTTGTGCAGAACAGAATCAACATCGCCCGACCGCGCACCAAAGCTAAATCTGTCCAGCAAATATGCTGCCGCTTGGCGTTCCGTAAAACCTGATTCTGCATACGGAAATTTTTTCAGTGCCACCAAACCTTGTGCGCAAAGAGACGGCACCATGCCAACAAAAAAGCCCCCAAAGAGAGCAATGATGAGACATCTGCGCATAATGCTTGATGCAAATACTGCATGAGAACGCATAGAAATACCTCGAAAAGTGGGAAATATTTTGTGCAAAATCTTATACAAAATCTTGTATGAAGTCTTGTACGAAAAATCACGGAAAATCATTGTGCGAAAAGCAAACAAGCCGTATCTTAGGAATTATCTTTATCGCGCTCTGTTCCGATTTTCAAATGTTTATTGATTGGGCAACGATTAGACAACCTTTTGCGCAGAAGTATTCATGATGCGTGGCAAGTCGCAAAGAAATAGCGTACAAGTCGCATGAAATCTCATTAGTAAAAAAACTATTCAACATACTACCGTATTTTTCCCATGAACATTCTTGTAACAAACGACGATGGCATAGATTCTGCTGGTATTTTCGCACTGGCGCAAGCTCTGGCAAAGGTTGGCTCGGTAACCGTTGTCGCGCCAGACCGCCAGCAAAGCGCAGTAGGACACGCTCTGACCGTGAGCGACCCACTTCGCGCCACGAAAGTACGCCGCGAGGGTGGTGTCTTCGGATATGCCATCAATGGTACGCCCGCCGATTGCGTGAAACTTGCCGTTTGTTCGTTGCTTTCCGAGCCGCCGGATTTGTTGGTGTCGGGCATCAATCATGGCTCGAATACCTCAAAAAATATCTTGTACTCTGGCACCGTTTCTGCCGCCAGCGAAGGGATGATGATGGGTGTACCGTCTATGGCGGTGTCGCTGGATTCTCTCGACCACCGCGCCGATGCAAAACCAGCCGCCGAGTACGCAGCCCTGATTGCTTCTCGCTTTCACAGTTTTAGTATTCCCAAAGATACAATTTTGAATGTGAACGTGCCGAATATTCCGCTTGAGGAAATCAAGGGCATTCGCGTTACTTCGCAGGGAACATCGGGTTGGGAAGATGCCTACGAGCGACGCAAAGACCCAATGGGACGCGAATACTTCTGGCTTTCAGGACAGTACAATTCCATTGATAACGGTTTAGACACCGACGAAGGTGCGATGAAAGCAGGCTACGTCTCGGTTACGCCCGTGCGCTATCGTCTGACCAACGACGAAATGCTCTCCCCGCTTGAAGCCTTGCACACGCTACGGCTTGGATAGGGGATGAATTATGAAATCTGAGGAATGAAATTTTTGTCATTCATCACGTTGATTGTATCGAATACATTCCTTTTTAGTTTTTCTTCAGCCCTCAATTTTCACCCCTCATCCTTGATTGTATGACCGCTCAAGAACGTTCTTCGTTTGATTTGCTCTGTGTGGGGGTGCTTGCGCTCGACCGCAATTATACCGTCCATATCTGGAACGCGCAGCTTGTAGAATGGACACAGCTTGGTGCGCAGGCTCTTCTTGGTGAGGATATTCGCCCTTGGTTTGAAACCTTGCAAACACCTGAATTTCAGCGTGCCTTTGAGGATTATTGGGCGCAGCCGCACATTGAAACCTTTGCTGCCTTTGAACGCCTGATTCCATGCCGTTTACAGGGCGATGCGTTTCGTATTCTCCACCCGCTTGCTCGCACGATGCGTAGCTCGGAGGGCGCAGAAATACTGGTCTTGACGCTACAAGACATTACCGCTCCGATGATGGAAATTGATAATTTGAAAAGCTCCTTAGGAGAAATTGCTGAATTGTGGCGGAACGACGAAGAAATTCGCATTTTGAATGAAGAACTGGAAAAGCGTGTCGGGGAGCGCACGGAGGAATTGGAACGCCTGAACAGGGAACTGAGCCGCGAGGTGCTGATTCGCAAAGAAGCAGAACTCTCCTTTCGGCAGAGCGAGCAGTTTTTGTCGTTGGTGGTGGATAGCGTGGATGTGGGAATCGCGCTACTGCACCGTTCGGGGCGATACATTCGCTTAAATCCGAAGTTTTGTGCAATGTTTGGCTATAAAGCCGATGACCTCTTGGGGAAACATTTTTCGCTCCTCTACAAAGAACACGAAAGGCAAGAAGCAACCGACCGTTTAGCGCGTTTTGTCGAAAGCGACGACGAGCGACAAATGCACGGCGAGCGGCATTTCGTCACGTGGTCGGGCAAAGAATTTTACCTATACTTCACGACCGTAAAATTTATCATGCCGAATAACGACATGTTCCTCATTACCACCGCGCTCGACATCACGGATTTACGCCGTGCGCAGGAAGAAACGCGCATTGCGCTCCAACGCGAGCAAGAATTGAACAAACTCAAGGCAAACTTTGTAACAGTAGTCTCGCACGAATTTAGAACTCCGATGACGGTGATTTACTCATCGTCGGAAATTCTCCAAGCAAGTGCGCCAAAAATGATAGAAGAAAAACGGAATAAACTCCACTTCCAAATACAGCGCAGCGTGCGACGAATGACGGAATTGCTAGATGAAGTGGTGTTTATTGAGCGCAGTATGAAAGAAAATATCGTCGCCTTTTTGCGCTCAACCGATGTCTATAAACTGTGCAATGAAGCAATTAAAGAAACCCTCGTTTTCGATAGCAACGACCATATTCTTGAAACAGAGTTTTTGCCAGACCCCGCACAAATGCTTGTTCCTGCGGATGCTACTTTGCTGCGCTCTCTTATTACCAATTTGCTTGCAAATGCGCTCAAATTCTCGCCCCCGCGCTCGACGGTACGCCTTCGCGTAGAAGTCTCGGAAGGCGCATTACTACTGGAAATACAGGATAATGGCATTGGTATTTCCACCGAAGACTATGCACACGTGTATGAGCTGTTTTATCGTGGTAATAATGTGGGTGTGCTGCAAGGAACAGGAATGGGCTTAACTATCGTCAAACGCTGTGTTGATGCGCATCGCGGCACAATACGGTTTGAATCTGAACTTGGCAAAGGGACAACATTCTACATTAGCTTGCCTACAACCCAGTATTTACCGAGCGAAGAAGGTTTTCGAGAGTAAATTATCATGTTGGGTAATGAATTGTACCTAAGGAATGAAAGAAAAATCAATGGATGAACTTCTTTAGGCTTCGGTAGCGCAGACACTCTTATCTGCAAGTCTTCATGCGGGTTTGAAGAGGCTTGAAACAGGAGTGTCTGTGCTACCAATCAAGAAAAATGCACATTTATTTTTTGTCGTTCCTAAGTACCTATTGAAAAGAAATTCGGTATTCTGAGCCAATAGCATTAAGGACACGGTAAACTTCGGTACGGAGTGCGGTGAAAGACTCAAAGGCTGCCAGACGAATCCAGTAATGCTTCATTTG
>JAAFIV010000021.1 GCA_013298775.1 Ignavibacteria bacterium | reverse complement strand
CACATCTGAAGCGGCTCAATCGACGTACCATTTGCTTCTCAAAGTCAGAAATTATGCACGATGCGGTCATAAAACTCTACATATACCGCATCAATACTCGAAAGCAACACTTTTAGGACACGACCCATAGTTTTTACCTATGCTACCTGTCCGAATTTTGGGGAGCAGCTCAACATGCTTGATATAGGTATGGATATACAACCGACAGCTTTGGGGGTGAATACCCAAGCTCTTGGCAAGAGCTGGACATTCTTGCCCTGAGGCAAAATTTTCAACGCACCGAAGTTTGATGCGCGTCGCCTCGTCTTGATGGCGATGAAAAAAGCGGGCATACTCGGTCGCATCAAAACCCCGAGTGTGAAAGTGGGTGCGAATTTTCTTCATGCACCAATTTACACTTTTTCGACGGTTATATCACCCGAAAGGGAATAAGTCAAATCATTTTTACCGAACAATATCTACCCGCGAATGCCATTGACCCCATTTTGTTTTTAGAACTACATGATATGCACCTGCCGAAAAGCCTGATAAGCTCATACTTTCTTGATATGAAGTCTCATACAACCGTTGTTGCCATCGTTTGAAGAGCATTTCTTTTCCTGCGGCATCAAATAAAAAACACTCCACATCCACGTTTGATTCACTACTTATCGAAGGTTTCTCTAGGCTGAAAGCAAGATATAGCGAAGTGTTCGTAGGATTTTGCATAATACTTGCCTTCAAAACGGAAACCTGTTGGCGTGGTGTAAAAAGTGGCACAATTGATAACGACACAAACTCAGGAATCCAGCTTCTACGCAGTGTTGAAGGGGTACCGTCGCTCGTGAACCATTGCGTTTCGGGCATGAGGCGAATGTTATTGGTCGTTGTTTTTCCAAATGTGGCTCTTAGCAGAAGTTCTCCCAATAATAAATTACTAAGCGAGCTTGTATCTCTCCGCGTAATAAGCAATGGTACTATTGATGATGTTCGGGGAATAGTTGGCGTAGTTTCAAAACGTATGCTGGTTGGCGGAGCATTTAAACGTGGTGAAATTGGAGGTGCATTCACACCAAGAATAGTAAGATTATTGGTATCAATCCGAACAACAGCTCTAAGCGTTCGAGCAAAGCGACTGATAAGTCGCGGAGTAAGAAAACGGGAATCGCGGAGCCACAATTGAATACGAGCCGTATCGCCGTAGAGCATGGGCTGACGCTGTGCCACAAGGCGCATTTCCAGTGATGTTTCTGCGCTCAAGGGTAACGAAAGCGGCACGACGGCTCCGCTCACCTGTACGCTTGCCCGCGCTATGCCGCTTGTATGCTGGATAAGTGCGTTTGGCAGAAGTGTTTGAATGCGCGAAGAATCCATGCGCACCAAGATAGTTTCCATCACGCTACCATTAGCATTGGTGCTGAGTGTAAGGCTTGAAACCCATCTGTTTACGCTACTGTGAAAGAGTAATACGCCCGAAGGTGGCGTAATCTGGACAGACGCAACTAAATTTTCACCCACAAGGGTATATTGCCGAACTTGCGCGGAATCCATCTGTATCGTTGTGTCGAGTCGTACACTGTCGGGGCGGGCAGTGAGGAGTTGCGGTCGTTCAAGGATATTTGCCAAAACAGTGACAGATGCTCTTGTATTTGTTGTTGCTACAACGCTCGTTTGAATACCGCCAGGAACGGTGAAATTTCCCGCCGAAGCTGCATTCAACCGTGCGTAAAACGTGCCTCGAAAAACACCACCACCCGCAATAAAGAGCAGAGTAGAAATAAAAGGTCCAGTTGGATTCAGCGAAAATTCAATGGTATTTTCTGTGAATTGCTGCGAAGTAACTCGTATTTGTGCGCCTTGCGGGATATTTCTTCCTATCAATTCAAAAGTGCGAATGGCAGTATTTCCAACAAAAACGGTATCAAAAGACAAAGGCGAAGGAGCAACCGACCACTCAAGCGGCGGCGGCGGTGGCGCGACGATAGTTCCCAAAACAACAGTTCGTAATGAGTCTCCGCCAAGCGTTGAATTCGTAAATATTCCTTGTATCGTTCCAGGCGAACTTGTACTTATTGCGCGAAGTGAGACAGTCTGTGTTGTGCTGCGATTTTGATTGGGTTGAAGCGAAAGTGTATTTTCCCAAGCAAGTGTTTGGGGATTTTGTAATTGAAATCCCTGTGGCGCAGTAATGACCACGTTTCCGAGCAGATTTTGCCCTGTGATGGTGTAACTTGCTTGTGGCAATGCGCTATTTTGCACAATTGTACCAAGATTGATGCTGCCAGCAGTGCTATTGGGATGTGTAGTCGTAATGCTAATCACTGGTACAGGCGGCAAGAAAATATTGCCACTCAAATTTACGCGAATATCATTGGTGGAATCCTGCACAACGGGTAAAACGTGTGTGATTGCCGTGCCAAGCCGATTCACGCTTTCGGTATGCCAGCGTACGTACACACGAACAGCATTGAACAACCCATTGTCCGAAGGCACCGTAGCACTGCTCGTAAATGGTCCCGTTGGAGAAAGCGAAACCGTAATGTAGGGAGGGGCAACAACGCGAAGTGATGGTGCGCCTTGTACAACGCCAGAAATCGTGTAACTAAGCGGGTTCAAGGGTGTGCCAATAACATGGTTTCCAAAATTCAAAGCATCGGGATTGACTAATAATCCTTGACGTGGAATTGTGGGAGAGAGGATTGCAGCTTGTATGCTCACATTTGCCGAACTTACACTACTTGTGTTTGTGATTTCACTTGTAATATTCTGTGAGGAACTGCCCAAAACACGAGCAAATATGCGCGTTTCTGGCAAATTACCATTACTGACGGGTAAGGAAATATTACTCAAAAATGGACCGCTTGCACTGAGGGAAATCTGCACTTGCGGCGGTGCAACAATACTAACGGTATTTGTCGTTAAAAACTGCCCTGAAACCGTGTAGGATTCAATGTTGGAAGGAGTATTGGGTTGCGTTGGTGTGAAGCGAATTTGTGCTGGCGTTGCAGCGAGAATGGGGAAACGTTCTATCCTCGCAGCACGATAAACACCAGAACTGGATGTCGCTGTAAACAATGTTGATTGCGATACTGCGAGTTGTGATGTTGTCAGCGACGAAACACCGAGCGATGGAAGTCCTGTTGAAACATTTTTCCAATTAAAAACACCTTCCAAACGGTACACTTGCGTACCAGCAACAGCATACAAACTACCCTCGAAAACATGAAAAGAATTCACTTGAAAACGCAAGTCATTCATTGACTCCGTCCACGTTCTACCACCATCAGCAGAGCGCAAAATGCCTTGTCCCGACGCGCCAAAAAGAGTGTTATTGAATTCAATAATTGGACCGTTGAAGGTCGAATTAAATGCTGGGACAAGTGTCCACGTCATACCATCATCGGTGGAGCGATACATCCCACCGCCGGTACCCGCATAAATACTACCTCGAATAACACTTATCGCATAGCCTCTTCCCTTAAACTCTGCCGCTCGCGACTGCCACGTCCTGCCATTATCGGTAGAGCGGGCAAGATAGCCAAAGTCATCAATAGCAAGGATAGTATTCCCAATAATTTCGACCGCATACACGAGTCTTGCAAGGTCCACGCCAAAGGTTTGTTGCCAAGATTGCCCTCTGTCGGCAGAGCGATATACGCCGCTTCCATGCGTGCCAGCAAACATCGTATTGCCCGCCGCCGCTAGAGATAACACATCGCGTGTAAACAGCCCGTTGTTCATGGTTTCCCATGTCGTGCCTTTGTCCAATGAGCGGAAAATTCCGTTGGTATGTGTTCCAGCAAAAAGCGTATCACCGCTTGCTTGCACCACGTGGACTTCTGTTGCGGCAAGCCCTGTATTACCAAGCCCTAGCGTCGTGCCATTGTCATTGGAATAATGTACGCCATTTCCCGCGCCGATATAGAGCGAATTTCCTTGCCTTGCGAGCGATGTTGCAATTTGACCAGCCGTGAAACCAAGCTCTCTCCACGTCGTGCCTCCATCTTCTGAGCGTATAACGCTGCCGCGTGGTCCAGCAAAGATACGTTGTCCATCTACAAGGATTGTTTCAATAGAACGTGTTGGAATGCCGATATTCACTGGGTTCCACGTTGTTCCGTTATTGAGCGAGCGCAAAATTTGCCCACTACTTGTACCAGCGACAAGATAGGTGCTATTGCCAGAAAGCGCACCAATACTGATTTGCGAGAGTGAAGAAAATACTTCTTGCCATTGAACGCCATTATTGGTAGAGCGAAAAATTTTCCCCGTACCCGTTCCTACGAAAAAATCTGAACCATTGGTGGCAATTGAAAGAATGCCGCCAGGAGTGGTTGAAAATTGCGCTGGAATCCATGTTTTGCTTGTATCTGAGGAGCGCAAAAGCTGAGTGCTGCTGATAAGAAGGAGCGTCGAACCTTGTGCAACAAGTGCAGAAATTGGTCTGTTGGTGAAATTTTCTCGCGGAGCAAACCACGTCGCGCCACTATCATTCGATTGAAACAAGCCGCCTTCCGTTCCAGCAAACACGATACTTCCAAGACTTGCGAGCGAGAGAACTTTTGTATTCAATAACCCCTTGCCTGTTTTCGACCACTCCACCGAACCTGATGCTCCACCTGATGCTGCGCGGAATACGCCCGCATTTGTACCAACAAAGGTATTTTCCCCCAACACGGTGAAACAATATACCTGCCCACCGCCTGGACCATTGGTCGGAACCCACTCTATTTCTTGTGTTTGGGCGTACAGAGGTGAAACATAGAAAATAAGCCACAAGCAAGGAATGATGAGGCTTGTACGAATAAGTAGAGATGTGATTTGTGCAAGAAAAAGCATATTGTTTTGAGAAATAAACATGCAATGACAATAAGTGTTGAGTATTGGTGCTAAATGATTTCAGTTGGAAAGAATCCTTACCTCATGAGTGGCACAGACATTCTTTTCTGTGAGTGTTAGTGCGGGATTCAGGTGGAAAACACAGACAAGAATGTCTGTACCCTTTGTACACGACAAAACTCACAGAGCAAGATTTCATCGTAGCTAGAAAGAAGAAAACCGCTCAAAAAGCGGTAGATTGCGGTGTTCACTCCTCAATCTCCTCCACTTTTCTGACGGTTTTCAATGAACGAAATTACGACTCTGAGCAACGTTTTCCAACACCATCTTTCGTGGGATAAACGTCGGTGCGACTTTGCTGCCAGTTACATTATCGCCGTGCTCAAGGTCTGCACGGTCAATGGCATCAAAATTGCCAACGCTCTTGATGGCAAGAGCAAAAAAGAATCCAAATATCGGCGCGTACAACGCTTCTTTGCCGAGTTCTCCTTTCGTGGAGAGGATATTGCGCGGATGATTCTTGCACTGATGCCGATACCGCCGCCCTACACCCTGAGCCTTGACCGCACAGAGTGGCATTTTGGGAAGGTGGTTTTCAATATCCTTGTTCTAGGCATCGTTGTCGAAGGGACATCCATGCCCTTGTTCTGGATGATGCTTCCCAAAGCGGGCAATTCACGCACCAGTGCGCGGCAGAAACTGCTCAAACGCTTGCTTTTAGTCATGCCCGTTACCCACATCACAAAACTGGTGGCGGACCGTGAGTTCATCGGTCAGCATTGGTTTCTGTTCCTTGAGCGGCGCAACATCCCGCTCTTTGTTCGCCTTCGCGCCAACACGGTCGTCGATACGCCACAGGGCAAGCAGCAAATCCAACACGCCCTTGCATGGATGCAGACAGGACAACGCACCAGAGGACGTTTCGAGACGGACATCTATGGTGTCCGCTTCTATATCAGTGTTATGCGTTTAGAGCATGATTGGTGTATTATTGCTCATCAGCAACAAACTCGAAATGCCTTCGCTCTCTACCAACAGCGATGGACGATTGAAACGCTCTTCGCTTCTTTGAAGTCACGCGGGTTCAACCTTGAGATAACGCACCTTAACGACCCTGCAAGGCTCTGGCGATTATTTGCTTTACTTGCCATTGCTCTTCTCTGGGCGTACAAATCTGGACTCTTTTTGATGGAACAAAAAGCCATTTCCGTCAAAAAACATGGGCGATGGGCGCATTCCATTACCGCATATGGACTGCAAGAACTTCAGCATTCTTTGCTTAATTCGCAGCACTTCAGACAAGTCCTCATCAGCTTTCTAGGGCTTTTGTCGTGTACATAGGTCTGTACCACTCTTTGTTTTTTTACCTTTTCAACCCAGTACCATACCTGACTTCCAACTGAAATCATTTAGTACCTGAGTATTTGACCGGAAGGAAGGTATTGAAACTCTGCATTGTTGTTACTTTCGTTCAATCGGCGTGCGAACATCCACGCGCACAAAACGGTTATACATGCGCCCTTCGGGCAAGTCGTTTTCGTAAAGCGTAGATTCGCCGCGCCCTTCCACATTGCCAATTTTCGACGACGGAACACTCAAAAGCCTCAAGACCGCTTCGGCGCGTTCATTGGAGAGTTTGCGGTTTTTCTCGACGTTGCCGCGTGTGTCAGCAAAGCCAGTAATTTCAACGCTCGCGCCTGGAACGATATTATTTTTAATATTTTTCACCGCTCGGCGAACGCGCTCATCCACGAGAATTTGCGTGGAGTTGAGGTCGAAACAAAATACCCAGTACGTGCCAATGCGCACATCGGGCATATTTTGTTTGCGCTTTGCTTCAATACTCAAAACCTGCACGGGCAGACTGACACTGGCTTCTGAGCTTTGACGGAGCGTATCGGCAGCGCGAAGGCGCACCGTGAACGGCTCTTCTTTCAGCGAGGAGAGTTTTGATAACGCTTTTTCTGCGCCCCACGTGATAGTTTTTGGAATAATTGTTCCGTTGAAATCCGCTAAACGCAGCGTAGAATCTCGTTTTTGCTTGTGTGCATCGGCTTGGAAAATACCGCGCCCGTTCACAGCCAATGACCAGGCAAATAATCCTTCGGGTGCGTTGATTTCTGGCATAAAATCTACCTTTGGCGGTGTTGTGGCACGGTGCGTGTAATCAAAGCGCAATTCATCCAAAATTTCTGGCATTGTTGCTTCCATTTCGACGGAACGATTTTCTTCCGAATCAACGATGTCGCTATTGCCTTTTGTGCCAAAAGAGCGAGTAATGATGCGGTTTGGAGCAATTCCCCACACGGTGCGCAAATACGTCTTCACAGCTTCAGCGCGTTGCAGCGCGAGGGCTTTAGTGCTTGCTTCGGCGGATGCGTCGTTGTAGCCAATCAGCGTCAGCTTTGCAGCCGCATAATTCCTCATGCGTGAGCCAATAACGTTCAGCATATTGTAATACGCATCTAATTCGTGATTGTCTTGAAAGGTTGTTTGCAACAAGGTTTCGTTGGAAAACTGCTCCACGTCTTGTGCGCGGAACTGCGTGTAGCGGTCGGGAAGCACCGCAGAATTTTTCTCAAAAAACACAAACGGTAGCAAATATCGCGACGACGAGCCGATAAATTCTTCCACTTTTAAGGTTGGAGAAAAGCTGCGCCGTCCGTCGCGCTCAATCCCTTCTACTGACAGAATCCGCACCGTTACTGGCTGTGCAGCTTTCCCATTATCATTACCATTGCCATTATTGAAGCGTCCGCGTCCAGAAGCATTCTCGCCATTTTCTGAAGCAATTCCCCCAGAGTCCGCTTCACCGCTTGAGTTTTGCTCTTGCGGAGGATTCGGAGGTTCGGGTGAAAATTTCAAGGAAGCTCCAACCCGCACAGAAGTAGCGGTCCAGCGTGAAAGCGCATCACCGCTTGCTGCGCGAAGGTCGTCGGTGATATTTCCTAATGATGTTGTGAAAAATACTTCGGGGCAAAGCAGCAACGTTTTCTTGGGATTCAAGGGAAATTGCCACGATGCACCAACGAACACCGACGGCATAAATACTGCGCTCGACGAGATTTTACCAGAAAAATCCTGTGGCTCAAGCATCTTTCGTGCATCGTTGTCGTCAAGCGGCTTGTCTCCAATAAAAAATCTTCCTCTTTGGGTCGTTGTTTCGTTCAACGCTGTGGAAAAACGCCCACCAAGCATGATGAGTGCTTGCTCATCGGCAAAACTCCAAAGCAGCATTGGTTCAGCGTTTGCGTATATGCCAGAGGTTTGGAGCGTCAGGCGCAGTGAACTGTTGAGAAGAGTATCGCCTTCAAATCGAAACGGCGACGAGGATTGAAACGTCGTGGCGAAAGAATTCACCCCAAGCCGAACACCAACTCCCAACGAACTTCCCGCGAAAAGTCGCACTGGCAACCATTCTGCCAAAACGCCAGCATTCCACGCAAGAGGATTTTCTGTAAGGCGCATCGGCTCTAGCAAGCGCACATATTCTGGGATTTGCGGATATTCTGCGTTCAAATGCCCCAAAAATCGCGCTTCATGGAAATACCGCATTCCATGAGCAAACACGCCCAAGCGTAGTGGGGGAGCTTGCTGTGGCGATTGTACTTGTTGTTGTGCAAGAAGGGAAATACTCACATTTGCACTTAAAACAATTATGAAAAAAAAGGCGCGAAAGCGCGTCATATCGTCGTCCTCAAGGTATGAAAGAAAGTATCCTACAAATGAAGCAAAGCCAAGAAACTTTGCAGCAGTACGAAGATATTACGCTAGCAAAGAATCACAAAGAAGAAAAATACAAACGCCCGCCAAATACAAGGTTTAGCGGGCGTGAATGCTATTATTGAGCAAAAGTATTCTTGTATTGTAACGTAGTCGGTGTTCTCGTCGGACGGCTGTTATCATAAGAGCAGTAGCCGTCCGGCGAGTGATAGGGAAGCGACACACTCGCCAGACGGCATCGTTCATGCACTCCTCAGCCGATTGGGGCGGGAAGACCTGACCCATTACCGTATATTTTTTACGCAAGCACTGGCTCAGGACTTGCTTCTGGCGTAAATTCCATTCCAAAATCCTGACACAAGAGTTTATGCGTCGTTTCGGCGGTCATCAGTACGCCTGGAACGCCTGCGCCTGGATGTGTGCTTGTGCCGACAAGATACATATTCGGAACGTCCTCGCTGCGATTGTGCGGACGGAAATACGCCGTTTGGATGAGCGACGGTTCAACGCCCCACGCGCTTCCTAAGTGGCTATTTCGCTCGCGTTTGAAGTCTTCGGGTGTGAAAAGTTCCAGCACTTCGATATTTTCTTTCAAACCTTCCATACCAAAATCTTCTTCCAAAAATTTCAGCACTTTATCGGCGTAGGTTTGTTTGATGTCGTCCCATTTCAAGCCCGATGCGAGATTCGCAACGGGAATCAGCACGTACATACTTTCGCAGCCTTCAGGAGCCATTCCAGCATCGGTGCGGGTTGGAACGTGGAGATACATCGAAAAATCTTCTGGCAATACTTTTTTGTCAAAAATATCTTTCACAAGTTCCTTGTAGCGT
The DNA here is from genome assembly GCA_013298775.1 of Ignavibacteria bacterium. GTDB lineage: Bacteria > Bacteroidota > Ignavibacteria > Kapaibacteriales > UBA4661 > PH2015. The sequence continues at coordinate 77,385 of JAAFIV010000021.1, read as the reverse complement.
TCTGCGAGAATCAAGGTGTGGTGCAACAGTTCAGGATATTTTTTCTTCGTGCCAATGTACATGAGAAAGGCACTCATGGAATAATCCAAGCCATCCACTTTTTTATCTGTCCATTTTTTGCGGTTCTCAGGTTTGATGAGCTTTTTCATCGTGTGGGCAAAATCGGCATTGGAAACAACTGCATCCACTGGATAGACCTGACCGCCAGCTTTTACGCCTGTTGCGCGTTTTGTTGCAGCATCAATCACGATTTCATCAACGGGGCAGCTTGTTTTGATTGTCCCACCCAATTCCAAAAAGAGCTTTTCCAAGGCTTGCACAAAACTGTACATCCCGCCTTTGGAAAACCACACGCCACCATTCTTTTCCAAGTACGGAATCATCAGGTAAATTGCGGGAGCGCGAAAGGGGCTTGCGCCAATGAAAAGCGGATGAAAGGAGAAGGTGAAGCGTGTGCGGAAGTCTTTGAAATATTGCTTTACGAAGGTATATGCGGGAAAGAGAGCGTTTAATTTCAACGCACGCGGCACAAAACCAAAGTAGGTACGCAAATCCATAAACGGCGTTGTCCCCAAACCATCAGTAATAACGGCATCGTAGAGGTTTTTCGCGGCGACCATGAATTTATCATAGTTCTCAGCGTCTTGCACGTTGAATTTTGCAAACTCTGCTTTCATGCGCTCGCTGTCGCCGGTGTAGTCAATGAAGGTTTTATCGTGGAAATAAATGCGGTAAAAGGGGTCGAGATAGTGCATTTCCATGTAGTCTTCCATGCGCCGCCCAGCCGTGGCAAACACCTTCTGAATCACATCTGGTGCGGTGATGAGCGATGGACCCATATCAAACGTATAACCATTTTTTTTGATTTGATACGCATGACCGCCTACCTTCTCGTTCTTCTCAAACATCGTTACGTTAAAGCCTTGCGCTTGCAAGCGCACTGCCGCCGAAAGCCCGCCAAATCCGGAGCCAATAATCGCAACATTCTTTTTCATAATCATTCCTAAAAAAGTTAATCAAGAACCTTTGATTTACAATATTGCCTAAACGTCTGATATATGCTGGAAAGTTTCCTGCTCGCTCAAGAAATGCAGATGAAAGATGATTGAATGCGCAAATAGGATATTTCTGTCGCGTCTGCAAACGCTCATCATTGCTCGCTTTTCAATCATCTTTATCCTAAAAATTTGGACTTTATCTGCAAACAAAAAAAATCTGAATGCGCCAAAAATTATTGTACAACATTCGGCGCGAAAAGCCCCGTCACGCGCTCTACTTCTTGCTTGGGCAGTGGATTTCCCAGTAGCACAAAGCATTCGGTGAGTTTTTTCAAATTGCCAATATTTTGCGGTAATTTTTTGCATTGGTTGCCATAGACATTGAGCGTCATCAAACTGGTCATATCCGCAAGTTCTTCGGGCAAGTCCTGAAGCTGATTGTAGGCAAGATTCAGAAAACGCAGCTCTTTCAATGCGGTAAATTCTTTCGGCAATACTTTTACCTGTGAATATGCAATGTTGAACTCCCGCAAGTTTGTCATACCGCCAATCGCTGATGGAATCTCGGCAAAACGGTTATTGTTGGCGGTGAAAATGACGAGACTATCCAACGAACACATCTCGGTAGGAAAGATTGTCGTTTTGCACGAAGAGATATTCAAGGAACGCAAACTTCTCATGCTCGCAAGTGCTGGAGACCAGCTTTGAAGCGGGTTCTCCTGCATAATGAGGCGACGCAATTTCGGAATGCTTGCAAGCGGAGCAGGAAACGTTGAAAAATTATTTACGGAAATTTCCAAATCGCTGAGAACCGAGAATTTATCAAGTGTTGGAGGCAAGGCTTGGAGTTTATTGCGGCTGAGATTGAGCTGAATAAGTTTCGGCATTGCGCAAAAAGCCTCTGGCAATGAGCTGATTTCATTCTCGGCAAGCGTTAAGGTCAGCAAATTCGGTAGCTTTGCGAGTTCCGAGGGTGCAGCACCTTTCAATTTCGTATTCGCGAGCGACAAATGTTCTATCTTCGTGCATTGCTCCAAGCCTTTCGGAAATTTACCAAGCGGAACACCTGACAACGAGAGCGATTGAAGGTTTTTAAGGTTTGCAAAAACACTCGGCGAAATATTTTTCAAGCGAGCATTGCTCATGGTCAAAATTTGCAAATTCTTCATGTTTTGAAGTCCTGGAGGCAGCTCCGTAAGCGGGTTATCGTCGAGCATCAAGACTTGAAGTTTCGTCAGTTTTGCAAATGTAACTGGAAGTTTTTTGTAGCCTTGATTTTTCAGATTGAGTTTATAGACCACTTCTGGTTTGTCAATAGCGCGTTTCAAGGAATTGATTTCCTCTTTCATATCTAATTCTTCTGCCGAGAGAAGTTCGTCGTCCTCTTGGGCAAACGCAGAAGGCGCGTAAACACTTGCTACAACGCAAAAAAGAATCAGAAGGCGTTGTGCAAATGCACCGAGAAAATGCTTCATGTGAACGGTCATAGAGAAAAAATTGTAAAACAAAGAAATTGGAAATTATCGGGATTTGTACACGATAAGACTCTTTTCATAGTGGCACAGACATTCTTGTCTGTGCGTATGAGTGCGGGATTCAGGTAAGAAACACCGACAAGAATGTCTCAAGCCACTGAAGCCTGATTTTACCGACCTTTCAGAAGTTTTGTCGTGTACAATTTGTCGTGTACAAAGGTTATCGAGTATAAGTTTGTTCGTCATTACTTGGACAAATTTGCGCCACGCTGCGGTTTAATAACCAACGCTGACCACAGCATAATACCGAGCATCAAGCCAAGTGCAAGTACGCCCGGAGCAAACGTACCAACGCGCTCCATCATTGCACCGCCCGCAAAGGCAGCTATGAAGCGGGTGCTGTTGTCAATCGCGCCAGAAATGCCCATAATACCGCCTGTTTGGTCGCTCGAAACAGCTTTGGTGAGAAGACTATTCACAACGGTAATCAACAAACTTGCCGAAAAACAAAGCGGCGCAATCGCGGCGAGAAGCATGATGGTATTCTGCGAAAATGCCCACAAACCCAGTGAACACGCCATTATCGGCAAGGCAATACGCAGCAGTTCTTCGTCGTGAAATTTCGCCGTAAGCGGACGCAGCACCACGCCTTGCGTGAGCGCGACGGCAATGCCGATAAACGCAAACACGTAGGAGGTTTCTCGCGCTGAAAGCTGCAAATGCAGTTTATTGAAAAGGCTGATATTTTGTTGAAATAATGCAAATGCCAAACTGAATCCGCACCACACAACCAGCATTCGCGCTACTTTGGGGGCGCGAAGCATCTGTGCGAGTTGGGGCAAATCCAGCATATCCGATGGAACAAGGCTACGCTCCCGTGCAAGGCGCATCCTCTCTGGGCTGAGAGATTCTGGGAGCAAAAAAAGAACAACGCAAAGGTTGATAACGCCAAGCGCGGCAGATAAAAACGCTGGCACGGCAAAATCGCCAGAGCGCAGCAGAATACCGCCAATTGCGGGACCAATCGTGAAGCCGCATCCAAAGGCTGCGCCCAGCAATCCCAGTGCTTTCGAGCGTTCTTCTTCGCTCGTAATATCGGCAATGTACGCTTGGGCAATCGGTATATTTGCCGACACCAAGCCCGCAAGAATCCTCGCTGCGAAGAACATCCAGAGCGCGTCGGCGAAACCAATAATCACAAAACCGATGATATTCCCGCAAATATCTAACACGAACATTGGTTTTCTGCCCAAACTATCCGACAATCGCGCCAGAATTGGTGCGCCCACAAACTGACAAAGAGCGTACAAACCAGTCAGAATACCAGCTTGCGTCGGGCTTGCTCCCAAACGCTGCGCAAAATATGGTAGCACGGGGAGCAAAATCGCAAAGCCGATAATATCCAGCAAAACGACGAAAAATATCAAACCTAAGCGTGGTTTCGGCATGGTGAAAGCCTTATGGAGCCTTATCTTGAAGTGGTAAATTTATATCTCAAGTACATGACAAAATTTCTTCAATAGTGGTACAGACATTCTTGTCTGTGAGTCTTGATGAGACTTTCAAGAGAGAATCACAGACAGGAATGTCTGTGCCACTGTTTGATGCTTTTATGAAGCATTTGCGAGATAGAACAATCACTTCAAAGACCGCAGAAATGCTATCGTTGCCTCCGCAATACGGCGTTGTTGCTCTGCCGCGCTCATCGTAGCTTCTTTGTCGCCATTTTGCGTACCGTAGCTGCCAAACTGCGCATGGTTGCCGCCTTCCAAGCGCAGATATTGCGTGGAAGCGGGCAAGTATTTTTTATTTTCGTCAATTTTTTCTGGCGTTGCCAAGCCATCCAAGCTGCCGAAAATTGATAATACTTTCACACCTGTACGTTTGGATAAATCATTGGAAACGTCTGGGTATGACGCATACACGACTAAGCCACGAAAGAGCGTAGAATCTTGATGCACAAGCCGCGCCGCCATTGCGCCACCGAGCGAATGACCGCCAATCGCCCAGGTGGTGATGTTCTTGTTTTTATCTAGCACAATTTTCCCTTTTTCTGGTGCGAGAACCGCCAAACCAAGCGGCTGCGGCACGATTGCAACGTAAAACCCTGCCGCCGCAATATCGCGGCACAAGGGCGCGTAGGAGCGTTCATCCACAAAGCCGCCCGGATAAAACACAAAGCCTGTTTTCGGCATCATATTTTTTGGTGAAAGGGCGATAAAATCAGCATTGGTTGTGATTTCTACGAGGTCGTCTGATTTCAATGCCGTGAGCGCGGGTTCGCTTGGCGCACGGCACGCGCTGAGGGTGAATGCCATTGCGCAAAGGAACATCAAGCTGGAAAGCGCGTGGAATCTTGTTTGTAAGGAAAGCATGATTATTTGTAGGGAGCGTGGTGGTGAATTGAAAAGGAAGTCATTGGAAAGGAAGTCATTGGAAAGGAAGTCATTGGAAAGGAAGTCATTGGAAAGGAAGTCATTGGAAAGGAAGTGAGACCCTCAATAAGAATTGAGAGCCTCACGCAATCGTCAGTATTGAAGCGGCTTCAATGCTTCATCCTTCATATTTCAAACTTCATCCTTTCCCTTAGGCGTATCGCAACACATCGTGCCGAGAAACAACGCCGATAATGCGACCGAAATCGCCGACAAGCAGCGCGGGGTCTTGGCGGAGTTTCTCAATTGCCTCGCGTACATCGCTTTGCGCATCCAGAACGGGCATGGTGGATTCCATCAAGCCGTCCAGCGCAGAATCAAGCGCGTTGCGGTCTTCCAGCACTTTTGCCATGAGGCGATTTTCGCGGACGCTGCCGACGGGCTTTCCCGCATCGTCCAGCACAGGAAGAGCGGAAAGCTCGTATTTGTTCATCAGGTCGAGAACGTCTTTCACCGAAGCGTTTGGTTTTGCCGAAACCAGTGGTGGCAAGGTTTTCGAGGAATGTTTTTCTTCCAAGAGCATTTTGAGCGTCATTTTATCAACGTCGAGCAGCTTGTTTTGCTTCAGCCACTCGTCGGAATGGTGCTTGGTCAAGTATCGCTCGCCCGTATCGCAGATGATTGCAACAACGACGGCTTCTTTCGGCAAAAGTTTCGCCACACGCAAGGCTGCAACAACGTTCATACCCGACGAGCCACCGCAGAAAATGCCTTCTTCGCGCACCAAACGACGCGCCATTGTAAAGGATTCTTTGTCAGGAATATTCAAAATTTCATCAATAAGCGGCAAGCCAAGATTGCCCGGAATCCGCTCCTGTCCTACGCCCTCGACCAAATACGGCAGCGATTCCACCAAACGACCTGTATCTTTGAAAGATTTAATGGACGAACCAAGCGGGTCTGCGCCAATAATTTTGATATTCGGATTTTTTTCTTTCAAAAAACGCGCTGTGCCAGTAATGGTGCCGCCTGTACCCATGCCAGCGATAAAGTGCGTTACTTCGCCATCGGTATCGCGCCAAATTTCGGGTCCAGTGGAACGATAGTGTACATCAGGGTTTGCGGGATTATCGTATTGATTGAGCATAATCGCGCCCGGAATCTCGCTTGCAAGACGTTTTGCGGTGTTGAAGTAATATTCTGGCGAACTTTGTTTTGCCGCAGATGGAACAATCATCACATCCGCACCTAAGGCACGAAGGTAGCGTACACGCTCAATGGAGGCTTTTTCGGTCATCACAAAAAGGCAGTTATAGCCGCGCAGACGTGCCGCGAGTGCAAGACCAATTCCCGTGTTGCCGCTTGTCGGCTCAACAATCAAGCCGCCCGGCTGCAAGCGTCCCTCTTTTTCTGCCGCTTCAATCATCGCAATTCCGATGCGGTCTTTCACCGACCCGCCCGGATTGCGGCTTTCCATCTTCGCTAGGACGGTTGCTTGAATGCCCTCTGTTACTTTGTTCAAGCGTACAAGGGGCGTATTTCCTATCATTTCCATCACCGAATTGAAGTATTGCATTTCGCGCCTTTCAAAAAAATTCAAAAAAACTACATTCAAAAAAAAACTACATTCAAAAAACCGAACACACGAGCCACGTTGCGTCGTTTCGTGCCGAAATTTGTAAAGACTACTAATTTACGGATTTATTTCAAATAATTAGCAAACAACCGTGAATGTTCTTGTGCGGAATCTTTTCCGTAGAAGTGGCTTTTTTGCTATATTTGCGTGAATAAACGTCATACTTCTTTCCAATTGAAGTTTAGATAAAATCGTGCGCTTTTGCCCTCATCCCCCGCCTTCTCCCAGAGGGAGAAGGAGCTAAGACAAAGAAAATCAAACGTTTCTGAAGCCCTCTCCCTCTGGGAGAGGGTTGGGTGAGGGCAATCGTGGACGCAAGGTTTTATGCGGGGCGCGGAATTTTCTCTAAACTTCAATTCCAACGTTTTGGGAATAATTGATGAAACAATTGCTTTCCGTATGCTGGTGGTCTCTTGTCTTTGGGCTACTTCTGTCCCTTGCTCCGCAGATGAAAAAGGGAAATTCCTCATCTGTTTTTGCTCAGCATTCTGCCCAGCATTCTGCTCAGTATTCTGCCCAGCAACCATTGGAAACACTTGCTCCAAAAGCTGTACAAAATCTTGCATCCACGAAACTTTTCTTTGGAGTACCGATAGTTTTTTCGGCAGAAATCGCAGCAGAATCAACCATTCCAGCAAAAGAATTACTGGTGAGCATAAAATTTCTCGGCGATACAAAAATTGAAATGCCATATCTTCCAAAGCAAGAAATGATGCGAGTTCCGGGCTATGCTCGTAAAGTTGAGGTGGAGATTCTGCGCATGCAAGACGATGGCAAGAAAGAAAAAACGCTCTTGTGGAAACAAACGATTGAACCAGAGCAAACGCCGCCCGATTTTGTTCTTTCACAGATAAAAACTGAGCTTACAAGCCGCACAAAATCTAGCCCTACGAGCGAATGCGCATTCACCGTGCGGAACATCAAAGTAGATTTTGCCAAACCCATTGATACACAAGCAGAGAAAGTAATCACGGCACTTGTGGATGATTTGCAAGTAGCAGAACCAAGCATTGACGCGGCAAAGACTGAGCTTACCTTTGAAACTGCAGGAAAAACAGACATCGCACGTACACAAGCAATAAAGCCAGCAAACATCACATGTTCAGGCTTTTTCAATGACGGGCTTTTTCTTGTGAATGTTGTGTTGGGGAAATTGCCCAAAACGATGCTGAAAGGAAAAACATTGCGTGGCACTTTGGGCATTCGCTTATCCGTAACGTTGCTCAATCGCCGTGCAACCCGCTCTGCAACGAAGGATGAGACGATTCTTGTTCCAATTTTGCTACAATTTTAGTATATGATTCTCAAATGAAGTAGTCATGATTGGAACGCTGATGAAGCCCAGACTCTCAGGATTTTGAGGACTTTTTTCCATCCTCACAGTCCTCTTGAGTCCTCAAATCCGCGTTCCAATAATCGTCACATAATTCTTACATTACTCAAGAATACTGGAAAATGTGAGCAAGCAACCGCAACGTCGTACATTTGAAAATACCATTGTTTCAATTTTTTCAATCCTATGAAATCATTTTTCTCTCATACCGCATCAATACTTACCTTGCAGGTTGTTTTTCTCCTGGGTAATTACTGTGCTGTTTCTGCACAAACCATTGCTGATTGGTTTGAAAAATTTCCCCACAAGCGCGGGCAAGTATCGCTGCAAAGCGCACCAGACAACGCCGTTCTTGTTGATACAAAAAATTATTATGTCCGCGTAGCCAGTGCAACCAAAACCGAGACTGCTTTGCAAACGACATCAACTGTCTTCAAAATGTTTATCAACGAAGATGGGACACAGCATTTCGCGTATCAAGTGGTGGAAGACAATGGTGGCGGCTCTGGATGCGTGAAAAGTGTAACGAAAATGTATATTGTCCAAGACGATGGCGAATGGAAAGATGTTACCTCCATTTTGCTGCCCAGCGTGCGTTTATCGGAGTTCTACGGTAAAAAGAATGTTCCAAATTTGATGGATGTTAATGGCGTAATATCCTTGACACCTAAACACAACCAAGAAGGTACGGGGCTTGGCGTGGCATTGGAAATTCCACAAAAAGGCACAACAGTACTTGCACACCTTCTTCCTCGCTGCGACAATGGAAATAGTGTTTCCCAAGAGTACACGGCATTGCTGCAAGAATGCAAGTACAAATCCATTGAATTGCTTTGGGACACACAGCACACGTGGTTCATCGTCGGCAAGAAGTTTGAGAAATAATTGTACGCACCATTCTTCAGACACCGCTTCAAATCTTCATTTCTACACGCTATGCAGTCATCGTTGGGGTCATATTATCCTTTGAAAAACAACGATACGGTTGTGCATATAAGGCATGAATCTCTTGAGGCGCAGACAAGAGTGTCCGCGATACCTGAGAGAAAGACTGGCTTCGGTAGGGCAGACACTCTTGTCTGCCTAGTAGTCTGTCAAATGTATTTGAAGAGGCACAGACAAGAGTGTCTGTGCTACCGAAGCCAGTATTGTGCGGTAGCGCAGACACTCTTGTCTGCGCCACAAGACGCTAAACATTTGTTTGACGGACTACTAGTGAAAGATAATAGTGTTGATACTTGTAACCATGTCTGGCAAAGAAGCGTTGGTAGCTTATATGCGGTTTTCCTTGCTCTTTTTTTTGTTCTGTTTTTTTGCTCAACTGCTGTATTTTCTCAATACAATATCCTTGAAAAGCGGCATCACGAGGCGCGTTTGCCCTCTGAACGTAATGCTCTCGAAGACTCATTATTACCCAAACTTCCTCAAGCCACAGACACCACCAAAGTAGCCATGCTGAATGCTCTTGCGTGGTCGTACAGAGGCATCAATTTCTTGCTTGCAATGCAGTACGCACAAGAAGGGGCGCAGCTTGTCGCAAATTTAGGCTATCCACGTGTTCGGGCAGAAAATTGCAATTTTATTGGTATCATTTACCGAAACGTAGGTGATTACGAGAAAGCAATGATGTTTTTTCAACAGGCAAAAGAAATTGCAGAAAAACAAGGCTACCGTGCAGAACTTGGCTACGCGCTGAATAACATTGGCGATGTGTATAAATATCGTGGCGACTACGACCTTGCAAAGAAATATGTCGAGCAATCGCTGAAGATGTTCACGGAGTTGAATAACATATCGGGTCTGTACTACGGCTATTTTCGGTTAGGTGAAATTGCGCAATTAGAAAAAGATTTCCTTTCGGCGGTGCGCCTTTTTAAGCAATCGCGGCAATACAACATTTCAAGCGATAATCGCTCATGGAAAGCCGCTAATTTACTTGCTACTGGGCAAGCATACTTGGCTGCAAGCGACTATTCATCAGCTCTTCAAGCATTTTTTGATGCGGATGTTTCTATTACAGATTCTTCATTGTACAATGAAGACATTGTAACGATGAGCTATATTCAAAAAGGAAAAGCCTACAAAGGCTTGCAAAACCTTGATTCTGCTGTCTCTTGTTTGGAAGAAGGATTACGCAGAGCGCAAGTTCTTCAAGCGCAGGTGCATATTCGCGAGGCGGCACGAGAACTGGCGTTTGTGTACACTACTGTGAAAGACTACCGGCAAGTGGCGTATTTTCAAGCCTTGCAGATAGAAGCGGCGGACTCATTAGTGCGCCAATCAGAGCGGCAAGAAATTGAGCGACTTGGAGCAAAGTACGAATTAGCAAAGCAACAAAGCGATATTGACGCACTCCGCAGCACGCAAGAACGCCAGCAAATCGTAGGAATTATGCTGGTTCTCGGAATAGTTTTGCTGATAAGTATTGCGCTTCTGCTGTTTCGCAATATCCGCACCGAACGCCGCGCAAATAGTGAAATCACCCGCCAACAGAAGATTCTGGAGCATCAGGCGTTGGAAATTGAAATGAATAATACCGTTCTCGTGGAGCGCAATTCGCTTCTATCGAATTTGACCCAAGAAAAAACGGAACTCATGGAAATTGTGTCGCACGACCTGAAAAACCCTATTGGTGCGGTGCGTGGGCTTGCCGAACTTATTCAGTACGAACTGGTTCAGGGTCCGAAGGTTTCTCACACGGCAGAGCAAATTGTTCTTACTTCCAACAAAATGTTTCACCTTGTCACTAATGTCCTTGATTTGAACAGGCTTGAAGAAGGTGGCATGCGCTTTTCGATGATTGAGCTGGATATTGCAAACTTGGTAGAATCCTGTGTTGAGCAGCATCAGCAGCAAGCATCGCTCAAAAATATTGCAATTCATTTCGAGAATACCGCCGAAAGCGCATTGATACTTGCCGACGAGCAAGCATGCTTTCAAATTATGGATAATCTTCTTTCCAACGCGGTAAAATACTCGCCGCATGGAAAACAAGTGTTTGTGCGAATACAAGCTGTTCAAACGGCAGAGGAGCATCCGGTAAAAGCTATTGGTCATGCGTCTCAGGAAAATGGAAACCTGACAATGCCGAATGTCGCAAACGCTCATCAACGCAATCTCCGCATTGAAGTTCAGGACGAAGGAGAAGGAATTAGTGCCGACGATATGACAAAACTCTTTGGAAAATTCTCCCGTTTATCTTCCAAACCAACAGGTGGCGAGCATAGCACCGGTCTGGGACTCAGCATTGTAAAAAAAATGGTTGAGGAAATGAAAGGTAAGGTATGGTGCGAGTCGGAAGTACAACACGGAGCGACGTTTATTGTGTCATTTCCTTTGGTTCATGTTGGCAAATAACGGTAATTTTCCTCTTGCTGTTCTTCTGTTTTTAAGCATTTCTCTGTACATATACACCCCAGTTTCGACGAGATTTTATGCGCTTTCCAACCAATATTCCTCGCTCTCTGTTCATCTGCTTTTTGCTAGGTGGCACACTTTTCTGCTTACCAACTCTCTTTGCCGATAATCTTCAATCGCGGGCAAATTCAGAGGCATTTCGTAAGGTGTTGTTGTATCAATTCTCCAAAATTGACAGTACCATTTTTTATGCAAAAGTGAGTGCTGATGAGGCATTGAAAGCACACGATTCCGCACGGTATGTGCTGATGCTCGCGGTGGAATCGGTTGCAATGGTGGATGTTGGGAAAATTCAAGAAGGCTTTGCGCAAGCCTCTTCTGCTGTAAAAATTGCTGAAAAGCTCACCGATACGCTGGCGCGTGCCTTTTCGCTCTATGCCGTTGGGTACGCTTCTGGGCAGCATATTATCAGCAAAACAAATGATTCCTTGAGCAATATCACCGCACTCACGATGCTTCGAGAATCGCTTGTTTTGGGACGAAGCGCAGGGGATTCACTCTTGCAAATGCAAGTATTGAACAGCATTGGTCGGGTGTTTCGGAAAATGCGCGAGTGGGATTCAGCCGCAAGCTACCATGAAGAAGCTCGTGCATTTGCCTCTGCTTTGCGTGTAACCCGCGCAGAAGCCTGGGCGTGGCACAGTCTGAGCATTTGCTATGAAGGCAAAAAGATTCTCCCACTTGCGCTTTCGTGCAGCTTGGAAGCCTTACGCTTGCGAGAAATGGTTGGGGTGGATTTATCAACCTCTGTTTCACTCAATCAAACATCGAAGCTCTATTCCGCGCTCGGAAAGAAGAATGAAGCAATGCTGTATGCAGAAAAGAATATCGCCGTGTCGGAGCGGTCTCAAGACCTCGCTGTGATAGTAAATGCGTGGAATAGACTTGCTGAAGTGCAGGGCGAAATGGGTAAATATTCTGAGGCATTGAAGAGTTTTCAACGGTACAAAAAACTGCATGATTCCTTGCGTGTCATTGAATTTCGTACCGACATTCGCATTTTGCAAAAGGAGTCGGAATTTGAGCGAATGCAAGCAAAAAACCAATTGTTGGAACAGCAGCAAGCGCAAGAAACCGCCATCAGAAATCGGCAATGGATTATTATTTGGCTCGTGATTGCAATTGCGCTGGGCTTGTCATTCCTGAGTTTGCAGCTTGTTCGCACGCGGCGAAAAACGGAGGAACAAAATCGGCAACTGCACTCTGCCAATGAAACCATTGAACAAAATGTTGCCGAATTACAAAGCAAACAACAGGAAATAAGCACGACTTCAGAACTTTTGCAGACAACCAATGATTCCTTACAAAAAGTTGTCCAAAACCTTGAAGAGCGCGATAGAGAACGCACAGAAATAATGAGCGTCCTTGCTCACGACATTAAAAATCCGCTCGCTTCTATTCAAATGATGGCGCAAATGCTTGATAGTGATGCCGACAATCAGGAATTACGGACGCGTCTTCTGCCGCAAATCCACCATACGGCTGCTCGCGCAATGGGTTTGGCGCAAAATCTCCTTGAGAGCAATCGCCTAGAGACAGGAGCAAAAGCGGAACTTGAGGTTTTTGCCTTTGACCCAGAGCCACTTATTAGCTCAATGTTGGAGCAATATACTGAATTCGCAAAAAGAAAAAATGTTGCCTTGCTCTATTTGAATAAAGCAGAAGGCAAGCCTATTTTAGCGAATGAACAAGCAATGATGCAGGTTTTGGATAATTTGATTTCTAATGCCGTAAAGTTTTCACCGTTTGGAAAACGAATTTTGGTGCGCGTTCAAGAGCAGCTTTCTTCCTCGAATCCACGAATGTTGCGGATTGAAGTAAAAGATGAAGGAGAGGGAATTTCTTCAACTGATATGAAAAAACTCTTCGGGAAATTTGCGCGTCTTTCCTCTCGTCCAACAGGCGGGGAACACAGCACTGGTCTGGGCTTGAGTATTGTGAAGAAATTAGTAGAATCTATGAATGGGAAGGTGTGGTGCGAGTCGGAATTGGGTTTCGGGGCAAAATTTATTGTGGAATTGCCGCAAGGAAAGCGGTAATCTACATGGTGTTAGGGTATTGTGCGCTTTGGAAATGGATAAAACCATACCTCGCCATAGCGTCTGCATTCCAGTATCCATGCTCTTGAGGAGGAAATAAGCCACCATTCCGTCTCAAGTTCGCTTACCTCGCAAATAACAGAAACAACCGCGCCGAACACCAAGTAAACGTGTGGCTTACCGTTCCCGAAAACAATCATTACTTCCTCGCTTTTCTCTAATCGTGCATCTTCTGTAAGCCTGACCAATACTTGCTGCAAACTCACATCATTGTCCCATGAATACAACTGCGCGTGTTCAACATTATCCCAGAGAATGTGCGATGAATTTGTTGTGAAATGCTCTTCAATCCAAGATAATGGCGCATCGTACCCTGTCTCACTCGGCAACAGAAGTGAATATGCGGCATTCAGGCTCGACAGTTTATCTGTTACTGATTGAATACTACCTACCATTGTACGCTGCTTGTGTGCTTCTTTGAGAGCATTGATGCGGGTTTTACGGTCTTCGTGGTTGTTTGCGTTGAAAGATTCAGAATTGTGCATACGCTTCTTCATTGAATATATTCTTGTCTTATTCCCCTGCAAATTTATATCCCACACCATACGCCGTCAAGATATAGCGCGGCTCTGGCGGATTGGGTTCGAGTTTCTGACGCAGCCATGCCACGTGTGTATCCACCGTGCGGGTGGTCGGCGTAGAATCGTAGCCCCACACATTATTCAAAATCTCATCCCGTGAAAGCGTCTTACCTTCTTGCTCAATGAGGTATTGCAGCAATTGAAATTCTTTTGCCGACATCTCCAATGCTGTACCATTCCTGAAAACGGTCATTCCACGCACATCCACACGCACATCACCAAATTCGTAAATGGGATGCGCTTTCTGAGCTTTCTGCTCGGCACGTCGCATGAGAGCTTCTATCCGAGCGAGGAGTTCCGCCGCTTCAAAAGGCTTTGTCAAATAATCATCTGCGCCGAGTTTTAAGCCCGTTACTTTGTCGTCGGTTTGTCCGCGTGCTGTCAGCATCAGGATTGGCGTAAATACGCCCTTCTGACGCAGTTCGCGGCACACATCGAAGCCATTTTTGCCGGGCATCATCACGTCCAGAATGATGCAATCAACGATATTCTGCAAGCCTTGTGCGAGACCAGCATTGCCGTCTAAGGCAGTCTCTACGCTGTATCCAGCCGAAAGAAAGCGGTCGGTGAGCGTGAACACGAGTCCCGCGTCGTCTTCAATGAGGAGAAGTTTTTTCATGGTTGTTTGGTTACGTGATGTACACTTCTAAGCCGCCCTCACCCCTCGCTCCGCGAGACCCTCTCCCAAAGGGCGAGGGTTAATTGGAGATAGTTCTGAAGCCCTCTCCCTCTGGGAGAGGGTTGGGTGAGGGTGATTTGTGTAAGGTAAAGTTTCTTGATTTTATGCGCGTTTGAGGGTGAATAAAAATGTTGTACCGCTTCCAATCTCACTTTTGGCAGAAATCGTGCCGCCGTGCTGTGTGATGATATGCTGCACAATCGCCAGACCTAAGCCATTGCCGTGGATTTGAGCATCCACCACGCTTTGAGCGCGGAAAAAAGGTTCAAAAATGTGTGCAATTTCATTGGGTGCTATACCGCGCCCAAAATCTTGAATGGAAAATTGAATCACCTCATCCTGCAAGACCGCATCAATTCGTATTTCTCGGTGATTCTCCGTGTATTTCACCGCATTCGTCATCAAATTATCGAACACCGTCATTAACGCCGTGGCATCTGCAAGAACGAGCATTTGTGCGGTTTTGGGAGGAATCTGTACGGTAAGCAAAAATGCTTCATCCTTCAGCAAACCCCGATGCCGCGTGATTGCTTGTTCTACGAGCATTTGCACCGATATTGGCTTAGGTTCTATCGTGTGCCGTCCTGCTTGAATCCCTGCAAAACTCAGCGTCTGCTCGACCATGCCCGTCAGGCGCGTAATTTCTTGCTTCATCACCTTTCCGTAGCGTTGCGCTTGTTCGGGACTTGTCACAATGCCGTCTGCAAGGTTTTCGCTGGCGGAACTGAGGACAGCAAGCGGTGTGCGAAATTCATGCGAAATCCCTGCCACGAACTGCATTTGCTGGCGTTGGAGGCGTTCCGAATGTGAAACGGTCATCACAACCAGCACCAATCCCGCTCCCAAGAGGACAAGCGCACCGAAACTGAGTGCTAAATTTCGCCAGCGAAGGCGTGAAATCTCGTTTTGCAACGCATTGGGTTTATACTGCGCTCGCAGCTCCATTCCGCCGAAAAGTTTGCGTGCAATTGTTGAATCTACACCCGCCGAAGCCAACATTCCCACGACATTGCTCATCGTCATTTTTCCGGCAATAAAAAGACTTGCAGGCGGCATGGATGCTCCACGTGAGTTCATCATGCGTGCAAAGCGACTATTCGGTCGCGGTGGTAAAAAACCAACTGGCAAAATAAATGAATTCTGTTGCAATTCTTCTGCCTTGAGCGCAGGATGGCTACTGCACACAAGTTTTGACGGGCTTTCAGAGTTTTTCTTCCAAAGAATGCCACAGTCGTATTCTATACCTTGTACACCATGTGGCGTAAAATGGTCGTTCAAGAGGGCGGAAAAAAGCTGGGTTTGAAGATAGTTTTTGTTCAGAATGACGATTGCATATACGGTTTCATTCATCATCATGGACATCATTGGGTCGTCAAAGTCTTCTACATCTTGAATTGATGAGGCTTTGGGCGAGTGTTCACCATCCGCATCCGAGAAAACAATCGGAATGACTATTGCCTGTAAGCCACCAACCACGCGGGATATCGGCGGCATGAAGTCAAAATCAAGGTCGAAGCGTTCTGCAAGATTTTCTTCCGATAGCACGAGCTTTCCAGTTGCTGTATCAAAGCGGGTTACACGCCAGTTTTCTTCCAAACTTTTCGGCGGAAGCGCGTAGTACAGACCTTCTACAAGCGCAACATCAGGATTTTCTTTCCATGCTTCCCATTCATTTCGTGCAAGTTCAGAAAACACAACAAGGTCTGAACGCGAGTTTTTACGGGCTTCATCAGTAGTATTCCATGATGGCTCTACTGATGAAAATGCCTGTTGTACCTGTATCAATCGTTGATTAAAACTGAACGAAAGTTGTACCGAAGCCACTTGTAGTGTGCTTTGGAGGCGTTCTTCTTCTCGCTTTGTCAGGTCGTCAATCCATTGCCATTGCAGCACTGCTAGCACGGGGACGATACCGAGTAACAACAGCGTGAGCCAGACAAGGCGTGATTTTATCAGGGTTTTGGGCATACAACTCCGAGCAAAAAATGATTCTGTAACCAAAGAACCTTTCAACTCCTGCTTGAAAGATTACTTTCACCTGCACGAAAATATCTCTTCAAAACCGCATAACCAAGCCATTTTCGCATTTAACACCAAATTGACAAGTCCTTAACAAGCTCTTAACAACTTGCTTTGCTTTACGACGTAGTTTTGCATCAGACAATTTTAGAATACTTCATTTTTCATTGTTCGTTATGAATAAAATTCACGCATTGAACGCCGTGCAAGCAAGATTTTATGAGCCTTTGAGACAGTTTTCGTTTCTCGTGCGCTTGTCATTTTTTCGCTCGCTCTTGTTCCATTCCTTTTTTCTCTTTTTTGCACTTTCCTCTCTCGCAATGGCACAAACAGAAATGCCGAAAGCTGGCATCAATACTGTGCGCGTGAGCGGTGTAGTGAAAGACCAAGGCGGCGAGCGGATTCCATTTGCAAGTGTTTCTGTAAAGGGAACAAAGCTCGGAACCCGCACTAATGCTGAAGGGTTGTTTACCGTAATGGGCTTGCCAGACTCCGCGTGTACACTTGTTGTCCAGCATTTGGGCTATAAACAAGCGGTTCTGGATGTAAATCCCCGCACGACAAAAATGCAAAACCTTGTTGTTACCATGCTTTCAGCCGACATCAAAACAAAACGTGTGGAAGTAACTGCCGAACAAGAAACCTTTGTGAAAGCCGAGAAAACACCGAGTTTGACAACCATTTCACCGAAACAATTTCAATCTTTGCCAAGTATCGGGCAGCCTGATGTTTTTCGCTCGTTGCAACTGCTTCCAGGCATTAGTGGCACAAACGACGGCACGTCGGGGCTATTCGTGCGTGGCGGAACACCCGACCAAAACTTGGTTCTCTTCGATGGAATGACCATTTATCACGTGGACCATTTCTTTGGATTTTTCAGCGCGTTCAATCCCGATGCCGTGAAAGATGTGCAGTTTTACAAAGGTGGATTTCCCGCAATGTATGGCGGGCGACTCTCCAGCGTGGTAGAATTGACGGGCAAGACAGGGCGGAGCGATGGGATTCACGGCTCTATCAATGCGAACCTCATCAGTCTTTCTGGCACTATCGAAGCACCGATTACGGACAAAGGAAATTTGCTGGTAGCTTTTCGCCGCTCGTACAAACTTTTCAGCTACGACGCGCTCTCGAAGGCAATTACTGACCAGCAGCAATCATCCAGAACGCTTGGAGGCGGCACTGGGCGCGGTCTTCCAGCCTTTATCGCACAAAGCACTCCTGATTCCTACTTCTACGATTTGAATGCAAAATTTACCTACAATATCACGCCACGTGATATTCTCTCGGTCTCGTGGTTTTCCAGTTCCGATGAAATTGATAACTCGCTCGACTTCAGCAATATCCAGCTTCCGGCGGGATTTCCGGGTGCTGGAAGTGGGCGATTTAATCCCGCAAATCTTCCGAAAATTACCGATAAAAATTTGCAAGGAAATCTCGGTGCAAGTGCAAAATGGTTTCATTCGTGGGATAACGTCGAAGGCTTGTACACAACGGTTGTTGGCTCATTTTCGCAGTATTCCAGCAGTTATGTTTTCAAAAATGAACGTGCTTCCACCGATGCAAACCAGCCTCGCATCGGCTCGAATGAGCAGAACCTCACCTACGATGCGTCTTTGCGGATTGATAACGAATGGCAAATTGAGCAAAATCATCAGTTGAAGTTCGGCTTGCAATCTTCCATGCTTGGGTCGAGTTATTCGCGCCTTTTCAGCACGCCTTTTCGCTCGACCGCCGACACGTTTCGCGTGAATGATGAAGGGTTGCAAACGTCGTTGTACGCGCAAGATACGTGGCAAGCACTCCCGAACCTTGATATTACGGGCGGTCTGCGTCTTTCGCACTACACCATCACGGGGCAGGCGTACCTTGAGCCTCGTGCTTCTATTCGCTATGAAATTTCGCCAGAATTTGCCGTGAAAGGTGCAGTAGGGCGGTATTATCAGTATGTGAATCGGATTGTGAATGAGAATTTAACCGAAGGGAGCCGCGACTTTTGGAAGCTCTCCGATGCAGTGCTTACGCCATCTTCAGCCAATCACTTTATTGCTGGATTTACGCTCCAAAACGGCGGCTGGCTCTTGGATGTGGAAGCCTATTACAAGCAATTATACGACGTAGTAGAATTTAGCCAACGCCTTCGCCGCAATGCCGATGAACAGTACAGTTTCTTCAAAGGAAATGGCTCTGCACGCGGTCTGGAAGTGCTGTTGCAGAAGAAAACAGGCTGGCTGACAGGCTGGATAAGCTACACACTTTCGCGCACCGAAAGCTATTTCCCCGAAATCAATGCCAATCCCTTTCCCGCCGCGCAAGACCAAACACATGAACTGAAGGCGATTTTGAGTGCGGATTTGGGGGATGATTGGAAACTTTCCAGCACGTTCATTTATGGCTCTGGACGACCATTTACTGCGCCCGTCAGCCAATATACGCTTGGTTTATTGGGTGATATGAGCGAAAGCTATGTTCACGTTGGCGAGAAAAATGGTAATCGGCTTCCTGCCTTTCACCGCTTGGATGTGAGCCTCACAAAAAAAATCTCCGAACCCGGAGAGGCATTGCAAATGCTGGCGGGGCTGTCGGTTTTTAACGTGTACAATCGCAAAAATGTGAGCTATTACCGATATGATTTTTCAACGTCGCCCGTGCTGATTACAGAAGTTACGAGCTTAGGAATTACACCGACGTTGTTCGTGCAGATTGAGTTTTAGAATACCAACAAGACCTCATTGAAGTTTAGATAAACTCTTGCGCCCCCTCATCCCAACCCTTCTCCCAGAGGGAGAAGCGCAAGATTCTATGCGAGTTCTGAAGCCCTCTCCCTCTGGGAGAGGGTTGGGTGAGGGCTTAGTGCAAGGTGAGGTTTTATGCGGCTCACAAAATTTTATCTAAACTTCAACCTCAACAACCAAGCAATTAAACAATCAAACAACCATGAAAACTGCATCAATCCTTATTCTCGCGCTCTGTGTTCTTGTGTCATGTTCCGAAACTCCCACGGCAATTTTGGGGCGCGAGCAAATCGTCGTGCAAGCGTATATCTTCGATGGTATGCCGATTCGTGACGTGTACATTTCTTCAAGTTTTGCTGTTGGCAGCGACGATTCCACGAATGCGCCCATCAGCGATGCAACGGTGCTGCTCACACGTAAACGTGGCGCAAATACTGAGCGCGTAACGCTTCGTCCGATTCGTCAGAAAGCTGGGTACTATGAAACTCCCGACTCCACATGGTTCGCAAACGTCGGTGATTCCTTGCTTCTGGAAGTAACTGCGCTCAAGCAAACTGCCACTGCCCGCACGGCTGTTCCGCGCAAGCCCGTCGGCGTGAGTATTTCTCGGCGTAGTGCGTATGTGTTGCTGGAAACGCGCAACACGCCATTTGGTGCGCTTACCACGCCTCGCTTGGAAGACCCTGTGCAGGTTTCGTGGCAGAATCCGAACACGGAGTATTTCTACACAACGCTCACCAGCATAGATACGGCGAGGGTTTCACTCCGTGCAGATTCTCTTCGCTTTAATTTCATTATTTCCGAACCTGCAACAGGCACAAGCTACAACGTGCGCGACTTCGATATTCGCTACACAGGTTTGCATCAAGTGAACGTGTATCGCATCAATAAGGAATATGCGGATTTGTACAAATCTCGCTCGCAGGATTCACGCACGCTTTCTGAGCCGCTTTCCAATGTTCGCGGCGGACTTGGCATATTTACTGCCTTTGCAAGCGATACTGCAACCTTTACAGTTCTTAAAGTTCAATAACAACGCAATTTTTTACACTTTTCCCTTCCGATTATGAAGCTCTTTCAACGTACTTTTTGGGTCTTGCTCCTGAGCTGCTTCCTTGTAAAGCCAGCATTCGCGCAGCTTGAAGACCTCCGCATTTACGGCTATATGCAGGTCTTGGGCTATAACCAACGCACCGAAAACGTCATCACTACGCCACGCGGCACGATTACCAACACCGCCGAGCGCAACACGTTTTCTTTGCAGCAAATGAATATCTTCCTTTCCAAGCCGCTTGGCGACTACTTTAGCGCGTTTGTGAATTTGGAATTTTCGCTTTCCTACGCTTCCCAGCGCGGGTGGGGAAGTTTCAGCGTCGAGGAAGCGTGGGCAAATTATGCGAACAGCGAAGCCCTGAACGTCAAGGCTGGTCTCTTGTTGCCGACATTTAACAATTTGAACGAACTCAAAAACCGTACGCCGCTTTTGCCGTATTTGTTTCGTCCATTCGTGTATGAAACGAGTATTGCCAGTCTTTTGAATGCGGAAGATTTCTTGCCAGAACGGGCATTCTTACAGGTGTACGGCTCGCTGCCGATTGGCGGAATGCGCTTCGATTACGCGCTGCACACGGGCAATTCTGAAACCTCATACATTGCTTCGCGGAATACTGCGGGACAGGCAGGAGGCGGCTTGACGGGCGAGGACACTTCTCCGTTCAAGTCCGTTGGCGGGCGCATTGGTGTTCGCAATGCGGCAGAAACCTTCAAAGTAGGCGTTTCCGGCACCTACGACCGCGACAAGCGCACCGATACGACCTTTGGGACATTCGCTGCTGCGGGATTACCAGGTGTGCGGCGTGAATTTCTCGCGCCGATTGGCGATGTGCCGCGTGTTCGTGTTGGGGCGGACTTGTCGTTTTCGGTTGCCAATTTCGAGTTCGAGGGCGAATACATTGGCGTTTTTCACGATGCAAAATATCCCACCAATTTTCGCGGTACACTTGATAAAACCTTCTACTACGGGCATTTGTTGTACAATTTTACCGACAAATTTTTTGCGTATGGCAATTACAATTATTTGAAAGGTGATGTTATCAATCCCGACGATGCAGGAGCAGGTGGCTTGGAAGCATTCGGCGGCGGTGCGGGCTACCGTATTACCGATGGTTTGGTGGCAAAAGCGCAGTACCAGCGCATTCAGTCGCGTTCTACGAATGCTATCACCATCAATTTTATTTACCTCGGTCTCAGCGTCATTTTTTAAGGAGAATTGCACCATGAACATCACTACAAAAAAAATCATATCCCTGAATGCCGCATCAATCCTTATTGTTGGGCTGTTTTTCTTCACCGCATCAAGCGCGTCCATGTTTGCGCAAAGTGTCGCCGTGATAGCGCATAAATCCTCATCTGCGCAGACCTTGGAAGCAGATAAAATCTTGGATATTTATACGCTGAACACGCGTAACTGGGCGGACGGCAGCAAAATTACGGTCTTTGAAGTAAAAGGCGATTCACCAATCAAATCCAGATTTTATGCCTCATTGAACACCGCTTTTACGGAAATGCAAAAACTCTGGCTCAAAAAGCAATTCTCCGGGAAAGGCTTACCGCCCATTGCCGTTAATTCCGAACAAGAACTACTCGAAAAGGTAGCAAATACGCCAGGTGCAATCGCTTACGTGAACGCCGAAAGCGTAAACAAAAACGTGAAAGTGCTGGCGACGATAAAGTAGGTGCTTGCTTACACGGGTTGTGAGGGTCTCAATTCCTATTGAGGCTCTCACTTCTTCCCTCCTTCTTCCCTCACTTACTTCTTCCTTCAGCTTGAGCAGAAGTGAGAGCCTGACTAAGAAGTCAGACCCTCACGTAGAGAGCCAGTTTTCAGTATTCCAAATCATGCTGGTACGCTGACGTAATGACATATCTGCCACTGTTGAAATAATTTTACAAACTTTTCAATATCTACAATGCACGTATTCAAGCGGCTTTCGAGCCTTTTTCTCTTGTGTTTTGCTCTCTTGCAAACGCCCGCATTTGCCCAAAACGCCGTCATATCTGGAGTTGTGAGCGAAGCGGCTTCGGGCGAGTTTGTCATCGGCGTAAACGTCGTTCTTTCCAAAGATAGCGCGTCCACTTCCAGCGCGAATGTTGTGCGTGGTGCGCGGACGAACAAATTTGGATTTTATTCCTTGCCAAATGTCCCGCAAGGCACATTCTATCTTGTTGTGCAGGGAATTGGCTATAAAAAATTCCTCAAAAAAATTGTTGTTGATAAAGCCGACGAAGCCGTGCGTCAAAACGTGGCAATGCAAATGCAAAATGTCCGCTCGGAGCAAGTAACGGTGCAGGCAGAGCGGCAGTCAAGTTCGCCAACGAGCAACATTAGTTCTGTGGAATTGAAATCGGATTTTATCAGCAAAATGCCGTCCTTGGGCGGTGAAACGGATATTTTTCGCGTGTTGCAACTTATGCCCGGCATCAAGTCTGGCGGCGAGGCTTCAAGCGGCTTGTACGTGCGCGGCGGCTCGCCCGACCAAAACTTGATTCTGCTCGACGGCGTAACGGTCTATAATCCGTCGCACTTGGGCGGCATTCTCAGCACCTTCAATAACGACGCTATCCGCGACGTGCGCGTCATCAAGGGCGCGTTTCCTGCCGAGTACGGCGGGCGTTTGTCGAGCGTGGTGGATTTGACGATGAAAGAAGGCTCGAAAGAAAAATTTTCGGGTTCGGCAAACCTGAGCCTGATTGCATCACGCCTGACGCTGGAAGGTCCTATCGGCGAGGATGCAAGTTTTATGGTGTCTGGGCGGCGCACGTATTTTGATTTGCTGACCGCAATATCAGGTCTGGGCGGCATTCCAAGCTATTATTTTTATGACCTGAACGCGAAACTGAATTACAAAATCGGTGAAAATGACCGCATTTTCGTGAGCGGATATTTCGGCAACGACGTACTGGCACAGCCCGCCGGTTCTGCCTTCAACTTTGGCTTAGATTGGGGCAATGCGACGGGAAATCTGCGTTGGTCGCACATTGTTTCACCAACGTTATTCACCAATTTTTCGGCGATTTACACCGACTACCGCTTTGGGTTTAATCTTGGCGCGGGCGACGCTGCAACAAGCGGCGGCTTCGGTTTCAACACCTTTTCGCAAATTCGTGATATTACCGTCAAAGGCGACGTGCAGTATTTCCCAACCCAAGAACACACCATCAAAGCGGGCGTGGAAGCGACCTATCACCGCTTCAATACCATTGCCGAATCCAGCAACCGCACCCTTTCAAACATTTTGGATGAAGCGGGCGGCAATGCGACTATCAACGCGCTTGAGGCGGCAGCATACGTGCAGGATGAGTGGCAAATCACCCCACAACTGGCGGCAAATCTGGGTTTCCGCTTGGCATATTTTCAATTAGGCAATCGTATTTTGCCCGAACCCCGCGCATCGCTTAGTTACGCGCTTACGGAGGATGTTACGCTGAAGGGCGCGTTTGCGATTGCGAACCAATTTATGCACCTCATCGTGCGCAATGATATTTCGCTGCCGACGGACACGTGGTTTCCCGCAACAGAAACCATCAAGCCCGCAAACGGCGTTCAATACGTGCTTGGCGCGGAAACGTACCTCTTCGACAAAGAATGGATGGTGAGCGTGGAAGGCTATTACAAAGCGATGCAAAACCTTTACGAATTCAAGGATAATGCGACCTTTGGGCTATTCGCGCCGGCGGAATCACAACTCACAGCGGGCAATGGCGAAGCATACGGCGTGGAATTTTTCCTGCAAAAACGTATCGGCGCACTCACGGGATGGCTTGGGTACACGCTTTCGTGGACAACGCGCACCTTTGCTGAACTGAACGACGGCAAACCTTTTTACCCGCGCTACGACCGTCGGCACGATATTTCGGTGGTCTTGAATTACAAATTGAACGAATTGTGGGACTTCGGCGTAACATGGCAATTTGCCACCGGACAAGCATTTACAATGCCTTCAGGGCAATACTCTTTTCCAAATTTCGATTCCCAAACGCTCATTCCGTCGCAGCGCATCAACTACACCCAGCGCAACGGCTTCACTGCGCCTGATTTCCACAATTTAGGCGTGAACATCACGCACTATTTTACGTGGTTCAATCTCCCGTTTAATGGCGGTTTGAGCATTTACAACACCTATAATCGGCAGAATCCGTTTTCGGTTGCTGTCAGCTACACCGCAGACCCGAAAACAGGTGTGCTTTCAGGCGCAGTTACGCAAACCGCGCTGTTTCCGATTATTCCGACGGTGTTTATTGGGTTCAAGTTTTAAGGATTGGTGCTACAATCCTTCGCCCCCTTGATAAAGGGGGAACGGGGGATTTAAGGTTCTATGCGGTTGCTCGCACACCCTTGCTCACGCATAGGCGAAAAAATCCCCCGTTCCCCCTTTATCAAGGGGGCGAATGCGACACTTTTTATTCTTGGCAATTTGCCTCAATTCATCAGTTCACATCAATCAAAAAAATCATGCAAACTTCATCGAAAATTTCATCACCAACCTCGAAAACGTTACGTTCTCTCATTGCCGCAGGAATAAGCGTTAGTGCGCTGTTCATGGCTTCGTGGTTGTTGCAAAGTTGCGCCACCAGCGTCATTGAAGGCGCGACACTTCCGGCAACGGAAAAACTCGTTATTTCGGGCATTTTAACAGCAGGACAACCTGTCAGAAACATAGAAATTACGCGCACTTTGCCGCCTTTGGACACGTTTCTTGTTTCCAAAACATTGGTCAAAAACGCAGAAGTAACGCTGACGGTGGATGGTCGTGCAGTTCCACTCACATTGCAAGCCTCCACAGGAATTATCCCGAAAACTGCCGAAGGGTTGCCGATTGCTGGCTACGACGCAGAAGCAAGTAAATACGAGGCTTCTGGGCTGATTGTCGAAAGCGGAAAAAGCTACACACTCACCGTAAATTGGAACGGCAAACGCGCAACAGCAAGCACCTTTGTTCCCGAAACGCCTATGGTGCAAACGAGTAACAATCTTGTTTGGCGCACGGATTCGGTAACAGTACTGCCCGGTCGCCCCGGAATGGGCGGAATGCCACCTGCGGGCGGAAGACCAGGCGGAATGAACATGATGCCAGCTTTGACGAGAGTGCAAGAGCTTTCCACACAGATAAATCTTGGTCTGCAAGCCCGCCCGAATGAGGGCTATCGCTACACGCGGGTTGGTTTCCGCGATACGGTACGCTCTGTTACTCTGCCCGATGCGGTGATTACCAATGCCACACTCAGCCTGCCCTTGAGCGGTGTTGCGGACTTCGCGCTGGGCTACACAGCGCGGTTTCAGATTACGCCCAATGCGCCCTTTCGCCTCGTAACATCCAACACCGTCAGCATTGTTTCGGTGGAGGCGATGGATGCTGCCTTTGAACGTTACCAAACCTCTGCAAACCGCAATACGCCTACCACCAATGCCTTTGGCGGAAGCGGACAAAATCCGATTTGGAATGTAACGGGTGATGGAATTGGCGTGTTTGTTGGGCGTTCAAAGCCAGCCAGTTTCACGGTTCGACCGAAGTAATTGCGCAGACAAGAGCGTTCCGCGCTACCAATGACCAAGTACCAATGACTAATGCACCAATGACCAATGACCACTAAACACCATTAACTATGCGCCTAAGAACAAAAATCCAACTCCTGACGAATGCTCTCATCGTCGCAATTCTCGTCTTTGTCGGCGTGTATTTCCCGATGCAAACCCGCCAAACTCTGCTTGAATCCTTCACGCGCGAGGTGCAGGCACTCGCCGAGACCGTCGCGCTGGGGGTTTCGATTGGTTTGCAAAATCAGGATTTGCAAAGTGCGCAGCGAGCCATTGACTACGTGAAGCGCAATCCCGATGTCCGTTTTGTCGCAATCGTGAGCGATGGTGCGACGGTGGCGGCATTTCCCGAAAAATTTGAGTTCAACGAAAAAACGATGGTGAATGGCGTGATTGATTCAGCGACCAAGCAGTCGCTTGTGGTGATGCGCTCTCCCGTCGAGTCTGAAACCTTGAAAGGCTACGTCGTTGTTGGCACTTCGACGGGGCGCATTGTTCAAACGATTCTGACGAGGATGCTGACAATAATTGGAGTGCTAGTGTTTATGCTGGTTCTGGGCAGTGTTGCGGCATACTTTGTGGCGAAAAGCGTTGCAGAGCCAATTATACGTCTTCGTGATGCGGCGGTGGAAATTGGCGCGGGTAATCTGAACACCGCAATAGCGCATGAAACCACGCTGGAACGGCTTGATACGGCGAATAGCAAACACAATTCGCGCAGCGAAATTGACGAACTCATGCGGGCATTTGGCGCAATGGTGCGGAGTTTGGTGAGTGCGAATGAGGAAGTTACGCGGCAGACCGTTGCCGCGCATGAAGGCGAAATGCGTGCCACCGAAGCGCAGCGCGTGGCAGTGGAGCAGCAAGAATACCTGCAAGCAAGTGTGGAAGCGATGTTGCAGGAAATTACAAAGTTTGCAAAAGGCGACCTCACAACGCGCATTGCCGTTGAAAACGATGATGCTATTGGGCAGCTTGCGCACGGCTTCAATACTGCGCTGGAAGGCGTTCAAGCATTGATGCTGGATGTGCGGCAATCGGCTGAAGAAGCATTGGCGGTGGCGGAACTTATCGGTTCGTCGTCGGAGCAGCTTTCAAGCGGGATGCACGACCAATCCTTGCAAGCGCGGCAGATTTACCAATCTATCGAAGAAATGACGAGCGCGATTCACATCAACGCCGAGCATTCATCGAATGCGGCGGATGTGGCGAAGAAAAATAAAAATGTTGCCGAACAGGGTGGTTTTATTGTGCAGGAAGCTGTGCAGAAAATCCGCGATATTGCCAGCGCGGTGGCGAAATCTGCCGCTACGATTGAGCGTTTGGGCGAGTCCAGCGCGGAGATTGGCGATATTATCTCGGTTATCAATGAAATTGCCGACCAAACAAATCTTCTCGCGCTGAACGCAGCCATCGAAGCGGCTCGTGCGGGCGAGTCAGGACGCGGCTTTGCGGTTGTTGCCGATGAAGTACGCAAACTCGCCGAGCGCACCCAACAAGCCACAAAGCAGATTGCGGGCGTGGTGAACATGATTCGCAAAGAAACCGACGAAGCAGTTCACATCATGCACAACGGCAACACGCAAGCCACACGCGGCGTGGAACTGGCGGATGCGGCGGGTACGTCGCTCGGTAATATCGTTGCCAGTTCCAATTCCGCACTCACGATGATTTCAACGATTGCGGGTGCGACGGAGGAGCAATCTATCACGAGCAAGCATATTTCGGTGAACGTGGAGGCGATTGTGGCTATTTCGGAAGAATCATCAAGCGGAGTGAGCAATATCGCGGCTTCCGCGTCGCAGCTTCGTGAGCAGATGAGCCGCTTGCAGGCTTCGTTGTCGCGGTTTATTTTGCAAACAAGTTCCGCGCAACGCCTTCCGTCACGCTCCGCGCTGCGCCTGACGGTGTAATGAGGTTGCGAAGTTGTCTGTTTTTTTATAGTTTGAATTCAACTCTTCTTTTTTATCAAGGATTATACCATGAAAAAAAATGTTTTTTCTGCTACGATGTTGATTCTCTGCGCTCTTTGCGCGAACGCATTGCTCCAAACTCACGTAATGGCGCAACCTATTCTCACGTCGGCAAACAGCGTTCCCGCAATCGGGACAACATTTGTTCTGCGCGATGCTGATTCTGCCGCCATTCTGCGCCTCACGCTTCCGCAAGCGGGTGCAAGTCAAGCGTGGAATTTCTCCTCGTGGACAACACAAGTGCGTCCAGCATACAATCTGCGTATCCTCGCTCCATCAGCAACGCCGCACACAGTGTTTTCTTCTACCGCGACAAGTGCGCTCTTTAATGAACGTGATTCAAGCTATGTGTTTTACCAAGCTGCCGACAATAGATTGAGTATTCTCGGCACGGCAAACCGCATACAAGCTGCAACGGTGTATTCCCCAAATCAAATTTTTTTCACGTTCCCATTTTCCATTTCCTCCGCACCAACGGTCGGGACGCATAGTTTTACGCGCACTATCGGCGGCGGGCGACCAGGCGGCATGGGTGCTGGAATGAGCATCACCACGACAGTTATGGAATTTGACACGATTTCCGCGTGGGCAAGCGGACGATTGCTCCTTCCCAATAACGTAATTATCGAAAACGCGCTCTGTGTACGGCGTGCTGCAACCTCAATGGATTCTATTCCAGGCATCCGCACGATTGTTACCAATACGGTTCGCTTTGAATTCTATGATGGAATAAATCGTTATCCCGTTTTGACGATTACGCCCGTGCCAGCTTTACCGCAAGGTGCTTTGGGCGGTGGCATGGGCGGCATTATGGCGACGACGGGGAATATGCGTCTTGCGACAACAGCTACTTTGTTGCAGAATCTTACTTCTACGGGCATTCGCGGACAAGAAATGTTCTCCACAATGGAACTTGTTGCCAGTCCGAATCCCACTCAAGATAATGTTGCTCTCACATACACACTTTCTCAGGCAGCGAATGTGCATATTGAAGTGCTGGATATGCTTGGTCGCGTGATGTTTACAACGCCAGCAACATTCCAAGCGGCAGGTGCGAAAAATCTTGCTGTAAACACGCAACAGCTTTCGTCTGGCAGGTATTTGGTGTTTCTTGTGATGCGCAGTGCAGATGGTTCGTTGGAGCGTGCGGTGGTGCGTTTGTCTGTTGTACGATAAATCTGTTATACGATAAATCTGTTATACGATAAATCTGTTGTACGATAAATCTGTTGTACGATAAATCTGTTGTACAATAGACTTTATTCCGAATAGACTTTTTTACTAAACAAGGCAGCATGCTGCCTTGCTCCAAAACTCTAAAAACCTTATTCGAGATAAACTCTAATAAATCTGATGTACGATAAATTTGTTATACGATATATTCCCGTCGAAACTGGCTCAGAGAAAGATACCAGTGAAGGAATTCGATCACATTCTTTTCGGTAGGAGCGCAGACAACTCGTGTTTGCGCTCTGCACGAAAGTTCTTGTTTCAATACTTCATCACCACACTCCCGCTCTGCTGCTTGCCTTCATCGTTTGGCAAGCCTAACACTCCTTCGTAGTGCATGAAACGGTGCGGCGCGGCGCGTTCAAAGGAGAAATATGATGCTTCGCCCATTGCGGCTTTGAGGAAGATATTCGTGGGTTCTGTTTTGACTGTCACGCATGAAATGCCATTAACGGTGCGGCTTCCAGTCTTGACAAATTTCATTTCCGTAACAATTCCCAAAGCGGGCAGGGCGAGTGTAAAAGAGACTTCCTGCCCTTTGTCCAGCAATTCCACGTTTTGACGCGCTTTTTCGCTTACCAGCGTTGCCACGATAGCATTTTCTGCCGTTACACTTTTTTCCTTGATTTCTTCTCCTTGTCGCTCCCTGCGGCGTGTTGTGAAGCGGTTTCCGTGCATTTCCTGTGCAAGATATTCTCCCGTTCTATAATCGTCAATTTTATTGGAAATAAGCGAAAGAGGTTTCGTCTGAAATTTCGTGATTTCCATACGCACGAGCTTTTGTGCGGCATCCAAGTACGAAGTTATACGACGCACGGTGTCGCCTTGTTCAGAAAACTGTACCGTGTACGAATGAGAGTTTTTGCCATTGATGGTGAGCTGTCCTGTGTGGTTTTGATGCAATTGCGCAGATAGAAAATCTGCTTGAAGAGCGCATATAATCACGAGAAAGAGGAGAGATGAATTTTTCATGGATGACATGTATTTGTGAAGAATAGTGAAAGAGATTCTGTACCGAAAGCAAATATATTCGGCTCTGACGAATAGTAAAACAATTTTCCTTCAACTGCATCCTGTGTGCAGGGATTGTCAAAATTTTTCAATACATTCGCAACTACAACATCATTGCAAATGAATAAATGATGTACAATGTTTGAGGAACGCGCAAAAATGAGGTGGACAAACGTCTTCAGACTGCGGTCGAAAACACTCTAGTAGTCCGTCAAACAAATGTTTAGCGTCTTGTGGCGCAGACAAGAGTGTTACGCGCTACCGCACAATACTGGCTTCGGTAGCACAGACACTCTTGTCTGTGCCGCAAATGAGGCATTTGTAACGGTTCATCTTCTTGGTCAGTAGTTCTCTTATTCAGTAGTTCTCTTATTCAGTAGTTCTCTTGTTCAGTAGTAGTCCGTCAAATGTATTTGAAGAGGCTTGAAACAAGAGTGTTTGTGCTACCGAAACCAGTATTTATCAGTAGTGCAGCCACTCTTGTCTGTTCCATAAGAACCGCAAAACTCATTTGGCGGACGAGCAGTTCCATTCTAGTTTTCATTTCAATTTGTGAGTATTATTTGTGAATGAATTTCAGCATCATATTCTCATCATTGATGACCACGAAGTTACACGCTTTGGCTTGATGCAGTGGATAAAGGTTTCTCTGAAAAATGATAAACCAGACACACATTTTAGCGATACAGGCACAGGCGAGGAAGCACTGACAATAGTACGTGCTGCACACGATACGCCATATCCTGTAACCATGCTGGTTCTTGATATTGACCTTCCGGATATGCTTGGTATTGAGGTAGTCAGAATTTTACGCAGCACTGGTTTTGGGGGAACAATACTTGTGGTGTCTGGCTCGAATCACGTGGATATTTACGATATTTTGGATAGTGGTGCGAATGGCTTTGTTTCAAAGGAAGCGGAGCATACTGTTTTTACCGAAGCGGTGACGTGGTTGTTGGAGCATCCTAGGGAAATCTGGCTTCCGCCAACCTTGCAACGGCGTATGCTCTATTCCAATACGATACTCCAAAAGAGCGGAATTACGCATGCCGAGCGGAATGTACTTCGATTCATTGCACAATCAAATAAAGATATTGCTGATAAACTCGCTATTACCGAAAGTACGGTAAAAAAGCATCTGTGGAGTATTTTTCAAAAACTGGGGATAGAATCTCGTCAAGAAGCGCATACTTTCGCGGTTTCTGCACAACTTATTGAAATGCCGCGCCGATAGATTCCTTCATTTTTGCTTATCTAATTTGCTTATCTAATTTGCTCATCTAATTTGCTCATCTAATTTGCTCATCTAATTTGCTCATCTAATTTGCTCATCTAATTTGCTCATCTAATTTGCTCATCCAATAATTTCCCTAGCAGCCCGCACGCCCGACAAATACGCACCGTGTGCTGATGCGGGGTGTACCGCATTTGTAGCTTCTCCAGCAAAAAATAACGTATTACCCACAGGCTTTGCAAGCTGTTCGTGGGTTGTATGCGTTGCTCCCACCGCAATAAACGAATATGAACCAAACGTAAAAGGGTCGGATGCCCAACGTGTAATCTGTGTGTCAATGGGTGCAGGAATGCTATTGCCATACATGCTGCGCAACACCTTCATCCCGCTACTCACGATGTCTTTATCCGACCAACGCTCGGTTTCCTTTGCAAACACGGCGGAATTAAAGCCCAGTAAAATCGGCTTTTGGGTAAGTTTAAAACAATTTACCCAGCCTGACCAGCGACCTTTTTGCTCGTCAATGTAGCCAAGCCAATCGTAGTCGGCATCCCAAAAAACCTTCGGAAATCGGAGATAGAGTTTATTCAAAACACCCATTCCAAGAAGCGAAATCGCTCGTTGCTTTTCTTCTGGCAATGGCGGAACGAACTGTACAATGTTTTTCTTCAAAACGCCAAGCGGCAGCGTTACAATGACTTTATCGGCAGTAAACACGCCTTGCGAGGTTGTTATCGTTACGCCGTTTTGTGTGTGTGAAATTTGCTTGACAACCTGCCGAAGGCGAATATCCAAGCCCTTTGCAAGCCTATCCACGATGGTTTTGTAGCCATCCACGAACATCACGCTGTCTCCTTCAAATTCGCCTTGGTCGTCGTAGGATTGCGCGGATAGTTCCGACGTATCGCCAGCGTAATCTTGCTCCAATGTATTGTTCAGATAAAAATCTAATTGCTGACGGTCGGACGTGGAAAGGCTCTTCAAATCAAGCGTTGCGGCGATTGCGTCTTGTATGGAAATATCCTTATCTGATTTTCTGGCTAATTTTCTGACTCGTTTCAGAATTTCCTCACACCGTGCCTCAAGAGATTCTACGCGGCTTTCAGAAAATGCTTGCCTGTTTGGTCCATACAATATCATGTTGTCCTCATCCGTCGCAACCCGCTTCGCACCGAATTTGTCTGCTAATGCCGAAAGAGGATTTTTCTCCGTGCCTTCTATCCAGGATGCACCCATATCAAGCGGCGCATCCCGCCAATACTCGCTTGTCCACGTGCGCCCACCAATGCGGTCGCGTCCTTCCAAGACCTGAACAGTATAGCCAGCCGCAACGAGTGTTCGCGCGGCTGCTAGACCAGACATTCCTGCGCCTATCACAATAACCTTGCCGCCGCGCTGAAGGCTTTGAGCTTTGCCCAGCATTCCCAGAAACGTAGGAATGGTGAGCATCATTTGAGTAAAATTCCGTCGGTTCATCTGAGCGAGAGAAAAGATGTGAATGTTCGTAAATAGGGCATTCCTTATTTCGCTGGACGAATAAGCCACGTAATGGTCAAAATAATCAGCGACAATGAAATCAGCGCGTAGCCCCAGAAAAAGGCAAGGTAATCGCTGAGAGTGCCGATGGGCGGTACGCCTGGCATCGCATTCCGGAATGCCACAAAAGAGAAGAGAAATCCTGCCATAAATCCAAACATACCAAACTCAATCTTACGTTCCCTGAACAGCACCGAAAGCAGCATAAATACTACCGTCAGCGTAATAAGCCACATAAGCGACATCGCAAAAATGACGATGATTTCAATCGTTGAAGAACGCTCTATTGAGATATTGATGAGATTGTAATTTCCCTTCGATTGCTTATCAATGCTCGCATC
Organism: Ignavibacteria bacterium; assembly: GCA_013298775.1. Lineage (GTDB taxonomy): Bacteria > Bacteroidota > Ignavibacteria > Kapaibacteriales > UBA4661 > PH2015. Next base: position 44,121 of record JAAFIV010000021.1, on the reverse strand, counting down.
CAGCTTGAAGCCAGGCAGTGAGCCGTAGAACTCGGTGTACACACTCACATCCAGCGATTCTTCCTCTACTTTCACTGGTGCGGCTACTGCTAGCGAATCCGAAATAGCCGTATCTACCGTCTGCGGAGCGGGAATGACTATTTTCTGCGCATCTTCTTTTTTCTCTGCTTTCGTCAGATACATTTCCAAAAAGGCATCGTGTTCGTCGAAGGGATAATCCGTTACAATGCCGTCCAAATCAAGCGTTACGTCAATCGGACTCATGGTTTTTCCCTTTGCAAAGGTGCGGTTTTGTCCGCCCGTTGCGGAATTGACGTACAGCACCAGTTCCTGCGTGAGTTCGCCATCATCCACTAAATCACCGTTGGGCGTAAAGCTAATCCGCACGGTTGCTTCGCCCTTGATTGGGTCTATGCCCAGCACACGCGCATCTGCGCTGACAAAATTCCCTGTTGCTGGTTCTTGCATGGTCGCTAAGGCAGTGCGCTTGGTCGTTTCGCTCTGATACGTGCGAAGCGCAACCGTAAAGAGGCTGCCGATAATTCCTAGCACAACCAGTCCCACGACTATTTCTATAATGCGACGTTGTTTCGTGATTTCCATTGTTGTCTCCGTGTGTTGAGTGGTTTCGTAAAAATTCTGTTCGTTTTTTGTACAAACTTACTGCGCACTGTCTCCCGCAACAACCACCTCCAAAGTACGATTGAAATAGAACTGCGTGGTTCTATGCCTATACCACCTCGCAGACGGTTTCCTGCGCCCCTCAGAAACAGTATTTTTGTACCGATTCGTATCAACAATGCTCTCACAGGTGCTACATGATTTCAGTTGGAAATCAAGCGCAGTATTGGGCTGAGCAGTATTGGGTTGAAAAGGTAAACAACAACAATAGTGGTACAGACATTCTTGTCTGTGTTGTTCACCTGAATACCGCACCAACACTCACAGACAAGAATGTCTGCGCCACTAATGGGTCAAGGACTCTTTCCAATTACAATCATTTAGTACCCTTTTATTCATTTCTACCAAGAATTTCAATGAAAAAGCTATTCACAATAAACCCTCATTCCTTTGTTCTGCCCACGCTCATGGTGCTGCTCGGCATCGTGTTTTCTTCGTGCGGACAACTGAAGCAGGATAAGGAAAAATATCACAGCGAAATAAAAGTTGTGGTGGATAAAGCCGAGCGAAATGCGGAGTTTGTGGCAAAACTTCTGAATGAAAATGCGTCAAATGCTGAAAGTCTCGCTACGCAAATCGCAAACCTCACGGCAGGAGTAGAGGCACTTGATAAATTCAGTGCTGATTTGAAAATAGCAAAAAGCGAATTAGCGAAGGTATCAACTCCGAAATTTGAGGATTTCAGTCTGAAAAATTCTACTGAAAGGTGGTTTGACGTTCAGATACAAGGAACAGCGGATATGAAGGCGGCGTTTGTGGAATTGAATAGCATTATGAAAGGTTTTGCAGACATTGAAGCAAAAGAGCAGCAAGCGCAGGCGGATGAAGAGGACAATGACAATAGTCTTTCCGAAGAGCGTAAAGTGGAATTATTGAAGCAACTCGAAGGAATGAATATCGACAAACGCTTCCGCGATATTGAAACCACCATGCACAACGCTAAAAACGAGGTACTGACAAATGAAGAGAAGTTTATTATGCAGAACGAACTGAAGGTAACAAAGTTTGTCGTTGGCAATTTGTAACTACTAATTGTTGTATTATTTCACATTCTTCAAAAAAAACTATGAAAACAAAAACATTTTTTGTCTCGCTTATTCTCGCATTTACTTTTGTGGTGAATGTACACGCCCAGAAATGGGAGCAGGTAGGTAAAAAAGGTGATTGGGCGAATACTGTTGAAGTCCTTGGTATGGATGGTTTTATCTATAGTATCGAAAAAAATGGTACGCTCTATAAAACAGATAAAAATGGAAAGTATGAGCAAATAGGTGCTTCTGGGGAATTTAGTAATGTCGATAATTTCGCTGCTCTTGATGGTTGGCTCTGGACAGTGGAAGGTGGCATTTTGTACAAGAGCAATCCTAAAACAGGTCGCTGGGAAAAAGTTAGCACTGATTATGGCGATACCCAAGCAATGGTTGGTCTGAATGGGATGATTTATACTATCGAATCCGATGGAACGGTGTATGAAACCGACAAACAAGGAAACTACCGCCGCTTGGGCGACAAAGGAGATTTCCGCAATACAAAATTGTTTGAAGGTATGGATGGTTTCCTCTGGACAGTTGAGCAAGGTGCGCTCTACAAAACTAATCCTCGTTCAATGCGCTGGGAAACCGTTGATAAGAATGGTTGGGAACAAACAGTAGCTCTGGTCGGTGCCAATGGTATGCTGTGGAGTGTGGAAAGAGATGGTACGCTCCATAAAACCAATACCAAAACTGGCGCAGAAGACCAAGTAGGTCCAAAAGGCTCAATGAGCAATGTTGATGATATGTTTGCTTTGGATGGTTATTTGTACTGTATCGAAGCCGGCACGATGTGGCGCATGAAAATGTGATATTGTGCTATATTGGGGGGACACGAAGGCGCAGTTCTTTTCAACGAACATCGTTGAACAACGATTCTCTACGCCTTGAGAGAGATTGAAGTTTAGATAAAATTCTGCGAACCTCCTTTGTACATGACAAAACTGCTTCAACAGTGGCACAGACATTCTTGTCTGTGAGTGTTCGTGCGGGATTCAGGTGGAAATACACAGACAAGAATGTCTGTGCCACTGAAGCCTGATTTGACATGCTTTTTAGAGGTTTTGTCGTGTACAGAGGCGAACCTCATAAAACCTTACTTCTGCGCTTGCCCTCACCCAACCTTCTCCCAGAGAGAGAGAGAGAGAGAGAGAGAGAGAGAGAGAGGGCTTCAGAAGCATTTGATATTCTTCGTCTTAGCTCCTTCCTCCTCTGGGAGAAGGCGGGGGATGAGGGCGAGAGCGGGCAATTTTATCTAAACTTCCAGAAATATAAACGAGATATAAAATTGCTTGCTTGTGAATAATGATAAAGCCTGAATGCTCGCTCTATTGCGGCATTTAGGCTTTTTTTGTTGTGAAAATGGTGAAGAGTGGTAGTTTTGGAAATTATGAAAATATCACGTTACATACTGTACCTTCTTCTTTCGAGTATTCTTTGTTGCTCCGAGGCTGCATTCGCGCAGTCTTCCTACATTTTGGATAGTCTGAAGCGAAATGTGCGCACGGCAATGCACGACACAGCTCGCATCAGTGCGCTGTGCAAGCTGGCAAATGCGTATGCGGTGTATGAACAGAAGGATAGCCTCGCTCGTCTTATTGCCGGAGAAGCATTGCAAGCAGCCAAGCAGCTTCAGAATCGAAACCCAGAGCTGAATGCCTCATATTATCAGGCATTGGCGTTGAATATGTTTGGAATTTCCTTTCGCTATACACAGCATGATTTACGACCTGTCGCTGAAAAATATTTTCAGTTGGCATTGCAGCAGGCAAAATCTATTCCCGAACCGCGCCGCGCCTTGCAAACACAAGCCTTGATACAGCACGGTTGGTTCACGAGTTTGCGCTTTAGAATTGATGACCATTCCAATACAGACCGACCTCTCCAGCAATTACGCCAAGACGTGCGCACGCTGTTGGAATCCCAACAAGCAATTGCCGAGAAGCTGAATAGTAACGCGCTTCGTGGGCAAATCCTGCTGTGCCGCGCCTTCATTCTCACGACCGACATTTCGCAAAAAAACATTTTAGCACTCCAAGCTGCACGGCTATACGAGCAATCGTCCGACATGGAAGGATTAGCCTACATCCTCTCGTTTGTGGGCTTTTTTTCTCAAATTATCAGCGACGATGCTCGCGCAATGGAAGCATACAAGCGGGTTGTACAGATTGCTCGCGAAAACAACTTGCCGCGAAGTCTTGGCATATCATACCACGCTATTGGCGATATTTACGCGAAACTGATTGATACCAACAAGGCGTTGGAGTATTATCATCGTGCAGAACCCTTTACAGAAAAGTACGATGTGAAAACAAATCGCATTGAGCTTCTGCAACAAATCGGAACGGTGTATCTGCAGCGCGGGGAGCGTGAAAAAGCGCACGTCTATCTCGAAAAGGCTCTCGCACTCAATAACGATGCGGGATACGGCTTACATACTCTTTTTCTTTCAGGGCAGCTGTATCGGCAAATGAATAAGCTAGACATTTCCTTGCGAGAATTGGAGCGCGGAAAAATCATTGCCGAACAAGGCGCGGCAAACAAGCCCATAGCTGATTTCTGCTTTGAACTCGCGCTCACCTACCAAGCTCTCGCAAAAGCACTCGACACTACCAATGGCAGACGTGCGCTGTATTTCCAACACCTCGACGCGGCTTTCGCTCACGCACGGCGGAATTTGGCATTTGTGATGGCAGGAACACCCTCCGCACCAACGCCAGAGCAGCTTCTCGGGGCGTATGCCTTGTTGTATGAAATTGGTAAAAAGCGTGGACAACAAGATACTGCCCTGCACTACCTTGAGCTGGCTCGCACGTGGGAAAAATCGGTTTTTGCGACTTCTAAAACACTGGAAATTGCGGCAATGGACTCACGTGCAGTCGTGGATGCCGCGCAAGCCAAAGTAGAAACGCTCGAAGCGCAGGATAGATTGCAGAAGTCAATCGTCGTTGTTATTGGTATTGTCCTGCTTGCATTCGTCCTCTTTGCGGGTTTGCTTTATAGAAGCAATAAGGAACGAAAAAGAGCATCATTGCTTTTGGAAGAGAAAAATCAACTATTGCACCTAAAAAACAACGAGCTAGAAAGCCTGAATTCGGAAAAGACAACCATCATGGGTATTGTTGCTCACGACTTAAAAAACCCGATAGGCGCAGTCCGAAACTTAGCAAACCTTATTGTAGCAGATGCCATAGACCACGATGAAACAAAGAAAATTTCTTCAATGATTGTCCGAACTTCCAGTCAAATGTTGGATTTGGTTATCAATCTTTTGGATAATAATCGTCTAGAAGCAGGCGCAATGAGTTTCTTTCTTGTTGAAATGGACGTGAAAGCTAGTCTTGAGAGCGTCATTCAGCGATATACAGCATCTGCCGCCACAAAAAGAATTATAGTAGAATGTATTGCTGAGGATATGCCGTACATAGCACTTGTTGATGAATCCGCTATTGTTCAGGTGTTCGATAATCTCATCTCAAATGCTATTAAATACTCTCCGTATGGAAAAAGAGTTTTCGTCCGCCTTCTCTCTTTAAAATCGGTTCTCCATGTGGCAGTTCAAGACGAAGGACCTGGTATTTCATCTGAAGATATGAAAAAACTCTTCGGAAAATTCGCACGTCTTTCGGCACGTCCAACGGGTGGGGAACACAGTACAGGGTTGGGGTTGAGTATTGTTAAAAAAATAGTGGAAGCAATGAATGGTCAGGTATGGTGCGAGTCGGAGTTAGGCAAAGGCACAACGTTTATTGTCGAGTTACCATCACGTTGATATGTTTTTCTGAGGGAGAAACTGGAGAGTTCCGCGTTAGGTAATTCTTTGTTTTTGAGGATAAGGTTGTGGATACAATGACATTCCATTGTGCAGATAAGAGTGTCTGTTGGTGCCGAAGCCAGTATTTATCGGTAGCGCAGACCACTCTTGTCTTCGCCACAAGACGCTCATGTACTGTGTCCATAACCTTAGTACGCTGATTTTTTTGGAGTTCAACAAAACTTTTCTATTTTATGAAGTGTGTTCCACAATCACGTATTCTCACAGTTTTTTGTTCAGGAGTAAGTATGAAAAAATTGTTTCTCTCTCTTTGTACTCCATTGCTTGTTGCTGCGGCGTGTTCACAGGTTTTTGCGGGTGATATCAAAGGAAAAGTCGTTGATGTTTTGACGCAGCAAGCTCTTGTTGGGGTAAAAATTCAAATTCTCGGTGAAAATGGGAAAATTATTTCGGGAACGGTGTCGAAAGCAAAAGGTGAATATTCCGTTCAAAATGTCCCCGCAGGCTCTTATACGCTTGCTGCGAAGTATATCGGCTACGAGGATTTTACGGCAAATATCACCATCAAGGACGGCGAAACAACGCTCTCCGATATTTCCCTCATTCAAGCCGATATTAGTCTTGAGCAACTTGTTGTAACTGCCTCGCGCAAGCAGGAAAAAGCACTCGACGCACCAGCCGCTATTTCACTTGTGAGTGCTAAGTCCATAGAGCGAGACGCAGTGCTTTCTCCCGAACAAGTCTTGCGCAATGTTGCAGGTGTGGATGTCATTTCTGTTGGGGTGAATCGGCAACAAGTATCGGTGCGGGGTTTCAACCAACCGTTTTTCGCTTCTGCGTTTGCAATGGTGGATTTTCGCCAAGCCTCATTGCCTGCAAGTGGCGTAAATGCGTTCCAATTTATGCCGATTTCTCACCTTGATATTGACCATATCGAAGTTGTGCGGGGACCAAGTTCTGCGCTGTTTGGAAGCGGCGCAGATGTTGGCGTTATTCACTTCCTTACAAAAGACCCCTTTTTGCATCCCGGAACCGCAATATCACTTGCTGGTGGTAATCAATCGCTTATCGCAGTCAATCTTCGCCATGCAAACATTGTGAGCGATAACTTTGCGTATAAAATCAACGCACAATACAACCAAGCACAGGACTTTCTTCTCGACCCCAATGACCCTGCAAACGATTACTCTGACCGCAGAGAATTGAACCGTTACTCACCTCTCGACCCGCGTAATCCCTCAGCACGAGTCCCAGGCGCATCGGTGGTTGTTGGTGTTCGCGGGGATTCTATTCCTCTTTTGAACAACTGGAAACGCGACCCCAATACTCGCAGTGCATCCTTGAATGCAATGGGGAAATATAAAATTAGTGATGAAACCGCAATCGTTGGGAATTTCGGTATCGGACAGGCTTCGTTCACGGGCTTGGCAAATACAGGAACGGTGCAGATACGAGATTTCACGAACTGGTTCGGTCAGATTCGCGCGGAGTCTGGCGGATTTTTTGGTCAAGTTTCCTTTACTCAAAATATAACTCCTGGAACAAGCTATAACTATTCCGACCCGCGCATTCAAGGCGCGAACGGCATTCGCTCATTGCGCCCAGCCGGAAATACAACCGACGCACCCGCACCCATCGCTGATTTTTCCACGATGCTCATTGCCCAAGCGCAGCAAAGTATCGCCTTCGAGGAAGCGGGAATAAATCTGATTGTTGGTTTAGATTCGCGTTGGACAAATCCTATTTCCAATGCGCCAACTGACACGGCATTTGGAACGATAGTAGGACGCACCAATGGTCGCAATGAACTGAAAGACCAAGTATTGGAGCTTGGCGCGTATGTACAAGCAGAAAAGCGATTTGGTGAAACATTGACGCTGAATGCTTCTTTGCGGTACGATTACCACACTGTGTTGCAACAAAGCCAGTTGTCGCCTCGTTTGGCGGCTGTTCTGAAACTTACGCCAGAAACAGGTTTGCGCCTTTCGTATAACCGTGCTTTTTCCGCGCCGCCCGTTACACAGCTTTTTCTCGATATCAATGCAAATTCCACCGCAGCCTTCGACCTCCGCGCACGCGGCTCGGTTGATGGTTTGCAGTTTGCGAGAAATGCTGCTGGACAGCGCGTAGCTGTTGGAACTGGCTTACTTCCTAGTGCGACAGGCTTTCCGCGTCAGGGTGATACCGTTTCCACACAGCTTAGATTACCGCTTGCAAATTATTGGAATACAATTTTGGGAAGCCTAGCCGCAAATCCGCAGAATGCACCGATGGTGGCTGCACTTCGCACGACTCCTGCACCCACAGGAGAGTACACATCAGGTTTTTCGGCTGAACAGGCGAATTCATTCACGGATATTCCTCCTTTGAAAGCAACTACGCAAGAAATGTTTGAACTCGGCTTCCAGACTCTGATTGCAAAAAAAGTAGTTTTTTCGGTTGATGGATATTTTGCAATTCGGGAGAATTTTATTGCGCCGCTTATTTTGGAAACGCCACTTATTACGCCTGGAGCTGGCTTAATTACTGCACTTACACCGCAATTTCAAACTTCACTAACTGCCTTGCAGAACAATCCTCAAGCTCTGGCAGCACTTCAGCAAACACCCTATCGCACCCCACAAGGCTTTGTGGATGCGGTCTTGCGCCCGACAGCGAATTCGATTGCCGCCGCGCCGTATGCATTGATGCCGCTATCGTCACCGTCGGATGTTGTTCCAAGTGGCAGTCGTTTGGGGCGTGAGTTGATGCTGGCGTACCGCAACTACGGTCGTTTGCAATATTGGGGCTTTGAAGCAAGCGTGGATGCGCAAGACGTGGCAGTTGAAGGTTTGAATATGTTTGCAAATGTTGGTTACATCAGCACAGATTTCTTTACGGCAAAGGATTTAGGACTTTCGGATAATCGCTTGTTTGTTTCGATGAATTCTCCGACTTTGAAAATTCGTGGTGGTGTGAGCTATTCTGTTCCAAAGGGCATCACAGCAGGTGTCACAGCTCGTTATCAGAATGCGTTTCCGGTTGCGTCGGGTGTGTACACGTCGCCCATCACCAATCCCACCAAACGCGAGGATTTAACGAGCTTTGTGAACGAAATGACGCTTGTAGATGCAAGTATTGGGTATGATTTTGATGCGATTCTCAAAGGCTTGCGTTTGGACGTAACGGTACAAAACGCGCTTGACAATCGCCAACGGCAATACATCGGCGCACCAGCTATCGGGCGCATGGTTATTGCACGGGCGACTTACACGTTTCAGTAAATCTCTTCAGTTTCAATGTAGTTTTACAGTTTGAGAGCCTTGCCACTGACCTTGGTAGTAAGGCTCTCAACTCGTTTTGAAGCAATAGATGGGGAAGTTGAAGACGATGCTGGATTCGCCCGTCTTTCTAATCGTCCAACAGGCGGCGAACACAGTTCAGGTCTGGGCTTGAGCATTAGACTTTATTCCGAATAGACTTTTTTACTAAACAAGGCAGCATGCTGCCTTGCTCCAAAACTCTAAAAACCTTATTCGAGATAAACTCTATTGTAAAGAAAATGGTGGAAGCAATGAACGGGCGCGTTTGGTGCGAATCTGAACTCGGCAAAGGTGCGACGTTTATTGTGGAATTGCCTGCCGCTTCTTAGCTCCACAATTCAACAAGTACAATTATTTTTTCAGCATCATCGCATTGTAACCAAAAGGCAAAACACAATCTTCCAAGGTTACGAAAACCTAATCTTCGCGTAACACCTGCCTGACATCCGCATCTTATCTTGCGTCCTGTAATTCAATCCCACACCAAATTTTTTCCGATTGTGTATGAAACCTCTTCTTCACCGTTTTCCTCTGCGCACAATTTCATGTGCCGTTTGTGTTTTGACGCTCGTGGTATCATCGTGTACCACGCCGATTACGCCCGTAACGCCCGTCAATCCTGTTGTTCTGGCGAATCATTCCGTAACGCCGGCATTGGCGAAGTCGCTTACTACTGGTTTGGAAATTTTCTCGCTTTTGGGCAGCGATGACAAACTCGCTTCAACGCCAAACTTCGTGTTTGGCGGCTCTGCTGATGGCGCGGGGTTGCTCCGAAATGCTGACAGCACTTTTACCGCACTCGTCAATCACGAAGATAACTTCGCTGTTTCGCGCATCACGTTTGACAAAACCTTCAAGCCGACAGGTGGCGAGTATGTGCTGAATTCTACTGCAGGTCGCTGGCGTTTGTGTTCGGCTACGCTCACCACGCAAGCCGAGCATGGTTTTACGAGCTTCCTGATCTGTGGCGAAAGTGGCGAAGAATCACAAACGCACATCGTCAATCCATCAGGTGCGCCGAATACGTCGGTTATTGCTGAAGGCTTGGGCAAATGGAGTGCGGAAAATGCCGTTCCACTTCCCTCGAATGCGTATGCTGGACAAATGGTCGTGATTTTGGGTGATGATGATTCTGGCACACACGGCGGTCAGCTCGCGCTCTACATCAGCACTCCAGGCGAATTCCAAAATGGCAGACTCTACGTTATGGCTCGCACTGACAACAATATTCGTGAGCGCGATATGGCTGTTGGGCAAAAATATGATATTGAATTCCGCCAAATCGAAAATCAAAAAACACTGACTGGTCGCCAGATTAACGAGCGTTCAACAGCGTTGCGAGCTATGCCGTTTGGTCGTGTGGAAGATATTGATTACCGCAAAGGCAGTGCGTCGGCTTCACGGGAAGTATATTTCAATGCTACGGGTCAAGGAAATACAGGCGTAAACGCTGATTATGGTCGTTCAAAATACGGTCGTGTGTATCGCCTCATGATGGACGCTACAAACCCGCTTAAAGGTACCTTGGAAGTAATTTTGGACGGTGACGACCGCAACGGTCCAGCGAAAGCCTTCCAAAACCCAGATAATATCTGCGTTACCGAGAACTACGTGTATATTCAGGAAGACCCGAACAACTATAGCGATGAGACACATGATTCCTACATTTATCAGTACACCATTAGCAGCAAAGAACTCAAGCCTATCATTGAACTCGACCACCGCCGCACGGCTTCTGATGCTGCTATTTACAACGTTGGCGGCACATCGCGCTTTGGTCAGTGGGAATACGGCGCAATGGTTGATATTTCCTCAACGATTGGCATTGCGAATACATTCATGATTTGTGTACAGCCACATAGCTGGACAGGCGATAAATACAAAGGTGTGGATGGCGGTATGCTTCGCCCGAATGAAAATCAAGCGAGCCAGCTTATTATCGTCAAAGGTTTACCGCGATAAACTACTGTCGTTACTTTGTAAAAATCTTTGATTTTGTTTGCAAATGGTATCCCCTGTATGCGTTTATCCGTGCAGGGGATTTTTATGTTGTTCATATTTTTATGGTAACTGGTCAGGTACTACCCCGTCGGGCGGTTTCTTGACCGTCCGGCGGGTTCTCCGCTCAATAAAGCGTCCCGTTGTAACACTCGCCGGACGGCTACTGCGCTCGTGATAACAGCCGCCCGACGAGAACATCACCTGACCAGTTACCTTTTATGTTGTCTATATTTTTACCAAAATTTACCGTTGATATGCGCCCAAATATTGCACTATTGTTTCTTTGTGTTGTTCTCTGCTGTGTATCATGCAATTCTGCAAAAAATCCACCATCGGAGCAAGCATCGACAAGCTCTACGCAGCGATTGACCACCATCAAAACCCGCCTACAAAGCCACCTTCAGACCATGCAGAGTGCAGCACAGCGTTTGGACTCTCTCACTGCGGGTGAAATCACCGATACAAGCCGTGGGCGCGCACTACAACAGGCGTTTCACGAATCCCACGCCGCCTACAAACGTGCCGAATGGGCAATCGAATACTTTGCCGCCCAAACAGCGCACGAAATCAACGGTGCGCCGATTGATGAATTTGAGGAAAATGATAAAATTGTCGTTCCCGCAACGGGATTTCAAGTGCTGGAAGAAAGTCTCTTTCCGAAGATAAACCTTGCAGACAGCACCACTATTCGCTTCAACACGCGCACGATTGTTTCGCTGACAACAAGAGCGCAGCAAGTCGTGAAATCGCAAGAACTTACCGATGCGCACGTTTTCGACGCGCTCTGGCTCGAAATTGCTCGTGTACAAACGCTTGGCGTGTCGGGTTTTGACGCGCCTGTTTTGCTCACAGGTGTTGCGGATGCCGCATTGGTGCTGGAAGAATTGCAAGAAGTCGTACAGCAGTATGCACCTGCTCGGAAAACATCGGATTCACTGGATAAGGCGTGGAAGTCGCTTCAAACCTTGTTCACACGGGCAATCGCTGAATGCCGCGCAAGTACAGATTTTCTGGCGTTTGACCGCGCTGCATGGTTTGTAGGCAGCGTCAATCCTTTAGCCGCACAGTTGAAGTCCTTACAAGCCGCACTGAATATTGCTCCTTTGCCGTTTTCGTCGGCATTTCGGGCGGAAGCACGGCATATTTTCGATTCCGCCGCGTTTAATGTTCTGCACTTCGCGCCCGTCTTTGCGCGTGACTTTACTGCCGAGCAGCGAAACGCTCAAATCGCGCTTGGCAAGCAGCTTTTCACCGACCCCGTACTTTCTGGCAATGGTACACGCGCTTGCGCAAGCTGTCATCAGCCTGACAAAGCATTCACCGACGGCTTGCGGACAAGTGCCGCGCTTACGCCCGCCGGCAAAGTGCAACGCAACGCGCCGACCTTGCTCAATGCTGCCCTGCAAACCTCACAATTCCTTGATTTGCGTGTTGCTTTTTTGGAAGACCAAGCTAGCGATGTTGTGCAAAACGTGGATGAAATGCACGGCTCGCTCGCAGAAGCAGTGAAGCGGTTGAGTGCGAACAAATCCTACACGCAAGCATTTATGCGGTCATTCAGCGATTCATCGCAAACGCCTGTGAACGAACTCCGCATCAAACAAGCGATTGCTGCATTCGAGCGGTCGCTCGTTGCGCTTAATTCACGCTTCGACCGCTTTATGCGCGGCGATACGTCTATCCTTTCGGCAACAGAAAAGCACGGTTTTAATCTCTACATGGGCAAAGCAAAATGCGGAACGTGCCATTTCGCGCCGCTTTTCAACGGAACGGTTCCGCCAGTGTATTTGCGCACCGAGCAGGAAGTGATTGGCGTTCCGCGTGAAGCAAAAACCGTAAACGCGAGCATTGATGCAGATGTGGGGCGTTTTGCCATCAATGCCTACGCGGCGCATAAATACGCCTTCAAAACCCCAACCGTGCGTAATTCCTCGCTCACAGCACCGTATATGCACAACGGCGTGTACGAGACGCTTGAACAAGTGATGGATTTTTACAATCGTGGCGGCGGCGTGGGAATTGGTGTTCGCGGCGTGGAGCATCAAACATTATCACCCGACCCGCTTCGCCTCACGCCTTCCGAACAGCAAGCAATCATAGCATTTCTGCGGGCTTTGGAGGATGTGCCGCAGTGACGATACGCTTTGTATATTGACAGCTCTGGGCGTTCACGTTATATTCCTGTTCAGTGGGATAAGTATTGCCCGCCCAATGTCATCAACGTAAGGATTTTTCCCTCATCCCAACCCTTCTCCCAGAAGGAGAAGGGCAAGATATAGAGCTATCTCCAAACCCTCTACCTCTGGGAGAGGGTCGCTCGCAGAGCGGGGTGAGGGCTTAAGTTGATGACAAGTATTGCCCGCCTCGCGCTGGTGGAGGCGCGACAGTGGGCATTACAGCAAAAAATGCTGGTTCTACCTGCATGAAAAGAAGTATCGAATGCTCAATATTTGCTTTGATTTTGTATTTTGTGATTTCACCACCACTTGATAGTGTGTGATTTCACGACCACTTTCCAGAGCGTGTATGGGATTTTGCAGAATACTTGTTCTTGGCGTTCTGTTGTGTTTGTTTACTTCAGAAGGTGTCGCAGTTCAAAGCAGCAACGAACGCAGCGTAAAAGCACAGGCGGACAGCTTGAATGCGCTCGCTCGCCAATATTCGTTCTTTCAGGAAAACTCTCGTAACACAACCTACCGCTACGCATCCGAAGCTCTTGCATTAGCCGAAAAGATTGACTATAAAGAAGGAATGGTCGAAGCCTTGGATATGCTGACGTACTGGACAATTATCGTCGGCAAAATAGAAGCGGCACTGGGGCTTGGTTTTCGTCAACTTCGTTTGGCTGAGAGTATCGGAAATCCACTCTTGATTGCTCACGCGCTCAGAAACATTGGCTTTGCAGCTGGGCAGCAGACCAAAAGTGATTCTCTCTCGCGTCAGCAGGCACGAAACCAACTGAGCAAGGCATTAGCGACGGCTCACTCCTTCGGCGATACGCTGCTCGAAGCCTCCTGTCTGAACGCGCTCGGACGATTATACAGAGTGGAAAAGAATTTTGATGCAGCATTATCGCTTCACGAATCTGCTCTCCGTCAGGCAAAGGCAATACACAACGCGGAGCAAGAAAGCTGGGCATTGCATAGTATTGGCGTGATTTATGAAGCGCGCAAACAGTATGATTCGGCGTTGGTCTGTGCGCGTCGCGCATTGGAAATACGGGTTGCTGCGCGTCAGGCATTCGGCGAGGCGGTTTCGTTGCGACTGATTGGGCTTCTCTACTATCGGCAAAAAAAGTATGCTGAGGCATTGCAAGCCATTCAGCGTGGTATCGAAAAGTGTAAATATCATGAAGGATTATTTATCATCAAAGTAGATAGTTACCGGCTGCTGGCGAGTATCTGTAAAGATATGGGCGACACGCGCCAGGAATTGCTGGCGTACAGGAGTTTTTTGGCAATTAAAGATTCTGCCGATGTGATTGAAGCACAGAACAATATCGCAGCCTTTCAAGCGCGATTGAACATTGAGCGTTCTGAAGCGGAGAAACAACTATTGCTGCGAGATAAACGTATTCAGGATATACAAATTCAGCGTGAACGAATGACGAGTTTTGGAGTGATTGGTGGCAGTATTCTTCTTCTGTTCATTATTGGGTTTATGATAAAATCAATGCAAACGACACAACGGAAGAATACCGAACTTCAGGAAGCCAACATCGAGATTCAGAGCCAAAAAAGTATTTTGGAAGAGCAGGCAACCGAAATTGAAATTGCCAATACGCAACTTCAAGAACAGAATCAGGTGTTGCTTGCATTGGATACCGAGAAAAATGAGTTCATGGGAATCGTTTCGCACGACCTGAAAAATCCTATTGGTGCTGTTCGGAATTTTGCGGAATTGATACAAGAAGGGCACGTGAATCCAGAAGATGTTTCTGGCATGGCAGAAAAAATTGTCAGTATATCGAACAGAATGCTTGAATTGGTCACTCGTCTCTTGGATATCAATCGTTTAGAACAAGGTGGTGTGCTGTTTTCCTGTGTCAATTTCGATGCCGTTCCTGTTGTCCACAATATTGCGATGGGGTATCAATCTCTTGCACAAGCGAAAAACATTACTATTCATTATACATCAGAGAAGGATACCATTGATATTTATGCCGATGAGCAAGCGTTTATTGAGGTTCTGGATAATCTCATCTCGAATGCCGTGAAATATTCGCCGCATAACAAAAATATTGCTGTGAGCGTAAATGCTAGTATGAAAGCGGTTCGCGTTGAAATTCGCGATGAAGGTCCAGGTATTTCGGCAGACGATATGCAAAAGCTTTTCGGTAAATTCGCTCGCCTCTCCGCCCAGCCCACAGGCGGCGAACACAGTACTGGTCTGGGTCTCAGCATTGTCAAAAAAATGGTCGAGGCTATGAATGGCAAGGTGTGGTGTGAGTCGGAACTCGGTAAAGGTGCGACGTTTATTGTGGAATTGCCGACAAAATGATACATTCACGCATCGCACAATTTTCAAAAAGAAAGGAACACGCTCATGCACTCGCTCCATATTTTTTCTCCCAACGGACTTCCGCTCAATGTTGTTCTTCCCGCGCTTATTGGTAATATTGCGTGGATTGCGGTGTACATTATTCTGATTTTCCATGCGCGAAAAAATCAGTTTATCGAAATCCCGATATTTATCATCACGGGGGATTTGGTATGGGAAGGCTTGTACGGATTCGTTTTTCCGTACGACCCTACCTTGAATCCTATCATTCAATGGGGAGTACGCATTTGGTTTTTGATTGATTGCGTGAATATGTATTTTGCCGTGAAGTATGCAAAGAACGAGATAAGCACACCACTTATCCTTCAATATATCAAACCAATCACCCTCGCATTGATGATTTTTTGGGGGGTATTTGTGTGGGTTATCGCTGATGCGGGAATGGGCGAAACTGCCATGACCACCAATGACGACCTTATCCGCGAAGCAATGTCGGCATATCTTCTGAATATCGTTATTTCCATTATTTACCTTTATCAGTACCTCCGTTTGTATAATCAGCGTGTTTTTCTTCCTTCAGTAGCATGGTTGAAAATGTTGGGGACAGCATTTACGACGGTTGCGGTGTTTTTTAATGCGCCCTTTAACCTCTTTTTGTTTACAATGGGAGTGTTGGTTTTTGTTGGCGATATTGCCTATCTTATTCTTCTAAAAATTCTTCCCAATAAAATTCAGTCATAGCAACAAATCTGTCTTTATGAACCACGAACTCCAGAACTCACCAACGGCGAGCTTTCGTTGGCAAAAAAAAACACTCTGGATAGTGCTGATAAGTGTCAATATTATCGGTGTGGGAGTGTGCTTGTTTCTGTTGAACAGCAGTAGCAACCGAGTCTTTCCCCTTATCGTGGGAGCAATTTTTCTCGCGCTCAATATCCTTCTTCTTGTTCGATTCTCATCTGCACGGATGCAGAAAGCATCTCTGCTGGAAAGTGAACTCCGCTTTCCAGCAAATCCGCTTTTTGACGCTCTTTGGGATGAAAAAAAAGCATATCTCACTGTTTTGGGCATGAATTTCCGTATCGTAGAAAAAGAAGAATGGGTGTACACTGCTGGGGCAATGAGCTATCGGGCATTTGTTGTGGAAGGAGCATTTGCTTACACAGAATCGCGGGGCGATATTTCCGAAGAAGCATTTGAGCGAATTGTCGAAACGGCAGATAGCATCAAAAGCTGCATGGGCTGGCATGAGCAAAGGACCATCAATAACACGTTGCATACGGGAAAGGTGGATAAATACGCCTCTCGGCGGACACGGCAAATTCTCGCAGAGAAATGGGAACGCGGTGAGCGAGAAACTGTCTTCCTGATAGCTGGTGATGTGCTGCGCATTAGCTTTGCCATTACCCAAAAAGCACTGCCGCATGCGTATTCAACATGGCGGATTTTTGGTTCGTTTGACGATGCGTTTCGGGCAATCTTGCAAACCTATTTTATGAAACAGCCATCTGCTTCAAGTGTGCTACAAAACGCTACGGCGTATGCCGCGACAAGGGGAGCCGAACTTGTTGGCAGAAAGGATATTCACCAAGAACGCCTCGACCAAATGTACACGATTCTTGCCCGTATTGAGTCAAGTGACGTTGATGATATTCCCATGCCGAGCATTCCCAATAATGATTTGTATGCAGATATTTTCAAGGCACTCGAAATGGTTTTGGAAGATAAGCGCACACAGCTTCAAAAGGCGCGAGAACAAACCGAAGAATTGGCGCGTCAAGCGGCAGAAATTCAGCTTGCCAACAACAAACTCGAAGAGCAAAACCGCGAACTTGAGGAACAATCTATTGCCATTCAGCTTGCCAATACGAAGCTCTCCGAGCAAAATGTGGAACTCAACACCTTGAACACAGAGAAAAACGAGATAATGGGCATTGTTTCACACGACCTGAAGAACCCTATTGGTGCGGTCCGCCTCTTTGCCGATATGATTTTGCAAGGGTACGTTCAAGCACAAAATATTCCTGATATTGCGACTAAAATTATTACGACGACCGAAAGGATGTTGGAATTGGTGACCAATCTTCTGGATTTGAACCGCATGGAGCAAGGCTCAATGCAGTACAAGATGATTTCTGCCTCACTGTATTCCATTCTTGATTCCTTAATGTTTGAATATCACGCCAATGCCGAGAAAAAAAATATTACCCTGCATCTGGAGAAAATTGGAGAGGAATTTCACGTAGCAGTGGATGAGCAAGCCATTACGCAAGTCCTTGATAATCTTGTTTCTAATGCGCTAAAGTATTCGCCCTTTGAGACAAACATTATCATTCGTCTTCGTGCAATGGAGAGTGCTATGCGCGTTGAAGTGCAAGACGAAGGACCTGGTATTTCCGAAGAAGATATGAAAAAACTCTTTGGTAAATTTGCTAGGCTTTCTGCGCAACCAACAGGCGGCGAACACAGTTCAGGTCTGGGTTTGAGCATTGTAAAGAAAATGGTGGAAGCAATGAACGGCAAGGTCTGGTGCGAATCGGAGCTTGGTAAGGGCGCGACGTTTATTGTGGAATTGCCAACTGCATAATGGCGAAGAAAACTTTCTTTTTGTAGAAAAAATTGGTAAATTTCAGGATAGTATAAACTCTGTTCGGTTCTGAAAAGATATAAAAGGTTAGAATGATACGCTTCAACGTGAACATTATTACGTGCTTATTGTCTATTGCTCTGGCGTGCTGGCAGACACCTCCCCTTGTTGCTCAATTCCTCTCACGTGATTCCTTATTGAAAGAACTCCAAACACGGCGTTCACAAGGATTGACGAATGATTCTGGCTACGTGCATCTTGTTTTTATGACAGCCAGAAATTATCGTCCGAATACCGCACAAATGCGTCTTTTTGTGGAAGAAGTGCGTCCTATCGTCGCTTCACTGAACAACAAATATTTACAAGCCCGTTTATACGAAAATGTCGGCAATATCCTGCGTTTAGAACGCCGATTCTCGGTAGCCTCCGATACATTGCACCTTGCGTTGCACACCTTTGAGGCTCTCAAAGATTCCTTCAATATCGCTGCACTTTCTGGGCTGATAGGATTGATGTACCAGCAACAAGAGATGTTTTCTACTGCCTTGCAGTATTATGAGCGTGAGATTGCCCTTGGGGATGCAATGCACGATAATCGTAACTCCTTCCTTGCTCGTCTCAATGTCGCCGAGATTTCTCTCGCCATGAACCAACCCGAAAAGGCAAAGCATTTCCTTTATGCTGCTGAAACGTATATGCGCAGAGATGGGAGAAAGTCTTTTCGTATAGAATGGCTGAAATCAATGGCTTCTCTGTATCGGTCATTGGAAAAGCCTGATTCTGCCTACTTGTCTGCACGCGAAGGGGTAGAGTTGGCGTGGTCTCTGCGTGATACGTTGCATATCGTGAATTTACTTGGTCAGGAAGTCCAAGCTCTTTCTTCACTGTCGCGCTTTCGAGAAGCTATTCCACTCATTGATTCCCTTGTTCGCTTCGATACACTTGCCTTCGGTGAACGCATACGTCCTTCGGTGTGTGTGCTAATTGCTGATGCTCTTGTTCAGGCAGCATTGAGCAATGATAATGCTTTGAAGAGCAAGACAACATCCTTTCTCGACCAAGCCTTTGCGTACACGGAACGAGGGCTTGCGCATCCGCTTGTTCGCAAAAAGGAAAAACTTGAGTTGTATTCCGTTCAAGCACGTATTTATGAGGCATGGAAGCGAAATGATGAAGTAGTGGCGGTGTTACGTTTACTCGTTACAATGAAGGATTCTATTATCAACGATAACGTGAATACCAGAATTATTGAAGTGCAGGAGAGAGGGAGGCTTGCCGAACAAGAAGCAGAAATACAGTTGCTCACGGAAAAAAACGAACGAAGAACCGCCATAACTATTCTTCTGGGAGTTCTTGTTCTTGCCGGTGTGATTATTGTCATTATTCTTGTGCAACGAAGCCGTCAGCAAGCTCGGTACGAAGAGCATTTGCAAGACCTTCTGAAAAAATCTCAAGACCTGAAAGAAGAAGTTGAAAGTCAAAATGCTTCTTTGATTGAAAATGACCAAATTCGGCGTGCATTGCTGGAAGAGAAGGCTTTATTGGCGTTAGTTGCCGATACAACCTCGCAAGTTGTTGTTATTACCGACGTTCTGGGGCGTACAAAATTCGTCAATCAAGCATTTGAGCGATTGACTGGTTATTCGCTTGCCGATATGCAGGGCAAAAAACCTGGTTCCGTGCTTCAGGGAAAAAATACCAACCGAGAAACGGTACAACACATTTCCCAAGCACTTCAGGCGTATCAGCCCATCGAATGCAATATTTTGAACTATACCAAAGAAGGGCGAGAGTATTGGCTTCGTTTAGCGATAACGCCTGTATTCGATGATAACGGTAGTTGCATATCGTTTGTGGCTATTGAATACGACATAACAGAAGAACTGCGCACACAAGAAGAGGAGCGATTAACGACGGATTTGACAACCCAAAGTATGCTTGATGCGTCAGGGGATGTGATGACTCTTGTCAGTGCGGATTTCAAACTGCTCAGGTTCAATAAATCAGCATATCAATCAATGCTTGCAATGAAGCCTGATGTTGAACCCGTGATAGGTCTTGATGTCCGTCAGTATGCAGGTCAGCGTATTGCTGATGTGGAGCGAGATTTTGCAACAGTAATGCAGGGAAATTCCTTAGAATTTGATATTGAACTGCCGAATCCTTTTTCTTCCGAATCTCCAATATTTTGGGAAATAAGCTACAATCCTGTGCGAAATGTACAAGGAGAGATAGTAGCGGTGTGTTTTGTTGCGCATAACATCACCAATCGCCGTATCGCGCAACTTCAGATTGAGCAAATGAATCATTGGCTGGAGGAAAGAGTTACTGTCCGAACACAAGAATTACAAGAGCAAACAGTACAACTCTCTGCTACCAATAATAAACTTTCAGCCGCATACGCCGACATAGAAGTAGCTCAACAAGAGCTTTGGTCGAGACACCAAAAACTTACGCAGTTGAATGACCAGTTAGCAGAATCAAATCGAGAAAAAAATGAAATTATGGGCATTGTCGTGCATGATCTCAAAAGTCCGCTTTCGGGTATTCAGGGATTAGCAGAAGTGATTGCAGGAGGGGTAGAGAACGAAATGGCTCAAGAAGTAGGAAAGCAGATTTTTAACTCAACAGAGCGGATGTTTGCACTGATAAAAAATCTCTTGGAACTCAATACGATTGAATCAGGAGCATTGAAAATACACATTACGACAATTCAGCCGAAGCCAATGCTTGTCAGTATTGTAGAAGTATTTGCATACCAAGCATCATCAAAAAAAATTACTCTTCATACAGAGTTTCCCAATCAAGATGTCACCGTTCTTGCTGATGAGCAAGCATTCATGCAGGTTGTGGATAATCTTATCTCGAATGCTGTGAAATATTCACCGCACGAAAAGAGTGTCTTTATTCGTTTGAAATCAAGCACTGAAGCCGTGCGCGTGGAAGTGCAGGATGAAGGACCTGGAATATCTGAAGCAGATATGAAAAAAATGTTCGGGAAATTCGCCCGTCTTTCTGCACGTCCAACAGGCGGCGAACACAGTACAGGTCTGGGCTTGAGCATTGTCAAAAAAATGGTCGAAGCAATGAACGGCAGGGTGTGGTGCGAATCGGAGCTTGGCAAGGGCGCAACGTTTATTGTAGAATTGCCTCGTGCAAAAGGGTGATGTTCCGTGAATATTGTGTATGTTGAGCGGAATAGAACGCCAGTACATTTACGAATCATTTTCCACAAATGCTACCATGAATCGGACGACTACCAATGGTGCTTCCTTCTACTACTCCCACCTCGCATTGCTGCTTGTATGCGCTCTATGCGCCAGCACACACCTCTCTGCGCAAACTATTATACAAACACCAGAACAGGCAGACTCTCTGCGCCGCGTGATAGCTGCCGCCACGCACGACACCACGCGCGTCAGGGCAATGAACGAGTTGGCGTGGTACTTATCGGAAGTAAAAGGCGACAACGCTGCGGCGTTGGTTCAGGCACACGGAGCGCGGGAAATAGCAGAGCGCGGGAATTTCCGTATGGGCATTGCTGCTGCGCTCAAGAACATTGGTCTCGTTTTATTTCGACAGGGGAAATATGTCGAGGCTTTGGAGTACAATTTACAGTCGCTTCGTATGTTTGAAGAACTCGGTGATAAAAAGGGTATTGCTGGCTCGCTCAATAATATTGCGAATGTGTATTACTCTTTTGGCAAATATGCAGAAGCCTTACAGTATTTTACTCAATCGCTCCACATCCGTGAAAAACTTGGCAATAAAGAGGCTATTGCTGGCTCGCTCAGTAATATTGCAATTGTGTACGAAGCCTTAGGCAATTATCCGAATGCGCTCACCTATCATTTCAAATCAGTCCAAATAGACAAAGAACTTGGCAATCAAAGCGGTATTGCGAGTTCGCTCAATAATATCGGTTCAATTTTGAACAAGCAGGGGAAGTTCGATGAGGCACAACCGTATCTTGGTCAATCGCTGCAACTTTCAACAGAGTTTGGCTTTATTGGCTTATTACCAGAGACCTTGAACCTTCTTGCTCTTTCATATCGCGGTCAGAGCAAGTTCGATTCGGCACTACAATTCTCCTCGCGCTCCTTGGTATTGGCTGATTCTTTGGGTGAACAACTGGCTATCAAAGAAGCCTTGAATGAACTTGCAATCATCATGGATTCTCTCGGGCGGCACAAAGAATCCCTGCGGTATTTACAGCGTTCTATTGCGGTCAAGGACTCGCTTATTAATCTTGAAAATCTTAATAAAACCTCGCAGCTCAAAGAATTGTATGAAGCCGAAAAACGCGAACAGCAGATTGCCTTGCAACAAAGCGAACTCAGCCGTAAAACTATTATTCAACTTATTCTCATTGGCATCCTTGTAGCGGCTGTGGGTCTTGCTTTTTGGTTTCGGTCGTTGTATCAAAATAAAAATCGTGCAAATGCTGAAATTCTTCGGCAGCAACAGACCCTTGAAAACCAAGCCATGGAAATTGAACTTGCCAATACCACACTGCACGAGCGCAATGTACTCCTTGAAGAACTTGACCGAGAGAAAAATGAATTTCTTGGTATTGCCGCTCACGACTTAAAAAATCCACTTGCCTCAATTCGTGTCACTGCCAGTATGCTCCAACGCTATGGCGGACAAGTTACTCCCGAAAAGCAGCATGAGTCATTGGAAAGGATTCTCCTCGTTGTCGAGCGGATGATGACGATTATCACCAATCTTCTGGACATCAATACCCTAGAGCGGCGAGGAATACAGTTTGTCATCCGTAATTTCGATATTGCCCCATTGGTAGAAGCCGCCGTGCAACAATATCGCGCACCCGCCGAAGCCAAGCAGATAGCACTCCATCTCTCTATCGAAATGGATTCTTCCGTTGTTCTCGCTGATGAGCAATCAGTGACGCAGGTTTTGGATAATCTCATCTCGAATGCGGTAAAATATTCCCCACACGGGAAAAACATTTTTGTTCGCTTGAAAGCCAGCAATGGAGGGGTTCGTGTGGAAGTACAAGATGAAGGTCAGGGAATTTCGCAAGATGACAGGAAAAAACTTTTCGGCAAATTCGCACGATTGACAGCCCGTCCGACGGGTGGCGAACACAGTACGGGTCTGGGTTTGAGCATTGTGAAAAAAATGGTGGAAGCGATGAACGGTACGGTGTGGTGCGAATCGGAGCTTGGTAAAGGGGCGACGTTTATTGTAGAATTGCCGCGTTATTGAGTATTCACAATGTGAAACAATTTTCAAACTGAACGAGAAAATGGTATTTTGGGAGTAACGTATAAAGAGAGGAGTGTGTACATTGTTTTGTGCAATAGGTGTGCTAGAATTTCGTCCCGAAGTGGGATTATAGATGGATGTTATTGATGTTGTTACCCTTTGTACACGACAAAACCTCTGAAAAGCTCGTAGAGTCAGGCTTCAGTGGCTTGAGACTTTCTGTCTGTGTTTCTCATCTGAATCCCGCACCAACACTCACAGACAAGAATGTCTGTGCCACTGCTGAAGAAGTTTTGTCGTGTACTAAGGTTGTTCCCACCAATCAAACGGACGAGGTATATCCTCCGGTAATGAATTTCGTTTGAAAGAATCCTCGTGCTTAGAACAGGTTATCAAATCGCGTAATTTCAATGGTGAAACCGGATTTTTCCGGTTCAGGTTTTCACTCTATTCTTTTTTTTATGGATAATTCCATATCGCAATTTTTTTCGCGCATCGGGACAAAACTCACTGAGCCGATGCAGCAGGAATATGAAGCCGATGTACGCCGTAGGACGCTTGAACTCTACAAGCATAAAATGGTGTGGATTTGTCTTGGTATTATCTGTGGACTTCTGTTGTTTGAAAATCTCGGAAGTATTTTTCATTTTCACAATCAGACGCAGTTTTTCCTACTCCGCTTTGTATTGATGCTAATTCCTGCGGTTATTTTTGTTGTCATTCGCAATACCGTCATATTTGAGCGGTATCATCAGAATGTAGCAATAGTTACGACGGTACTAGGACAGATTGTTCAGGCAATATTGCCTTTTAGCATTCCTTTCGATGAGTATGTTAAAACTCAGCTTGGCTTTGCTACGTTTTTCGCGATCATCATCTGCGTTCTGCCAATGAGAAAAACACTCTTTCTTAGTGTTGCACTCGTTGTGGTTCATTGGAGTATGTATGTTGTTTTTCGCCCTCTTGAGTGGTCGCCCAGTCAGATAGAACTGTTTCAGTATTTCTTTATTTCTCAACTGACGTTAGGAATCGGTGCTGCTTGCCTCATGCGTTTCATTCTTATCCAAACAGACAAGCAATTATTTTTTTATTACCATTCTCACGTCAAAGAACAAGAACAATTAAAAAGTACACTGCAAGAGCTGAAAACCTCTGAAGAAGAGCGCGAAATTGCTTTTTCTCAGCTCCAGCAAGCCAGCAATAATCTCGCATTGGTGAATGATGAATTGCAACAAACAACGAAAGAATTATCACTCAAAAATCAAGAACTTGTTGATACTGAGCAGTTTCGTTTGAATATGCTCAGTATCGTTTCACACGATTTGAAAAATCCAATAACCGGCATTGGCGGGCTGACCGAAGTGCTTTTGGACTTGGATGAACACAGTGATTTTACGCGAGAACTGCTCCTGCAAATTCAGGCAGATGGGCAGCAGATGGACATTCTTGTCCGCGATTTGCTGGATACGGCAGCTCGGAAAATGGGGAAAATTGAATTACAACTTCACCCCACAGAACTTACAGGTATTTTGGACGGTGTGCTGGTCAATTACAGTCCCAAAATTGCCTCCAAACAACAAACCTTACTCCTGGATGCAAAGCATGAATACTGGGTGATGGGCGATGCAAGTCGCTTATTTCAAGTGTTGGACAATCTGGTCTCCAATGCCGTCAAATACTCACCCAAGGGTGGTACTATCCGTGTCGCATTGACGCAAACATTCGATACGGTGCGTTTTTCGGTGCAAGATGAAGGTATCGGCTTGACAACAGAAGATAAACAACAACTCTTCGGTTTTTTTACACGCCTCACCGCGCAGCCTACCGATGGCGAATCATCGCACGGCGTGGGGCTTGCGATTGTTAAGCAGATTATTGATGAACATGGCGGAAAAGTGTGGGCTGAAAGCGATGCAGATAACGGGGTTTCCGGCTCTACTTTTTTTGTGGAACTGCCAATCTATAACGCCAAAGGAGAGAGCGCATGAATGCTATTGAAACTCTGCGGCGCATCGCTGCTCCTTTTATTCCCGAAAAATTGAATGCTAATAAAAGTTCAATAGAATACCAACGTGCATTTTTCCTCTTCTTATCGTTTAGTATCGTTTTCGCCGCTTCGAGTGTAAGCATTATTGTTTATCTCTTGATTGGAGAAATTCTCATGGCGTTGTATTCTGTGTTTATTTGCCTGATGTGTGGCATTCCTTTTGGAATGTTGTATTGGCGAAAAAATGTCTATGCCTCAGTGCTGTTTCTTATTGTTGGTTTGATGACGATTATTACCGGAGCAATGTGTATCACCGGAGGCATCTATTCGATGTTGTCTGCAAACTTTTTTATGCCTGCTGCACTCGGCTTATTTTTCTTTGACCGCCGAGCAATGATAAGGGTATTACAAGTGAGTGTGCTTATTATGATTGGGTTCGTTCTTCTTGAGCTTGTGGGAAAAACTCCTCCCCCTGTTTTTTTGTTTACCACTAATAGTGTAATATTTGGCAGTATAGAGATATTGATGCTGTTTGCAACGACTGGCACATTTTACCTTTCGGATGCCATTCGTCAAGAAGCGTATTTGGAATTGCAGGAAGAGCGCGATACCGTGCAAGTCCGCATTCACGAGGCAACGCAGCATTTACAAGACCAACAAGATAACATTACGCGCATCAATCATGACCTTGAAGAGCGCAATACATCGTTGCAAGAGGCAATTACTGTCGCCGAAAACGCACAGAAATTTCAGGCAGATTTTATTAGAAATATTAGCCATGAAGTACGAACTCCGCTTTCATCGGTTCTTGGTTTCTCCGAAATTCTGACGGATTTCGTGCCAGCAGACAACAAATTTGCCCGCGATTCACTAAGCCAAATATCCATAGCAGGACAAAATCTCATGGATATTTTCGATAATATTCTTACGCTCACCAAGTTTGATTCCGACAAAATTCCGGTCACACCTTCACGCATTCATCTTTCAGATCTCCTCGAAGAAAAACATCGCGCCTTTCTCACAACTGCGAATCTTATGGGCATTGATTTCCGCTATGAATGGGAAAGCAAAAGCGGTGAAGAGTGGATATTGGCTGATGCGTCGCTTCTTCGCCAAGTATTGCGTCATCTTTTGAATAATGCGTTTAAGTTCACGCAGAAAGGTACGGTTATCCTTCGCGGAGAACTCCTAGAAAATTCCGCAGTGCGTTTTTCCGTAAGCGATACAGGAATCGGCATTGCTGCTGAGTTTCAAAGCAAACTCTATGAAGCATTTCATCAGTTTGATGGTGGGAAAAATCGTGAGCATGGTGGTTTAGGGTTAGGGCTTGCTATCACCAAACGTATTGTCGAGGCAATGAATGGTAAGGTGTGGTGCGAGTCGGAATTGGGCAAAGGTGCGACGTTTATTGTGGAATTGCCCATTACGTCATGAATACTGGGCTTGTCGGTAAGGAAGTTTGTTACTCACGCATCATTCTATTTTCGGGAACTTCACAAAAAAATGTTCTATGGCAAGAATCGTTTTCATCAACATACCCGCACGAGGACACACCAATCCGACACTCGCGCTCGTGAAAGAACTCGTTCAGCGCGGCGAAACGGTGATTTATTACTCCTTCAATGAGTTCAAAGCCGCCATTGAAGCCACTGGAGCAGAGTTTCGCAGCTATGACCAGACGCTTTCCATAGACCCCGACGCGCCCGACCCGAATATATTTCGCTTTGCGACACAACTTCTGGAAACCGCACAAATACTCGTTCCTCAGCTTTTGCCGCGTGTCAAAGCAGATAACCCCGATGTCATTATTCACGATTCGCTTTCCTCATGGGGGCTGTACATCGCACGAATACTGAAGGTGCGGGCAATCTGTTCCACGACAACGTTTGCTATCAGTTCTCAAGTGGCGGTCTCGTCGGCAGCTGATGTGATGCGGTTTCTGAGGATGATTATGGCTGCTCCGGGAAGTATCTTTCATTTTCGGCGTATCGCTAATCACCTTCGCCGCAAATACCGCGTCGCTCCTCGTGTTCAAGCCGATATGTTTCGCAATGATTCCGACCTCAATATCGTTTACACCTCATCCGCGTTTCAACCCTTTTCCGACTCGTTTCCAAAACATTATCGGTTCATAGGCGCAAGCATTGAAGAGCCTCCGCCAAGCGATTTCCCGCTTCCTCCGGCAAAAAAACGGGTCTATGTGTCGCTGGGAACACTCTTCAACAACAACCTTCCGTTCTTCAAGACCTGTTTTGATGCGCTCTCCGGGCTGGATGCACACGTGGTAATGTCGGTAGGTAAAAAAATTGCGATTGACGATTTAGGCACAATCCCGCCGAACATCAGTGTTCACAGCTTTGTGCCGCAACTGGATGTTTTGCGCCAAAGCGACGTATTTATCACGCATGGCGGTATGAATAGCGTCCATGAATCGTTGTGGTATGGCGTTCCGATGGTGGTTGTGCCGCAAGCTGCCGACCAAATGTTTGTTGCCAATCGCGTAGAATCTGTCGGGGCGGGGATTTGTATGACCAATGACGACGTGAGTGTGAATCGCATTCGCACCGCCGTAGAAACGCTCCTTTCATCCGCCTCGCACAAGGAAATAAGCCGCCGTATTGGGCAATCGCTGAGAGATGCGGGAGGCTTTCACAAAGCTGCCGATGAGATTCAAAAATTTATTGCGGGTTGAGTGAAACAGGCTTGGTATATTGTCGCTCACGCTAGAAAATTTCTTCTCTTTTATCATTACTGCTCATGCCCCAAACGCCGCATCCATACAGCGTTTATTTCCGCCATGCTTCTCTATTTGTTGCGTGGATTCTGGTGATATGTTCCACCGTCGCGGCGTATCACTCGGCATTTGCACAAACCGCTCAAGCTCCTGTCGTATTCGATCTTAGTTCTGAAGCCGACTACAAAGACCTTCATGCAGGAGTGCAGTATTTTGAAGATGCTGACAAAACCTTGCATTTGGGCGATGTTACCTCGCCGAATTTTGAAGGGAAATGGAAAACGTTTCAGCGAAATTCTGCACTGTCGTTTGGCTTTACGCGCTCTGCCTACTGGCTGCGTTTTACCGTCCGCAATACTACTCTTCCAAACTATAATAATTGGCTCTTCGAGGTAGCATTTCCGCCGCTTGACAGTCTGGATATTTATGTTCCTCAGGCAGATGGCTCAATGCACCTTTTTCGGACAGGCGACCACGTGCCGTTTGCCGAGCGGGAGATACGTTTCCGCACGTTTTTGGTGCCGCTTGCGCTGCCGGATTCATTGCCCAAAACGGTCTATGTACGTGTCCGAACAACAAGCACGATGAATCTGCCATTTGACATTTATACCCGCGAAGCAACTATTGAAAAAGGAATAGCTTCCGTGCTGATTTTCGGTATTGTTCTTGGCATTGTTATCGTGTTATCCTTGTATAATCTTGTTCCGTACCTTGTTTCGCGGGAGCAGATTTATCTGCGGTATCTTATCTACATGGTCGGAGCGGTGCTGTTTGTCTTTACGTTCAATGGGTTTTCGGCGGAGTTTCTTTTTCCGCAAAGTGGTTTTTGGTTGCAGTATTGTACGCTGTTTTCCATTGGGCTTTGCTTTATCGGTTTTACGATTTTGATACAAGAACTCTTGAGTACCAAAACCTTTGTGCCGATACTGCACCGCATACTCACGGGGATTACGTTTTACTGGCTTGCGGTGATGATTGCAGGTCTTTTCGCGGATTATTTGACTGTCAATATCATCCAAGTAACATCGTTCCTGCCGTTCCTGATATTTATTGCGTTTGTGGCGACGCGGGTACAGTTCAAGCGCAAGCGGGAGAGTAATTACTACCTCTTTGTCAATCTTGCGCTGTATTTCAGTATGTTCACGGCGATTGTTACAACGCTCTCTAATCTCGGTATTATTTCCAACACCGCTCTGACCCGCAGTAGTACACAGGCTTCGCTCATAGTGGATGCGCTGATGTTTTCTCTCGCTCTGGCGCAACGGTTTCAAGTGCTTCGATTAGAAAAGGCTCAGGCACAAGAAGAAACCTTGCTGTTGCAGCAAAATCAGAACAAAATGCTCCAACAGGCGGTGGACGAGCGCACGGCGGAATTGCAACAGCGCAACACTCAGCTTGCCGCGCTCAATGACGAAAAAACAGAACTCATGGGTATCGTCGCCCACGACCTGAAGAACCCTATTGGTGCGATGCGCAGCCTTGCTGACCTCGTACAAAGTGGTTACGTAGAGCTTGCAGAAGCACCCGAAATTACGGGGAAAATAGTGAACACCGCCGACAGAATGCTGGATTTGGTAACAAACCTTCTGGACATCAATCGCTTGGAAGAGGGCAAGATGGGTTTTAACACCGTCGCATTCGATATTGCGCCGCTTGCAGCCATTATCGTTGAACAATACCGTGCGCCCGCAAAGGAAAAGCATATCATGCTGCACTATTCCTCAGAAGCCACATACAGTGTCGTTTCTGCGGATGAGCAAGCAACGGTGCAGGTGCTAGACAATATTATCTCGAATGCCGTCAAATATTCACCGCACGGCAAGAATATTTTTTTGCGAATAAAGTCCAGCAACGATGCGGTTCGCGTGGAAGTTCAAGACGAAGGACCTGGCATTTCTTCTCAAGATATGCAAAAACTCTTTGGCAAATTTGCACGATTGTCCGCTCGTCCGACAGGCGGAGAACACAGTACAGGACTGGGCTTGAGCATTGTCAAAAAAATGGTGGAAGCAATGAATGGGCGCGTCTGGTGCGAGTCGGAGCTTGGCAAAGGTGCGACGTTTATCGTGGAATTGCCGCGTTCAACATCTTGAAATTTCAACACCTTGAAATCAATTATTTTTTTCTTCAAAAAAAATGTATCTTCTTCATTGAAAAAAAAATCTCTTGTGATGTATTTCATTTTGTGCCGATTGTTATGCCCAAAAAAGAAGCCTTTATCACTACTCTTGCAAACCAGATAAAATGCGCTTTTCTGGTGGTATCTTGCTTTGTACTTTGTCACAATATCCTCACAACTCCCCTCTTCTCACAAACATTTACGCATACAATTACCCAACAACAAAAGAAAATTGAACTTGCTGATTCTATTGAATTTTTTGTTGATACCTCGCGCAAACTCACACTGAAAGATATACTGAGTGAGAGATACAATTCTTCTTTCAAAAAAAACAAAAATTCCTCTTTGGGTTTTACCTGGACACATGATGCTATCTGGCTTCGTTGTAAACTGCGCTTACGCAAAGAGGAAACACCAATGACCGACCTTCCATATAAACATTATCTCACTGTTGGCAATCTTACGTTGGATTCGGCAACACTTTTTGTCTATTATCCTTCAGAAACCTCCGAGGGGAAATGGAGAGAAAGCCTTTCAGGGTCAGGTGTTGAGCTGCGAATACAGGAAGAAAAGTTTGAAAATACAACGTTTCCATTAGTTCTCCCCGCAGATACGACAGTTACAATATTTGTTCGAGTTGTCTCAAAAACAACCATCGTACTGGCGATGACGGTGTATTCTCATACTGAGTTGAGGGAACGCATGCAGAGGTATGATATTGTCATTAGCGGTTGTGTGAGTGTTATTTTTGCGACATTGATATTTCATCTGGTTATTGCATTCCGCACACGAAAGCGGGTATTCCTCTTTTATTGTCTCTATGCGTTTTCGACCATAATTTTCCTCACATCTGTTTGGGGCGCACCTTACAGAATCTTTGCATCTGTACTTCTGCCGTGTTTGGGTCAGTTTTCCAATATTAGCCTTGGGCTTATTTGTTTTTTTGTATGGCTGTTTGGGCAAGAATTTCTACAAGCCCAACAAATTATCTCGCGGAAATATACCTATTCATTGGCTATTGTAACAGTATTTGTTGCTCTTTCAACAATTTTCAGCGGCATTTTTCCCCTATTAGGATTTGTCGCCAATTATTCCCTTTTACCAAATTTTCTACTACCTCTGACAGCATATCTTGGTGTCCGCAAAGGCAATAAAGAGTATTGGTATTACATTGTTGGCTGGGTACCGTTAACTTCTGTTGCTCTCCTTATGGTATTAGTTAGTAACGGTATTCTGAACATTCTCGACCAACATCAATCGTTTGCTGTATTATCAGGTGCAATGGTATTTGAATCTGTGATTTACTTTTTTGCACTTGTTATTCGCTATGGAAAGATATGGAGCGAACACCGCTTTCTCGTCCAACAGGAAGAATATGAACGAAAGAAAAATATCTATCTGGAAGAATCCAATACTCAGCTTACAGAAGCATTTTTAGAACTTCAACAAGCCCACACACAACTTCAAAAAGAGCAAGAAAAAATACGAATACTGAATGAAGAATTGGAAGGTAGAGATAAAGAGAAAAATGAGTTCTTAGGGATAGTGGCACATGACTTACGAAATCCCCTTGCGGTCATTATGATTAGTGCCGAACTCATGGAACGGAAATTATCTGGAAATCGTATCGCCAAAGATTTTAGTGAAGTGATCATTAAAAATGTTACCAGGATGTTGGCATTGATTAAAAATCTTTTGGATTTAAATGCAATAGAACAAGGTGGAATGAAGTTTCATCCAGTACATATTGACATCTCTCAATTTGCAAAACTCATCGTCGACCAGTATTATACTTCAGCAAATGCAAAAAATATTACGATACATTACAGTTCAGAATCTTTGAACACGAATATTTATATAGATGAACAGGTGTTGGTACATATTCTCGACAACATTATTTCTAATGCCGTGAAATATTCACCTCAAGGAAAGCATGTTTTTGTAACCATAAAAGCCGATAATGCTGCGGTTCGTGTGGAAGTGAGGGACGAAGGGCAGGGGATTTCGACCGACGATATGAAAAAACTCTTTGGCAAATTCGCTCGCCTTTCCGCCCGACCAACAGGTGGCGAACACAGTACAGGACTGGGCTTGAGCATCGTCAAAAAAATGGTGGAAGCAATGAATGGGCGCGTCTGGTGCGAGTCGGAATTAGGCAAAGGTACGACGTTTATTGTGGAATTGCCAAGCAGTTTACAGATATGATTCACTTTGTCATTTCAAAGTGAATAGGTGGTCGTATTCAATCTCAAGAGTAATACTTGTAAGAAAAACCTGTTTTTACCGTTCTAAACACTATGCAACGAACATTGTGTCTTTTTGTTCTGTTTATTGTAATTGGTGGGGTAATGTTTCTGCCCTGTACCAGTGGATACACCTTGCTTTCACAAACTATCCCTCCAAGACTTGCCCTTGATGAGCGTCTTTGTACATTTGACCGCTTAACAAAAACCATTATCTCCTTTTCCTCGCCCGAAGAGCCGCACATTTCGGTAACGCCATTGCCACGCAGCCCTTATTCTATCAAGGCTCTGGGTAATGGGCGATATGAACTACACTTTGAATCACGCATCGGTGCAGGAACGTACTCCATCAAGGTTTCAAGCGGCACAGAGACCAAAGAGTGTGTTTGGAAGGTGCTTCGCAGTCAATTACATGAACAAAACTGGAGTTCAATATCAACGTTACAATGCTACTTTGGGTGTCGTTGTAGTCTTCGTTCTCGTTTGCCTGTGGAAGCAGAATTACCTCGAGAGCAGTTCAAAATCAACGTTACAATTGGTGACGGACCAAGCATGGTGGATGCTGCTTATGCCGAGTCGTGGTTTGGTCCAAGAATTCCGGCAAGCGCGAAAACGGTACGAATAGATGTTGTTTGGGTGTATCCGCCGACGGGCGAGCGTGTGCCGCTTCTCAGCAAAACAATGATTCCCATACAAGAGCCGCCAGAGCTTGATTGCATCAACGCGCAAGCAAGTTTTGCGAATGATTCAACGCTGAGAGACCTTGAGAAAAAAGGGAAAATTTCACGAAGCAAAGAACGTTTAGCAATGCTAGATTCAAGCCGCTTGCAGGAGATTTTCTTTACGGTGAAAGGTATTCGCATGCACAAAGAAGTGCCGATTGATGCTGATTCCCGCGACCCGATTGCACAAAAAGTATTATTTGCACAAGCTGAAAATGTAGAAATTATGCGGCTTCCCAGCATACAGCACCAATCGCCGTCGAGCAATCTTAGCATTAGCGCAGACTATTCTGGCGGAGAAACGCGCCCATTTGCAATCACCACGACGAGTACACGCTGTGTGGATGCTGGTTTTCTGCCGAATGAGAAAGAATTATATGCTGTTGTGGCGGTAATTGTTCCAACTTTTCCCATACCCGAAACCCGCATCCTGAAAGGCGTGTTGGAGTTTCAACAACAAATACAAGTGGTGAATCGCAAGGCAGGTGTGAGTGCGCCGAGTTATGTGACACCATGTTTTGTAAAAATTGCCATTCCCTACGATAGAAATACCAGCAAGGTAGAATGGGTGAATTGCTGGTCGAGTATTGGTGCTGCGCGTCCGCCAGAAGAAAAAACACCAAACCTGCCCGCAGAAGAGATATGCGCACATTGCTCAGAAGAAAAAAGTACAATTGCCACGAATGCCAAAAAAGCAAGTGTTTATCACGCTTGGAAGGTACTTAGTCCTGCCTTGCATGATGAAATTCAAGCGATATTTGTACAAGCTGGAAAGATGTCAGTAATGAAGCCATTGCCAAGCAGCGTTCCTTTAGTTGTCATTGCAAAAAAAAATGCACAATTCCCTTATAGCCTTGTGGCTCTGCGCTTTGGTGAGCATGTTCTTACACCGCGTGAAATACAAATGTATGTACCTTCCAGCATTCAGACACTCTTACGAAGCCCGATTATTGCTCGCTTGAGTGAAGCTGAGGATAGCGTTGTAGGAACAAAAAAAGGCTATTTGTATGGCGTACTTTCTGAAGGTGAGCAAAGCACGATGCTCGCTGCTGCACGTGAAGCGATATTCAAAGAAACATGTGCAAATCTAAGGCAAAATCTCCGCAGCATCAGAAACTACGAACTTGGTGGATTCGCGCTCTTCGAGGCAGATAGTGTGAGTGTCGCCCGTTTTCGTGAGACCTTTACGCCAAGCCTTCCTAGAACGCAAGGTTTGGAGGAAGCAGAAAAAATGTGCCTCACAACAAAGCGTATCATCGCCCAGATAGAAGCTGGGCAGCGCGTTCCACAGGCGTGGATTGATGAAGGCGGCAGCCCGCAGGACTGCGAGGTGGTGAAATTATACCATACCACTTCGTATTCACTGGTGCGTATTGATAAAGTGATGCTTCTGGTGAATGTTCGTGCCAACAAGCCAGAGATTCTTGCTGCCGTTTCTGTTTCAATGCCAAAGAATATCTGCGATAGCCTTGAATCCACAATACTGCATGATTGCTTGCTGGCACCGCTTTCCACTGGTTGTTTGCTGGGCGAAGATTTGCGCCAATTCACAACAACAGAGTTTGAAAAAGACGCAAAAACAGGGGAGATGATTGCTGTAAAAGGCGCAATTACTCAATCACAGCACTCCACAATGTATGAGCATCTCTTTGATAAGCTAAAACAAGGACGTTTACGCGAGAGAACATTAGATGTGATGCCGCTTCCGGCGATGAATATATATAGACCCTCGAACCGACTTCAAGGAAAACGATGATGAAATTTCTTGCTACTTTTATTCTAATGCTGTTGTTGCACAATGAACTTTATTGTCAGATACCAGCAAAAAGCTCACCAATACTTGCTCCGGTAGCTTTCAAAACACCCGACCCAAATGTCGCGTTCACGTGCTGGCGCGTGTGTGAGTCTGCTTTGCGCGATTCCCTTTGCACCATTGCTAAGGAGAAGAAGGGAAGTGAAGTCGTTGTTTTCGCTCTGCAAAGAGAGGACAAAAATAACCCCGCACTTTTTGAACTTGTGTGGTTGAGCATTGGAAAAAAGGTCTTTGCAAAGCCGCATATTTCCTTGAACTTTCGCCCAACATTGCAACAGCGCGTAGCAATACCGTTTGCGTATTTTTCACAACAAGACAAACTTGCTCGCAAGGATATATACTCATACGAGCCAATGTCTGGCTTGGAACGACTAGAAGCAATTCGCAGAATGCAAGGCTCTTCATTTCCAGAAGAGCTAACCTTGAAGCAAGCACTGATGCGTATTTCCGACTTTGCATATGCTAATATTCACATCATTTCCTCGCACAGCGTCGGGCGGCGCATTGCAGAAAAACTCTCACCTGCCTTGCAGCGAACAGATGAGTTATTCAATGCTGAAACCTTGTGTCCAAATACCTACGGCATAATTCAGCGCATTGCGCAAAAACGCCCAATACCAGCAGAAATGCTGGAAGAGAAAGAGTGTGAGACGGTGAGGAATTTTTACGCACACACCTACGATACCAATCGCATAGAAAGTGCGGTGCTGGTCTATGAACAAAAAAATATCTTTTCGGCGCAGATACCTCCGTCGCGGACTCGGCAACCATCCTCAAAGAGTGCATCATTTCTAGGCTCGGTAGGTATTCGCGTGTCCTCATCGCCAGAACACAGCGATAGAAATTTCCTACGGAATATGCTCCAAAACCCGCCTGAAACGGGGACAATGACGTTTGCGGAATTAGCAGAAATTCCAACGAAAGAGTATCAAACAAATGCCGAAGGAAAAAAAGAATTCACCAATGCAAGCATACAATGGACAGAAACAAAAAATCTCTTGGAGTTCGTTCAAGAGCAAGATTTGGCGGGCGATTCAGGCTATTTAGGTATGAGTAATAATCACATTCTTGAGCTACGTAGGCAAGAAGCCGAGGCACACGTTTTTCTGAAAAGCCGCATAGCACGTGAGCTTTGGGGGAAATAGCGCGAATGAAATGGCTTTTCGATGATTGAATCCAGCTTTCTCTGTAAGGAATTTTCCCAAGATGCGTATATTGCCGAATGAAATGTATGGTGTCGTAAAACTTGAATTGTACGCTTATGTGCAGCAGAAATTGGTTCTTCATGCGTTGTTGGTGCGGCATGTTTGTTTTTGTCGCATTATCGTCTTGTTTCGAGGTTATTGCTCAGGCGCAAGTATCTATGCCGGTTGTGTATCACTTGCACAATGGTCTGGACAAACAGGAGGTTCATTCGGGAGTGCAGTATATTGAGGATGTATCGCGTACGCTGACGTTTGCGGCTGTCTCTTCGGCTTCGCAAACTGCTTGGAAGACATATTCCAAAGACCATTCGATTTCTTTTGGATTCACTCAGTCGCCATATTGGTTTCGGTTTGCAGTGCGAAACACTACCTCGCCAAACTACAACAACTGGCTGTTTGAAATAGCCTTCCCGCCGCTTGATAGCATAGATGTGTACGTTCCACAAAGCAATAGCACAATGAGGATATTTCACTTGGGAGACCACGTGCCGTTCCATGAGCGGGAAATACGTTTCCGCACGTTTGTTGTTCCCTTGCAACTTCCTGATTCTACGCCTCAAACCGTGTATCTGCGTGTTCACACCACGAGCAGCTTCAATCTACCCATGACGCTCTATAAGCGTGAAGCCTTTATTGAGACCAGTATTGCTTCTTTGCTGGTATTTGGTATTTTCATAGGCGTTGTGATTGTGCTGACGCTGTACAATTTGCTGCCATTCTTCATATCACGTGAGCAGATATATCTGCGCTATCTCGTTTATATGTTTGGTGCGGTGTTGTTTATCCTTACCTACAATGGCATTACGGCAGAATATATCTTTCCTCAAAGCGGGTTTCTCCTGCAATATGCAACGTTGTTTTCGGTAGGAGTGGTGTGCTTAGGGCTTACGCTTCTTCTTCAAGAGTTTCTGCAAACAAAGAATTTTCCTCGCTTGCACCGTATGTTGAATGGTGTGGTGTTGTATTGGATAGCAACGATGATGGCAGGATTGTTTTTTGATTATTTGACGGTAAACATGATGCAGGCGTTGGCTATGGTGCCATGTTTTATTTTATTTGCGTTCATTTCCTTTCGTGTGCAGAAGAAAAGTAACAGTAAAAATGAGTATTTTCTTTTTGTCAATCTTGCATTTTATGGCGCATTGATTTCAGGGCTTATCACCATGTTTACAAACATTGGTGTTATTAACAATTCTGCATTAACGCGCAGTAGCACACAAATTTCCATCTTGTTTGACGGCATAATGTTCTCACTTGCTTTGGCACAACGTTTCCAGAGGCTTCGTCAGGACAAGATTGCTGCTCAGGATGAAACCTTACGATTACAACGCGACCAAAACATCATCCTCCAAACAGCAGTGGAGGAGCGCACTGCCGAACTTCAACAACGGCAAATGATGCTTGAACATCAGGCAATTGAGATTGGAGTCATCAATTCTCAACTTCAAGAACAAAACATAACTCTTTCCGAACTGAACACCGAAAAAAATGAACTCATGGGCATTGTCGCGCATGACCTGAAGAACCCTATTGGTGCGGTGCGGAGCTTTGCTGAGCTTATGCAAGATGGCTTTATTCCTCACGAAGAAGTTCCTCATATTTCTCGTAAAATTGTGAATACATCCGACAGAATGCTGGATTTGGTAACGAATCTTTTGGATATAAACCGCTTAGAATCAGGCGCGGCGCAGTTTACGATTGTGCAGATTGATGTAAAGCCAATTCTCAACATGATTGTTGCGGGCTATCATTCACAAGCCACTGCAAAAAACATAACCCTTCATTTTTCCACTGAGACATCAGAAACACGAGTATTTGCCGATGAGCAAGCCGTTCAGCAAGTTTTTGATAATATCATTTCCAACGCCGTGAAATACTCGCCACACGGCAAGAATGTCGTTGTACGCATAAAAACCAGTGGTGATGCGGTGCGTGTGGAAGTACAGGACGAAGGGCAAGGTATTTCCGAAGAGGATATGAAAAAACTCTTTGGTAAATTCGCACGTCTGTCTGCCCGTCCGACAGGCGGCGAACACAGTACCGGTCTGGGCTTGAGCATTGTTAAAAAAATGGTGGAAGCAATGAATGGAAGAGTTTGGTGTGAATCGGAAGTGGGCGACGGTCTTCCGACGGGCGCGACATTTATTGTGGAATTGCCTGCAACGACAATTCCGTAGTACATTGAATGTGCGTTTGAAGTGTTCGCGTTTTCCAATTTTCTATTGCTTTTATATGAATTTTTTCTTTTTTCATTCTTATCGGCATTTTGCTCTCTTCCTGAGCGAAAGTGTATTGCTGCTTGTCAGTATTGGCATGTCTTCGGGGGTATTTGCCTTGCCTCAAAAAGATTCTCTTCCGTCTCTTTCCGAACTCAATCGCCATGCTTTTTTGCTGACAACTATTGCTCCTGCCGATGCCCTGCGCGAGGCGCAAGCTACCTTGCTTCGAGCGGAAAAAGAGGGAAACGTACGCGAACAGGCACGGGCATACGCTACTATTGGCATCGTGCTGCGGAATCAAGACCAATATGATTCTGCGCTTGCCACGCAAACTCGCGCTAGTGTTCTCTTTGGGCAACTTCACGATACGTTACCACTTGCCGATGTGCTGCTGAATATCGCCGCTATTTATCAAAGTCGTGGTGATTATGAAGGTGCGATGGGGAATTGCCTACAAGCCCAGTCTTTATGCGAGAAGTATAGTCTTTCGCTCAGTGAAAATAACACCCAGTCTAAAAATCAATCTCAAAGCGAGCAGCGTGAATTGCAGCGCATTTTCGCACGGGTGTATGTTACCTTTGGCTTTGCCTACGCGCTCAAAGAGGAATTTCCAAAAGCTCTGGACTATCAATGGAAAGCATTCCAGCTTCGGATACATCTTGCCGATACGTTCGCTATGGCGCACTCCGCGCTCAATTTCGGAATGCTCTATGAACAGATGAAGCTCACGGATTCAGCCTCGCATTGGTATCAACAGGCTCTTGAGCAGTTTGAAAAAATTGGTGATGTTCAAGGAATTGCCCTTAGCAATGGTGGGCTAGGCAGCACATGGGAGCGTGCGGGCGATATTGAAAAAGCGCGGCAGGCTCATTTCAAAGTGATTCCGATATACGAAAAACTTGGCGACAGGCGCGGACTTGCGGTGGTGCATAACAGTCTCGCTCGTGGATTTATTCAGCAAAAAAACTATTCCAAAGCATTATTCCATGCTAACAGTGCCTTATTTCTCGCCACGTCCATCGGTGCGCTTGTCGAGGAGCGCGATGCAATGAAGTATATTGTTGATATTTATGCTGCAACGGGCAAGGAAGCAAGTAGTTATGCGGCATTTCGCCGATATGTTGTCTTGAAAGATTCCGTGAGTGCAATGCAAAATTCGCAGCGTGTAGCAGATTTGCAAGGACGTTACCAGATTGCGCGGAAAGATAGGGAAATACAAGCCGTAGAGCATCAGCGCATGGTTGAGAACATGAATGCTGTGTCGCTTCGCAGGACGTTTGTCATTGCTGTCTTCGTGCTCGTCATCGTTCTGGGCTTGGTTCTCAACGGATACCGCATAAAACGTTCATCTGAGGGGTTGCTTCGTCAGCAAAACGAGGAAATACGACAGCAGAAAGAACTGTTACAAGCGCAATCGTTGGAAATTTCCCAAACGAATGAGCATTTACAACAAGTAAACAAAAGCCTCAGCGAAATAAACGGCGAGCTACGAGAATTGAACGCAGAAAAAAGCGAGTTTTTGGGTATTGCTGCGCACGATTTGAAAAATCCTCTCACGAACATTGTGCTGGTTGCGCAGCTCATTGAAGACCAGTATTTGAACGCTACTGCTGAGAAAGTACAAAAGTGGACGCAAGGTATCACGCGCTCCGCCGACTTTATGCTGAATATCATCGGGAATTTACTGGACATCAATAAAATAGAGTCTGGCAAACTCGAAATGGTACTAGAAAGCGTTGATACAAACATTGTGGAGTTTATCGCTGATGCGTACGATTACCGCGCTGCCGAGAAAGATATTGCCCTCAACGTCGAACAAGGTGCTGCCGGCGCAGCGTTTCTTGCCGACCGTAATGCGCTTCAGCAAGTATTGGAAAATCTCATTTCCAATGCAATTAAGTTTTCACCACAAGGAAAAAAAATTATTGTTCGTGTACAACCAAGCAATCATCACCTTCGTTTCGAGGTGCAGGACGCAGGACCAGGTATTTCGCCCAGTGATATGTCCAAACTTTTTGGCAAATTCGCACGTCTGTCTGCCCAGCCAACAGGTGGCGAGCATAGTACGGGGCTAGGACTCAGCATCGTAAAGAAAATGGTGGAAGCAATGAATGGCAAGGTGTGGTGCGAATCGGAGCTAGGCAAAGGCGCGACGTTTATGGTGGAATTACCACGAGTTGAAGTGTAGAACGTCCACATTTCATGCTGGATGATAACTCATCGGAAACAACTTTTTTACTGATATTTATGCAGCGCAATATCAAGCAATTTGCTCCGGTAGCTTTGTGCGTACTGATGTCGGTATTACCCGTATTTTCTCAAGGAACGCAGATTGACTCGCTCCGTGCCGTATTATCATCAGCCATACCAGACACCACGCGCATTCGCACGATGCTGGAACTCTCGAAAGCCTATGAGCGAAATGAGCAGCCAGACAAGCAGCTTTCTACGCTGCTTTTGGCTGTGCGGCACGTGGAAACCTTGCCCAAAAGCAAACTGCACTGCGAGCTTTTGCTCGAGAACGCATCCGTCCTTCAGATACGCGGTCTCTATGCTGAATCGGTAGCCGCAGCATTTAAGGCACTTTCTGTTGCAGAAGCATTGGGTGATAGTATAGATATGGCGTGGGCAAATATGCGGATTGGCAGTAATTATGCGGATTTGAGGCAGATTAACATTTCGCTCAGGCATCACCGAGCAACGCAAGAAATTGGTCGAAAACTCAATAATCCGAAGCTCATTGCACAAGCACACGCAAGTATGGCATGGGCATTAGAGCTAGACGGGGATTTGCAGAATGCCTACACGAACCTTGATACGTCCCTTGTGCTGAGACGAACACTGAACAATAACGCTCTTGTGGGAAGGAGTTTGCTCGGGCTGGCGCGGGTACTCTCCAAACAAGGAGAATTCACGAAAGCACGACCTTTGGCGGAAGAATCACTCGTGAGACTTACTGGTGTTCGGGAGTATTCCAATAGAACTGAAATTACAGGGCTTTTGGGGTGGATATATTTTCGCTGTGGAGATACCGCAAAAGGACTACAACTCGCTGACTCTGCGCTCAAACTTTCGGAACAATATGGCATTCAATTTCATCAGCCCTTTATTTTCAAAATACTCGCAGATATACACGCTTTGAGGGGAGATTTTCGCCAATCCAATATGTTTTTTGAACGATATGCCGTGAAAAAAGACTCTATTTTTTCGGGGAGAATGTTACAAGCCATAGCTGCTTTGGAAACAAGCCGTGAAACGGCAAAAAGTGAATTGGAAATTGCATCTCAAAGAATGAAGGTGAATCTCATCGCACTTGGATTTGGCGTGTCCATGATTGTCGGTTTTGTCATTTGGCTCCTGTATAAACGCCAGCGCGATGCCAATAGTCACATCAATTATCAAAAAGAAATTCTTGAACGCCAAGCAGTAGAAATTCAGCTTACCAATACAGCCCTTCATGAACAAAATGAACAGCTCACAACCCTCAATTCTGAAAAAAATGAACTCATGGGAATTGTTGCCCACGACTTGAAAAACCCTATTGGTGCGGTACGTGGCTTGGCAGAACTTGTCCATCTTGGTTTTGTGGAACAAGAACAAGTGCCTGAAATCACGGGGCAAATCGTCGTTACCTCAGATAGGATGCTTGAGTTGGTAAAAAATCTTCTCAATGTTAATCGCTTGGAATCGGGGGGGATGCAATTTACCATGATTGCGTTTGATATTGTACCGATGCTCGCAAGCACGATTGAGCAATTCCGACCATCAGCTGCAGCAAAAAGAATTACACTGCATTTTGCCAATGAAGCAAAAGAGAGCCTAATGTATGCTGATGAACAAGCAATGATGCAGGTTTTGGACAATATTATCTCGAATGCTGTGAAATACTCACCGTTTGATAAAAATGTGTTTATTCGCCTGAAATCAAGTAATGGTGCGCTTCGCATCGAAGTACAGGACGAAGGACCAGGTATTTCTGAAGAAGATATGAAAAGACTCTTCGGCAAATTTGCTCGTCTTTCTGCTCAACCAACAGGCGGCGAACACAGTACGGGGCTGGGCTTGAGCATTGTAAAGAAAATGGTCGAGGCGATGAATGGGCGCGTGTGGTGCGAATCGGAAGTGGGCGATGGTCTTCCGGCGGGTGCGACGTTTATTGTGGAATTGCCCAAAGCATCATAAACACTGGCTTCATTGGTGAAAATCTTCGGCGAAAAATTGTAGGGTTTCTACTTCAATAATCGTATTTTTCTTGCCATCAAGGTTACCACTTTTTCTGAATTATTTTTCTTCGGTTATGCTCAAATTAAAAAAGGTTGAATCCTCAGATGTGCAGGATATTCAAAACTCCCCAAGGCATCGTAGATACTTGCTTCTCGTGGATGACGAACCCAGTATTTTGCTCTTGCTGACAAATCTTTTTTCTCCTTATTACAAAGTTCGCAGTGCTGAGTCAGGCGCAGAGGCTCTTGCAATTTTGGAAAGTGGATTCTCTCCGCAAGTCATTATTGCTGACCAGCGCATGCCAAATATGTCTGGGGCGCAATTCCTTGGCGAAAGTAGAAAAATCTTACCCAATGCTGTGCGCGTAACGCTCACGGGCTACACGGACATCAAGGAAATCGTTGATAGCGTCAATAACGGTGCGATTTACCGCTTTATCGGTAAGCCTTGGGAAGATGCCGAACTCTTGGAAACAATTCGTTTGTGCTTTGAACAGTACGACCTTTCCACGCAAAATGCAGCACTGGAAGTAGCATTGGCGCGTGTTTCTGCGCTGAATAACGAGAAAAACGAAATTTTGGGAATTGTCTCGCACGACCTCAAGAACCCTATTGGTGCGGTCTTGGGGATGACCGAGTTGATGCTGCCTGAAAATGGGTATCACCTTTCGCAGGAAGACTACCAAAAGTTTGTCGGCTATATTCGCCAAACAGCACAAAATATGCTCGAACTTGTGAAGGGCTTGCTGGATGACCACTGGTTGGAATCAGGCAAAATGGAAATTGCAACAACCGTGATGGACATTAGTACCGCAGCACAATTCGTTGCTAATGATTATATGCAACGAGCTTCAGAAAAGAACATTACTCTTAGCATTGACGCGCCTGAGAATATGCTTGCCTTTGCGGATGAACGCCGTCTGCATCAAGTCTTGGATAATCTTATTTCAAATGCCGTAAAATACTCGCCCAAGGGGAAGCACGTATTTGTGCGGGTACGGCGGCACACTCCGCCAATGACCAATGTCCAAACTATTCGCATTGAAATTCAAGACCAAGGTCCGGGCTTGACGGAGGAAGATAAATCAAAACTCTTCGGAAAATTTGCCCGTCTTTCAGCACAGCCAACAGGCGGCGAACACAGTAGCGGTCTGGGCTTGAGTATTGTCAAAAAAATGGTGGAGGCAATGAAGGGCAATGTGTGGTGCGAATCGGAAGCAGGGCATGGTGCGACGTTTATTGTCGAACTTCAAGCAAATGTTGATAGGAAATAGCTATGAAACGCGCTCTGCTCATCATTCTCACGTTCGCTGCTTTTCATTCTGAAAGCCTTCAGGCGCAGTGGAATTTTCTGCAAACACGCACTCAGGCAGATTCCGTGCGGCGAGTGATAGCGACTGCCAAGCACGACAGCACAAGGATTGGTGCGCTTTGCGATTTGGGCGTGTATTGGAATTACACGCTCGGCAAGCCAGATTCTGCTCTTGTGTATGTGCGAGAAGCAGAGAAACTGGCGCAAACGAGTAATCTCAGCACGGCACTTGTCGGAGCGCGTGTGTATCACGTTTTGGGGACAATTCTTTTGAATCAAACAAAGGTCAAAGACGCGGAGGAATATTACGCAAAAGCTCGGAAAATCTACGAGGAGCGTGATTACAAGCGAGGTTTAGGCTTTTTGACGAACTCCACAGGCGCGGTATTTTACACGCAAAATAAACTCCCCGTAGCGGCGGAACAGTATGAAAAG